>NZ_JBFAQS010000003.1:0-549680 GCF_040678875.1 Micromonospora sp. NPDC049274
CGGCGGGCGGCCCAGCGAGGGCCAGCACGAGCAGGGCTGCCACCGCGAACGTGACGGCGTCCAGAGCGAACGGCAGGGCGGGCGCGGCAGGCACCCGAAGGTGCCTGCCCCGCCCGGTGGGAAAGGTTCTGCTCAGCTGCTCAGCGCAGTGATCGTGAGGGTGGTGCGGTAGCTGCCCTTGGCGATGCTGTCCGGGATCTTCAGGTCCAGGTCGGCACCGAGCTTGGCGCCGCCCCGGGGGTGGCCCTGAACGGCCGCGCCGAGCCCGCTGGAGGCCGAGAGGCCCTTGCCCTGGTCGTCGAGGGACGACAGGACGGCGGCGCCGGCCTGTGCGCCCGCGCCTGCGTCCAGGACGTACGGGGTCCAGCCCAGGTACGAGCCGGAGAACGTCTTGTCGGCGTCGGAGAAGTCGCCGACGCTGGCCGAGATCGACCACGGGGCGAGCGAGCGGCGGCTGTCCGACACCAGGATCGGGTTGATCTTGCCCGTCGCCTCGAAGTAGGTGCCGTCGCGCTCCTGCGCGGTGCCCAGGTCGACCAGACCGTTGTAGCCGTCGATCGTCCAGCCGAACTCGCCCGGCGCCGCGTTGGGAACGTTCACCTGGATGGCCTGGCCGTCACCGTGGTACGGGTGCACCGTGACCTTGTCGACGATCGAGCCGACCGGCTGGCCCTCAGGCGTGTTGACGCAGGAGAGGCCGTTCTCGACTGCCGCGTTCGGGGCCGCGCAGGTGCCGCTGCGGACGTTCGCCAGGACCAGCTTGTCGCCGCGCACCTGCACCTTGACGTAGCTGCGGACGTGCTCCTGGTTCTGCACGGAGTTGTACCAGTACTTGTTCGGGTCCAGCGGGTCCGCGCCGTTGCCACGGATGCCCGTGCCGGTGTCGTCGGGCTTCTTGATGTCGTAGTACTTCGAGCCGGACGCCGAGTTGGCAGTCACGTAGATGACGCCACCCGGGCCGGGGTAGACCTCGGGCGCACCGGGCTTCTCAGCCGGGTTCTCCTTCTGGCCGTTCTTGATCGAGTAGCTGCGCGAGTAGCTGTGGTCGTGACCCTGCAGCACCATGTCGACGCCGAGGTTGGAGAAGGCGGTGGTGAAGTCTTCCCGCCGCTGCTTGTTGTCGGTGTCGGTCGCGTGGCTGGCCGGGGAGTAGATGGAGTGGTGGTAGACCAGCACCTTCCACTTGGCCTCGGAGCCGTGCTTCTTGATGACGTCGGTGACGTACGCGACGTGCGCCGCGTCGCCGCCGGCCGAGCCGTCCGCCGGGTTGGCGTAGCTGTTGCTGTTCAAGTCGATGAACAGCACGTCCTTGTGGATGAACCAGTAGTCGCCACCGGACCGGGTCGCCTGGTCCCCGTTGTAGTACTGGGCCGAGCGGTCGGTGTTCGGGGTGAAGTGGTGCTGCTCGTAGGCCTTGCCACCGACGTCGTGGTTGCCGATGGTGGCGACGAGCGGGATCTGACGCAGCTGGTCGGGGGCCAGGAACGAGGTCCACTGGCCCTCGTCGTTGGCGCTCTCCACGTGGTCACCGGCGGAGACCAGCAGCTCGGCGTTCGGGTTCGCGCCGGTGGCGACCTTCAGGGTCTCCTCCCAGCCGGCCTGGTCCTTGAGCCGGTCACCGGAGGAGCCGATCTGCGGGTCACCGAAGAACAGGAAGTCGTAGTCGCCCTCGAAGTCCTGGGTCTTGAAGGCGTACGCGGGCGACCAGCTGCCCTCGGCGCCGACCCGGTACGAGTACGCCGTGTTCTCGCGCAGGTTGCTGATCGTGGCGTGGCGGTTGAAGCCGGTCGTTGAGGTGTTCGCCGCGCCGACCGCGTCGAAGCTGACGGCGCTCGCCGGGAACTCGCCGTTGACGATCTCGGCGGTCGGGGCGAGCTGGATCTTCTGGGCGGTGTCGGCCGAGGAGTACCAGGACACGATGCGCTGGGTCTCGTTGGCGCCGACCCCGAGGACGACGCCGGACACCGTGGTGGGGTCGGCGGCGCTGGCGGCGGTCAGCAGGCCGCTACCAAGGGCCGCGCCCATTCCCAGGAATCCGGCTACGACCCCGGCGACAACGCGTCGCCGCACGGGCCCGGGGACCCGTGTCGAGGTGCTCAATGTCATCGACATTGTTCCCTTTTCGAATAGAGAAATGGATTGCTCTTCACCCGACGCCGGGGAAGCAGATCCAAACTTTCTGCGGCCGATGAACCGGTCATGAACGTGATCTTGCGAATGGCTGCACTTCACGAAGTAGTTAGCCGTACTCAGGATCCGGTGACGCGCTGAACAAACCAGATCAGCCCCATGATGGACACCGCCGCCGAAACAGCACCGGTCACCCAGAGGCCGGCTTTCGGCGCACGACGACGCAGCAGGAACAGCAACGGGAAGACCGCGGCGATAATCGTCAACTGGACGACCTCGATACCGACGTTGAACACCAGCAGCGACCACAGCAGGGTCCACGACCACGCCTCGTCGATGCCCAGCGCGCCCGCGAAGCCCAACCCGTGCACGAGCCCGAAGCAGAAGACGACCCCGAGGCGGATCCAGCCCCGGCGGTCCAGGCTGAGGTGACCGCGCCCGGCCGTCTCCAGATCGCCTGCGTGGTCACCGCGCCGCCAGATCCCCCACAGGTGCCAGCCGGCCACGATGGCGATCGACAGCGCGATGACCGGCTCCACGACCCGCGCCGGCACCTCGACCAGGCCGAGGGCGGCGAGCAGGAACGTCACCGAGTGCGCCAGGGTGAAGCTGGTCGCCGCGAGCACGATCTCCCGTAGACGCCGCGACCCGGCGATGAGCGCCAGCAGGAAGAGGATGTGATCGATGCCGGACAGCAGATGCTCGGCACCCAGCAGGAAGAACTCACCGAACCGCTGGTAGGCGGTCTGCGCCGTCGAGAAGGACGGATTGGCGGCGTCGAGCGCGGCGCTGCCGGAGCGGCCGTCGATCTCGTAGGTGACGATCGTCTTGGTGCCCTTGACGTACGCCTCGTCGTCCGGGAAGAGACCGCTGCGCACCTCGTGCTCGTCGGCGCGCTCGGCGCAGGTCCAGTCCAGCAGCAGGTCCGCGTACGGCACCCCCTCGCGTGCGCCGATCGTGGCGTCGCGCACCTGGGTCGGCCGGCAGGCCGCGCCTCGCGCGGTCACCGAGAAGCGGTCGGCGACATACTGCAGGACCGTCGGGGCGTGCGCCTTCAGGGCGGCGGCCTGCGCCGCGGAGTCGCCCGCCTCGAAGGCGGAGGTTCCCACCCGAAAGAGCGGATCGTCATCACCGGAATCGGCGGCCGACACGACCAGGAGGTCGTATTCGAGCTCCACCTCGGAGCGAATGTGACCCTCGTCTCCGGCGGTAATTTTCGCGTACACGGTCGATGAGAAGCCGTGCGCGAACGCCGGTCCGCCGCCCAGAAACGGGAGCACCGTCGCGAGAAATGCGACAACGGCTACGACAACGGTACGGCGGATGTGCCTCAGCATGCGACTCCCTCGGTTGGCCAGTGCACGCTGCACCCCGCGGGTGAACACCAACCCGCCCGCCGACGAACCGATGGAGAACAAACAGCCGGGGCGACCGTCCACGGATTGTCGGCGTTCAGATCTGGGATAGGAATACGAGGCGTACGCGCACTTCCCACCGCCACCCGAAAGGACGATCACCTTGCGCCCCCCGCTTCGGGCCGTCGCCCTGTTGGCCGCGACCGCCGCGCTCCTCGCCGCCTGCACCTCCGGCGGCGACTGGTCACAACCGCGCCCCGCGCCCAGTGCCGTCGGCTCGCTCGGCCCCGGATTCGTCGACCCCTCGACGCCGCCCGCCCCGGAGGCGACCATCACGCCGCAGCCCGGATCGTGGGCCGAGGTCCACCCGTCGAAGGACTACCGGGTGGTGCTGCTGACCGCCGGCACGGACGCCCCGACCAAGGCCCTCGTGACGGCGGTACGGGCCTGGGCCGACGACGAGCACGTCGACCTGAGGACAGTCGTGGTCGACGACGCGCACGATGCCGTCCCCAGCATCAGCAAAGCCATGGAGATGGGCCCGGACCTCATCGTCAGCGCGGGCAACGAGCTCATCGACGCCCTCGCGCTGGTCACGCCGAACCACCTGGACGAGAAGTTCCTGGTGGTCGGCGCGGAACTGGCCGAGCCCACCCACAACGTCACCGCTGTCGACTGGGACGGAGCGTCGTACCGTGGCGAGGGGCTCGGCATGTCCTCGTCGTACGACGCGGGCTCGTTCACGGCCGGGCGCTGCGCGGACGCCATCCGGGCGGGCGTGGCCGCCGTACTCAACGACCTGACCGGGATCGTCGTCTGGCTCTGACGCTGGTTCGGCCATCGGTCGATGACTATGTTATCGATAACCCTCGTCTCTCCCGACGAGCGCGACGGTCGCCGAGGTGACCTGGCGCAGCGCACCGGGACGACCCCGCTGACGTGCCCAAACGGCCGCGTGGCGGCGCCCGTCCGCCTTCAAGGCATCGAGGTTGATGGTTTGGGAGCGCTCCCGTAACATGGCCGACGCGGCTGTTAACGCTCACCTAACAATGACTCCCACGAATGTGGAGGCCGCCGTCCCGTCAGGAGGGTGCTTGATGACCATATTCAGACCAACCAATGTGGGCCTCGTCTCGGCCGGTGTCGCGTTGCTGGCGTCGGCCACTGTCGTCGTGGCAATGCCGGCCGGTGCCGCCGCTGCGGGCTGCTCGGTGAACTACGCCGTGTCGTCGCAGTGGCAGGGTGGGTTCGGCGCCAGTGTGACGATCACCAACCTGGGCGATCCGTTGAGCAGTTGGGCACTGACGTGGTCGTACGGCGCCGGGCAGACGGTCACGCAGTCGTGGAACACGGCGTTGACCCAGAGCGGTGCCGCGGTGACCGCGCGCAACGTGAGCTACAACGGGTCGGTCGCGACAAACGGCACTGTGTCGTTCGGCTTCAACGGGTCGTGGACGAGCAGCAACCCGGACCCGACGAGCTTCGCCCTGAACGGCGTGACCTGCAACGGTGGGACCACGCCGACGCCACCGGTGACCGACACGCCCGCACCGCCGACGAGCCCACCGCCCACGACCCCACCGCCCACGACGCCGCCACCCACGACCCCACCGCCAACGACGCCGCCACCCACCACGTGTGACCTGCCGTCGTCGTACCGGTGGTCGTCGACAGGCGCGTTGGCGCAGCCGAAGTCGGGTTGGGTGTCGTTGAAGGACTTCACCGTCGCCCCGTACAACGGCCGGCAACTCGTCTACGCCACCACCCACGACTTCGGCAGCCGGTGGGGCTCGATGAACTTCGGCCTGTTCACCAACTGGTCGGACATGGCCTCGGCCAGCCAGAACACCATGAACAGCGGCACCGTGGCGCCCACCCTGTTCTACTTCGCCCCCCGCAACATCTGGGTCCTGGCCTACCAGTGGGGCGGCACCGCCTTCTCCTACCGCACCTCCACCGACCCCACCAACCCCAACGGCTGGTCCGCCGCGCAGACCCTGTTCACCGGCAGCATCTCCGGCTCCGGCACCGGCCCCATCGACCAGACCCTCATCGCCGACAGCACCAACATGTACCTGTTCTTCGCCGGCGACAACGGCAAGATCTACCGCGCCAGCATGCCGATCGGGAACTTCCCCGGCAGCTTCGGCAGCAACTACACCACCATCATGAGCGACTCCACCAACAACCTGTTCGAAGCCGTGCAGGTCTACAAGCTGCAGGGCCAGAACCGCTACCTCATGCTCGTCGAGGCCATCGGCTCCCAGGGCCGCTACTTCCGCTCCTTCACCGCCACCAGCCTCGGCGGCACCTGGACCCCCCAGGCAGCCACCGAGAGCAACCCCTTCGCCGGCAAGGCCAACAGCGGCGCCACCTGGACCAACGACATCAGCCACGGCGAGTTGATCCGCACCAGCGCCGACCAGACCTTCACCGTCGACCCCTGCAACCTGCAACTGCTCTACCAGGGCCGATCCCCCAGCTCCAACGGCGTCGACTACGGCCTGCTGCCGTACCGCCCCGGCCTGCTCACCCTGCGCCGCTGACGCTCCACCACCCATGACTCGGGGCGGGTCCGGCACCACGCCGAACCCGCCCCGGGTCGCGTGCCGGGCCGTTCGTCCCCGGCGGCCGCGACCTGCTGGGGCAAGCGTCGACGGGCGCTACCGCTGGCCGCCGTCCAGGTAGCGCAGCACGGCGGTGACCCGGCGGTCGGCACTGTCGTCCGGCGGCAGCTGGAGCTTCGCGAAGATGCTCCGGATGTGCTTGTGCACCGCACCGTCGGTGACGAACAGCCGCTCGGCGATCGCCGTGTTGCCGAGCCCTTCGGCCATCAGCCCCAGCACCTCACGCTCGCGCGGCGACAACTCGCCCAGCGCCGTGTCCGGCCGGCGGTTGCGGGCGAGCAACTGCGCCACCACCTCCGGGTCGATCACGCTGCCGCCGTCCGCCACGCGACGCAGGGCGGCGAGGAACTCCTCGACCCGGCCCACCCGCTCCTTCAACAGGTAACCGAGCCCGGCGGCGCCGACCGAGAACAGTTCGGTGGCGAACGCCTGCTCCACGTACGCCGACAGGACCAGCACCGCGAGGCCGGGTCGACGTCGCCGGGCCTCCACCGCGGCCACGATGCCCTCGTCGGTGTGGGTCGGCGGCATCCGTACGTCCACGATCGCCACGTCCGGCGCGTGCTCGTCGACCGCGACCAGGAACTCGCCCGGGGTGCCCGCCGTGGCGACCACATCCAGCTCCTCCGCACGCAGCAGCAGCGCCAACCCCTCGCGCAGCAGCGGGTCGTCCTCGGCGATCACGATCCGCATGGCAGCTCCACGTGCATCCTCGTCGGCCCTCCCGCTGGGCTGGTCAGCGCCATTCGCCCGTCGTACGCCTCGACCCGCCGGCGGATGCCGGTGAGCCCGGAGCCGCGTGCCTCGTCGGCGTCGCCGCGCCCGTCGTCCTCGATGGTGACCAGCAGCCGGCCGTGCTCACGCCGCACGGTGACGTCCACCCGGCTCGCGCCGCTGTGTCGGACCACGTTCGTCAGCGCCTCGGCCACCACGAAGTACGCGGTGGCCTCGACCGACGCCGCGCAGCGGACGGCCACGTCCACCGCGAGCCGGCACGGCACCGCGCAACTGCCGGCCAGACCCGTGAGCGCCCCGGCGAGGCCCCGGTCGTCCAGCACCGGCGGCAGGATGCCGCGCACCACCGTCCGCAGTTCGCCGAGCGCCTGCTCCGCCGCGTCCTGGGCCTGCCCGAGGATCTCATCGGCCCGGTCCGGGTCACGCCGTACCGCCCGGCGCGCGGCGCCCAGCAGCACGTTTACCGCGACCAGCCGATTCTGCGTACCGTCGTGCAGCGACCGTTCGATGCGGCGCAACTCGACGGCGTGGGCGTCCAGCGCCGCGGCGCGGGTCGCGGTCAGCGCGGCGACCCGCAGCGACAGGTCGACCCCCGGTGGCGGGGGCAGCAGCCACCGACCCGGCCAGGACTGGAGGCGGGCCAGCGCCGGGCCGAACCCGACCGCGGCGACCAGCCAGCCCACCCCGAGCACACCGACGACGAGCGCCTCGGAGAGCCCGTCGATGCGCCACCAGAAGAACCCCGGTGCGCCGTCCTCGGGCCGGACCAGCCGGTACCACAGGGGGAACGTGATGTCCTGAAGGGCGTAGAGCGGCAGGGCGATGCCGACGAGTCCGGACACCAGGCCGGTGATCGAGTGGAGCGTGACCCAGCCGAGCTCCCGGCGGACGAACGGGTCGCGTACCGCCTCCCGTAGCTCCTCCGGCACCGGCCCGGGCGTCGGAATCGGGCTGCCCCGACGGGACAGCCGGGCGCGCTCCCGGTCGGCCACCGAGCGCACCGCCCGCAACACGCCGGGCACCAGCCGCAGGCCCACCCCCACCAGGCAGGTCATTGCCACGACGACCGCCCAGAACAGCGCGCCCAACGCCAGCAGCGCGGTGCCCAGCCCGCCGACGAGGTGTTCGACGGCGTCCACCGACGCGCGCATCCGGCCCCGCACGTACGCCATCGCCGCCCACCTCCCGGGCCAACATAGGCCAGTGCGAGCACGGCCGGCAGCGTCCGCGGCGGAAAGTACAGCCTGCTGTACCTGGGTCGTCGAGCTGGCGGGATCGTCCCCGCCGCTGTCATCCGCCTAGCGTCGGTGGTGTCGTCGAAACGTCACCGAAGGAGACAGTCATGACCGATCCGTACCGCAGCACCGAGGCCCCGGCCGCCGCGCCGGAGCGGCCCGGCGGCCTGCTACGCCCGCTGCTGTGGCTGGTGCTCTTTCTCGCCGCGGCCACCAACGCCGTGTTCTCAACAGTCGTGGACAACCCGTGGATCGGCTCGGTGTTCGGCCTGGTCGCGGTGCTCTGCGCGGCGGCGCTGATCGTCCACCACCGCCGCAACAGATGACGCCGACCGGTCGGCGCGACTAGCGCTTCGCGGCCCAGAAGACGTACACCGCGCCGTACGGCACTGCCGTCGTCGCGCCGTCGACGCAGGCGCCCGCCGGGGCGACGCCACCCGAGGTCAACAGACGGCTGACGTACGCGACGTTGCCGAGACGGCCGCTGCCGGCGTGGGTGTCCACAGTCAGCAGCAGCTCGGGGATCGTCCCGGGGCGGGGGCTCTCCGCCGTCTTCTTCGCCGTGATCAGCGAGCCGTCGCGCTCGGACTGCCAGCTCGGCCCCTTGAAGTGGTGGACCCGGCCACCGGTGCCGATGAGCTGGGCCTCCGGCACGGACGCGCCGGTGAACACGCCACCGGCACACGTGTAGGTCTGCGTTCCGCGAGTAACGACGTACGCGCCGACCGGGCGGGATCCCGCCGGTGGCTTGATTGCCGAGGCGATGCGTGGGATGTCGACCCGGGCGTTGGCCCCCATGGTGGCACCCTCGGCGACCTCGGCTGCGGACGCCTGCTGGGTCACCGGGCCGATCGCCGCCAGGACACCGGCCATCCCGATGACCGCAAGCGCTCGGACCCGGGAACGAGACGTGCTGATCATGTGATTCCTCCGATCGAGGCAGGCGCATCCACGCCCACATGAGTCCTCACGGAGAGATTGCACAACGCGATCAATTTCGCGCCGAACTTGAACGGTCATTCACCTGACCGAGGTGACGGCGGGTGACTGACCGGTCCGACCCCGACATGTCCCTTGATCAGATCATCACGAGCCGTTTAATAGATGCTGACAAATTTTGGCCAGTCTTGGCGACATGGCTATCACCAAGCGCCGCCTCCTCGCCACCACAGTCGTAGCAGGGCTGGCTCTGCTCGCCGCGTGGGCACCGGCACGCGCCGCGGCACCCACCCCGACATCCACCGCCACCTCGCCCAACATCATCTTCGTCCTCGTGGACGACCTCGCGTGGAACCTCGTGCAGTACCTGCCGCAGGTCCGACAGCTGCAGAGCGAGGGGGCCACCTTCACCAACTACACGGTCACCGACTCGCTGTGCTGCCCGTCGCGCTCGTCGATCCTCACCGGCCAGTTCCCGCACGACACCGGTGTGTTCACCAACGGCGGCGCCGACGGCGGGTTCGCTGTCTTCAAGGGCCGGGGCAACGAGAACCGGACGTTCGCGACGGTGTTGCAGGGCAAGGGCTACCGGACCGGCTTCCTGGGCAAGTACCTCAACGGCTACCTGCCGGCGGACACGCAGGGAGGCGCGCTGCCGTACGTCCCGCCGGGCTGGTCGGAGTGGTACGTGGCCGGCAACGGGTACCCGGAGTACAACTACGACCTGAACGAGAACCACACGGTCGTCCACTACGGCAGCCAACCGGCCGACTATCTGACAAACGTCCTGTCCCGCAAGGGCAAGGACTTCATCCAGCGCTCGGCGGCCGCCAACACGCCCTTCCTGCTGGAGGTCTCGACCTTCGCCCCGCACAGCCCGTTCACCCCGGCCAACCAGGACCTCGACGACTTCCCCGGGCTCACCGCCCCGCGCACCGCGGCGTACGACCGGCTGCCCACCAACGCGCCGTCCTGGCTGGCCGACAACGGACCGCTGACCGCGCAGGAGAAGAGCACCCTGGACACGAACTTCCGCAAGCGTGCCCAGTCCGTGCAGGCGGTCGACCGGCTGATCGGCAACCTGCGCGCCCAGCTCACGACCAGCGGCATCGCCGACAACACCTATGTCGTGTTCAGCTCCGACAACGGCTTCCACATGGGCGAGTACCGGTTGACAGGCGGCAAGCAGACCGCCTTCGACACCGATGTGCGAGTGCCGCTCGTCGTCGCCGGGCCGGGCGTCGCTCCCGGATCGGAGCGCGCGGAGATCGTGCAGAACATCGACCTGGCACCGACCTTCCAGCGCATCGGCGCCGCCGACGTCGGCACGCACGTCGACGGGCGTAACCTGCTTCCGCTCGCGCAGGGCGAGGCGGCACCGAACTGGCGTACCGGGGCGCTGATCGAGCACCACGGCCCCAACCAGGCCGCGGACGATCCCGACGCCCAGGACCGCCGCAACGGCAGCCCGATCACCTACGAGGCTCTACGGACCGCGACCTACACCTACGTCGAGTACTCCAACGGTGAACGGGAGTACTACGACCGGACCGTCGACCCGCACCAGCTCAACAACATCGCCGGCGGGCTCTCGGCCACGCGGCGGGCCGCGCTGCACGATGCCCTGGCGGCGTACGTCGCCTGCCACAGCCACTCGGCGTGCTGGACGGCCGGTCACGTGCCGGCCTGACGACGGACTCGGTGGGGCCGCTCGTCCGACGAGCGGCCCCACCGTCACGCTTGTTGGCGAGCCGACGTCACCCCACGGACGTGGCTCCCGGCCGGGGTGGAGCTGAGCGACCGGCTCGGTAACGGCCCGGCGTCGTGCCGACGATCGCGGTGAACGCCGCGATGAAGCTGCTCGGGTTGGCCCACCCGCAGGCGTGGGCGGTCCGGGTGGTGTCCCGGCCGTCGGCCAGCAGCACGAGTGCGTGGTAGACGCGTAGCTGCGTGCGCCACTCGTAGAAGGTCATGCCGAGCTCGGTGCGGAACAGTCGGCTGAGGGTGCGAGGGCTCGCTCCGATCATCTTCCCGAGCTCGGCCAGCGTCGCGTTGTCCGCCGGCGTCTCGTACAGCATCCGGGCGATGGCCCGCACGCGGTCGTCGCGTGGCTCCGGCAGGTGCAGGGGCTGTTCGTGTGCTTCGCGGAGTTCGTCGACGAGCACGCGAAGCAGACGAGAGCGCGCGGGACGGCTGTGGCCGGGCGTCGCGTCGTCGTAGTTGCCGGGGCCGGTCAGGGCGAGCAGGACCTCGCGGGCGAGGGCCGAGGTCAGGAACACGGCGGGGCGTTCCGGCAGCAGCCGGGCGAGGGACGGCGCGAGGAACACGATCCGCATGTCGGTGTCGCCGTGCGCCCGATGGGCGTGGATGAACTCGGCGGGGGTCCAGGCGACCCGGTTGGCGGGAACGATCGACGTGCCGCGCTCGGTCTGCACGGCCAGGATGCCGCTGGCCGCGTACACCAGGTGTCCTCGATCGTGGGTCTGCGCGGCGCTTGCCCCGCCGGAGGGCCAGAGGTGGCGGCCGCCGGAGGGCCAGAGGTGCGACGTCACTCCGGCGACCGGACGAGATTGGCGGGGAACGGGCATGCGATGGCTTCCTGTCGGTAGTAAGCCACTCCCTGACCTGGCGACACTACCTCCGTGCGGTGATTCCCCGCCGCGCCGAGGGCCCGACCGGCATCGGGGCGGCGCCTCGGTGCCGAGTCTGGAGAGAGGAAGAACCATGACGACGTACGTGCTCGTGCCCGGCGCCTGGAAGGGTTCCTGGTCGTTCGAGGCGGTGGTTCCACTGCTGGAACGCGCGGGGCACACTGTGCACGCGCTGACCCTGACGGGTCTGCGTCCGGGCGACGACGACGCGACAGTCGCGACCGCCAACCTCGACACGCATGCCGACGACGTGCTGCGGCTCCTCGATCGCGCTCACATCACCGACGCGACGCTCGTCGGTCACAGCTACGCCGGGATGGTGATCACCGCCGCCGCGGACCGGGCCGACGGCCGGATCGCACGCCTGGTGCATCTCGACGCCTACGTGCCGCGCGACGGGGATTCGTGCTGGTCGGCGACGAACGAGCACTTCCGGAAGGTGTTCGCCGAAGGCGCGGCGGACACCGGCCACTCCGTACGACCACCCGAGGGCGGCGATCCCCGCCGCCGTCCCCATCCTCTCGCCTCGTTCCTGCAGACGATCCGGCTCACCGGGGCCGCGGCCCAGATTCCGCGACGCGAATTCGTCTACTGCTCGGGATGGGAGGACCGTTCGCCGTTCGCCGCACTCCGCGCCCGGCTCGACGCCGATCCCGACTGGCAGGTCCACGACCTCCCCACCGGTCACGACGCCATGCACGAGGCCCCGGAGGCGGTCGCCGCACTGCTGCTCGACGAACGCCGCGACGTGGGTCAGACCGCGCCCCGGTCGACCAGGCTGAACGTGGTGTCGATCGGGGCGTCACCGAGAAACTCCACGTAGATGTGCTTCCTGGTCGGACTCCACTGCACCACGCCGTACTCGTCGTTGCTGATGACGTAGGAGGTACGCCCCTTGTCGTCCTTAGCCTCACTGGAGATCGCGAAAAGAGTCGCCGCAGTGGGCCGGCAGTCGGTTCCCACAAGCAACTTGTTCTCCTTGGCATCGATCTTGACGCCGAGGCACGGCCGGTGGGCGATCTCCGGATTCACCGACTTGATCATGTAGTCGACCCCTACCGGTTCGAGCACGAAGAGCGCATCCTTGCCCGTTCCGTCGCCGGTCTCGAGCTCGCCGTACGACGGCAGCGACAGGTCACGGTCGACCTCCACCACGTGCAGCAGGATCCGTCGCTGCCCGGCCAGGATGGCCCGGCTGGGATCCCCGCTGGCCGACGGCGACCTGGTCGGCGTACCCGAGCTGGGTTTTGGCGTGGACGCGGTGGCCGCGGGCCCGGTGGGCCCCGAGCTGCCGGCCGCCGTCGAGCCGGTGGGGTCGGGTTTGGACCGGCCGTTCAGCAGCTTCGGAACGATGACGAAGGCGAGCGCCAGCACCACGATCACCGCGGAGATCGCACTCAGCCCGGCGAGCCAGCCACGCCGGCCCGAGCCCCCACGACCGGCCGTGGTCAGACCCGGCGGCATCGGCTGACCGCCACCACCGGCAGCCGGCGTCGCTCCCAGAAGTTGGACCGACCTGGCGGCAACTCCCCGATCCGCTGCGGTCAACAACCCGTCGAGCAGCTCCCGGGCGGTCGGCCGGGCGGCGGGATCCTTCTCCAACGCCCGGGAGACCAACTCCCGCAGCGCCCCGCCGAGGCCGGTCAGGTCCGGCGGTTGGGTGAGAATCCGCATGGCGGTGGCGGTCGGGGAGTCGCCCCCGAACGGGTTACGGCCGGTCGCGGCATGGGCGACAACGGCACCCCAGGCGAAGATGTCCGCCGCTGGGCCGACCGGATGGCCGGACGTCGTGTCGAACCGCTCCGGCGCCATGTACGAGACGGTCCCGACCACCTGGTTGGTCCGGGTGTGCTGGCTCGTCACCTCGAACGCGCGGGCGATGCCGAAGTCGATGACCTTGATCCCACCCGGCGCGACCAGCACGTTCGCCGGCTTCAGGTCCCGGTGGATCACTCCGGCGCCGTGGATGGCGGTGAGCGCGGTAGCCACCCCGACGGCGATGCTGTGCACCTGCGCCGCCCCCAGCGGCCCCCGTTCCCGGATCACCTGGGCCAGGCTGGGTCCCTCGACGTACTCCACGACCAGGTACGGCGGGTCGTGGTCCGGGTCGGCGTCCAGGACCTCGGCGGTGCAGAACGGTGGCACCTGGCGGGCGCGGTTCACCTCACTGCGGAACCGACCACGGAACTCCTCGTCGTGCGAAAACTCCGAGCGGACGACCTTGACCGCGACCCGCCGTCCCTGCGGCGACCGGGCCAGGAAGACGCTGCCCATGCCGCCGTCGCCGAGCCGGTCGAGCACCTCGTACGCGCCGAGCCGGGCCGGGTCACCGGGGCGCAACCCGTTGCTCACGCCGAACGCCCGCAGACCGTGGCCACCGCGCGAGCCGATCCGCCTATCACTCGTTCCCCTTAGGTCACCGGACGCCGCCCCGCAGCCTATCGTCCACCCACCCAATCTCGTCGATGCCGTCCGTCAGTGGGGCGGCCTCATCGCCGCAGGTGAACGACGAGGGTGTCTTTCAGCGCGGCCGCGACGGGTTGTCCCTGTGGTGGGGGACCCTGAGGAGTACGGCCGCAGGTCCGCCGGGCCGGGGCACGCTCTGCACCGTCCGACTGCCGGGCTTCGACTCGTCCTTCCCCCATCGCCGTCGATGAGATTGTTCCCTGCCGGCGAACCGGACAGGGCCGTCCTTCACTCTCCGCGAGTGCGGTAGCGGAGCTGTATGACGCCGTTGCGGAAACGGCGCTCATCGAGGAGCTCGAGGTCGGCGCGCAGGCCGGTCGGCAGGCCCGGCTTGCCGCCGCCGACGACGACGGGCCAGATGAACAGCTGGCACTCGTCGACCAGCCCGGCCTGGAAAGCCCGCGCCGCGAGGTTGGCGCCTCCCACGGTGAGATCGCTGCTGGCCGTGGCCTTCAGCTCGCGTACCGCGGCGGGCTCGAACCGGCGTTCGATTCGTGTGTCGGCAGTGGACACGTCCGCGAGGGTCGTGGAATACACGACTTTGCTCGCGGCCTGCCAGACGCTCGCGAAGTCGGCCATGAGGTCGGACTTCGCGGCCAGCGCGGGCTCGGTCTCCCAGACCGCCATCGCCTCGTACAGGCGCCGCCCGTAGAGAAGCGTGCCCACCGACCGCAGGAGGTCGGTGTGGACCGTGAACAGCTCGTCGTCGCCTGGACCAAAGTTGAAGTCGCCGCGATCGTCCTCGATGTAGCCGTCAAGCGACACGTTCGTCACGTACATCAGCTTTGCCATGCCTCTACCCCTCAGCTCCAGCAGGGCGGACGCTCGCCAGCGCGGCGTCCAGCTTGATGAACGCCTGGCGCCAACCCTCGTCGCTGGGGTGCGCCAGGTGTTCGGGGAGCCACTGGCGGATCTCCAGTCGCGTCCGCCCGTCAGGCTCGTCGTGGAACTCGACCCGCAATCTCGTCTCGAACGGCTCGATGCCCTCCTGCAGCCGGCCACCGACGTGCATGACGCCGTCGAGCAGTTCGCCGTCGGCGACGTCGGTGAGGTCGATCTGGATGTGCACGCGAAGGCCGGGTTGAGCGGGGTTGACCTCCGTCCACCGTTGGAAGCCGCCGGGGCGCACGTCGAACTCGATCTCGTCACGCGGCAGCGAGTTGCCGATCGGGCCCCACCACGCCGCCAGGTGATCGGGGTCGGTGAAGGCTCGGTAGACGAGCTCCCGCGGCGCGTCGAACACACGTGAGATGACGAGCTGCGGAGTTTCGGTGTTCATTCGAGCTCCCTGGGGTCGTCGGCCATCCGGTCCGTTGCTGCTCCGGCGGCCTGCACCGCGGCGAGGTGGGCATCGAGGCGGGTGAGCGACGAGTCCCAGAGCCGCCGGTAGCGCTCGATCCAGTCGGCCGCCTCGCGCAGCGGGCCGGCCTCGAGGTGGCTCGCGCGCCACTTGCCCGACCGCGACCGCGAGATGAGCGCAGCCCGCTCGAGCACTTTCAGGTGCCGTGACACCGCCGGCATCGAGATCGACAGAGGAGCGGTGAGCTCGGTGACAGTGGCGTCACGTGCGGCCAACTCGGCGATGATCGCCCGTCGAGTCGGGTCGGAAAGCGCCGAGAACACCGCGCTGAGCTGATCGGTGCCCGCCATCGGAAGCTCCCCTCACTTAACCGGCCTGTTAAGCGTATTGGGGCACGAGCCACGTAGTCAACGAACTGGGGGGCGGAACGGCAGTCCACCCCCCAGCACGAAGAACGATCGCCACCGGCCCGGGCCGTCTCCGGCCTGAGCCGCGCCGTCAGGCGGGGGCGGCTGGGCAGCTCGCGCCGGCCGGCGGTACGGCTCTCTCGATGAGGTACCGCTCCACGTAGGTCCGAGTGCACGCTGTCCGCGGGTAGCTCGCGTGGCCCGACCCCTGGTAGGTGACGAGTGCGCCCCGCCTGCCGAGCTGGTCCACCACCCGTAGGGCCCCGTCGTACGGGGTGGCCGGGTCGTACCGTCCGTTGAGCACCAGAAGCGGGGCTCTGGTCTCCAACCGCAGCCGATGCTGGGGGTTGACCGCCGTCCAGCCCAGGCAGATCGCGGCGAACCTGACGGTCAGTGGGGAGGCCCTCAGGTGGGGTGCCGCAGCGCGGGACAGTTCGAGATACCGGTTCCAGTCGGCGAAGCTGTCGACCGGCAGCGACCAGTCCTGGCAGAACGCCGGTAGCGCGTACTCGGTCAGCTCCTGACTGGTGTCGACCGGCACCATCGGGGACGCGAGCGATGCGGGCTCGCCCCGCTCCAGTGCGAGAAGCATTGTCGCGAGGTCGGCCCAGGTCGCGTCGAAGAAGTTCACGAAGGTCGCGAACCCCAGCTCGAACCAGGTAAGCGTGGCACCGGTGGACGCGTCGACGAGCGTGCCGGCGTCCGCGCGGCGCATCAGCCGGTCGAACAGCGCCGGTACGTCGCGTCCGTGCAGTGCACAGCTGGGGGTCCGCTCGCACCAGGTGACGAACTCGTGGAACAGGGCCTCGTTACTGGCCGCCCCGCTGCGGAAGAACCTCCCGACCCCCTGGCTGTGGTCCATCACGCTGTCCATGACCAGTGCGCGGACGCGGTCGGGAAACAGTTCGGCGTAGGACTGCCCGATCAGGGTGCCGTAGGACCACTGGTAGAAGCTGAGTTGCCGCTCGCCGAGCGCCGCCCGGATGGCGTCGGTGTCACGTGCGACGCTCGCACTGTCGATGTGGTCGAACAGTGGGCCACTGTGCGCGCGACAGTCGTCGCGCAACTGGCTGTTGTAGGCACGAAGTCCCTCGAACTCCGCCGCGTTGGTGGGCGTCAGGGAGGGGTGCCGGGCCAGCAAAGCCGATGAGCAGCGCACCGGTGCGCTACGGACGGTACCCCGAGGATCGAAGCTGACGAGGTCGAAGCGACGCAGCACATCCGGCCCCAGTTGGCTGGGAGCCGTCAGCACCGTGTCCACCCCGGACAGACCGGGACCGCCGGGGTTGAAGACCAGGACGCCGATGCGGGCGGCCGGGTCGGTGGCGGCACGCCGGGCCAGGGCCAGTGGGAAGGTTGCCCCTCCCGGCCGGGCCCAGTCCACGGGCAGGCGCAGGGTGCCGCAGCGCGTGCCCGGATCATCGGGCCGCTCGGGGCACGCCTGCCAGTCGATACGGCCGGCCCAACCGCCGGTGGCGTCGTCGACGGCCGAACCGTTGCCATCGGCGGCCGCCGGCGAGGCGCCCGCGAACGACGGCGGGGCGGTGAGCGACAGGGTGACGAGGACGGCGAGGACGGTCCAGAGGCTGCGGAGGAGCCGCCGGCGTCGACGATCGACCCCGCTGGGATGCCAGGAGGTGGTTCTCTTCGTGGTCAGCATTCGCCCAGCCTGCCGACGCCCGGTCCACGTCGGATCCATGCCGGCCCCGTGCGGTCGGCGCAGGGCGTTCAGCGGTACGACGCCAGCCGCTCGGACAGCACCATGGCCTGCGGATGACCGATCCGATCGAGGATCGCCAACGCTTGCCGCCACAGGTCGACCGAGGTGTCGTGGTCGCCCGCCGCCTGATGGGTGTCGCCGAGGTGGACGAGAGTGTCCGCCCTCCCACACGGGTTCTCGACCTCCGCATAGAGCGCGAGAGCGCGCCGGTAGCAGTCAGCCGCGGTCGGGTGCGCCCCGAGGCCGTGATAGGCGAGGCCGAGACTGTCCCAGGTGTTGGCCGCGCCCAGCCGATCCTCGGCCTCCGCATAGAGCGCGAGCGCCCGTTCGCAGTAGGCGATGGCCTGTTCGTACTCGTCCAGTCGAGCGTGGCCCCAGCCGAGCCCGTTGAGCGCCGCCGCCATGCCGCGCCGGTCACCGGTGCTGCTGGCCAGCGTCAGCGCCTGCCTGGCATGCGGCAGGGCTGCGCGGGGGTCGCCCTCGGTGTCGAACAGCCAGGCGAGATGCAGGTGTGCGTTGGCCTGTCCCGGGCGGTCGCCGACCTCGTCGCACCGGGACATGGAGCGCCGAAGGTGATGGTGGGCCGCACGGAACCGGCGGAGCTGGATGTACGCCAACGCGAGGTCCCGGTGCGCCAGCGCCTCGACCAGTGGATGATCGCGGCGTTGCGCGACCGTGACCGCGGTGGCCTGCACGGCGGCCAGGTCGTGCCACTGTGCGAGCTGGCTGAGCAGGGGAGTGAGGGCCTGGGCGAGCTGTCCGGCGTGCGCGTCGAAGCCACGGGCGGCCGCGTCGTCGACGGCGGCCAGCAGTATCCGCTGTTCACTGCCGAACCAGGCGAGCGCGGCCCGGTGATCGGCAAATGCCGGGGATGACGCGTCGGGGGGCACGGGCAGCGGATCGACCGGCTGCCAACCGGCGTCGACAAGCCTCGCCGCGTCACGGGCGGCACGCAGGTAGTGGTCGAGCAGGCGCTTCCGGGCGGCTTCGCGGTCGGCCGCCGAGTCGTGCGCGTCGGTCATCTCCTCCCCGTAGGCGCGGAGAAGGTCGTGACAGTGAAAGCGGTTGGGGGACTCCTCGGCCAGCATGTTCGCCCGGGTCAACTCGTCGAGCGCCGGCCGGATCAGGCGTGGCGGCGCGCCGGCGAGGCCAGCAGCCGCCGCCGCGCTGATGTCCGCCGCCGGGTGCAGGCTGAGCTGCCGGAACAACCCGGCCGCGGCCGGGCTGAGCAGGCGGTACGACCAGGAGAGCACGGTACGCAGGTCGGTGGCGGCGTCGTCGGTGAGCAGGGCGGCGAGCCCGCCGCGACTCGCCGCCAGGTCGTCCGCGATGGCCTGGAGCGGGAATGTGGGCCGGGCGGCGGCGCGCGCCGCCACGATGGACAGGGCGAGGGGCAACCGTGCGGTACGGCGGATCAGCTCGTCCACCGCCGCCGGCTGGGCGGCGGCCCGCTGCGCTCCCAACCGGCGTACGAGCAGCTGGTGTGCTTCGGCGGTGCTGGGCAGGTCCAGTGCGACCGGATGTGCGCCTTCGGCGGCGACCAGCCCGGGCAGTGTGTGGCGACTCGTCACGAGCACGGCACAGCGGGTCGACCCGGGAAGCAGCGGCCGCACCTGTTCGGCGTCGCGCGCGTTGTCGAGCAGGACGAGCAGCCGCCGGTCCGCGGTCAGACTGCGGTACAGGGCGAACTGGGCCGCCGGTTCGGCGGGGATCTCCAGCGGCTTGACGCCCAGGGCCGGAAGGAGTGAGCGTACGACGACGGCCGACGGTGACGCCTCCTGCGCGGAGCTGCCGAAACCGCCCAGGTCGACGTGGAGTTGCCCGTCGGGGAAGTGGCGCAGGTTGTCGTGTGCCCAGCGCAGAGCCAGCCACGTCTTCCCGACGCCGCCGGTGCCGGTGACGACCACGGTGCCGGCTGGACCCGCGTCGCCGAGCAGCAGCGTCGTGAGTTGAGCCAGCTCGCGGGCCCGGCCGGTGAACAGCGTCGGCGGGGCCGGCAACTGCCGGGGGACGACCTGTGGCGTGGGTTTCTCCGCCGGCCGCGTCCCAGGCGTCAACAGCTCCCGGTCGGCCCGCAGGATGCGGGTGTGCAGGTGTTGGAGATCGGGACCGGGCTCGACCCCCACCTCGTCGGCGAGCAGCCGATGGAGCTTGCGGTACGTCGTCAGCGCGTCGGCGCGCCGGCCGGCCCGGGCCAGGGCCACCATCAGCTGCCCCCACGGACGTTCACGCAGTGGGTCCCCGTCGATCTGCGTCCGGAGCGGCTCGATCAGCTCGTTGTGCCGTCCGATCCGCAGGTGGAGGTCGGCGACCTCCTCCAGCAGACTCGCCCGCTGCTCCTGGAGCCGTGTTCGGACGGTGAGCAGCACCCCACAGCCGGGGAGGCCCGCGAACGGCTCGCCACGCCACAGCGCCAGCGCTGCCTCGAACGCCCGCAGGGCATCGAAGCAGCGGTCCTGGCGCAACGCGTGGTACCCGCGCTGGGTGAGGTCGTCGAAGGCCGCGCTGTCCAACGCCTGTGCGTCGAGGACGAGACGGTAGCCGGTAGCCCCGGCGCGGATGGCCGGGTCGGGGTCGCCGGCGGAGTGCAGCACCCGGCGCAGCGCCCAGATGTAGGTCTTCACGTTGCCAGCCGCCGTCTTCGGCGGGCGTCCCTGCCACAGCTCGTCGACGAGCTTGTCGATGGACCACGCGGTGCCCGGCTGCGCCATCAGAATGGCCAGCAGGCGCACCCGCAACGGCGTGCCAAGGGCCAGCGGCGCCCCGCCGGAGGACCGCACCTCCACCGGCCCGAGTAGGCGGTACCGCATCGCCGAAGTCCCCTGCGCAGGGTCCATCACGTCATCGTACGGACCTGACCCGTTGCGGCCGGCCGGCGCGTGGCCTGGGCAGAAGAAACGGGGCCAAGGACCAGCGTGAGCTCGTCGATCAGGGGCGCCGCGGGTGGGTGTGGGTCGCGACGCGGTGTGATCGTGTAGATGCCGCAGGCCGGGGGATCAACAAGGGCCACCATGGTGACGTCCGTCCGCAGGCCAGACGCCGCGTCGCTTGTCGCAGTAGGCGGAGGTTGTCATGATCCGTCCATGACGACAACTCTTGGCACGAACGGCGGTCCCGTCGCCGTCCGTGACCCGGCGGGGCGGTGCGGCTCATGACTCTCTCGTCGCAGGACCCGACGAGTGTCGAGCCGTTCCGGGTGCACGCCAGCCCTGAGGAGTTGGAGGACCTTCGCGCGCGCCTGCGTGCGACGCGCTGGCCGGACGCGCCGCAGGACGCTGGATGGTCGCTGGGCACAGACATCACCTATCTGCGCGAACTCGTCGACTACTGGGCGGAGGAGTTCGACTGGCCGGCGCAGGAGACCGCTCTCGCGCGCCTGCCGCGCTTTCGCACGCGGATCCGGGAGATTGGCGTCTCGTTCATTCATGCGCGTGCCGTCGCGCCGGTTGGGCCGGTGCTGCCGCTGGTCCTCTGCCACGGATGGCCGGACTCGTCGTGGCGCTACGAGAAGGTGGTGCCCCTGCTCACCGACCCCGGCGCGTTCGGCGCGGACCCGGCCGACGCCTTCGACGTGGTCGTGCCGGACATGCCGGGATTCGGGCACTCGGACCCTCCTGCGGGAGGACCCCTCGACTCGATCGCGGTCGCCGACCTGTGGGCCGAGCTGATGACCGCGCTCGGTCACGCGAGTTTCGGTGCCGTGGGAGGGGACATCGGCAGCTCAGTGAGCCGCTACCTCGCCCTGAACCATCCCGAGCGAGTCGTTGCGGTGCACCGCATGGAGGCCAGCCTCCCGGTTCTCACCGCCGTTGACCTCGCACCGGAGGAGCGGGCCTGGCTCGACGCCGCCGCCGCGTGGAAGGCCAGCGAAGGCGCGTATGCCGAGATGCACCGCACCAAGCCGCAGACCGCCACCGTGGGGCTGACCGACTCACCCGCCGGACTGGCCGCATGGATCGTTGAGAAGCTGCGGTCGTGGAGCGACTGTCACGGCGACATCGAGCAAAGCTTCACCAAGGACGAGATCCTCACCCTGCTCACGCGCTACTGGTTAACCGGAACGATCGGCTCGTCCATGCGCATGTACGCCGCCAACGCCGCGATCCCACCGGAACAACACGCCCGCAGGGTCGAAGTACCGTCCGGCTTCGCGCTCTTCCCCGGCGACACGCTCCACCCGCCGCGCGCCTGGCTCGAGCGCACGGCCAACGTCGTGCGCATCACCGAGCTCGACAAGGGCGGCCACTTCGCGCCCTTCGAGGAGCCCCAGCTGTACGCGCAGGAGCTGCGCGAATTCTTCCGGCCCTACCGCTCGGTCGGCCGGACCTGACCAAGCCCGCGTGGGCTACTCGGGGGGAACCTCAACAGGTTGAAGACGGAGGAGGCCATGGCGTTGCGGTTCGAGCATCGCGACACCGATGTCGACGTGAACCTCGTCGACCGCGTGTGGCGCACCCGCTCTGACGCCGAGGAGACGATGACGTCCGCAGCACGTACCTGCTGGCATCTGATCCTCTCGCGGGCGCAGGGACGCCTACTCGCCAGCCTGCGCGGGCCGGAAACGCGGGCGACCACGGCACCGGTCCCGGCGGGCACCGAGTTCCTCGGGGTCCGGTTCGCGTTCGGCGCGGTTCTTCGGCCGCATCCTGCCGCCTCGATCGTCGATGGATACGTGCCGTTCCCGGTGACGGAATCGGGCAGGATCGTCATCGGCGGCGAGAGCTGGGAGGCGCCGACGTTCGAGAACGTCGAGCACTTCGTCCGGCGATTGCAGGACGCGGGTCTGCTGGTGCGATCGCATCTCGGGGACGAGGAGCACATCGCCGAGCATCCCGAAGCCAGCCCGACCGAGCGAACCCTGCAGCGTCGCTACCGAGCGGTCATTGGACTATCGCAAACCGCCGTACGGCAGATCGACCGCGCGAACGCCGCAGCCACGATGCTGCGCGACGGCCTCGACTGGCGCACAGTCGTCGAGACGTTGGGGTACTTCGACCAAGCCCACCTCGCGCACGCGCTGCGTCGCTACGTCGGGTGCACCGCACGCGATCTGCAGGCGGAGCACTGTGCCGCGATGTCGTTCCTGTACAAGACCCACGCTGGGCCCGGCAGCTAGCGTCCGTCTGCCCGCCAGCCCTGGCCGGCTGCCCGCAACCAGAACGTGAAGGAAAACCGTGCTACTGAGCGTCAACATCTTCGTCAGTCTCGACGGCGTCATGCAGGGACCCGGAAATCCCGACGAGGACCGCTCCGGCGGCTTCGACAACGGCGGGTGGCTCGTTCCGCACGCCTCGACGCACACCAACGAAGTCGTCGAGAGCTGGTTCCGTGCGGCCGACGCGTTCCTCTTCGGCCGTACCAGCTTCGGCCTGCTCGGCGGGTACTGGCCGAAGGTCACCGAACCTGACAACCTGATCGCCACCAAGCTCAACACGCTGCCGAAGTATGTCGTCAGCTCCACGCTGACCGACGATGAAGCCGATTGGAACCCGACGACGGTCCTCCGCGGTGACCCGGCCGACGAGGTACGCCGCCTCAAGGAGCTTCCCGGTAAGGAACTCCAGGTTCACGGAAGCTGGCAACTCGTGCAGACGCTGCACCAGGCAGGACTCGTCGATGTCTACCGGATACTCCAATTCCCGGTCGTCGTCGGCACCGGAAAACGCCTGTTCCCGGACGGGTCGACGCCCGCGACGTTCGCAACCGTCGAAGAGGGCTCGCGCGTACTGCCCGGCGGCGTCGTCTCGCTGACCCTCAACCCCACGAGCCTCGGCGCGATCTCCGCAGGCGCGTACGAGGTCGACGAAGGGCGCTCGGCGACGGTCCTCGACTGACAACGGTGCCCGACCGGCTTGGAGGCCCTGATCTCCCGGCCAGGACCTGTGTCGAATTCGATCACAGCCACTCGTTGACAGCGACGAACTGGCTGGTGCTTGTCCCGTGAGTGGGCGTCCTGGTCACATCCGCTGCTGGACAAGTTCGTCCGCGACACTCAGGGGCTGGAGTTCATGGAAGGCACCTCGAACATCCAGCGGCTCACCGTGAGACCGGGACTGCTCGGGCACGACCTGCGCTGAGTCTCGTCGCGGTGTTCGCCGGCCGGGTTCACTGGCCCAGGTAGGCGAGCACCGCCATCACGCGCCGGTTGTCGTCGGTGGACGGCGGTAGCTGCAACTTCGCCAGGATGCTGTTGATGTTCTTGGCGATCGCCTTCTCGGTCACGAACATGGCGGCCGCGATCGCCGCGTTGGACCGGCCCTGGGCGACCAGCGCCAGCGTCTCCAGCTCCCGGGCGGTCAGCTGGGCCAGATGGTCGCTGCGGCGCACCATGCCGGAGACCACGTCCTCGTCCATCACCGTCCCGCCGCCGGCTACCGTCCGCAGCGCCGAGATGAACTGCTCACCGTCGAACACCCGGTCCTTGAGGAGATAGCCGACGCCGCCCGCGCCGTCGGCGAGCAACTCGGTGGCGTAGAGCTGCTCGACGTCTTGGAAATCGACGCGATGGCCGTCACCCCGCCGGGTCGGCGGACCCGGCGGTGACATCACTCAATCAATGACCGAGCATGTGACGCGACGACACGTCACGAGAAACGAGGAAGCCGAACCGCCTTGTCCACCGTCCGGCAGAGGCCACGGTAGAACTCGACCATCTCCTCGTCTGTCGGCTCCTGCTCCTGCGTCTTCTCCAGGGCCCTGCGGGCGCCCACGGACAGCGCACGCACGAGCCGCTTGGCCGCCTCCGGATCTTCGATCTTCCGGATGTCCAGATATCCCATTGCCCGGCCGGGGCTGAGCCACTCGTCGAACTCGTCGACTGCGGCCACGTCGGCGGGGACCAGCCTCATGACGTGCGACAGCACCCTGCCCTGGATCCACCACTCCAGGTCGTCGTCGAACAGCACCGCCAACACCAGGATCCCCATGCCGAGTAACAGATCTGGAACATCAGAAGCCGATCACGCAGGCCAGACAGCAAGAAGGGCCTGACCCGCGTTTCCGCAGTTCAGACCCATCATGATCTTGTGCGCCCGAAGGGACTCGAACCCCTAACCTTCTGATCCGTAGTCAGATGCTCTATCCATTGAGCTACGGGCGCTCGTGCTCAGCCAGTGTACACACCCGGCTTTCGCGCGGAGACTCCGGGATTCGAACCCGGGAGGGGCTTTAAGACCCCAACCGCATTAGCAGTGCGGCGCCATAGACCAGACTAGGCGAAGTCTCCCTGGTGGCCCGTAGACCACCGCGCCCGAGGATACAGGTCGTCACCCACCGGGAGCAAAACGACTTCCGGGGTGCGCCCACCACGGCCCTCGGTCCCCGTGTTTCACCCCTGTGCGGTGGCGTGATCGCGACTACGCTCCATCGATATGCAGGAGCAGCCGCCGAGCGAGCCGACCCGCCGAGAGCCTGCTGAAAGAGCGCGCCGGCGCTCTCCGCGGCCCACCTTCACGCCGCCTACCGCCGCCGAGCAGCCCGAGGAGACGGCAGCCCCGCCGGCAGCCGCTCCGGTGAGCCCGCGTCCTCGACGGGCCAAGGCCGCCCCGGCCGTGCTGTTCCAACCACCGGACCCGGAGCGTCCCCTGCCCCGGCAGCCGGTCCGCTCGTCTCCGGCACCGAGCATCCCACCCGCCGTCGACCAGGCGAGCCCGCCACCTGACGCCCCACCGGCGGACCAGACCGGCCCCCCACCTGACGCCCCATCGGCGGACCAGGCTCCCCCACTGGAGAACACCCCAGCACGCGACCAGGCCAGCCCGCCGATGAACACCCAAGCCACCAGCCCGCCGATGAACACTCCAGCCAAAGGTCAGGCCAGCCCGCCGACGGACACCTCGGCCAAGACCCGGGCCAGTTCGCCGGGAAAGACCCCGGCCACCAGCCAGGCCAGCCCGCCGGCGACCGCCCCGGCCAGCCCCGTCGACGGCATCCAGGGATCGGGCGTGGACCAGCCGGGCAACAAGCGGGCGACCCCCAGCAAGAAAGCCACCCCCAGCACGAAGGCCACACCCGCGAAGAAAGCCCTCCCGACCAAGAAGGCTCTCCCGACCAAGAAGGCCACCCCCACCCAGCGGGCCACCCCCGCCAGGGACGCCACCCCGGCCAGCGAGGCCATCCCCGCCAGGGCAGCCGCCCCGGCCAGCGAAGTAACCCCGGCCAGTGCAGCCGTCCTGGCCAGCGAGGCAACCCCGGCCAGGGCAGCCGCCCCGGCCAGCGAGGTAACCCCGGCCAGGGGCGCCACCCCGACCAACGAGGTCGCCCCGGCGAGGAAGGTCTCCCGCGCCAAGAAGGCCGCCCCGGCGACCAGGCGCGCCGCGGCCCCGCGTGCGAACACCACGCCCGCCGAGGTCACCTCGACACCGCAGCCCTCGACCGCGCTGGCCGGAGCAGACGACCTGGCGCCGGCTTCGGGGCGTACCCCGGAATCAGATGTGCGGGCGGTTGTCGCCCGCCTGCGCGACCACCCGGGCTTCGCGCCGGAGTTGCTGGCGGTGGAGGCGGTCCGGGCGCTCGGTCCGGGTGCCGCAGAGTGGGCCGCGCGGCTGCGGGCCCGGTATCCGGACGCTCCGGCGGACGGCCTGGCCCGGCTGGCGACCCGGCGGTACGTGCGGGCGGCGGGCGCGGGAGGGGCGGCGGCCGCGCTGGCCGGGCTCTTCGCACCGCTGGCGGAGTTGGTGTCGGTGCTCTGGACCCAGTCGAACCTGGTGCTGCACCTGGCGGCGGCGTACGGGCGGGATGCGGCGCATCCCGACCGGGTCGCGGAGCTGCTGGTGTTGACCCAGGTGCATCCGGACGCGGCGAGCGCGCGGGAGGCGTTGGCCGGCGCGCGGGAGGCGGGCGAGCCGGTCGAGGGGACGTGGCCGAGGGCGGCGGAGGCCGCGTGGCGGCTGGCGGCGCCGCTCACCGCCCAGGCGGGCGGCTGGGTGGCGTTGCGGTTGGCGTCCCGCCTGTTGCCGGGTGCGGCGGTTGTCGCCGCCACGTTGGGTGACGCGGCGGCGGCCGACCGGTTGGCCGCACGTGCGGTGGCCGTCTACCGGCCGGGGCGGCGCTGACCGGTCACAGCCAGGTGAACCAGTCGCGGGGCAGCAGCGCGTAGCCGACGAAGGCGACCACGTCGAGCACTGTGTGCGCGATGACCAGCGGCAGCACCCGACGGGTCCGCAGGTAGAAGAGGCTGAACACGACGCCCATGATCGCGTTGCCGACGAACGCGCCGAAGCCCTGGTAGAGGTGGTAGCTGCCGCGGAGCAGCGCGCTGGCCGCGATGATCGCGGCGAGCCGCCACTGGAGCTGGCGTAGCCGGGTGACCAGATAGCCGACCACGATCACCTCCTCCAGCACGGCGTTCTGCACGGCGGAGAGGATCAGCACCGGAACCGCCCACCAGACGTGCGGCAGGGCGGCCGGCACCAGCGTGGCGTTGATGCCGAGGTGCGCCGCCGCCCAGAACAGGGCCAGGCCGGGCAGGCCGATGAGCGCGGCCAGGCCGGCGCCCCGGGCCAGGTCCTGGCCGGGCCGCCGCGCGTCCAGGCCGAGGGTCCGCGCCGGGTCGCCGGGGTCGCGGCTGAGCAGGTGTACGGCGAGCAGCACGGGCAGCAGCGCGAAGACGATGCCGAGGAGCTGGTACGTCAGGTCCAGCCAGGGGCGGGCCGACGCGGAGGTGTTCAGCGAGGCGGTCTGCTTGGAGAGCGGGCCCTCGGCGGTCAGCTTCGCGATGATCGAGACCACCGCGTAGACCGCGGACTGGCCGAGGGACAGGCCGAGGACCAGCAACGTCTCGGTCCCCAGCAGCCGGCGGGACACCGGACGGGTCAGCTCAACGGTCACCGCCCCACTGTGCCCGACGGACGGCCTGGCGGGCACGCCTGATCGGCCGGCGTGAACCGATCGCACATTCTGTGCGACCAGTGTGCACGCTCCGTGGAGATTCTATGAGCGCCCGATCCGCTGCCGTCTGGAGAAGGAGCACCGGTGGACAACGTCGCACGGTTGCTGAAGGAGAGCTGGACCCTCGTCGAGGAGGACCGGGACCGGCTGAGCGGGCACTTCTACGCTCGGCTGTTCCTGCTCGACCCCGCCCTGCGGCAGCTCTTCCCGGTGCAGATGACCGGCCAGGGTGACCGGCTGCTGGAAGCGATCATCACGGCGATCCACACCCTGGACGATCCGGAGGGCTTCGACGAGTTCCTCCGAGGGCTGGGCCGCGACCACCGCAAGTACCACGTGGCCGACCGGAACTACGCGACGGTGGGAGTGGCCCTGCTGGACGCGCTGCGCAGCACCGCCGGCGGCGGCTGGAACCTGGAGTACGACCAGGCGTGGCGGGACGCGTACGCGGCGATCGCGGCGCGGATGATGGCCGGGGCGAGCGACGACGACAACCCGCCGTTCTGGCACGCCGAGGTGCTGACCCACGAGCGGCACGGCTCGGACATCGCCGTGCTGACCTGCCGGGCCCTGCAACATCCGCTGCCCTGGCGTGCGGGCCAGTACGTCAGTCTGGAGCTGCCCCGCTTCCACCCGAGGGTGTGGCGGAACTACTCGGTGGCGAACGCCCCGAACGACGACAACGTGCTGGAGTTCCACGTACGCAGCCCCGGCGCGGGATGGGTGTCCGGGGCGCTGGTCCGCCGGGTGCAGCCCGGGCACCTGCTGCGCCTTGCGGCACCGATGGGGTCGATGACCCTGGACCGCGCCTCCGAGAGGGACATCCTCTGTGTCGCCGGCGGCGTCGGACTGGCCCCGGTCAAGGCGCTGGTGGAGGAGTTGATCACCTACAACCGGACGCGCTGGGTGCACGTGTTCTACGGCGCTCGGCACGCAAGGGACCTGTACGGGCTGGACGGCCTGCGGGAGCTGGTGTCCGCGTACCCGTGGTTGTCGGTCACCGCGGCGTGCAGCGACGAACCCGACTTCGACGGCGAGGTGGGCGACATCCCCGACGTGGTGGCCCGGTACGGCCCGTGGACGACGCACGACTGCTATGTCTCCGGTTCGGCGCAGATGGTCCGGTCGACGCTGCGGGTGCTGGCCGCGGACGAGGTGCCGCCGCCGAACATCCGCTACGACACGTTCGGCGAAATCTAGACGTTCCTCCCCCCACACCGGGGCGCGTGCCCCTGCCCCCTGGGGCACGCGCCCCGGTCCCCCTCGTCGCTCAGTAACGCCAGGGTTGGCCCGTCTCCCGGTATTCCTCGACCGGCACCAGCGGCACGCCGGGCGCCATCCGGTCGACGTAGAGCCGCCCCTCCAGGTGGTCGATCTCGTGCGCGACGAGTCGGGCCATGCCGAACTCGAACGAGGTGATGATCCGGCTGCCGTCCCACTGGGCGTGTTCCACGTCGAGTCGCAGCGGTCGGGGCACCAGACCCCGGTGGTCGAAGAAGGAGAGGCACCCCTCGTACTGCTCGTCGGTCTCCGGGTCGGCGTCGACCACCCGGGGGTTGAGCAGGACGACCGGTTCGGCCGACCGGTCGGGGGGTCGGACCACGGCGGCGGCGCGGCCGATGCCGAGCTGCGGGGCGGCGATGCCCACTCCCTTGCTGAACTGGTGCAGCTCGTCGAGCCGGGACAGCGCCGTGGTGAGCCGGTCCACGACGTCCCGGGCCACCTGTTCCTCGCCGGGCAGGTCGAACTGCCGGACCTGCTGGCGGAGGAGGTCCGCGCCGCGCTGGACGATGCCGATCCCGCGCATCCGCTCGCTGGGGCGGACCCGGGTGCCGCCGGAGGCGACGTCCGGGTCGGTTTCCGGCCGCGCCCGAAAGCGCCACTGCATCCGATAGCGGGCGTTGAGCGGTGGGGCGTCGGTCTGCCAGTCGTAGATCGCCCGGTCGCCCTCGTCGCGGCGCTGCGGCGCCGTCCGCAGCGGGCCCTCCTCCGCGGAGAGCGAGGTCTCCGCGCCCCAGACCTGCGGGTCGAGGGCCGCCGGCAGATCCAGGCGTACGGCGAGGTGCCGGGTGGGCAGCCGGACGGCCCGCTGGAACCAGGGGCCCCACTTCTCGTGCCCGACGCTGTACGCGTACTCGATGATCGCCCGGTCACCGGGGTAGAGCGGGAAACGCCGTTCACCGTTCTCGAAGAGCAGCCAGATCTCCTTGAACGCGTCCCGGTCGTGCTTCGCCCGCCAGTGCATCGGCTCCGGGTCGCCGACGCCGTCGTCGCGGCGGGCCTGGAGTTGCAGCTCGGCGAAGGTGAGCGGGTGTTCCCGGTGGTGCCGGTTGGAGCGCCCGGGGTCGTTGGGGTAGCGGTCCACCGCGACGCGGACGAGGTAACGGGTGACCGGTTCGGTGCCGGCGTTGTACAGCTCCCGGTGGATGACGCACCGGTAGGCGTCGTCGGTGTGGGTGAGGGTGGCCAGTTCCCGTTCCACGACGAGGCCGGTGCCGGGAGGCAGCCACTGGCCGGGCAGCGAGGGCTCGCGGTGGGGTTGGCCGGTGCGGGCGTGCCGGAGGTCGTCGTACTCCCGGAAGCGTTGCCAGATCGCGCCACTGGCCTCCAGGACGGCCTCGGCGCGGCGGGCGAAGTCCTCGGTCGGGCGGTGTCGGCGCCCCTCGACGTGGCTGACGTAGGACGGGTCGAAGCCCATCAGGATGGCCAGTTGCTTCTTGGACAGGCCCCGCCCGGCACGGTGGCGGGCGAGCTCGGCCGCGAAGGAGTCGGCAGCACGTTCGAGGGGTGACGTCGTCATCGGCTTCCTCGTGGCCGGGAGTATTAGTTTCACGTTCCGTGGCGAAGCGCACACGTATCTGCCACCTTGTCGACACAACACTTGACAATCCACCGACGGTGATCGATCCTGCCGCGGCGTTTTCGGAGGCCGGGCGCGGGTAGTACGCCGGGGGGCGGAGCACTGCTCCCGCCGGGGGCCGGAGTGACCCGGACCTCCCGATCCGACCGAGGCAAGGCTTCCCTTAGACCGACGGGCGTGGTTAGGCTAGCCTTAGCTCAGGACGGCGCTTGTCGTCCGCCGGGGCATGTTCCCCGGTCACGCGGACGGGGGATGACACGGTGACAGCGGTGATGCCGAGGCGGGACGTGACCGCCACGCCGCTCGCCCCCGTCACCGCCGCGCTGCGGGCCATGTTCGGCACCGACGACCTTCCCGGTCTCGCCCGGGGTCTGGTGGTCGACGACGAGTTCGGCTGGGCACCCGCCACCACCCTGATCGACGGCACCCGCCTGCCGGAGCTGCTGGACGCGGCAAGCGTCCGCTGGGGTGGCACTCCGCACGCCTGCGCCGCGTTGGCCTGGAAGTCGTACAGCTACTGGACGGCACTGCCGGTCGTGCTCGGCTGGGCCTCGGCCCGCCGGGTGCCGCTGCTCGACCCCTCCGATGTGCTGATCCACTTCGAGGACCACAGGCCCCTGCTCACGCTGGGCCTGCGCCACGGCACCACCGTGGCGGTGCTGCCGAGCGACCCGCTGGCGCTCTCCGGCCTGCCGGAGGTGCGCGTCGTCGCCGGCGAGGTGGAGCTGCTGGCCGAGCTGCGTGCCTCCCTGCTCGACGCCCACCTGGCACCGCTTATCGCGGCGATCCAGGCGGAGGTGCGGGTGGGCACCCGTACGCTGCTCGGTTCGGTCGCCTCCGGCATCGCGCACGGCATCCTGCGGGCCGCGGACGCGCTGCCCGGCTCGACGGTGCAGAGCATCGACACCCTGCTCGGCGCGCTCGACCTTGCGGACCTGGTCGAGCTGGTGCCCGGCCCGACCGGTGAGCCGAGCGTGCAGCGACGCACCTGCTGCCTGGCCTTCACGCTGCCCAGCCCGAAGGTCTGCCAGGGCTGCTGCGTCCGCTAGGGCTGAGCCCGCGCGTCCGGCCCCGGGCCGAGCCCGCTCAGTCGGCCCGGACGCAGCCCGCTCAGTCGGTCAGCGTTCGGACGTCCCACACCCACACCCCGCCGGTGAAGGTTGGCTGAATCCCGGTCAGCTCGGTCATGCCGCGGCGCAGTTCCATCTCGTGCTCGTGCGGCCCGAGGATCACCACGCCGGCCCGCCAGTAGCGCAGGTCGTCGACCGCCTTGACCCGGCTCTGCGGGGTGATCGGCGGCACCGCGCCGGTCCGTCGGATGGTCGCGAAGAAGCTGCTGGTCGGCCGGGGCGGCGCGGTGAACAGCGCGACCTTCGGCGGCTCCGCGCTGGGGCGGGTGTCCGGTCCGAGGAAGTAGCCCCGGGCCAGCGGCATGTCCAGCCGGGTCGCAGCGGACCAGCGCAGCGGCTCCGCGTAGTTGGTGTCCGGCAGCGGCAACGTCACCACACTGCGCCCACCCGCCACGTACGGCCGCCACGCCCCGCTGGTCACGAAGGTGGGGACCGGGTCCAGTTGGACCACGGGCAGCGGGGTGGGCAGGATCGGCAGCAGGGCCATCGTCAACACGGTCGCGGTGGCGAAGCGGATCTGCGGACGGGCGGCCGGCCGCGCGCGGGCCAACTCGCGGGCACGCTCGGCGCCGTAGGCGAGCAGCACCCCGACGATCGGGGTGATCGCCAGCGCCCACCGGGTCGGCACCACCGAGTGCAGGATCGGCAGGTTCTCCAGCGCGGCCCAGGGCCCCGGCACGCCGGTGCCGTGACCGGCGAAGCGGATCTCCCGCCCGAGGGAGAGGACCGCGAAGAGCAGCCCGAGCCCGGCCAGCGCGAGCACCACCGCCGACCGTCGTAGCCACCAGACCAGGGCGACCACCAGCACGAGCAGCGACCACCCGAAGAAGCTGTTCTCCTCGGTCGGGTTCTTGGCCAGCCCGGCTGCGGTGCGCGGACTGCCGGCCAGCGACTCCCGGGAGTACGCGACGAACGAGGCCAGGTCGCTGGAGTACCCGCGGATCAGGCTGGACAGCCCGGAGTAGGCGCCGGGCCCGAAGAACTGGACATACAGCGGGTACGCCAGCAGCAGGCCCGCGACCACGGCAGCGACGGCGAGCCCGGCGAGGAAGGATCGGACCCGTGATCGCAGGGCGGGGCGGCCGACGGCCAGCGCGCCGACGATCACGCCGAGGCCGATCGCGGTCATCAGCAGGATCTCCAGATTGAGGAACGCCTGCCAGACGATCACCAGTGCGAGCAGCACCCCGTTGCGCAGCCAGCGGCCGGCGTCGGCGAGCCGCAGCGTACGCCAGATGATCAACGGGACGACGAACTGCGACACGATGTTCGGGTGCCCGTTGGCGTGCGACACCATGGCCGGCGCGAACGCGCAGAAGCCCGCGCCCAGCCAGGCCGGCCCCCGGGCCAGGACCAGGACGCGGGAGAGCAGGAAGTACCAGGCCGTGGCGGTGGCGATCATTCCGAGGGTGAGAAAGAGCAGGAATGCCGCACGCGGACCGAACAAAAGGGTGATTGGCGTCATTGGCAGCGAAATGGATAATACGGACGTATTCGCCATGAGGTTGACGCCGTCCGGCACGTTCATCCGATCGGAATGGAACGGGTACGCGAAATGCGTGACCACCCGCGCACCGTGCGCCATCATCCATTCGAACTGCGACTGGTCCGAGCGGTTGTCCCGCACTCCGCTGCCCGGGTCCCACCAGAGGCGCCCGGTGATCCAGAAGCCGAGCACCACGAAGCTCAATACGGCGGCCAGGTCGGCCCACTTCCCGTTGCGGCGCACCCGATCGCCGCCGCCGGCCTCCTCCACCGGCGACGCGGTGGCCGGGCCGTCGCCGGGCGCGTCCGGTTCGGGAGTAGTCATGACAATTCATAGGGTAGTCAGGCTATGGCGGTGCCGTGACATGTTTCGGGGTACTGCCGTACTATGTGCCGGGTTCGCCGACCGCCGATCACGTGCCCACCCCCCGACCGCAATTCGGCCAACCGCTCCCCCGATTCTTCTGCCATCCAAGCGGATGATTCACTCTGTCGGTCCAGGCACGGGTCGAGTTCATATCGTGAGGAATCGACGCATGGCAGAAATCACTGGGGATCAGCGCGTCCAGTCCGAGGTGCTGGAGGGGCTGGCAACGGCCGTCAACCACCGTCGCTGGTTCGTCGAGCTGGCGGTGCCCTACCTCGGTGACGACCCCATCGAGATCGGCAGCGGCCTCGGTGACTACGCGCTGGAGTGGTCGCAGCGGCTGCCCCGGTTCACCGCCACGGAGGCCGACCCCGACCGGCTGGTACAGCTCAAGGAGCGCCTCGCCGATCAGCCGGGCATCGACGTCCGACAGATGCTGCTGCCGCACAACGACCGGGGAAACTACAGCGCTGCGGTGTCGTACAACGTCCTGGAGCACATCGAGGACCACGTGGGCGCGCTGCGCAGCATGCGCGACCTGGTCCGCCCGGGCGGCGCGGTGATCATCATCGTGCCGGCATTCCAGTTCGCCATGAGCCCGGCGGACATCGCCACCGGCCACGTCCGCCGGTACACGAAGAAGACGCTCGGTACGGCGATGACCGAAGCCGGCCTGACGGTGGAGAAGATCCACTACGCGAACGCGCTCGGGTTGATCGGCTACTTCATGGCCACCAAGGTCTTCCGGCTGATGCCGAAGGAGGGGCCGATGGTCAAGGTGTACGACACACTCGTCCTCCCCGCCACGAAGGCCGCCGAACAGGTCGTCCGACCCCCGTTCGGCCAGTCGGTCTTCGCGGTTGCCCGCGTCCCCGCCTGACCCGTCCCAGCCCACGGCACGGTGCCGCGCGACATGATCCACTCCAGGTCGCCGACCTGGGGGCATCCAGACGCCTGGACACCCCCGTCTCGCCGGCCTGGGGTGGATCAGCCGCCGGGGTCACTCCTTGATCTGGTACGTCGGGCGGATCACCGCTCGCGCCAGGGTGTGGAAGGTCAGGTTGAAGCCGACGTAGGCCGGGCTCGCGTCCGGGGTGAGGTCAAGCCGGTCGACGTCCAGGGCGTGCACCGCGAAGACGTACCGGTGCGGGCGGTCACCGGGCGGCGGCGCCGCACCGCCGTACCCCTGCTCGCCGTAGTCGTTGCGGACCGAGAAGGCCCCACCCAGGTCGGAGCCCGCCGCGCCACCCGCGCCGCTGGGCAACTGCGTGACGCCGACCGGGACGTTCACCAGCACCCAGTGCCAGAAGCCGCTGCCGGTCGGGGCGTCGGGGTCGTAGCAGGTGACGGTGAAGCTCTTGGTCTCGGCGGGAAAGTCCGACCAGGTCAGCTGCGGGGAGACGTTCTCACCACCGGTGCTGCCATGCGCGTGCCGGGCGTCCATCGGCTCGCCGTTCTGCACGTCGTCACTCGTCAGGGTGAACGAGGGCACGGTCGGCAGCAGCTCGTACGGGTCCGGGGCGATCGGTCGTTCGAGGGTCATCGGGACGGCGTCCTTCCGGTGTGGGCGGATACCTGCCCTTCATACCCCGTTCCGGGCCAACCAACGACCGGATGCGTCGGGTGTCCGGCGTCACCGGCCGGACGCTATGGTGGGCAGCCTGCAACGTTCCACGGGGGGAATACTTGCTAGGGATCTGGCGCGACTTCCTGGTCGCCGTCGCCACCGCGCTACGCAGACCGAACGAGCAGGCGCTCGCCGAGGAGCGCCGCCGCGCGATCGAGCGGCTGGCCGACGAGACGATCCGCGCGAGCCGGCGGACGGTCGACCCATCGGAGTAGCGGTGGCGGAGGGTGTGGGATTCGAACCCACGAAGACATCGCTGCCTTACCGGTTTTCAAGACCAGCGCCATCGGCCACTAGGCGAACCCTCCCGGACCGGCACCCGCGGGTGTACGGCCGTGAACAGTCTGCCACGACACCCGCCGGCCGGCTCGGCGTCCCTCCCCGAAGTGCCGGCCAGGCGGTGGCCACAGCGTCCACTGTGGCGCGGATCGGCGTCACCTCGGACACTCGTCGCGGCGTGCAGCGGCGTGATCGACTCGGATTCCATGAAACCGGGGCGTCAGATCGCCATGGATGCCCCGGTTTCAAGGAACCCGGGACCGAAGGCCGCCCGACCGGGGCGCTCCTGCGGCCCACGGGCGCATCGGGTAAGACTGAGGCATGCGAGCCATCACCGTTCCGCAGCCCGGTGGACCCGACGCGCTGGTCTGGGCCGAGGTCCCCGATCCGGAGCCCGCTCCGGGCGAGGTGATCGTCAGGGTGCGGGCCAGTGGCGTCAACCGCGCTGATCTGCTGCAACGGCAGGGGCACTATCCGCCGCCGCCGGGAGCGCCCGCGTACCTCGGGTTGGAGTGCTCCGGAGTGATCGACGCGATCGGCCCGGAGGTGACCGGGTGGTCCGTCGGCCAGGAGGTCTGCGCGCTGCTGGCCGGCGGCGGGTACGCCGAGCGCGTCGCCGTGCCCGCCGGGCAGTTGCTGCCGGTGCCGGCCGGCGTCGACCTGGTCGACGCCGCGGCGCTGCCGGAGGTGGCCTGCACGGTCTGGTCGAACGTGGTGGGGGTGGGTCGGCTCGGCTCGGGTGACGCGCTGCTGGTGCACGGTGGGGGCAGCGGGATCGGCACGTTCGCGATCCAGTTCGGGGCGGCTCTCGGCGCCACTGTCCTGGCGACCGCCCGCACGGCCAAGCACCCTCGCCTGCGCGAGCTGGGCGCGGCGCACACGATCGACTACCGGGAGCAGGATTTCGTGGAGGAGGTCCGCAAGGTCACCGACGGCCACGGCGCGGACGTCATCCTCGACATCGTCGGCGCGTCCTACCTGGGCCGGAACGTCGCCGCGCTGGCGACCGGCGGCCGGCTCGTGGTGATCGGGATGCAGGGTGGTCGCAAGGCCGAGCTGGATCTCGGCGCTCTGCTGGCCAAGCGGGCCAGCGTCGCGGCGACCGCGCTGCGCTCCCGGCCGCTGGCCGAGAAGGCGGAGATCGTCCGGGGCGTACGCGATGAGGTGTGGCCGTTGGTCGAGGCCGGCGCGGTCCGCCCGGTGGTGGACCGGCGGCTGCCGATGGCCGAGGCTGCCGAGGCGCACCGGCTGGTCGAGTCGAGCGACCACGTCGGCAAGGTGCTACTCACCGTCGGGTGAGGTGCGGGGCAGCATGAGCCGGGCGCCGGGCCCCTCGCCGGCCAGCGCGTCCCCCGGGTTGTAGAGCGTGCAGCGTTGCAGGGACAGGCAGCCGCAGCCGATGCAGCCGTCCAGGTCGTCGCGGAGCTTGGTGAGCAGCCGGATCCTCTCGTCCAGCCGGCCGCGCCAGCTCGCGGAGAGCCGCTCCCAGTCCTGTGGGCTGGGGGTGCGGCCGCCGGGCAGCGACTCCAGCGCATCGCGGATCTCGTCCAGCGAGACGCCGACCTGCTGGGAGATCCGGATGAAGGCGACCCGCCGCAGTTCCGCGCGGGCGTAGCGGCGTTGGTTTCCGCCGGTGCGATCGGCGCGGATCAGACCGAGCCGCTCGTAGTAGCGCAGCGCCGACGGCGCGACGCCGGAGCGGACGGACAGCTCGCCGATCGTCAACGCGTCCTGCATCACCGGTCCCTTGAATTGAAGTGGACTTCAACTCAAGGTTAGCGGCGATCAGCGCGCGGACGAGACCGCGGGACGACGGCGTGCGCGCTCGCGACCGAGGATCCAGATCGCCTCGACGCCGTCCTTCCAGGTGATCTTCTTACCCTCTTCGCGGCCCCGCGCCCGGTAGCTGATCGGCACCTCGTACGGGCGGATCCGGCGGCGCAGCAGCTTGCCGGTCACCTCGGCCTCCATGCCGAAGCCCCGCGAGCGCACCTCCAGCGACCGGTAGAGCTCCACCGGCATCAGCTTGAAGCAGGTCTCCAGATCGCCGATGTACGAGTTGAACAGCACGTTGGCCGCCGTCGTGACGCCCTTGTTGCCCATCACGTACCAGAAGCTGTAGGCGCTGTGGCTGCCGAAGGTGCGATTGCCGTAGACCACCGTGGCCCGGCCGTCTAGCACCGGGTCGAGCAGCCTGGGGATGTCCTGGGGGTCGTACTCCAGGTCAGCGTCGAGGATGACCATGTAGTCGCCTTCAGCGCTGTCCACTGCCGTCTTGATGGCCGCGCCCTTACCGGCGTTGCGCTGGTGGGTGATGACCCGCAGGCGGGCGTCGTCGGTGCGACCGAGGATCTCGCCGGTGCCGTCCCGGCTGCCGTCGTCGACCACGACCAACTCGATCTCGCAAGGGTAGTCAACCGCCAACGCCTGCTTGAGGGCGTCTGCGATGCGTTCTTCCTCGTTGTAGACCGGCATGAGGATCGAGAGCTTCACGGGAATCTCCACGGTGGCGACGACACGTCGGGCATAGCCTAGCCCGGCGTGTCGGGCTGACGGTTGCCCCCACCGTCGGTCATTGGGCGGGACGGGTCCAGCCGAATGGTGTTTACTTCCCGCCATGTCGGCTGCCGGCTCCCTGCTCGCGGTGCTTCCCATCGCCTCGGTGCTCCTGCTCACGGTCGCGACGACACCGCGCGGGGTCGACCCGGTGGCGCCGTCTCGGCTCGCCGCGGTGCGCGCCGCCCTGGTCACCGGGGCGTACGCGGTGCTCGTCGTCGAGGTGCTCGGCGCGCTGCACGCGCTGACCCGGCCGGCGTTCGTCGCCGCCTGGCTGATCTACCTGCTCGCCACCGCGGCGGCGGTGGGCCTGCGCTGGCACCGGGACACCCCGCCCGCCGACGTGCCCGCGACACCCCGCCGGGTGCCGGTCGGCGCGGCGATGGCCGCCGGCGCCGGCCCGGAGACGTCCGCCCCGCTCGCCGACCGTGGCCCGGAGGGCGGGCACGACGCCGCAACGGTCCAGACCGGTGGGGTACGCGCCGGTCTGCGCGCCAGGGCAGCCGAGATCTGGCGTACGACGAGTCGGGGCGAGCGGCTGCTCGCGGGCACCGTAGGCGGGCTGGTGCTGCTGGAGCTGCTTGTCGCTCTGTTGGCCGAGCCGAACAACTTCGACTCGCAGACGTACCACCTGCCCAAGGTCGAGCACTGGGTTGCCCAGGGTGACCTGGACTTCTGGCCCACCGCCATCCACCGGCAGGTGACCATCCCACCCGGCGCGGAGTACCTGCTCCTGCACCTGCGTCTGCTCACCGGTTCAGACGCGCTGCACAACCTGGTGCAGTGGGCCGCCGGGGTGCTCTGTCTGCTGGTGGCCGCGCGGATCACCGCGCAGCTCGGCGGCGGCCGGCGCGCCCAGTTGATCACCGTGTTCGTGCTGGCGAGCACCCCGATGGTCGTACTCCAGGCGACCAGCACGCAGACCGACCTGGTCTGCGCGGCGTGGGTGGCGTGCGCGGCGACACTCGTCCTGGACGGGCTGCGCCGGCCGACCGGTTGGGGGACGCTGCTCGGTCTGGGTGCGGCCACCGGGTTGACGGCGGTGACCAAGACCAGTGGCCTCATCGCGGTGGGCCCACTGCTGGTGCTCTGGGGCCTGGCCCAGCTCCGGCTGGCCCGGGCCGCCCGAGCACCGGCCGCCGCTCGGATTCGGCCGGTCGGCGGGGTGGTCCGCGTCGCCGCCGGTTCGGCGCTGATCCTGGTGGTCGCGGCGCTTGTGGTCGGCCCGTTCCTGGCCCGCGTGAGCGCCGAGTTCGGGAATCCGCTGGGCCCGCCGCGGCTACGGGAGTCGATCCCGATGGAGCGGCACGATCCGGCGTCGGTACTTGTCAACGCGCTGCGGATCGGGCACACGGCGTTCGACACACCGCTCGCGCCACTGCGCAGCGCCAGCGCGGACGCCATCATCGACGGCGCGGACGCGATAGGCGTCGACCCCCAGGACCGGGCGATCACCTTCGGTCGGGAGGTCTTTCCGGTGCCCGCCTGGTACCCCGACGAGGACCGGGTGGCGTTCCCGATCGCCGGGACGGTGGCGTTGCTCGGCGCGCTGGTCGCGCTCGTCCGCCCGCGCCGGATCGACTCCGGGCAGGTGGGGCCGCTGCGGGCGTACGCCGTCGTGGTGCTGGCCACGGTGCTGCTGCACAGCGCGATGCTCAAGTGGCAGCCGTGGGGCAACCGGCTGCTGCTCTACGCCCTGGTCCTCGCCGTGCCGCTCGCCGGGCTGTGGCTGGACGCGCTCCTGCGCCGCCACGCCAGCCGTGCGACGAGCGCCGCCCCGACGACTGGCCGGGGGCGGCGATCGGTGGCCACTCGGGCGGTGGTCGCCGTGTTGGCCACCTCGGCGCTGGCCGGGGTGCTGGCACTGTCGTACGGCTTCCCGCGCCGGCTCGTCGGCTCCGGCTCGGTGTTCACCACCTCGGACTGGGACACCCGGTTCCTACGCCGGCCGCAGTGGGCCGACGAGTTCCGCTGGGCAGCGGCGGCGGTCCGCGACAGTGGCGCCCGACGGATCGGGCTGGTGGAGCAGAACGACAACTGGGAGTACCCGTGGTGGCTGCTGCTGCGCCAGCCGGACGGCCGCTCGCCGGACCTGGTGTCGTTGCAGTCGGTCCTGCCGGAACGGCCGCCGACCGACCCCGCCTCGGTGGACGCGATCGTCTGCACCGGCAGTCAGCCGGCCTGCGCGAAGCTGGTGCCGGCCGGCTGGCGGTTGGAGTTCCGCGGCTACGTGGGCTACGCCCTGCCGCCCAGCCGCTGATCGCCGGGCGCTCGGCCCGAACCCCTGCTTGATCAACACGGGTTCGGCGATGTCGGGGCATCACACCGACCGGGATGCGCCCGATTCACCGAACCCGTGTTGATCACGCCTGAGCAGTGCGGGCCCCGGGCGTACACCCGGGGGCCCATCGCTCACTTGTCGCGCGGGATGAGGATGAGCCGGGCGACGCCCTTGTCGCCGTCCTTGGCGCCGGCCACGCCGAGCTTCGCGCCGACCTTGACCTCGCTCGGCTGCACCGTCGCGCGCCGCTCGACGACCCGCAGGTCGTCCCCGAAGGCCCAGGTCATCGTGAAACCGTCGGTGGACTTGACGGTCATCGAGTCGCCGTCGATGGCGGTCACCTCACCACGCTGCACGGCGACCGTCTGCGTACCGTTGTCCTTGGTCTGCACCACCGCCTCGCCGTGCAGGGTGTTCTTGCGCAGCTGCACGCGGGCCTGGTGGCGCTTGCGCCACTCCTCGCCGCGCTTCTGCTTGTCCTTGTCCTTGTCCTTGGCCGTCGGCGAGGCGCCGGGCGTCGGGGTGGCCGGTGCGGCGACGGTCTGCACGTCCAGGTCGGTGGCGTCGAAGCCCATCGCGGTCAGCGCCTGGCCCTCCGCACCCATCGCCGCAGCGACCTCGACCGCCGCGTCCCGCGCGGGCTGGCTGGCCACCTCGGCCGCACCGCAGCCGCTGACGCCGAGCGCCACCGCCGCGAACAGTGCCGTGGTGCCGGTGACGAATCCCCAACGTGGCATGACTCTCCCTCTCGTCCGTGGAGCCCTCAGCCTTCCCCGCGAGGACGAGCGGACCGTCAGGCCGATGTACGGATCCGGTAAGGATCACCGGGCAGCCGGACCGTGAAGGCGGCCCCGCCCTCGGGCGCGTGACCCGCGACGATATCCCCGCCCAGCCGGCGGACCAGCCCGGCGGCGAGCGCCAGCCCCAGCCCACTGCCCACCTTGCGCACGCCCCGGTAGCGCTCGTGCAACGCCCCCCGCTCGAACGCCACCGCCAGGTCGTCGTCGGTGAAGCCGGGTCCGCCGTCGCGGACCTCCAGCACACCTCCGGCCGCCGGGTCCGGGCCGACCGGCCGGACCGCGAGCACCACCGGCGACCCCGGCGGTACGACCCGCAGCGCGTTCTCCAGCAGCCCGTCCACCACCTGTCGGATCCGACCCGGATCGGTGTACACGGACACCGGCTGACCGGGCGTCTCCACCCGGAACGACACGCCCACGGCGGCGCAGCGGCCCGACCAGGTCGGTTCGGCGTCGGCGGCCAGCCGGGTCAGGTCGACGGGCACCGGTTCCAGCGGAAAGTCGGCGGCCTCCAAACGGGCCAGCGCCAGCAGGTCGCCGATCAGCCGGTCGAGGTGCTGGGCCTCGGCCAGCATGGTCCGGCCGGTGTCGGCGGTCCCGTCCGCCTCGATGACGCCGTCGGCGAGCGCCTCGGCGTACCCCCGGATCGCGGTGAGCGGGGTCCGCAGCTCGTGCGAGACGGAGAGCAGGAACTCGCGCTGCCGGCCCTCGCTGGTGGTCAGCGCTGCGGCCAACCCGTTCAACGCCTCGGCCAGGTCGGCGACCTCGTCCGGCGACTCGACAGGCACCCGGATGGCGCGGTCCCCGGCGCGCAGCCGGGCGGCGGCGGTGGCCGCGACGCGGATCGGTCGGGCCAGCCGGCGAGCCAGTAGGAGGCCGGCCACCACGCCGGCGGCCAACCCGGCCAGCAGCGGCAGCCAGAGGCTGAGCAGCACCTGCGCCCACAGCCCGTCCGACGAGACGCGGGACAGCACCACCCCGTTGCCGCCGGGCAGGGCCCGGCCCTCCACCAGGGCGCGGTGGCCGTTGACCGGGCGGCGAGCCGACACGTTGCGGCCCTGCCCGATCCGCTGCACCACGCGGGTCGGCAGGCCCGGCCGGTCGACGGCCCCGCGCCGGATCAGGTACGCGTCGATGCCCTGGGTGCGCAGTTGCTGGATGAGCCGCTCCTCGTCGGCGGTGCGACCCCGGTCCAGGCGGGTGCGCAGCACCTCGGCGGCGAGTCGGGCCTGCGCGGCGAGGGCCTGCTGATCGCGTCGCTCCACGCCCCGGATCGCCAGTGGCACCGCGACGATGGCCGTGACGAGCACCGATACCAGTGCCACCGCGCAGGTGACAAGCACCGCGCGGGCGGTAAGCGTCCGGCCGAGCCGGCTGCGCCTCGGTGCTGCCGGCGGGCGGACGCCGATCACCGGCAACGCCATGGTCGGCGACTCGGCGCGCACGGGCTGCTCAGGCATCGACCGCGTACCCCACGCCACGATGGGTGCGGATGACGCTTGCCGGGCCGAGCTTCGCCCGCACCTGGGCCACGTGCACGTCGACAGTGCGGGTTCCGGCGTGCGCGGCGTAGCCCCAGACGCCGGCCAGCAGCTCCTCCCGGGTGAAGACCCGGCCGGGCCGGGCCATGAGATGCGCCAGCAGGTCGAACTCGGTGGAGGTGAGCTGCACCGGTACGCCGGCGGCGGTGACCGTCCGACGGGCCGGGTCGAGGGTCACCGGGCCGACGACACGCGGCCGTTCCGCCCCCTCGGGGCCCCCAGCGGTACGACGCAGCACCGCGCGTACCCGGGCGACCAACTCGCGCGGACTGAACGGCTTCGTCACGTAGTCGTCGGCGCCCAGCTCCAGGCCGACGATCCGGTCCACCTCGTCGTCGCGGGCGGTGAGGAAGATGACGGGAGTCCAGTCACCGGCCTCGCGCAGCCGGCGGCAGATCTCGGTGCCGGGGAGGCCGGGCAGGGCGATGTCCAGGACGCAGGCGACCGGGCGCAGCCGGCGGGCGGCGCTCAGGCCGGCCTCGCCGTCGCGTTCGAGGTGGACGCCGAACCCGTCGCGGGTGAGATAGAGCCGGACCAGGTCGGCGATGGCCGGCTCGTCCTCGACCACGAGGACGAGCCCGCGGTGCGGCGGTTCGACTGTCACCGGCCCATGATTGCCGACCCGGTCGGCTCGGCGCGATCGGTGCGTGTTCGAGTTCGGTAAAGGCGCCGTGCGGGGCGACCGACCCGGGCGACGTCAGCGCGCGACGGCGGGGCGGAAAACGCTGGGCCGTACGGTGGCCGGCGTGTCGCCGATGGTGGCGACGATCCGCTCGCGGGGTGCCCGCAGGCGGGTCCGGAAGGCGTGGTTGAGCAGCGCGTCGAGCTGCCACACCTGCTTCGGGTGGCTGGTGCGGATGAGGAACCGCTCGCGGATGCCGTCGATCGCGGTGGCGGCCAACTCGACCGATCCCAGTCGGGGGTCCGGGCTCCAGGTGACGTTGCTCAACTCGCGCAGCTCGGTGTTGAGGTGCAGGCGCAGCCGGTGCAGCAGCCGGGTCTGCTGGGTCACCACCAGCCGGCGGTGGGTGAGCAGCAACAGGTAGTCGCCCGTGACCGGGCGGTCGGGGCGGCTGCAACGGGTAACCAGGATGGTGGCGTCGCCGGAGCCGACGCAGCGGCGGAAGACCGGCATGTGCCGGCTCACGGTCTGTACGGCAAGGCCGGCCTCGGTGGCGGCCGGGAGGAACGTTCGGGAGAAGACGTCCATGACGTGCCCAACGACCTCCCCGGCACCGGTGACGTGGGTCACGTCGAAATTTTGGAAGTTCCACGCGGCGGGTCGCACCGCCTGTCCGACTTCCGACCTGGACGGATACCGGTCAGCGATCGGGCTGAAGGGGGGTGGCGGCGAACAGCTCCGCGAGCCATCCGGGCACGGCCTCGGCGTACTCCGCACGGGCCGGGTCGGCCGTGTCCAGGGCACGCCGCCAGGAGAGCGACCGGCTCACCGCGCCCAGGTTCAGGGCCAGGTCGACGGCCTCGACGAGGGTGCGACGGTCGAAGCGGTCGGTCCACGCCTCCAGGTAACCGTCGCGCAGCCGGGCCAGGCTGGCGTCGTCGGCCGACAACGCGGTGGCGTACCGGATGGAACGCAGGGTCACCAGCAGCGTGCCGAACGGATGCGCCACCGAGGCGTCACCCCAGTCGAAGTAGCGGTACCCGACCGGGCCGGCGAAGACGTTGCCGTCGTGCAGGTCGTCGTGCTGCACCGTGGCCGGAATGCCGATGTCCGCGAGCCGGCGACACCGCTGCGCGTACGCCGGAAGCTCCGCCCGCAGCCGCTCGTACGTCTCGACGGGGAGCCCGCCCTCCCCGCCGACGCGCAGGGACTCGTCATCGTCGAGCAGCTCGGTGAACAGCCCGGCCAGCACCTCCGGGCGGTGGTCCGGTACGCCGAGGGCGACCAGTTCGTCGGCGCGCGAAGCGGTGGCGAGTTGGAGCGCCGCGTACCCGGGTAGCGCACGCTCCCAGTGCGTCAGGTCGGGATCGCGCTCCAAGACGTCACGCAGCGACTCGCCACCGTCGGGAAGCAGCGACCAGCCGCGCTCCCGGTCCACGGCGATCGGGGTCAGCACCCGCTCGGGCGTCAGCCCGGCAAGCGTCGCGATCAGGACCGCCTCGTGCGTCGTGCCCCGGTTGTTGGCCTTGAACCAGACCGGCCCACCGTCGGTCGGCACCCGCCAGACCAGCGACCACGGCCGGACGCGGGGCTCGACGGGCCCGGTGACCCGCCGGCCGGCGCTGCCCAGTTGCTCGTCGACCCAGGTTCGGGCCTCCTGCTGCCACTCGTCGCTGGACCAGTCGGGGGCGCGCTCGTCGGCGATCGTCGTCACGATGGGCACCCTAGGCGGCGTGCCTGACCGGGGCGAGGCCATTTCGCCGCGGGGTTCCTCGGCCGGCGGCCGAGCCGGCGGGTCAGACCAGCGCGACGTCCTCGGTTGGCGGCGATCCGCCGGATCAGAGCAGCGCGACGTCCTCGGTTGGCGGCGATCCGCCGGATCAGAGCAGCTCGACGATCGTGGCGTTGGCCATTCCGCCGCCCTCGCACATGGTCTGCAGGCCGTAGCGGAGCCCGTTGTCCCGCATGTGCTGGAGCATCGTGGTCATGATCCGGGCGCCGGAACCGCCGAGCGGGTGCCCGAGGGCGATCGCGCCACCGCGCGGGTTGAGCCGCTCCGGGTCCGCCTCGGTCTCCGCCAGCCAGGCCAGCGGCACCGGGGCGAACGCCTCGTTCACCTCGTACACCCCGATCTCCTCGATGCCCAGCCCCGCGCGGCGCAGTGCCTTCGCGGTGGCCGGGATGGGCGCGGTGAGCATGGTGACCGGGTCGTCGGCAGCGACCACGGCGGTGTGGATGCGGGCCAGCGGCCGCAGGCCGTGTCGGCTGGCCCACTCGGAGGTGGTCACCGCGAGCGCGGCGGCGCCGTCGGAGATCTGGGACGCGGACCCGGCGGTGACCACGCCGTCGGCGCGGAACGGGGTGGCCAGCTCGCCCAGCTTCTCCAGCGAGGTGTCCCGGCGGATGCCCTCGTCGGCGGTGAACTTGCCCCCGTCGGCGAGCGGCACCGCCGTCAACTCCGGGTCGAACGCCCCGGCGTCCTGCGCGGCGGCGGCCTTCTCGTGGCTGGCCAGCGCGAACTCGTCGAGCTGGGTACGCGAGAGGCGCCACCGGCGGGCGATCAGCTCGGCCCCGACACCCTGGTTGAACGGCAGCGGCGCGTCGTCGGCGAAGCCCTCGACGCCCCGGTAGCGGGCGCGGAGCTGGTCGCTGAACGGCATGCCGCCCGCCACGCTGGAGCCCATCGGCACCCGGGTCATCGACTCCACCCCGCCGGCGACCACCAGGTCGGCCTGGCCGGAGAGGACTGTCGCGGCGGCGAAGTGCAGGGCCTGCTGGCTGGAACCACACTGCCGGTCCAGCGTGGTGCCGGGCACCGTCTCGGGCCAGCCGGCGGCGAGCACGCCGTTGCGGGCGATGTTCCACGACTGTTCGCCGACCTGGGACACGCAGCCCCAGAAGACGTCGTCGACCTGGGCCGGGTCCAGGCCGGTGCGCTCCGCGAGGGCGCGCAGCACGTGGGCCGACAGGTCGACCGGGTGGACACCGGCGAGGCTGCCCTTCCGCCGCCCGACCGGGGTGCGTACCGCGCCGACGATGACCGCGTCACTCATGTTTACTCCCCGGTAACCTGGCTGATCCGATCCTACGTCGTCCGTGGACCGACTGACTGCCCCCGGGCTCGCTCTCCCTCCGCCGGCACGCGGGCGCGCGCCGATGGTGCGGCGCACGAGCGCGGATGCCCGCGCTGCCGGGCCGGGCCGGCACTGCCGGGAGCGGGCCGCCGCTGGCATGCTGGGCGGGTGGATGACATCTCCCCGGTCCAGCAGTGGCGGGTGCCGGCGAGCCTACCGGCGGCGAAGCTGGCCGGTGCGGTCCTGCTGGTCGCGCTCGGGCTGATCTTCGCCGACGGCGACCCGCTGCGGTTGGTGCTGGCCGCCCTGGCCGCCGCCGCGCTGGCCGGTTGGGCGGTACGCGACCTGATCGCCCCGGTCAGATTGGCGGTGGATCCGGCAGGACTCACAGTCATCAGTGGGTTCGCTGGTCGCCGACGGCTGCCCTGGCCGGAGATCGAGGCGATCACCGTGGAGCGGCGACCGCGATGGGGGCTCACGTCCGAGGTCCTGGAGATCGACGCGGGCGAGTCACTGCACCTCTTCGGCCGCTACGACCTGGGCACCAACCCGGAAGAGGTCGCCACCACGCTACGCGCGGCCCACCGCTTCTGACGCCCCGAGGTCTCAGCCGAGGAGCTGGGCGGTGCGGAAGAGGACCAGGCCGAGCAGGATCAGCAGGATGATCACGGCGCCCACGGCCTGCACCAGCGTGCGTCGGCCGCGTGGCGCGTACGCGAGCACCAGGGACATCGCCGCGCCGACCACCAGGCCACCGAGGTGCCCGGGAATGGAGATGCCCGGCACGGTCAACGTGAACACCAGGTTGATCACCAGGATGGGGATCACCTGGGAGATGTCCCGGCCGAGTTTGCGCTCGATGATGATCAGCGCGGCGAAGAGGCCGAAGACGGCAGTGGACGCGCCGGCCGTCGCCGAGTTCGAGGCGCTGAACAGGTAGGCGGCCACGTTGCCACCGAGGCCGGCGACCAGATAGAGCGCGCCGAAGCGCAGCGGCCCGAGGTTGGCCTCCAGCGACCGGCCGAGCACCCACAGCGCCCACATGTTGAGCAGCAGGTGAATGACGCCGTAGTGCAGGAACATCGCGGTGACCAGCCGATACCACTGGCCCTCGGCGATGCCGCCGAGCGTGCCGTCGGGGAAGACGGCCAGCCCGAGCACGGAACCCCAGTTGGTCAGCGGAGTGCCGCCGCCCATCAGGCCGCCGAAGCCGGAGCCGCCCACGGCCGCGTCCCCACCCCGGTCGGAGGCGATCGACAGCAGCATGACCAGCACGTTCAGAGCGATGATGCCCTTGGTGACGTAGCCGTGCCGGCCGGCCGTACCACCACCGAAGGCGGTACGTGCCGGCCGGACGGTGCGACGTCCCTCGTTGACGCACTCCGGGCACTGGTGCCCGACCGACGCCTCCCGCATGCACTCCGGACAGATCGGCCGATTACAGCGGGTGCACCGGACGTAGGTCTCCCGACCGGGGTGCCGGTAGCAGACCGGGATGGTCGGAGGGGACTCGCTCACCGGGCCGATCCTCCGTCCGCCACCGCGCGGCTCACCGACGCTGGCCGGCGCGGTGCTCCGGAGCGCTCAATCATGCGAGCAAAGGTACCTCGCGGGTTCGTCAGGCGGCAGACCGCTCGATCTCGACCCGCTCGATGACGACGTCCTGAAGCGGACGGTCGCTCGGGCCGGTCGGGGTGTTCGCGATCGAGTCGACGACCTTCACCGACTCCTCGTCGGCGACCTGGCCGAAGATGGTGTGCCGGTTGTTGAGGTGCGGCGTCGGGGACACGGTGATGAAGAACTGCGAACCGTTGGTGCCCGGTCCGGCGTTCGCCATCGCCAGCAGGTACGGCCGGTCGAAGCGCAGCTCCGGGTGGAACTCGTCGGCGAACTTGTAGCCCGGTCCGCCCCGGCCGGTGCCGGTCGGGTCGCCCATCTGAACCATGAAACCGCTGATCACGCGGTGCGAGATGGTGCCGTCGTAGTACGGCCCGCTGCCCGGCTGACCGGTGCGCGGGTCGGTGTACTCCCGGTTGCCCTCGGCCAGGTCGACGAAGTTGCGGACCGTCTTCGGAGCGTGGTTCGGGAAGAGCTCCAGCCGGATCGGGCCAGCGTTGGTGTGCAGGGTGGCGTAGACAGCCTCGGCCACGGGTACTCCTCACTCGTTGGTCAGTTCCATGCGGATCCTCCCATGTGCCCGATCTGGCATCGCGGAGGCATCCGTTGGTGGAGGATGACGAAGGAACAACTCCCAGGAGGTAGGACCGTGTTTGGAATCGGGCGGCGTCAGTCCCAGGGCCAGCTCGCCAAGGCTGAGCTGAACCAGAGCATCAGCCACCTGATGCAGGCAGCCAACCACGCGGCCAAGGGCGCCGGCGCGACCGTCGGTCCGCGGGTCCAGGTAGCCCGGGGCTACGTGGGACCGGCTGCGGTGAAGGTGCGCGACCGTGCGTCGACCGGCTGGGGAACCACACTCACCACGCTGGCACCGCTGGCGGCGGCAGCCCGGGACGGCGCCGCGCAGGCAGGGCCGCTGACCAGGAAGGCCAAGTCGAAGACCATGCGGATCACCGGTAAGAAGAAGCAGCCGCGCCGTCGCGGTTCGATGATGACCGGCCTGCTGGCCGTGGGCGCCATCGCCGGCCTGGCCGGTGCGGTCGCCCTGCGTCGCCGCCGGGAGCAGCAGGAGTGGGCCGAGTACGACCCGACCCGCACCCTTGAGCCGATGCGCGACGAGGTCGACTCGATCGAGGTGCGTACGCCGGCCGCTACCAAGGGGACCGACGGGTCCGCCATGAGCGGCGCGGCCGGGATGACAGGCGCCGGCAGCTCGGCGGTGGCCGGGGGCAGCAGCGCCAGCACCACCGCCCCGGCCAAGCAGACCGGGATCCGCCCGACCGACAAGGTCCCCTCGGTCGCCGAGGGTGCCACGGACGTCACCGGTCGGCCGACCGACGACCTCACCAAGGCGCTGGGCAAGGACACGGCCCGCACCAACGGCCGTCGCTGACCCCCGACACAGCAACGCGGCGAGCGTCGGCGACGCGGGTTCTTCCCGCTCGCCGGCGCTTCCGCGTCGAGCGGCGCACCCCGCGTGAGCTGAGCTCCCGCAAGACCCACTCGGGTTGCATGAAATCGGGGTGTCCGGATCCGCGGGATGCCCCAACTTCACGGAAGCCGAGTGGATCAAGCGGCGCGGTCCAGGCGCCGCCGCCGGGCGGTCAGAGCCAGCCGTTGCGGCGGAACCAGCGGTAGAGGGCCAGGGAGACACCGAGCATCAGGGCCAGGGCCACCGGATAGCCGTACGTCATCTTCAGCTCGGGCATGTTGTCGAAGTTCATGCCCTCGACGCCGGCGATGGACGTCCAGACGGCGGCGATGGCCGCCCACGCGGCGATCTTGCGCATGTCGTTGTTCTGGTCGACGCTGACCTGGGCCAGCCGCGCCTGCAAGATCGAGTTCAGCAGGTCGTCGTACGAGTTCACCTGCTCGACGGTGCGGCTCAGGTGGTCCTGCACGTCCCGGAAGTACTTGCGGATCTCCTTGGGCACGTCCCGGTTCATCTGGGAGGTGAGCGTCATCAGCGGTCGCTGCAACGGGATCACCGCCCGCTTGAACTCCACCAGCTCCCGCTTCATCTGGTAGATCCGCTGGATGCGGCCATGGCTGTTGCGGTCGAAGACCTCGGCCTCCAGCACGTCCAGGTCGTCCTCGAGCTGCTCGGCCACCTCCAGATAGAGGTCGACCACCCGGTCGGTCACGCCGTACGCGACGGCCCACGGGCCCTGGAGCAGCAACTCCTGCTTGGTCTCCAGGTCGGCGCGGACCGGGGAGAGCCGACAGGCGTCGCCGTGCCGGACGCTGATCAGGAAGTTCGGGCCGATGAAGAGCATCACCTGGCCGGTCTCGACGACCTCGGAGGTCTCGGTCAGCTCGGTGTGCTCGCAGTACCGGGCGGTGCGCAGCACCAGGAACGCCACTTCCCCGAAGCGCTCCAGCTTGGGCCGCTGCTCGGCCTTCACCGCGTCCTCGACGGCCAACTCGTGCAGGCCGTACGTCTCCGCGATGGCGGTCATCTCGGCCAGCTCCGGCTGGTGCAGCCCGATCCAGACGAAGCCGTGCTCCTCCCGACGGGCCGCCTCCAGCGCCTCCGCGTACGTCCAGTCGCCGGGCTGCCGCTTGCCGTCGACGTAGAGGGCGCAGTCGACCACCCCGCTGCGGCCGGTGCCGGTGGATGCCGGAGTGGGTGGCGACCCGTCGGCGTTGAGCATCCTGGTCACCGCCCGGACCGGCGACGGCCAGGCCCGGGGTCGCAGCACCCGGGACGTGTTCTCCGGGACCGTCCGGCCCCGCTCTGCCCGATCCGTCATCGCGACACCTCCCCGCGCTCGCCTGCGGGTTGCAGGCTACGCCGATGGTCGTCATCGGCAGGTGTGACGGCGGTCGCGGGTGCGGCGCCGGGCGGGCCGGGCCGCATCGGGGGGTGAAGGACGACACGGCCCACCCGGCGCCCGTGGGGGCGGGGGTTGTGCTGCACGCGTGGCCCGAGGTGGCGGCGGGGCGGTGAGCCCCGCTACGCGTGACGGGTGACGCTCGCAGCATTGTGAGCCGCCGGCCGCCCGCTGGGGAGTCCCGGGACGGCCGGCATCGTCGTTCTGTCGGGAACCCGACAGAAATCAGCTCCGGATGGCCTCGACAGCCGCGGCGAGCCGGCGGACACCCTCGTCGATCTTGTCGGCCGTCACCGCCGAGAAGGCCAGGCGCAGGGCGTGCCGCCCACCGTCGAGAACGAAGTCGCTGCCCTTGACCACGGCGACCCCACGCTCGGCCGCAGCCGGGGCGAGCCGGTCCACCAGCACGTCCTCGGGGAACTCCACCCACAGGAAGTAGCCGCCGTCGGGCTCCACGAACCGGGCCTGCGGCAGGTGCTGGCGCAGTGACTCGGCCAACACCCGGGCGCGCTCGCCCAGGGCCGCCCGGACGGTCTCGATCGAGCGGTCGATGTCGCCGGAGACGCAGAACTGGTGCACGATCGCCTGCGACACCATGCCGGGCGAGATGTAGAGACTCGTCGCGTTCTTGGCGATGTCGGCGATCAGATCCGCCGGCCCGACCAGGTAACCGACACGTACGCCCGGGCAGACCGTCTTGGTGAAGCTCGACGCGTGCACGACCACGTTGCGAGTGTCCAGCGAGAGCATCGACGGCAGCGCCTCGCCACGGAAGCGGACGTCCGCGTACGGGTCGTCCTCGAAGATCGTGAACTCGTACTCGGCGGCCAGGTCGAGCAGCTCGCGGCGCTTCTCCAGCGACAGCGTCATGCCAGCCGGGTTCTGGTAGTTCGGGATGACGTGCGCGAGCCGGGGGCGGACGCCGGACTCCAGCAGCTTGCGCAGTTCGGCGGTGTCCAGACCGTCCGGCTGGACCGCGACGCTGTGCAGCTCGCTGCCCATCCGCTGCAGGTTGAGCAGCGTGCGGTCGTACGTCGGACGCTCGACCACCACCGCGTCGCCGGGCCGGACCAGGTGATCGAAGAGGAACGCGTCGGCCTGGAGCGAGCCATTGGTGACCAGCACCTGGTTGGCTTCCACCCCGTGCTTGTCGGCGATCCACTTCCGCAGCGGAAGGTAACCGACGGAGGTGCCGTAGGCCGTGACCCCCGCGGGGTCGGCGTCGAAGGCGCGTACGGCGGCGGCCTTGAGCCCCTCGACATCGACGATGTCCAGCGAGGGCGCCCCACGGGCAAAGGAGATCAGCTGCTCGGCGGTCATGGACATTGAGCGTACGGGCGGCGGCGGGGAACGCGCGGACGGCACGGCGATGTCCGCATCCTGAGCCACCAGGACGGGTGAACCGAGCCGACCGGTCGACCCCAGATCAGACCGGAAGTGCGAGCGAGTCGTGCTGCGCCGCCCGGGAAAGGCCCTCCAACTGCACGCCGAGCGCGTCGAGGAGATGACTCCAGTCGAAGTAGGAGCGCCACGCGACGATCCGGCCCCGGCGGGCCCGGACCACGTCGGCCACCTCCCAGCTCACCGAGCGGCCGGTAGGCGCGACGGTGCCGTACGGCGAGTGCAGCGTGCCGGTGTGGGTGCCGCTGAGGCGTAGCTCGACGGCCGCGCCACCGGACGTGCGGACCACGCCCAGCGGGTCGACCCGCAGGTCCGGGAATGCGCCAGTCCAGGTGCGCAGCAGCGCGGGCAGCTCGATGGGCCGGACTGTGACACCCGGCATGGCGTAGAACGCCTCCGGGGCGTACAGATCCGGCAGCCGGGCCACGTCCCGCCGCAGAAGCATCGCGTACTGCTGCTCGACCAGGCGCTCCGCGTCACGCATCGGGCCCTCCCTCACGGGCCACGGCACCTCCGTGCCCGCGAGGGATCCTTACCCGTCGATCCGGCCCCGCACACCTGCCCGGGTCAGGTCGCGGCGGCCACCTGACTCTCCGCCCAGACCCGCATGATGTCCCGCACCGAGATCACCCCGGCCACCTCCCCGCCGTCGAGCACCACGAGGTGCCGGAAGCCGCCCCGGGCCATCGCCGCGGCGGCCTCGGCCACCGTCCACTCCGGGCCCGCGTAGACCACGTCCCAGGTCAGGTGGGCGCCCGTGCGTTCGGTGTCGCAGTCGAGGCCCGCGCCGATGGCCTTCAACACGTCGCGTTCGGTCATGATCCCCACGCCCTCGGACTCAGGGTCGATCACTACCGCCGACCCGACACCGCGGGCCGACATCATCCGGGCCGCCTGACGCAGCGTGTGCTCCGGACCGACGACGAGGACCTGGCTGGACATCGCTTCCCGTACCTGCATCACACATCACCCCTTTGGGACGGTGGCATTCGGTACGGACATCGTCGTCTGTTGATGTTTCAGGGACAAGACCGGGCGTCGTCGCGATGTGGGCACGCTCGCTACTGTCGAAGCGTGTCCACCGAGCCCCTGCGCTGCGCCGGCGCGCTGATCGTCGACCACGACGGCCTGGCCCTGCGGTCGATCGGTAGGTGAACACCGTCGAGCTGGCGCCGCACCGGATCGCCGGGCTGCTGGCCCCGGCCGTGGACCGGGCGTTCCATGCCGGCATGCTCGCCGGCCGGCACGGCGGCGCGGCGGAGCTGGGTCAGCGGTACGGCGGCCCGGCCGCGACCGGCCTCCTGGTGGACCTGCGCACCCGGCTCGCCGCGCCGGGAGGCACTGTCGACGGGCCGGGCTTCGCGGCTGTCACCCGCCACGCCGACCCGGTCACGGTCCGCCGGGCCGTCGACAAACACATGGCGTACGGCATGCTCCACCGCCACCCGGACGGCGCCCTCTCCGCCACCGAGCGGGGCTCCGCCTTCCTCGGCGAGCTGTACCAGGTGCACTCCGAGGTCACCGAGGAGCTGTGGGCCGGGCACGACGAACGGGTCACGCGGCTCGTGGCGGCGCTCGGTCGGCTGCTGACGTACGCCCTGGTGTTGACCGACGCCGACAGCGACCGGGACGGGTCGGCGTTCGCGGCGCTGGCGCCCCCGCACGAGCCGGACGGCACCCTGCCCGGCGTGCTGCTGCTCAACCGGCTCGGCACGCTGCGCCACCACCGGGCCGACGCGTACGCCGCCGCCTGGACCGCGGCCGGACACACCGCGTCGACCGTCGCCGGCCTGCCAGCCGGCCCCGAGCGGCTGGCCATCGAGCTGGAGACCGACCGGCGGGCCGCCGGCCCGTACGCCGCGCTCGACGCCCAGGAGCGGCTGGAGATGCTCGCCGACCTGGCGGCGCTGCCCGGCTGACCCGGCTGACCCGGTTGGCCGGAGCCGCACGGCCGGCCGGCGCTATCCTCCACCGGTGACGGGGAGCAGGACGAGGGAGGATGTCGCGATGATCGGAATGGTGCTCGCGGCCGGAGCGGGACGACGGCTGCGCCCGTACACCGACACCCTGCCGAAGGCGTTGGTGCCGGTGGACGGCGAGACCACGATCCTGGACATCGCGCTGGGCAACCTCGCCGAGGTCGGGCTCACCGACATCGTGATCGTGGTGGGCTACGCGGCGGACGCGGTCCGCGAGCGGCAGGCCGACCTGGAGAAGAAGTACGGGGTCACGCTCACCCTGGTGCACAACGACAAGGCCGAGGAGTGGAACAACGCGTACTCCCTCTGGCTGGCCCGGGAGTACTTCGCGCGCGGGGTGCTGCTGGTCAACGGGGACACCGTGCACCCGGTGAGCATCGAGAAGACCCTGCTGGCCGAGCGCGGCCCGGGCATCCTGCTCGCGGTGGACACCCTCAAGCCGCTGGCCGAGGAGGAGATGAAGACCACCTTCGACGCCGCCGGCCAACTCACCCGCATCACCAAGATCATGGATCCGGGCGAGGCGTACGGGGAGTACATCGGCGCGACCCTCATCGAGCCGCAGGTCGCCGACGCCCTCGCCGACGCGCTCGAGGCGACCTGGCGGCGGGACCCGAACCTCTACTACGAGGACGGCTACCAGGAGTTCGCCGACCGGGGCGGTGAGGTGCGAGCCGCGCCGATCGGCGACGTCCCGTGGGTGGAGGTCGACAACCACGCCGACCTGGCCCGCGCGCGGGAGATCGCGTGCCTCTACTAGCTCGCAGCGTCCTCACCCCGCTGCACATCGACGTGCGACGCGGGGCGGTCGCCGACCTGGCCGCGATCCTGGTCGACGGGCGGATCTCCTCCGGCGGTGACGTGGCGGTGGTGGTCGGTCCGGGTCAGGGCGCGCAGATCGCGGAGCTGATCCGACCGTCGCTGCGCTCGGCGGACGTGTTCACCGTCTCCGGCGGGACGCTGGACGCCGCCGACGACCTGGGCGGCAAACTCCGCGCCCGGTCGTACGACGCGGTCGTGGGCATCGGCGGTGGCAAGACGATAGACGTCGCCAAGTACGCGGCGACCCGCCGAGGGCTGCCGATGGTGTCGGTGGCGACAAGCCTCGCCAACGACGGGATCGCCTCCCCGGTGGCCAGCCTGATCACCGACGGGATCAAGGGCTCCTACGGCGTGCACATCCCGATCGGGGTGATCGTCGACCTGGACTTCGTGGAGAGCGGTCCGGACCGGCACAACCGGGCCGGCATCGGCGACGTGATCAGCAACATCAGCGCGCTTGCCGACTGGGAACTGTCCCGGCGGGTACGCGGTGAGCCGGTGGACGGACTGGCCGCCTCGCTGGCCCGGGCGGGCGCCGAAGCGGTGCTCAACCACCCCGGCGACATGAGCGACGACGCGTTCGTGACCGTGCTCGCCGAGGCATTGATCTCCAGCGGCCTCGCGATGGCGGTCTGCGGCACCAGCCGCCCGTCCAGCGGCGGCTGCCACGAGATCATGCACGCGGTCGACTCGCTCTTTCCGGGGACCGCCTCGCACGGCGAGCTGGCCGGGCTGGGGGCGCTGTTCTGCACCTGGCTGCGGGGGGACCTGCGCCGCTTCGGGGAGATGTCGGCCTGCCTGGCCCGGCACGGTCTGCCCCGGCTCCCCGCCGAGGTGGGCCTCACCGACGACCAGTTCGTGGAGGCGGTGCAGTTCGCGCCGCGTACGCGACCGGACCGCTACACGATCCTCGAGCACCTGGCCCTGTCGCCTACCGAGACGCGGGAGCGGCTGGCAGACTACGCCGGTGCAATCCGCGACCAGCTTGGCTGACCCCCGTCCCACAGTCGCCGACTTCCACCGGGTGAACCGGGGCGGCGGCCTGTTCAGCGAGTCGATCAGCCAGTGGCTGGGCGCCGTCTTCGCGCTCGTCGCCCAGCGGCTCGGGCTGCGCCCCACGGCGTTGACGATCACCAACCTGGTGCTCGGCCTGGCCACCTCGGTCACCGTGGTGGCGCTCGCCGGACCGGTCGCCGACGGGGACGTACCGGCCTGGGTGGTCGGCCTGCTCGCCCTGGTCGGCTGGCAGGTCGCGTACTCCCTGGACTGCGCCGACGGGCAGCTCGCCCGGGTGACCGGCCAGGGCAGCGCGGCCGGGGCCCGGATCGACATCCTCTGCGACGTGGCCGCCCAGATCGCCCTGGTGGCCGCCCTGGCCGCCACCGCCGTGGCGCAGGAGCCGTCCACGCCGACCTGGCTGGTGGCGACCTTCGCCGGCACCTGGATGGTCAACCTGGTGACGTCGGTGATGCAGGCCGGCCCGAACGCGGCCAGCATGGTCACCTCGACCTCGCTGCCGGTACGCCTCGTGAAGCTGGTCCGCGACTACGGCGCGGTGGTCTTCGTGGCCGCCCTGGTGCTGGCCGTGGCCCCCGCCCTGGTCCTCTGGGTGCTTGTCGCGTTCACAGTCGTCAACGGCGGCTTCCTGCTGGCGAGCATCGCCTTCTCCGCCCGCGCCTCCCTGCGCTGACGCCACGCGCCCGCGCCGGGCACCGCAAGATCCAGACAACTTCCCCGAAGTTGCTGCCTCCGCGGTGCCGGAGACACCAACATCGCCGATGTTGTGCGGATCTTGCGGGCGCGTCCGGGTGGATCAGGCGTGGTTGGGGGTGTGGGTCATGCCCGCGTAGATGTCGATGAGCTGCTTGGTGACCACGTCCGGGTGGAAGGTCCGCTCGTAGCGGGCGCGGGCGGCCAGGGTCAGCCCGGCCGCGCCGGCGCGGGCCACCGGCAGGGCTGCGGCCAGCGCGGCCGGCTCCGGCGCCACCACCCAGCCGGCCTCGCCGAGGCCGATTCCGGTCGGCATGACGGGCCCGCCACTCCCGGCGACCGCCGAGGCGGTCTCGGCCGGGCCGGTGCCGGCGGGCTCGTGCGGGGCGTCCGCTCCGACGAGGTACGGAATGCCGCCCAGCGCGGTGCCGAGCACCGGCCGGCCGCTGGCCAGCGCCTCGATGATCACCGTCGGCAGCACGTCGTGCCACATCGAGGCCGCGATCACCACGGCGCTCGCCTCGACCGCGGCGCGTACGCCGGCGCGGTCGAGCTGACCGAGGTAGACCACGTCGGGTCGCTCGGCGGCGGCGGCCTCCACCAGCGGGCGCAGCTCGCCGTCACCGGCCACACGCAGCGTGCCCAGGGTGCCCACCGGGTGCCGCCGCCAGGCGTCGAGCAGCAGGTCGACGCCCTTCTCGGGCGACAGCCGGGCCATGTAGAGGAAGCCGTCACCCAGCGGCGCCGGCCGACCCGGATCGGGTACGGCATTCGGCTTCACGACGATCCGATCGTCCGGAATGCCGTAGTCGCGCAGGTGATCGGCGATGGCCGTGGTGAGCGCGATGTAGCGGTCCACCGAGCGCCAGGTGCCGCGGTGCACGGCCAGGGTGGTCGCCATCAGCGCGCTCTGCGCCGCCGAGTCGCGGTAGCAGCGGTGCTTGATCGCCGGCACGCCCAGCGCCCGACCCTTGCAGTCCTGGCAGATCACCCCGTCGCGGAAGTAGATCCCCGACGAGCAGACCTGCCGGTAGTTGTGCACCGTCTGCACCACAGGCACGCCGTGCCGGTGCGCGGTCCGCACCACCCAGGGCGAAATCAGGGGGTACGGGTTGTGCAGGTGCAGGACGTCCGGTCGGTGCTCGGTGAGCAGCCGGCCCAGGTCCTGCTGAGCGCGTGGCGCCCAGATCGGCGAGATCGGCAGCAGCGCCTTGGCCGCCTTCGACATCGACGGGATCTCGTCCGAGCTGCGGATGAAGGGCAGCACGTCGACGCCGGCAGTGGTGAGCTGAGCGATCTCCGAGTCGACGATCGTGTTCTCGCCGGAGGGCTGAGCTTCCCGGTACCGATTGTGCGCCACCACGATTCTCAACGAGCTCGCCTTTCGTTCGCGGCTGTGCCGACTGTTGCTCGCGACTGCGGGGCTCGCAAGCTCACTCCTCGCGCTCGCGGCAGGGACTCGCAAGCTCATTCCTCGCGCTCACCGGAAAGAAGGCTACCGTTGACTGGTGCCCGAACTACCGGAGGTTGAGGCGCTCGCGGGTTACCTGCGGCAGCGCGCGGTGGGGCGGCGTGTCGACCGGCTGGAGATCGCCGCGATCAGCGCCCTGAAGACGTACGACCCGGCACCCGCCGCGGTCGCCGGCCGGGCGGTGGTCGACGCCCGGCGGCACGGGAAGTTCCTCGACGTGGTCGTCGAGGGTGATCTGCATCTCGTGGTGCACCTGGCCCGGGCGGGCTGGCTGCACTACCGGGAGGCGTTTGGATCCACGACGCCGCTGCGGCCCGGCAAGGGTCCGATCGCGGTACGCGTCCGCCTCGACGACGGCTCGGGCTTCGACCTCACCGAGGCCGGCACCCAGAAGAAGCTGGCCGCGTACCTGGTCGCCGACCCGGCGACGGTCCCCGGGGTGGCCAAGCTGGGCCCGGACGCATTCGCCGCCGACCTGCCCACCTTCGTCGAGCGTCTGCGCAGTCGGCGCGGGCAGGTCAAGGGGGTGTTGACCGACCAGTCGGTGCTGTCCGGGGTGGGCAACGCGTACTCCGACGAGATCCTGCACGCCGCGAAGCTGTCCCCGTTCGCGATCACCGATCGGCTCACGGACGCCCAGCTCGCCACCCTGCACGCGGCGACGCGGCAGGTGCTCGGTGACGCGGTCGAGCGGTCCCTCGGCCAGCGTGCCGCCGAGCTGAAGGGTGAGAAGCGGTCCGGGTTGAAGGTGCACGCCCGCACCGGGCTGCCCTGCCCGGTCTGCGGGGACACCGTGCGCGAGGTGTCGTTCGCCGATTCGAGCCTTCAGTACTGCGCGACGTGCCAGACGGGCGGCAAGCCGCTCGCTGACCGACGGTTGTCACGACTTGTACGGTGAGTAATTGCACTCGGCGACTACGGAGCGGAATCAGCCAGAGTAAGCCGAAGCTCCCGTCCACCGTTCTCGCCACACGCGCATCCATCGGTATAGTGGCCCGGTCCCCGGCTTCTGAAATGGTGCGGAGCCGGCCAGATCCCTCCGGCACCATCGGTCGCCAATCTCCTTCGGGGCGACGACCGGTCGGAGCCCGCGTGGGAGACTGGGACGGTGGGCGACCCGGGCCCTCACTCCGAGTGAGCGGCCCGTGTCATGCGGGAGGACATGGGTGAGGTGACGGCAAGCCTCCAGCGCCCGGTATCCAACGAAGGCCGGAGCAGACTCGTGCGGCACGTCGACAGCTTCGAGATCCAGCCGCCGACGCCGCCGTCGCACAACGGCGTCCCTCGGTCGGCGTGGGCCAGGGCGCGACGCCGTGTCTCCCGCTGGCACCGCCCCTATACGGCGATCCTGCTCGTGCTCGACTTCGGCGCGGCGGCGTTCGCCAGTTGGATCGCGATCCAACTGTTCGACCAGGCCACCTCGGGCTTCTCCGGCTCGCACACCGATCTCACCTGGTTCCACACGATCTCCTACCTGCTCCTCCCACTCGGCTGGGTGGTCATCCTCTGGAGCAACCGGGCGTACGACCGGCGCTACCTGGGGCTGGGGCCGGACGAGTTCAAGCGGGTGATCCGGGGCGCGGTGACAGTCACCGCCAGTGTCTCGTTCCTGGCCTTCTCCACCAAGACGGCGCCGTCGCGTTGGACTGTCGGCACGGCGCTGCTCGGGGGGCTGCTGCTGATCCTCTGGGGTCGGTTCGTGGCCCGTTGGGCGCTGCACTACATCCGCCGACGCGCCGGCCAGGCCGCGCACCGGATGGTGCTGGTGGGCACCCTGCCGGAGTGCCTGGAGGTCTACGCGGCGGTCACCCGCAGCCCGAATGCCGGGTTGATACCTGTCGCGATCCACATCACCGACGGGTACGCGGCGGCCCGTGGAGTGCCGACCCCGGTACCGGTGCACGCCGGCCGCGACGTCCTGGCGCTGGTCCGCGAGGTCGGTGGGGACACCATCGCGGTCTGCGGGTCGGCCAGCGCGGAGCCGGGCGAGTTGCGCCGGCTGGCCTGGCAGCTCGAAGGCTCCGGCGTCGACCTGGTGGTCGCCCCGCAGTTGACCGACATCGCCGGCCCCCGGGTGCACATCCGGCCGATCGAGGGCCTGCCGCTGCTGTACGTCGAGGAGCCCACCCTCTCCGGGCCGGCGCTGCTCGCCAAGAACCTGATGGACCGGGTCGCCGCCGGCCTCGGCCTCCTGCTGCTGGTCCCGCTCTTCCTCGCCATCGCTGTGGCGATCCGGATCTCCGACCCCGGGCCGGTCTTCTTCCGTCAGCCCCGGGTGGGCCACGAGGGGCGCACCTTCCGGGTGTGGAAGTTCCGGACCATGTACGTCGACGCCGAGGACCGGCTGGCCAGCCTCACCGACCAGAACGAGACCGACGGCATGCTGTTCAAGATGAAGGAGGACCCTCGGGTCTTCCCGGTGGGTCGCTTCCTGCGGGCCTCCTCGCTGGACGAGCTGCCACAGTTGATCAACGTGCTCTGGGGTGAGATGTCGCTGGTCGGGCCGCGCCCGCTGCCCGCCGACGACGGTGACTTCCTCGGTGACGTGCGCCGCCGACTGCTGGTCCGTCCCGGCATGACCGGTCTCTGGCAGGTCTCCGGCCGCTCCGACCTGTCCTGGGACGAGGCGGTCCGACTGGACCTCTACTACGTCGACAACTGGTCGCTGGCGTACGACCTGAGCATCCTCTGGCGCACCGTCGGGGTCGTGCTCGCCCGCAAGGGCGCGTACTAGCGCGGAGGGCCACGAGCCGTCAGGATCGCTGCGTGAGTGGCAACCTCTCCGCCGTCGTCGGCGTCGTCTCGCTGGTCACCGCGCTGACCGCGGCCCTGCTGGCGGTGCTGCGGCTGCGCGCCCGGCGCGGCATCGCCACCGCCACCCAACGGGCCACCTACGAGGTGCTGCACACCGCCGGGCTTGCCGCCGAGCCGCTGCGGGCGGGGCTGAGCGCGGCGGGCGCGGCGAAGGCCGTACGCCATCTGCGAGCCCTGGTGGGTGCGGCCGGACTGGCGCTCACCGACGCCGACCAGGTGCTCGCCCTGGACGGGCGTGGCACGCACCACGGCGAGCAACTGCTCGCGGCGGCCCAGCGGTCGGTGGCGACCGGGCGTTCGACTGTGCTCGGCGAGTCCGAGCTGCACTGCGACCGCGTCGACTGCCCGGTCCGGGGTGCGGTGGTCGCGCCACTGCACGGCGCGGACGCCCGGGTGGTCGGGGCACTGGTGGCGATCGCCGACAGCGCGCCGGCGCCCGGGCTGGTGCAGGCCACCCTGGAGACGGCGCACTGGGCGGGCAACCAGCTCGCCCTGGCCGAGCTGGACTCGTCGCGGGAGCGGCTGGCGCGGGCGGAGATCCGGGCGTTGCGGGCGCAGATCAGCCCGCACTTCATCTACAACGCGTTGACCGCGATCGGTTCGTTCGTCCGCACCGACCCGGAGCGGGCCCGGGAGTTGATCCTGGAGTTCGCGGAGTTCACCAGGTACTCCTTCCGGGCGCACGGGGAGTTCACCACGCTGGCCGAGGAGCTGCGGTCGATCGACAGGTACCTGACGATCGAGCGGGCCCGGTTCGGCGACCGGTTGCAGGTACGGCTGCAGATCGCCCCGGAGGTGCTGCCGGTGACGCTTCCCTTCCTCTGCCTTCAGCCGCTGGTGGAGAACGCGGTCCGCCACGGGTTGTCCCGCAAGCCGGGCACGGGCATGGTGAGCATCGAGGCCCGGGACGCGGGTGCCGAATGCCACATCACGGTGGAGGACGACGGGGTGGGAATGGATCCGACCACGCTGACCGCCGGCATCGCCGAGCTGGCCCGCAGCACCGGTGACCCGGGGGACGACCAGGGCCAGCACGTCGGCCTCTCCAACGTCGACGAGCGGCTGCGGTCGGTCTTCGGGGATCGCTTCGGCCTGGTCGTCGAGACCGGGCTCGGCTCGGGCACCAGGGTGAGCGTGCGGGTGCCGAAGTTCCACCCGGGCGTACGGGCCGGATCGTGACCACCGGTTTCCTCCGCGTACTGGCGGTGGACGACGAGCCGCCCGCGCTCGACGAGTTGGCGTACCACCTGCGGGCCGACCCCCGGGTGGCCCGCCTGCACACCGCCGGGGACGCCACCGAGGCGCTGCGGTTGCTGCGCGACGGCGACGTGGACGTCGTCTTCCTGGACATCCGGATGCCCGGCCTGGACGGCATGGAGCTGGCCCGGGTGCTGCGCCGGTTCGCCCGGCCGCCCGCGATCGTGTTCGTCACCGCGTACGACGACGGCGCGGTGGACGCGTTCGACCTGGGCGCCACGGACTACGTGCGCAAACCGGTACGTGCCGAACGGCTGGCCGAGTCGCTGCGGCGGGTGATCGGCTCGCGGGTGGTGCCGTCGCATCCGGCGGCGGTGGCCCGGGCGGAGGAGGACCCGACCATCCCGATCGAGTTGGCCGGTACGACGCGGATGCTGCCCCGCTCGGCGGTGCGCTGGGTGGAGGCGCAGGGGGACTACGCCCGGTTGCACACCGCCGAGGGGTCGCACCTGGTGCGGGTCTCGCTGGCCACGCTCGCCGAGCGGTGGGCGGATGCCGGTTTCGTGCGGGTGCACCGGTCGTACCTGGTGCAGTTGAAGTTGATCGCGGAGCTGCGCCTGGTGAACTCCGGGTACGTGGTGGTGGTCGACTCCACCGAGCTGCCGGTGAGCCGGCGGCACACCCGGGAGTTGAAGGACAAGCTGGTCCGGGCCGCGAAACAGGATTGGAGTCGCTGAGGCGGGAATGCCCTTCACCCTCCCGTACGTTGTACGATAGTCCATACGACTATCGGGAGGCTGCCGTGCACGAGACTCCGTTCGACGCCGGGACCGAGTTCGACCGCCAACTCGACCACCTGGTCCGACTGGGCTATCCGGCCCTGGCCGGGATGCCCGAGAGCACCTTCCGCGACCTGGTCGCCCCGCTGCGGGCCCGCGCGGTCGACGGCGCCGCCGGCCTGGCCGCACCCACCGACGCCCGCGTGCCGTTCCTGCTGGTCATCACGCGGGACCTCATCGGGGTGGAGCCCCGGCTCACACTCACCACCCTGGCCGGCAAGCGCAAGCCCGGCTTCCTCGACCGGCACTACGCCGAGGACGACCTGCCGCGCTTCGACCCGATCAAGGAACTGGAGGTGCCCGCCGGTCCGGCGTACCTCCTCTTCGACGTCGACCGCGGCGAGGAGTTCCGCAACCTCGCCCCCGCCGCGGCGATGGAGGGCATGACCGCCCAGGATCGGCTGCCGCTCACCATCGACGAGGGGCTCGCCCTCATCACGCTCCACCCGGCCGCGCTGGCCAGCAACAGGTGTTTCTCCCTGGTCGGCTCCCGCTGCGGTGACAAGCGGGTGCCGGCCCTGTGGATCAGCCAGGGCGCGCCGAAGTTGGGCTGGTGCTGGTACGGCAATCCGCACACCTGGCTCGGCTCCGCCTCGGCCCATCCGGTACGCGTGGGCCTGGACTGACCACTGCCGGTCCATCGGGGACAGTCGTCCGGTCAGGCAGTTCCACAGCCATCGTTGCTGAGTCGACGTCTCGGTGCTGACCGGTCACCCAGGCGTCGGAGTTCAGGGCGCCAGCACCGACGAGCACGGCGTCTACACCCTTGAGCGGCTCGGCCCGTACACCGTGCCGACCAGCTGACGGGTCGACGTAGCGGGGCCGGTGGCGCTGCCACCGGCCCCGTGCCACGCCCGCCGGTACCGGTCAGAAGATGTCGGCCAGCGGCAGGACCAGGGGGAACGGCTCGTCGGCGCGGTAGATCTCGCCGACCGGGAGGAGCGCCTGTTCGCGGTAGCCGCCCTGGGGTGTTCGCGAGCACCGTCAACGTCTGTTTTCGGGGCTCCACCAGCCAGTAGAGGCCGATGCCTGCGGCCGCGTACTCGTGGCGTTTGAGCACCAGGTCACGGCCGGCGTTGCTCGGCGAGATCACCTCGACGACGAGGAGCACATCGCGCGGGTCGAGCGCGGCGCCGCCGCTGGCCAGCGCCCTCTCCCGAGCGACGAAGAGATCCGGCACGAAGTACGAGGAGCGCTTGGCGCTCACCCCGATGTCCTGACCGACGAGCAGGCCGGCGGGGGCCTGCCGATCGAGGATCCGACGGAGGCGGTTCGCGACCGCGCCGTGGAAGACGTCCGCATGGGGGGACACGAGCAGGCTCCCGTCGAAGATCTCGTAAACCTGGTCGTCCTCGGGAAGATCCTGGAGGTCGTCCACCGTCCAGGCGTCGCCCCAGCCGGGCCGGGCAGGGTTGGTCACCGTCACACCTCCTCTCTACCGGACCACCCTGACAGCTTGCTCGGTCGTCCACAACGAGGCTCGGAGGTTCACCGAGGCCAGCAGCCGTGGCCGTCGGGTTATCCACAGGGGTGAACCGTTCTCCACAGGTTATTCACAATGCCACCCACTGATCTCCACGGTGGCTCCCTACAGTCAGACCCCATGAAGGAACGCCGGGTCCTGGTCGTCGAGGACGAACGCACCATCGCCGAGTCGGTCGCCGCCCGACTCCGCGCCGAAGGTTTCGCCGTGGAGATCGCCACGGACGGCCCCAGCGCGGTCGAGCGATTCCGGACCGGACAACCGGACCTCGTCGTCCTCGATGTGATGCTGCCCGGCTTCGACGGCCTGGAGGTGTGCCGGCGGATCCAGGCGGTCCGGCCGGTGCCGGTGCTGATGCTCACGGCCCGTGACGACGAGACCGATCTGCTGGTCGGGCTCGCCGTCGGCGCGGACGACTACCTCACCAAGCCCTTCTCGATGCGGGAGCTGGCCGCCCGCGTACACGTGCTGCTGCGCCGGATGGAACGGGCCCCGACCCCCGCGCCACCCGCCATCCGCCTCGGCGACATCGAGATCAACGAGGCCGAGCGGCGGGTTCGGCGCTCCGGCGCCGACGTGCACCTCACTCCTACCGAGTTCGACCTCCTGATCCACCTCGCCGGACGGCCCCGCACGGTGCTGCCCCGGGAGCGGCTGCTCGCCGACGTCTGGGGCTGGCCCGAGGGCACCGGCACCCGCACCGTGGACAGCCACGTCAAGGCCCTGCGACGCAAGCTCGGCGCCGATCTCATTCGGACCGTGCACGGCGTCGGGTACGCCCTGGAGGTATCCGCGTGACCACCCACCGACTGGTGGACTGGCTGGACCGGGTGCTGCCCCGCCCGCTGGACCCCGTTCGCTCGATCAAGATGAAGCTCGGCGTCCTGCTGGTCGCCTCCTGGGCCGTGGCCATCGGCTACTTCTGGTACGGCATCGGTTGGCTCCCGCCAGGCACGGCGATCACCGTCATCTGCATCGCGCTTGTCACCTCGCAGGTGCTCGCCCACGGGATGACCTCACCGCTGCGCGAGATGACGGCGGCCGCCGGGGCGATGGCCCGCGGCGACTACACCCGTCGGGTACGCGCCACCTCCCGCGACGAGGTGGGTGAGCTGGCCCAGGCGTTCAACAAGATGGCCGAGGATCTGCACGCGGCGGACCAGCGCCGACGCGAACTGATCGCCAACGTCTCCCACGAACTGCGGACGCCGATCACCGCGTTGCAGGGCGTACTGGAGAACATGGTGGACGGGGTGGCCGAGCCGGAGCCCGCGGCCCTGCGCGCGGCGCTGTCCCAGACCGAACGGCTCGGGCATCTCGTCGCCGACCTGCTCGACCTGTCCCGTCTCGACGCCGGGGTGGTGCCGCTGCGTCGGGTCCGCATCGACGTCGCGGACTTCCTGGACGAGGTGGTCGAGCATGCCACCGCCAGCGCCGCCGGGGCGGGGCTGGACGTGGACTTCCAGCTCCGTGACCTGGCGGCACCGCTGACCGTACGCGCGGACCCGTGGCGGCTGCACCAGGTGTTCGCGAACCTGCTGGACAACGCGGCGCGGCACAGTCCACCAGGCGGCACGGTCCGGCTGAGCGCCGAGGAACACGGCGGCGAACTCCGCTTCGAGGTGAGCGACGAGGGTCAGGGCATCCCGACTGCCGAGCGTTCCCGGGTGTTCGAGCGGTTCACCCGCGGCGAGCGGGCGGCCGGTGGTGGTACCGGCCTGGGCCTGGCCATCGCCCGCTGGGTCGTCGAACTCCACGGCGGTCGGATCGGGGTCCTCGACCCGGTCGCAGCTGCGAGGAACTCCCAGCCCGGTTGCCGTATCCGGGTCACCATCCCGAGTAACGGGCCACACCGAGAAGAGGCCGCATGACCAGCCCTGGCAGCATGTCCGCACCGGCGACGGGACCGGCCGGACCGCAGCCCACCCTGTCCGGCCAGGTCGGTCAGCCCCGGCCCGGTCCCGGCCCGACGCTCCCGCCGACGGCCGGCCAGCCGCACCCGTGGCCGTCCCAGTCCGTACCACCTCGGCCCCCGTCGCTACTTGCGCAGCGCTGGCCGGGGCCCACCGGCAGCCCTCATCCGCTGCTCCTGGGCGTGCTGAGCGCGGCGGCGGTCGTCGGCGCCTCGGCGCTGTCGGTGGTCCGTCCCGGACTGGGCTGGCTGGTCGCCGCGCTGGCGGCCACCGCAGCGCTCGCCACCGCCGGTGTCGTCCGGTCCGGCACGTCGTCCCCCGCGACTGACCTGACCGAACGCACCGCACCCGCCGCGCCGACCCCGACCGCTGCGCCGGCTCCGCCAGAGGCCGCGACCACCGTTCGTCCCGGTGCCACGGGGGCACCGGGGCGAGCGGCCCAGGTCGTCTGGGCTGCCGCTACCGTCGCGCTGGTCGCCGTCGGCACGGTCCGGGCCGCAGGGTGGCTCTTCGTCCTCTGCCTGCTCGCCGCCGCGGTCACCGCGACGCTCGCGGTGACCGGTGGGCGGACCCCGCTCGGGATGCTGCTGGCCGCGACGCTGCCGCCGGCCGCGACGGTCCGAGCGCTCCCCTGGGCGGTACGCGGGCTGCACCGCACCCGCTCGTCCGGTCCCCGGATCGGGCGGATCGTGACCAGCCTCGCGATCTCGGTCGGTCTGCTGACGCTGTTCGGCCTGCTGTTTGCCTCCGCCGACGCGGTCTTCGCCGACCTCCTGGCGGGTCTCCTGCCGGACATCTCGCCGAACGGTGTGGTCGGCTGGTCGACACGCCTGGGACTGATCGGTCTGGGCCTGCTCGGCGGCGCGTACCTGATCACCCGGCCGCCCGATCTGGACAGCCTGCGGGCGAAGCCGGGCCGACCGGTGCACCGGTTGGAGTGGGCCCTGCCGCTGGTGCTGCTCGACGCCCTGTTCGCCGCCTTCGTGCTGGTGCAGTTGACCGTGTTCTTCGGCGGCGCGGGGCACGTGTTGCGCACGGCCGGGCTCACCTACGCCGAGTACGCCCGGGGCGGGTTCTGGCAATTGCTCGCCGTCACCGCGCTCACTCTGCTGGTGATCGCGGTGGCGGCCCGCCGGGCGCCGAAGGCCACCCGGGCCGACCGGTTGCTGGTCCGGGCGCTGCTCGGTGTGCTCACGGCACTCAGCCTGGTCGTCGTCGCCTCCTCGCTGTACCGCATGCAGGTCTACGCCGACGCGTACGGGGCGACGCGCCTGCGGCTCTTCGTGGCGACCGTCGAGCTGTCGCTCGGAGTGCTCTTCGTCCTGGTCGGCGTGGCCGTGGCGCGGCTCCGGGCCGACTGGCTGCCCCGACTGGTGATCGGCACCGCGGTGCTGGCGCTGCTGGGGTTGGCAGTGGTCAACCCGGACCGGCTGATCGCGGACCGGAACGTCGACAGGTACCTCGACAGCGGCCGCCTCGACATCACCTACCTTTCCGGGCTGTCGGCCGACGCCGTACCGGCCCTGGCCCGGCTGCCCGAGCCCATGCGGACGTGCGCGCTACGGGAGATCGCCTTCGAGCTGCCCGAGGACGGCTTCTGGGCGATGAACCTGGGCCGGGAACGCGCCTGGTCGGTCCTGCGCGAGACCCGGGTGACCAGCAGCACGACGGACTGCGTCGCGCAGGTGCGCTGGTGAGCGGGAACGCTTGACAATCGCGCTGGGCGGGCAAGACTGCCGGGGTGGCCGAGCAACTGTCTGACGTGGGGTCGGGCGCTGCGGTGCCGCCGCCCCGGCGGGCCCGGATCGTGTTGGCCGACATCACCCGGCGGGACACCCGCTCCGAGCGGACCCGCGCCGAGCTGGCCCAGCAGACCCAGGTCGGCGAGGCGCTGGTCCGCGGCCTGGTCCGGGCGCAGCTCGCGTTGGCGTTGCGGCTGTCGCTGGTGGTCGTCATCGGGCTGGGCGGGCTGCCCTGGTTGTTCGCCATCGCACCGTCGCTCGGTCGGACCACAGTGGCCGGCGTCAACCTGCCCTGGCTGCTGCTCGGACTGGTCTCGTTCCCGTTCCTGATCGCGGTGGGCTGGGCGTACGTGCGGCTGGCCGAGCGCAACGAGCAGGACTTCACCGACCTGGTGCAGCGGCCGGAGCGCTGACGTGGGCAACGACTGGGTGGTTCCGGCCATCGTCGCGGTCACCCTGGTCACCGTCGGGATCGGCTTCTACGGACTGCGACTCGCCCGGACCACGTCCGACTTCCTGGTGGCGTCCCGGGCGATCAGTCCGACCTGGAACGCCGCGGCCATCGGCGGGGAGTACCTGTCGGCCGCGAGCTTCCTCGGCATCGCCGGCCTGGTCCTCAAGTACGGCGTGGACGTCCTCTGGTATCCGGTCGGATTCGCCGCCGGCTACCTGGCCCTGCTGCTGTTCGTGGCCGCGCCGCTGCGCCGGTCCGGCGCGTTCACGCTGCCCGACTTCTGCGAGCTGCGGCTGGGGTCCCGCCGCCTGCGCATCCTCGCCACGGCTTTTGTGATCTTCATCGGCTGGCTCTATCTGGTGCCGCAGTTGCAGGGCGCCGGGCTCACGCTGGCCACGGTGGCCGGCTCCCCGTACCCCGTGGGTGCCCTTCTGGTGGCGGCGGTGGTCACCGCGAACGTGGCGCTCGGCGGGATGCGGGCGATCACCTTCGTCCAGGCGTTCCAGTACTGGCTCAAGTTGACGGCTCTCGCCGTACCGGTGATCTTCCTGGCGTTGCAGTGGCAGGCCGACGGCCGCCCGGCGGTGACGCCGCCCGACGGGCCGACGTTCCGGGCCGCGACCACAGTCGTGGTCGAGCACCGCGCGACACTCACCCTGCCCGACGGCGACATCCGAGAGGTACGCCCCGGCGACGAGCTGTCCTTCGCGGCCGGTGACCCGGTGCCGGAAGTGTCCGGGGTGGCGACCGACGCGGGGGACTGGTTGCTGCCCAGCGCGGCCGGCGACGACGATCGGGGGCTGTTCGGGACGTACTCGCTGATCCTGGCCACGTTCCTCGGCACGATGGGCCTGCCGCACGTGCTGGTCCGCTTCTACACCAATCCCGACGGCGCGGCGGCGCGCCGGACGACACTTGTGGTGCTGGCCCTTGTCGGTGTCTTCTACCTGCTGCCCACCCTGTACGGGGTGTTGGGCCGGATCTACACACCGCAACTGCTCGTCAGCGGGCAGACCGACGCGGTGGTGGTGCTGCTGCCCGGTGCGGCCCTGGGTGACGGGCTGGTCGGGCGGCTGCTCGCCGCGCTTGTCGCGGCGGGAGCGTTCGCGGCCTTCCTCTCCACCTCGTCGGGGCTGCTGACCAGCGTCGCCGGGGTCATCTCGACGGATGTGCTCGGCCGGGGCTCGGTACGCGGCTTCCGGCTGGCCACCCTCATCGCCGGGGGTGTGCCGACGGTGCTGGCCCTGCACGTCTCCGGGTTGGACGTCTCACAGGTGGTCGGGTTGGCCTTCGCGGTCGCCGCGTCGAGCTTCTGCCCGCTGCTGGTGCTCGGCATCTGGTGGCGCGGGCTGACCGACCTGGGTGCCGCCGCCGGTGTGCTGGCCGGCGGCGGGGCGGCGATCGGCGCGGTGCTGGTGACGGTGCTCGGCCCTCCGCTGTCCGGCTGGCCGGCCACGCTCATCGCGCAGCCTGCCGCCTGGACGGTGCCCCTTGCCTTCACGGTGATGGTCGCCGTGTCCATGGCCACCCGTCGCCGGGCGCCGGCCGACGTCGCCGCCATCATGCTGCGCCTGCACACCCCCGAAGCGCTACGCCTCTGAGCCAGCGCCGTCCGGCACCCCTACCAGGGCTCTGACTGCTTGTGGATCAGTCGGTCGCCCGGGGGTGACCCGTGCCGGCGTGTTTGATCCAGCAGGTGCGGGTGTCGTGGTCGGGGAGATACCAGACGCGACCGCCTGCAGTGACCTCGTACTGCCACTGCGGCAGCGTCTTGCCGTTGTGCGCGGCGTTGGCGAGGGAACCTTTGAGGGGGTGTTGCCTGCTGGTCGGTGGGGAGGGGCAGGGGTCGGATTCGATGGCTTCGAACGCGGCGCGGGTGTTGGCCGCGGCCTGCCGGCACAGTTCCTCCCAGCCTTTGGCCGCATCGTTCGTCGCGAATCGGAGGATGTAGTTACCAGGGCGGGGTGGCGGCGCTGCCCGGTCGCCGCGCTTGGCGCTCACTCGGCGGTCGGGCGGGGCACCGCCCCGAAGTCGTCGGAACTGGGTGCGGCCAGGACCCGGTGCAGGTCGGGGTCGGCATGGATCTCGGCGGTGTGCCGCCACTCGGTGAGCAACTGCGACACCGCAGCGGTATTTCCGACCGCCGCAGCCGCCTCTGCCGTCGAAACGAATTCGTTGGCCATCTGCTCGCGGTCTTCGGGTGGCAGGAACCGCACCCACGGCAGCACGGTCGGTAGCGCCTCGCGCACCAGGGTCGGATCCCGGCGAACGACGCTGGCCAGCAGCCGTGCCGTCAGGTCCACCACCTCACCCTCGGCGGCCGCCCGGTCGGCAGACATCAGCACGAGATCAGCGGCGTCGCGGCGTCGTAGTCGCACCGCGCGAGCGCGGGAGAGCCGCTCGGCCGTCTCGGCGGGCTGACGCAGCAGCTCCGAGAACGGCACGGATTCCAGGGGCATCGACACGACATCAACACTACTTCAGAAGTCGCGGTAGTGCGACGAAGTACGACTTCAGGATGATCGCGCGTCCGTCCGTTGCCGGAGGGCGGAACTGGCGGGCGGCGGATAACGTTCGGTCCATGACTGGTGAGCACCCCGCGCTCGCGCTGCGTGGCCTCGCGAAGCGGTTCGACGGCACGATCGCGGTGGCCGGCGTCGATCTGGACGTACCTGCCGGCTCCTTCTACGGTCTGCTCGGCCCGAACGGCGCCGGCAAGACCACCACCCTGTCGATGGCGGTCGGGCTGTTGCGACCGGATGCCGGCTCGGCGTGGGTGCTCGGCCAGGACGTCTGGCGCGATCCGGTGGCGGCCAAACGGCTGCTCGGCGTGATGCCCGACGGGGTACGCCTGTTCGACCGGTTGACCGGCGCGGAGCTGCTGGCGTACCACGGGTTGTTGCGGGGCATGGACCCGGCGGTGGTCGACCAGCGGGCCGCGGAGCTGCTTGACGTGTTGGCGCTCGGCGACGCCGGCCGGACGCTCGTGGTGGACTACTCGGCGGGCATGAAGAAGAAGATCGGCCTGGCCTGCGCGTTGCTGCACGGCCCAAGGGTGCTGGTGCTGGACGAGCCGTTCGAGGCGGTCGACCCGGTGTCGGCGGCACTGATCCGCGACATCCTGACCCGGTACGCGGCCGGCGGCGGCACGGTGGTCTTCTCCAGTCACGTGATGGAGGTCGTGGAGCGCCTGTGCTCGCACGTGGCGATCCTCGCCCAGGGCGCCATCAAGCGGGTCGGCACGATCGCCGACGTCCGGGGCGGCCGTTCTCTGGAGCAGGTCTTCGTCGAGGTGGTCGGCGGGCGCACCGCGACCGGGGACGAGCTGTCATGGCTGTCCCGGTGAACGTCGCCGCCGCGCCCGCAGGCCCGGCGCGGACGGTCTCCGCCCGGCACTTCGTGCGGCTCAAGCTGCGGGTGATGGGCAACAACTTCCGGGGCCAGGGCTGGCGGATCGCGCTGTTCATCGGCGGCGCGCTGGTCGGCCTCTGGTTCGCGGCCAGCGGCTTCTTCCTCTTCGCCGCGCCCGGCATGTCGGGCAACGGCCGGTACGCGGTGCTGGTCGCGGCCGCCGGCGGTGGCCTGCTGGTGCTCGGCTGGCTGCTGCTGCCCCTGGTCTTCTTCGGCGTGGACGAGACACTGGACCCGGCCCGGTTCGCGCTGTTGCCGCTGCCGCGCCGCACGCTTGTCGTCGGCCTGTTCGCCGCCGCGCTGGTAAGCGTGCCGGTGCTCGCGGCGTCGCTCGCCGTGCTGGGCTTGGTGGTGACCGCCTGGTCGTTGGGCGGTTGGTCCGCCGGCCTGGTGGCAGTGGTCGGCGTACTCGCCGGGTTGTTGCTCTGCGTGGCCGCCAGCCGGGCCGTTACCAGCGCGTTCGCCAGCATGCTGCGGTCCCGCCGAGTGCGGGACCTGGCGGCCGTGCTGCTGGCGGTGGCCGCCGCGCTGCTCGGGCCGTTGCAGGTCTTCGGCCTGGCGGCGCTGCGCGAGACGGACTGGACCCGGCTGACCGGGGTCGCGACGGTGATCGGGTGGACGCCGTTCGGGGCACCGTGGACGGCAGGCATCGACGTGGCGCAGGGACGGGTGTGGGCCGCCCCGGTGAAGCTGCTGATCACGGTGGTGGCGGTCGTCGCCCTGCTGGCCTGGTGGTCCCGGTCGCTGGAATCGGCGATGGTGGGCACGGCCAGCAGGGGCAAGGCCCCCGCGCAGCGCGGCGTCACCGGCGGGGCCGTTGCCCAACTGTTTCCCCGGGCGGCCAACTGGGCCCGGCGGGACCGGTTCGGCGCGCTTGTCGCCCTGCAGGCCCGCTACTGGTGGCGGGACGCCCGCCGCCGCGCCAACCTGATCACGATCGCGGTGGTGGGCATCTTCATTCCGGTGCTGTTCAACGGCGGCTTGAGCTTCACATCGGGGGACGAGCAGGGCTTCAACATGGGTGCCGGCGACAGCTCACCGACGCTTGTCACCCTCTCCATGATCTTCGTCGGCGTGCTCGCCTCGGTCACGCTGGCCAACCAGTTCGGCTTCGACGGCAGCGCCTACGCCGCGAACGTCGTGGCCGGTGTTCCCGGGCGGGTCGAGCTGCGCGCACGGATGACAGCATTTTCGCTGTACGTCCTACCGATGCTTGCCTTCGTCGCGGTGCTGCTGTCGGTGCTGCTCGGTCGGCCGGGCTGGATCGGGTTGACCGCCGGCAGCCTGGCTGCCACCTACGGCGCCGGGCTGGCGGTGAACAGCTTCGTCTCGGTGCTCGCGGCGTACGCGCTGCCGGAGACGAGCAACCCGTTCGCCATGAACGGCGGCGCGGGCGTGGCGAAGGGCCTGCTCACCGTGCTGTCCATGGGCACCACGGCAGTCGCCGCGGTGCCGATGGTGCTGGCCGCCGCGCTGCTCGGTGACGCCTGGCTGTGGCTGGCGCTGCCGGTCGGTGTCGCGTACGGGCTGGGCGCGGCGTTGCTCGGCGCGTACCTGGCCGGCGACGTGCTCGACCGTCGTCAGCCGGAACTGCTGGCCACGGTCACCCCGCGTCGCTAACCGGCGTTTCGGCCCTGGGCGGTCTGGGCGGCCTCTGCGACGAAGTCACGCCAGGCGGCCGGAGCAAAGGTGAGCGTCGGACCGGAGCGATCCTTGCTGTCCCGCACCAGCACGACGCCGGGCAGATTGTCAGCCACCTCGACGCAGTTGCCGCCGGAGTCGGTCGACCGGGTGGACGTGCGCCAGCCTGGCTCGCTCATCGTCATTGCGTCACCTTCAGCTTCCGGATCAGATCCAGCGAGGCGCTGGTGGAGAGTGCTTCGCCGAGCAGGCTATCCCACTTGCGATCGATCAAGGCGATCATCTCGGGGTCGTCCATGACGTGTCCCCGAACGGCATTCTCCAGGTAAAGCGCCCTGTCCCTGTCCGGCAGATCGGCGAGCACGAAGCCACCGCCGAGGCCGACGTGCTCACCCACCGCAAGCGGAATGACGTGCAGCCGGACGAACGGCAGGGCCGCTACCTCCTGCAGTCGACCGAGTTGGGAATCGAGCACGGCGGGACCGCCCACGGGTCGACGAAGGCCCGTCTCGTCCAGCAGGAAGACGCAGTGCGGCGGGACCTCGCGGGCCAGCAGCTTCTGACGCTCCAGCCGGACCGCGACAAGCTCGTCGACCATGTTCGGCGCGTGCAGCCCTCCCGCCGAGATGACGGCACTGGCATACGCCTCGGTCTGGAGCAGCCCGGGGACCAGACACGCCTCGAAGGCGCGCAAGCGCAGGGCTCGCTGCTCGTATTCGCGCCACTGCGCGAACCAGGACGGGCCGTGTTCCTGGTCAGCCGCCCTGAGGAGTTCGGTGAGGAGGCCGCCGGTGGCGAGGGCTTCGTCCGCGGCGACGGCGAACTCCATGGTCGGCCGGCGTCGTCCGGTCTCGATGGCTGCCACCGTGGACGGACTCCACTTGATCACAGTCGCCAGTGCTTCCTGGGAGACCTCGGCACCGGCGCGGGCGGCCTTCAACGCCCGTACCCACATCTCGATGTTCATCCTTACCTTCCCGGTAAGTACGCGACTGCGCTGCGTAGTAAGCCCTGGAATCCTCCCCTGCCCAGGGCCGGGAGTCCAGGGTGGAGGACGCGCGGCCCGGCCGGTGGAGGCGACGTCCCGGCGGTCGGTCCTGCGTCGGGCCGCCCCGGTCATCCCCCGAGCGGGGCGGCCCTCGTCGACTGGGAGGGATCGCTCATGGTCGGGTTCGTCCGCGCCGGGATCGGGGCGCGGTGGTCGTACCGCAGGAGGAAGGCCGCGGTGCCGACGACCGTGCCGGGCGGGCCACCGACGTGGGCGAAGCGGCCCGCGGTGGCCGTGCCGCGACCAGGCCGGGCCGGTTCGACCCCCGGTGACGACCGGGCGTGCGGCGACCGGGCGGGCGCGCGGCGACCGGTGATGAGCGCGAGGCCGACGGACGGCGGCCGGACCCGCGCGGGCCGAGTCGCGGCGTGTCGCTCGCGAGAGCCGGACACCACAGCGAGCGGTATGACTCAGAGGTATAAATATGACTGGGAGTCATACCCCTCATCAGCGCATTGCCAGCCGGCCGAACCGCGCGAGGGCCAGCCGGCCGAACCGCGCGAGGGCCAGCCAGCCAGACCTGCGGCCGCCGGGGAGCGCTGGTGAGCCGGCCGCACGTGCCGATGCGGCCACTGTGGCGGTGTCGGGGCTGCGGCGCGCTCTGGCCGTGCCAACCGGCGCGGCTGGCGCTGCTCGCCGACTACCGGCACGACCGCACCGCGCTGCTGTTCTACCTGGGCACTCTGATGGCGGAGGCGGGCGACCAGCTTGCCCGGCTCAACGGGCGACCCGCCGACCTGCACGAGCGCTTCCTGGGTTGGGCGCGGGGTCGGGGCGGCACAATGTTTCACGTGAATCATGAGCCGGGTGCCGAGATCCACCACACCGATCCGTTCGCGGTGCCGACCGGGCAGCGGTCGCCGGTCCGCCGGCTGCGGGGTCGGCTCGCCGCGCCGGTGACCCTCTGGACGGCGCCCGGCCCGGCGGGCCTGACCGTGTCGTCCACCCTGATCGCCGAGGGCGAGCCGGACCGGCTGCTCGGGCTGATCGACGCGGAGTCCGATCTGTGGGGCGCCGTCGAGGAGGCGGGCCGGTTCGCGGTCGCGCCGCTCGGCCCGCCGCACCGCCAGCTCGCCGACCGGTTCGCCGGCCTCTTTCCCGCGCCGGGTGGGCTGTTCGCCAGCGGCACGTGGACCGAAACCCCCTACGGTCCGGTGCCGACCGATGCCGGCGGCTGGGTGGGCTGCCGGCTGGACACCGCCCGGGAGTACGGCTGGGGTCTGCTCGTGGAGGCCACCATCGAGGCGGTCGACCTGGCCGAGGAGGCCACGCCGCTGCTGCACTACCGGGGGCGTTACCACGAGCTGCCGGGCTGACGGGGCTGGCGGGCTGCGAAGCGGACTGACCGGCCCGACCGGTCACCGGGGTGACCTGGGTCACTCGGCGCAGCCAGTCAACCGCTCGGCGCACTCGACGACCGGCGTCGATCTCGGCCTTCCCCGTCGGGGAGCGTGCTCTCTACGGTGCGCGGAACTACCCCCGACGCCTGTGAAGGTGGTGATCCACAGATGTCCACGGACACACCCACGCCTACCGCTTCCCAGCCGGACAAGTACCTGGCCGTGCAACGGTCGGACGAGTTCGCCGGGCTACGGCGCGCGCTACGCGGCTTCGTCTTCCCGATGACCGTCGCGTTCTTCCTGTGGTACGCGCTCTACGTCATCCTCTGCGCCTACGCCCGGGACTTCATGGGCACGAAGCTGTTCGACAGCAACATCAATGTCGCGCTGGTCTTCGGCCTGCTCCAGTTCGTCTCCACGTTCCTGATCGCGTGGCTCTACGCCCGGTACGCGGACCGGAAGATCGACCCGGTCGCTGACCGGATCCGCGCCGAGATCGGGGAGGTGACCCATGAACACGGTCCTCGCGGCTGAAGCAGGCAACCACACCGCCCGCAACCTGACCATCACGCTGTTCCTGGTCTTCGTGGCGGTGACCCTGGCCATCACCATCTGGGCCAGCCGGCAGACCAAGACGGCCACCGACTTCTACGCGGGCGGTCGGTCCTTCTCCGGATTCCAGAACGGCATGGCGATCGGCGGCGACTACATGTCGGCCGCCTCGTTCCTCGGCATCGCCGGCATCATCGCCCTCTACGGCTACGACGGCTTCCTCTACTCGATCGGCTTCCTGGTCGCCTGGCTGGTGGCGCTGCTGCTCGTCGCGGAACTGCTGCGCAACTCCGGCCGGTACACGATGGCCGACGTGCTGGCCTTCCGGATGCGTCAGCGGCCGGTGCGGACGGCGGCGGCGGTCTCCACCATCACAGTGTCGATCTTCTACCTGCTGGCACAGATGGTGGGCGCCGGCGCGCTTGTCGCGCTGCTGCTCGGCATCAAGCCGGGGACGACCTTCCTCGGCATGGACGCGGGCACCGCCAAGGTGGCGACCATCATCATGGTCGGCGCCCTGATGATCATCTACGTGACCGTGGGTGGCATGAAGGGCACCACCTACGTGCAGATCGTCAAGGCGTTCCTGCTGATGACCGGCGCGCTGCTGATGACCATCCTGGTGCTGGCGAAGTTCCACTTCAACCTGTCGGAGCTGCTCGGCGCCGCTGCCGCCCGCTCCGGCAAGGGAGACGCCGTCCTGAGTCCGGGTCTGCGCTACGGCGTGGAGGTCGCCGGGAACGCCACGCAGACGTTCTACAACAAGATGGACCTGCTCTCGCTCGGCATCGCCCTGGTGCTCGGCACGGCGGGCCTGCCGCACATCCTGATCCGCTTCTACACGGTGCCGACCGCCAAGGCGGCCCGCAAGAGCGTGCTCTGGGCGATCGGCATCATCGGCACCTTCTACCTGCTCACCCTGGCCCTCGGCTTCGGTGCGGCGGCGCTGGTGGGCAGCGAGGCGATCACCGCGCAGGACAAGGCCGGCAACACCGCAGCACCACAGCTGGCCGAGGCGCTCGGCATCAGCTTCTTCGGCGGTGACCTCGGAGGCGCGGCCCTGCTGGCGGTCATCGCGGCGGTCGCCTTCGCCACCATCCTGGCGGTGGTCGCCGGGTTGACCCTGGCCTCCTCGTCCAGCCTGGCGCACGACTTCTACGCGAACGTCCTGAAGAGGGGGGAGACGTCGGAGCGCCAGGAGGTGCGGGTCGCCCGGATCTCCGCCCTGGTGATCGGCGCGATCTCGATCCTGTTGTCGATCTACGCGCAGAACCTCAACGTGGCGTTCCTCGTGGCGTTGGCCTTCGCGGTCGCCGCCTCGGGCAACCTGCCGGCGATCCTCTACAGCCTGTTCTGGCGGCGGTTCAACACCTCCGGCGCGGTGTGGGCGATCTACGGCGGTCTGCTCTCGGCCGTACTGCTGGTGTTCTTCTCGCCGGTGGTCTCGGGCGCGGCGACCTCGATGTTCCCGAAGCACGACTGGCAGTGGTTCCCGCTGTCCAACCCGGGCATCCTCTCCATCCCGTTCGGCTTCCTCTGCGGATGGATCGGAACGCTCATCTCCAAGGAGAACGACGAGGCGAAGTACGCCGAGCTGGAGGTGCGCGCCCTCACCGGTTCCGGCGCCCACTGACCCGCGGCACGGGCCCCCTGTCGACGCCACGCGCCGGCAGGGGGCCTCTTGCCGCAAACGGCTGTCGGTAGGCTGACCGCCATGAAGGTTGCTGAGCGCTTCGGTTCCGGTCACCGCGTACTTGTCACCGGCGGCGCCGGTTTCGTCCCCTCGCACCTGGTCGACTCCCTGGTCGCCCGGGGCTGCACGGTGGTGGCGCTAGACAACTTCGTCACCGGTTCCAAGGAGAACGTCGCCCACCTCCTGGACCGGCCGACCTTCACGCTTGTCGAGGCGGACATCTCCGACGGCCTGCCGACCCACCACCCGGCGCTGGCCGAGCGGTTCGACGCGATCCTGCACATGGCCTCGCCGGCCAGCCCCACCGACTTCGCGCAACTCCCGGTGGAGATCCTCCGGGTCGGCTCGGTGGGCACCCTGCACCTGCTGGAGCGCGCGGTCGCCGACGGCGCCCGGTTCCTGATGGCCTCGACCTCCGAGGCGTACGGGGACCCGAAGGAGCACCCGCAGCGCGAGACCTACTGGGGCAACGTCAACCCCATCGGCGTCCGCAGCGTCTACGACGAGGCGAAGCGCTTCTCCGAGGCCGCCACGATGGCGTACCACCGCTACCGCGGGCTGGACGCGGCGATCGTCCGGATCTTCAACACGTACGGCCCGCGGATGCGCCCGGACGACGGTCGGGCCATTCCCACCTTCATCTCCCAGGCGCTGCGCGGCGAGCCGATCACCGTGCACGGCACCGGCAACCAGACCCGGTCGATCTGCTTCGTCGAGGATCTGGTGCGCGGCATTCTGCTGCTGCTCGACTCGACCGAGACCGGCCCGATCAACTGCGGCACCGAGCACGAGCTGTCCATGCGTCAACTCGCCGAGTTGATCGTGTCACTCTCCGAGAGCAGCTCACAGGTGACGTACATCACCCGCAGCTCCGACGACCCGGAGATGCGCCGCCCCGATCTGACCCTCGCCCGTGAACTGCTCGGCTACGAGCCGACCGTGGCGCCCGAAGACGGCCTGCGACGCACGATCGAGTACTTCCGGGCGCGGCTAGGGTAACCGCTCGCGGCGGACCTCCGATCGCTGAGTGTCGCCTGAGGGCGGTAGTGGCTCCCGCTACGTACCCTGAGCTACATGTCAGCGACCTCTGCCGGCGTTCCTCACCCGCACCTGCACCGCAGCGCCGGGCGCGCCTCGGTGCCCGGCCCCGACCGGGGCGCCTCCGGACGCGCGCGTCCCGCCGAGGCGCGCTGGTACCCGTCGTACGACCAGCAGCAGCCCGGCCCGGGCGGCCCGGTGGGGCCGACGGGACCGGGCGGGCCGGGTGGCGCCGGTGGGCCGGGACGTCGTGGCCCCCGGCCGCGCTGGGGGCGGATCGGCCTGGTCGCCGGGGTCGCGGTGCTGGTGTTGGCGCTGCTCGGCGGCCTGGGCGCCTGGCTGTACGCGCGCAACCTCAACAACGACCTGGCCCGCACCGACCCGTTCGCGGAGATCACCGGCGGCCGGCCGGCGAAGACCGTCGACGGCGCGCTGAACATCCTGCTGGTCGGCAGCGACTCCCGGGACCCGGACGCGCCTGTCGACAGCAAGAGCCAGTGGCGGGCCGACACGATCATCGTGATGCACATCCCGGCCGACCACCAGTCCGCTTACCTGGTCTCCATCCCGCGTGACCTGTACGTGCCGATCCCACAGAGCGCCGGTGCGGACTGCGGCTCCGGCCAGCGCGCGAAGATCAACGCGGCGTTCGCGTTCGGTGGCCTGCCGCTTGCCGTCCGCACCGTGGAGTGCTTCACCGACGTCCGGATCGACCACGTGATGGCGATCGACTTCGGCGGTTTCAAGGAGGTCACCGACGCCCTCGGCGGGGTGGACCTGAAGGTGGAGCGGACGATCACCTCGATCCACAAGCCGTACCGGACGTTCACCAAGGGCACCAACCACATGGACGGCTCGGAGGCGCTGGACTGGATCCGGCAGCGCAAGCAGTTCCCCGAGGGCGACTTCGCCCGGATGCGGCACCAGCAGGAGTTCCTCCGCGCGCTGATGGACAAGGCGGCGAGCACCGGCACCCTCGCGAACCCGAAGAAACTCAACGACTTCCTCAAGTCGGTGACCGCGGCCGTCACCGTCGACCAGGGTTTCTCGGTAACCGATATGGCGGTGCAGTTCCGCAACCTGCGGGGGCAGAACCTCACGTTCCTGACCAGCCCGAACTCGGGTAGCGACACCATCAACGGTGAGTCGGTGGTGGTGTCGAACCGGGAGAAGGCGCTGGCGATGTACCAGGCCATGTCGGCCGACACCATGGCGGACTGGGTCAAGGCCAACCCGCCGAAGAACACCGACGGAGGCTGAGCGCAGGGGTGGGCCGCGTCGGCGGCGACGCGGCCCACCCGGAGCCGAGACGACCTCGTCTTTACGGTCACCACGCGGGGACGATCGCCCGGTTGACGACGCCTGGTGACCGAGTCGAGCCCGGATGAACTCGCAAAGTTGAATTGATGTACGTACAGTGGGGCCGCCCCCTCCTGATCACGAGCTGGAGCACGCATGCCGGTTCAGGCCAGCCGTCGCCCTTCGTCCAACGGATCCGCCGCCCCGAGCGGCCGGATCGCCGCGTCCATCCCCGTGCAGCCAGGCCCCTCAGGTGGGGGGCCGGGCGGTCGCCCGCCTGGCCGCGGCGACGGCCGGACGGGCGGTAAGGGGCCGGCGAAGAAGCGGCCCAAGCGCAAGGATCCGCTCTGGGCCCGCCTGACCGTGATCTTCGGTGCGGTGCTGATGCTCAGCAGCGGGGCGGCCATCGTCGGCGCCAAGGCGCTGATCGGCCAGGCGACCGGAGACATCGCCCAGCGCAACCTGCTCGGTGACGCCAGCAAGTCCGACGCCGAGGGTGGCGCGAGCCTGGACGGGCCCATCGACATGCTGCTGCTCGGCGTGGACGCGCGGGAGCGCTGGGCCGCCGACAACGTCCGGTCGGACAGCATCATCATCCTGCACATCCCGGCCTCGCACGACCAGGCGTACCTGATCTCGATCCCCCGCGACACCGAGGCGCAGATCCCGGCCTTCAAGAAGAGCGGCTTCACCGGCGGCACCGACAAGATCAATGCCGCGTTCCAGGCCGGCGCCAAAAACGGCGGCAACTGGGAGGGCGGTGCCCAGCTCATGGCCCAGACGATCAAGCGCCTCACCGGGGTCAGCTTCGACGGCGCGGCGATCATCAACTTCGGTGGGTTCAAGAACGTCATCGACACGCTGGGCACGGTGAAGATCTGCGTGAGCCACCAGGTCGAGTCGCACCACATGTCGTTCGTCGACGGCAAGCCGATGTGGAACGCCGACGCCAAGAAGACCGGCAAGAAGATGACCCCGGTGGTGCACAAGAAGGGCTGCCAGGAGATGGAGGGCTGGGCCGCCCTCGACTACGCGCGGCAGCGCTACGGGCTCCCCGGCGGCGACTACGACCGGCAGCAGAACCAGCAGCAACTGATCAAGGCGATGGCGCGCAAGGCCACCGACGGCGGCATGCTGACCAACCCGGCCAAGCTGAACCAGCTCATCAAGGCTGCCGGCAAGGCGTTCGTGCTGGACACCGGCGGCGCGCGGATCGAGGACTTCATCTTCACCATGCGTGGGGTCACCGCGAACGAGCTGACGATGTTGAAGACCAACAACGGCAGCTTCAACGGCAACGACAACAACCGTGAGGCGTTGAACGAGGAAACGATGCAGATGTTCGAGGCGGTCAAGAAGGACAAGCTCGCCGAGTTCGTCTTCAACCACCCCGAGGTGATCTCCGGCCGCAAGTGACGGCCGTCGCGTCGCGGCGTTGCCCGGGGCCGCGTCGCCTCAGCAGGTCGCGGCGCAGGAAGTCGGGGAAAGCCCGGCGACCGGTCCGTTGCCGCCCGTAACCTGACGTGAGCAGGTTTCACGTATTGGCTGCGGGGAGGCCGTCACGTCCAGGTGGGGCCGGAACGCAGCGGACCGGGCACGCCCGGCCGCGCCACGCCGCGCCCGCTGGTCACGCCTCCTGGTCGGCGTCGGCCTGGCCCTCGCCGTACTGGCCGGGCTCGCCCTGGTCGGGCTCAAGACGCTGAGCCACCGGTACGACCGTACGGTGACCAAGGAGCAACTGCTCGACGCGGACGCCCGCACCGACCGAACCGACCTGGACGGGCCGCTCAACTACCTGCTGGTCGGCACCGACCGACGCGCCGGCAGCAGCGAGCCGGACCAGCGCTCGGACACCATCCTCATCGTGCACGTACCCGCCGGGCGGCGGGAGGCGTACCTCGTCTCCATCCCGCGTGACCTGCTGGTCGCCATCCCACCCGCGAACGGATTCGGGGGCGGTCCGGACAAGATCAATGCGGCGTACGAGCACGGCGGCGGCGGCCAGGCCGGCACCCGACTGCTCTCCGTCACCCTGAACCGGCTCACCGGCATCCGCTTCGACGGCGCCGCGCTCATCGACTTCTCCGGCTTCCGGAAGGTGATCGACCTCCTCGGCGGGGTGCGGATGTGCGTGGACACCCCCGTCCGTTCGATCCACACCAACCGGGTCTTCCCCACCGGCTGCCAGCAAATGGACGGCGCGCAGGCGCTGGACTACGTACGGCAGCGCTACGACCTGCCGAACGGCGACTTCGACAGGCAGCACCACCAGCAGCAGCTCCTGCGGGCGATGCTGGACAGCGCCGGCCACGCCGACCTGCGCAGCAACCCCGTCAAACTGGACCAGGTGCTCCGCGCGGTCGGCGGCTCGTTGACCGTCGACACCAACGGCGTACCCCTGGAGGACCTGCTCCTCGCGCTCCGCGCGCTGCCGCCCGACGGTATGCACGGCGTCCAGGTGCCCTCGTCGCCGCAGACCATCGACCAGGTCTCGTACGTGGTGCTCGACAACGGCGGTAACGGGCTCTTCGAGGCCGTCCGAGGGACCCGCGTACCGGCCTGGGCGCAGGCCAATCCGCGCTGGGTGACCCGGTTGTGACCGTACCGACTGTCGAGTCGGTGCCGATCCGGCCCGCGAGGATCTAATGTTGCTTCCTGTGTTCGGACCCCAGGTTCCCACCGTGCCCGTGACCGAGATCGCCGACGACACCTACCTGCTCGACGTGCGGGAGGCCGACGAATGGGCGGCCGGCCACGCGCCCACCGCCCACCACCTGCCGATGATGGAGCTGCCGGCGCGGCTGGCCGAGGTGCCCACCGACCGGGACGTGGCAGTCATCTGCCGCTCCGGTGGCCGTTCCGCCCAGGTCGTCGCCTACCTGGTCAACAACGGCTGGGAGCAGGTGCGCAACGCCGACGGCGGGATGCGCCAGTGGGCAGCGGTCGGCCGTCCGGTGGTCGACGCGAACGGGCAGCCCGGCCAGGTCATCTGAGGCGGCCGGGATGGGCGGGCCTCTGGTCTTCGCGCACCGCGGCGCCTCGTACGACCTTCCGGAGCACACCCTCGCCGCGTACCTACGCGCCCTCGACGAGGGTGCCGACGGGCTGGAGTGCGACGTCCGGCTGACCCGGGACGGGCATCTGGTCTGCGTACACGACCGACGGCTGGACCGCACCAGCAACGGCCGCGGTCTGGTCAGCGCGCGTACGCTCGCCGAGCTGGACGCGCTGGACTTCGGGTCCTGGCATCCGGGCAGCGCGCCGAGCGGTGATTTGCCGCCGGACGAGTCGCACACCCGGCTGTTGACGCTGGCCCGGCTGCTCGACGCGGTGCTCGCCGCCGGGCGGCCGGTCCGGCTGCTGGTCGAGACGAAACACCCGTCCCGCTACGGCTCGACCGTGGAGCGGCGGCTGGTCGAGCTGCTGCGACGGTACGGGCTGGCCGACCCGGCGCCGGACGATCAGGTCCAGGTCACCGTCATGTCGTTCTCCCCGCTGGCGATACGACGGGTTCGCGAGCTGGCCCCCGCGCTGCCCACTGTGCTGCTGCTGGAGGTTCTCCCGCCCTGGCTGCGGCTGGGCCGGCTGCCGTTCGGCACCCGCATCGCCGGGCCGGGCATCGGCCTGGTCCGGGCCCGACCGCGCCTGCTGCCCGCGCTGCGCGCCGCCGGCAACCAGGTGTACGTCTGGACGGTCAACGAACCGGCCGACCTGGAGCTGGTGCTGGCCGAGGAGGTGGACGGGATCATCACCGACCGGCCCGCGCACGTCCTGGCTCACCGGGACCGCTGAACGGGCCTCGACGCCGAGCCGGCCGTCCAGCGTGCCGACCGCCGGCAGCGGCTGCACCTACGCCTGGGCGACAACCGGGGGTGCCGAAAGCCGGACCGGCGGGGCAGACTCGGCACATGCCGGAGCGAATCGATTTCCCCGCTCTCCTCGCCGGCCAGGCCGTCGTGATCGAGATGATCAATTCCGGGGACGCGGGTCTGCCGGTCCTCACCCAGCTCCTCCGGGTCACCCAACCGACGCTCGGCGCGACCGGGATGGCGTTCGTCGAGTTCGGCCCGACCGGCGGCCGGGTGATCGCTGCCACCGGCGCGGCGGAGTGGGCGCTCGGCCGACCGCTCGCGGTGGACGACCCGGACACCGTCTGCCTGCTCTCCGGGCCTCGCGTGAGCCAGGTCCGGGTGGCCGACCTCAGCGGCAAGCTCGCCGCCGAGCTGGCCGGCAGCGGGTTGCGCCGGATGGTGGTGTCCCGGGCCGAGATCGGCGGTCACACCGTCGGCAGCCTGCACGCCCTCTACCCGGGCGACGACGAGCCGGGCGCCGAGCAGCAGGGGGTGATCGCCTACCTCGCCTCGTGCATCGGGCACATGTACGGCGACCAGAGCGGATTGCCGGTGCACGGCGACGGGCCGGTGGTGGCGGCACTCGCCGACGGGCTGGCGGTGGTCGACCGGGACGGCCACGTCCGGCTGTGGAACCCGGCCGCCGCCCAGGTCACCGGCCGGACGGCCGAGCAGGCGTTGAACGGCGCACTGCCGTTCCCGTTGCCACCCTCCGGTCAGGTCCGCGACCACCGGCTGCCGGACGGGCGCTGGCTGCGCATCACCTCCGGCGACCTGCCCGGCCCGGGCGCCCTGCGGGTGGTCACCTTCCGCGACATCACCGACCAGCAGCGCCGCGATCACGACCGGGAGCTGTTCGTCGCCGTGACCAGCCACGAGCTGCGCACGCCGGTCACCGTCATCAAGGGGTACGCGGACACCCTCACCGACCACTGGGAGTCGCTGACCGAGGTCGACAGGCGACAGGCAGCACGGGTGATCGGGCAGCGCGCCAACGAGTTGGCCCGGCTTGTCGACCGGCTGCTCTCCTCGGCGGCCGAGGCGGGACCGGGGGACGACCCACCGACCCCTTTCGACCTCGGTGCGGCGCTGCGCGCCGCCATCGTGGACCTGCCGGCGGAGCTACGGCACCGGCTGACGCTGCGTCTCCCGGCCGACCTGCCCAAGGCGCTCGGCCACCGGCCCAGCCTCGCCACCGTGCTGACCGAACTGGCCACCAACGCCGGCAAGTACTCGCCGCCGGGCTCCCCCATCGAAATCACCGCCGGAGTGGACGGCCAGTTGGTCGCGTTCCGGGTCAGTGACCGGGGCATCGGCATCCGGCCGGAGCACGTCGAGCGGGCGTTCGACAGGTTCTGGCAGGGCGAGTCCGGCGACCGGCGCGGCTACCCGGGAGCGGGGCTCGGCCTCTATCTCGTCCGCCGGATCGTTGAACAGCAGAATGGATGGGTATCCCTACGTCCAAGGACCGACGGCGGTACGGTCGCAGAGGTGCGGCTACCGCGCGGTTGACCGGCGGTGGCGCGACGTGGAGGCGACAGTGGCAGCGGCAGCGAGGGACCGGGCGTGGTGCGTGGTGGTGCCCCACCATCCCGCCGGCGCACGACTGGCGCGACACCGGCTCGCCGACGACCTGGCTGACGTCGTGACGCCGACGCTCCTCGCGGATCTGATCGCGGTGCTCGCCGAGCTGGTGGGCAACTCGGTCCGGCACGCCCGGCCGCTGCCCGGCGGCGTGGTCCGGGTGGCGTGGCAACTGCGGTCCTCCGCCGACGGCCCGCGGATCCAGTTGCGGGTGACCGACGGCGGTGCCAACACCAGCCCGCGGATCCGCACGGCCAGCCCGGACGCGGCGGACGGGCGAGGTCTGCACATCGTGTCCGGCCTGGCGACCTGTTGGGGTGTCGAACGCGACGGCATGGGCCAGCGCGTCTGGGCGGATTTCGATCCGACCTCCCACCCCTCCCACCCCGGCCTGGTCCCGACCGGCTGACATCGTCGGTCATGAAGTTGTTGCCGCGACACACCGGACGCGGTGACAACAACTTCGTGATCGGCAAGCGATGGGGTGGGTGGGTCCGGCCCACGGGTCGCCGGTTGGGGCTCTAGGCTGTGACGCCGTGAGCAAGCGTCGAAAGAGCCAGCGAGCCGCCGCCGACACCGCGCCCCGGAAGGACAAGGTGCGCGACGTCTTCGTGCCGCGGCCGTTCGAGGGGCTGGCCGACGAGTCGGAGTGGATCGCCCTGCGCGAGCTGGTGCCCGCCGCGTCCGCGCCGCTGCGGCTGGCCCCCGCCCTCGTCGAGGAATTCGGGGACCGGTCGGTCACGCTGGCCACGGTGCTGCCGATGGCCGCTCCGGCGATCAGCAAGGCGGACGGGCGCGTGCTCATCGGCCTGCAACGCCACCAGCAGTCCGGCGACGTCTCCCGCGACCTGGCCGAGGCGCTGCTCTGCGCGCTGCGGGCCGAGCCGGGCGGCCAGGTGTCCGTACCGCCGCTGCCCGGTCCCGGGCCGCGACTGCAGGACATCCTGGTGGACGGCCCGCTGGACATCACCATGCACGACGGGTTCGAGTTCTGGCTCGACCCCGGCGCGGCCGACGACCCGAGTGTCCAGGCGTCGCTGGAGCGGGCGAACGCCGCCATCTACCCGACCGTGCGGATGACCGCTGCGACGGCCGCGTACTGGTGCCGGGTCCCGGAGAAGGCGCACGTGCGCTGGGTGCTGCCCGACGACGAGGACGCCGCCCTGGACGCGCTGGCCCGCCTGGGCGCGGCCGGAACGCTGACGCTCGGCGAGCAGACCAAGTTCGCCGGGATGTTCCGCGCGCACGGTCGGCTGGTGCCGGTGTGGGACCTGCCGGAGGAGACTCCGGCCGCCGACTGGGAGGACCCGGTCGCGCAGTTCGCCAAGCGGTACGCGGAGGCGCTTGCCACCGCCGAGCCGCTGGACGCCGCCGGCCGGCGGGCCCGGCAGGGGTTGCTCGGTCGCCAGCTCACCCTGCGCTGACGCCGGCCGCGATCTTCACCCGGCGACGGGCAGCGGGTCGCGGACGATCGGGCAGGACATGCAGCGCGGGCCTCCCCGGCCGGAGCCCAGTTCCGAGCCGGCGATCGGGATGACCTCGATGCCGGCCCGCTCCAACTGGGCGTTCGTCTCGGTGTTGCGCTCGTAGCCGACGCAGAGCCGGGGCGCCAGGGCGAGGGTGTTGTTGCCGTCGTCCCACTGCTCGCGTTCCGCGGTGACCGGGTCCAGGCCGGTGTCGATGACCCGGAGCTGGTCCAGGTCCATCGCGTCGGCGGCGGCCCGCAGGAAGGGCGCCGGGCCGTCCACGCGCGGGTCCTCGCCGTCCGCGCCGGCGATCACGGTGTACGCCGAGAGCGTGCTGGCGATGTTCGGGTACATCAGCACGGCGTCGACGTCGACCATCGTGCACACGGTGTCCAGGTGCATGGTGGCGCGCTTCTGGGCGATCGGCACCACCAGGATGGTGTGGGCCAGCCCGGCGGCGAAGACCTGCCGCCCGAGACGTTCCGCGCCGGCCGGGGTGGTCCGCTCGCCCACCCCGACCGCCAGGACGCCGGGTGCGAGCAGCAGGACGTCCCCGCCCTCCAGGTGCTCCAGGTGGGGGCGGTAGACGAACTCGGTGCCGGCGAAGCGTGGATGGTGGCGGTAGATGGCGTCGGTCAGGGTGGTCTCGCGGCGGCGGGCCGGCATGGCCAGGCTGGTGACGCCGACCCGGTCGCCGATCCACAGCGACGAGTCCCGGGTGAACAGCAGGTTCGGCAGCGGGTCGATGACGAAGTCGTGGCGGTCCATCAGGGTGTAGACCAGGCCGCCCGGCCGTTCCGAGCTGATCCGCAGCTCCTCGTGGGCGAGACCGGCGGTGAGTACGTCGGCCAGCGCGACCGGGTCCAGGTAGGCCAGGTGGTCGGCGACCCGGGCGCGGAGCGTGTCGCCGAGTCGACGGGACCGCAGCACCTCCTCGGTCAGCTCGGCGCGGGCGTCCTCGACGGCAAGCGTCTCGGCCAGCAGGGTGGCCAGGTAGAGCACCTCGACCCCGCGCTCGCGCAGCGCGGCGGCGAACGCGTCGTGCTCCTCCTGGGCGCGGCCGACCCAGGGGATCGCGTCGAACAGGAGTGAATCATTGTTGCGAGGGGTGAGCCGGGCCAGTTCCGGGCCGGGCCGGTGCAGCAGCACGGTGCCGAGCCGACCGACTTCACTGTCGACGTAGTGGGTCACCCCCGCAGCGTAGGGCAGGGTTTGGCGGCATCCGAGAAAAGAACAGCGGATGAATATGGCATTCATCCACAGTCACTCCGGCGCTCCGGCTTGCCGAACACCGGGAGTGGCAACGTAGGGTAGTGAGGACATAACTTCGAGGGACCTTTTGCCGGAGGTCGACGACGATGACTGTCTTTCCCGCACGACGAGCCGCACCGACCGCACGGGCACTGCCGCCCATCGCGGTGCCCCACCCCCGCGTCGAGGCGCCCGGGGCTCTCGAGCCGGTCCGTCCGACACCGCTCGAATGGGCCCGCCGCCGCCGTGCCGAGCGGGGTGCCCGTCGGCTGGAGGCTGCCGGAGCGCGGGCGCTCGGCCAGCTCGACCATCTCGGGCCGGCCTGGCACGTCATCGAGTGGCCCCGCACCGACGTCGCGGACGTCCTGCTCGACCGCACCCAGGACGACCGCGCCGGGTTCCTCGCCATCGGGCCGAGCGGCCTGTTCGCGGTGACCATCGCCGACCACGGCCGGGCCCGGGTGCTCGTCGCCGGGGACGTCGTGCAGATCAACGGCAAGCGGCCTCCGTACGTCACCGAGGCCCGCCGGGACGCCAGGCGGGCCAGCAAGGCCCTCTCCGACGCGGTGGGGCTGACCATCCCCGTCACGCCGGTGCTGACCTTCGTGGGGTCCGGCGTGATCAGCGTCTACGGGCTTCCGAAGGACTGTCTGATGGCCACTCACCGGGAACTGGATCGGCTCCTCGTGGCCGGTGGCAGCCGGATCAGCCCGGCCACGGCCGAGAAGCTGTCCCGGGTGGCACAGCACCCCAGCACCTGGCTGAACGGCACGTACCGTCCATCAGCCGACTACCGGTGGTACGAGGAGGGCCGAACGGCCGCTGACAAGCCGGCCCACCGCCGGTAACGTCACCAGCGACGCCACGCGGCCCCGGTCCCCCACCTACCCACCGGCTCCCGCGCCGTCGCCGGCCGCCCCGGTTCGTGCTGTGCGGCCCGGTGACCTGGTGCGCTCGGTGATTCCGTCGGCGACCGGCTAGCGTGGACAGTCCGTCGGTGGACATAGGAGGCGCGGTGGCCCACGTCGAACTCTCGCTCTCGGAAGTGTTCGTGCCGTCGGCGCGGGCCTCGACAGAGCTGGAGTCCGACAACGTCGGTCAGTGGTCGTCGACCGTCGACCGGGCCGATGAGCCCTGCCTGCTGATCGACGCCGACACCCGGGTGGTGGCCATCTCCACCGCCGGCTGTGAGCTGCTCTGCCTGGGCGAGCCGGCCGGCCTGATCGGGCGACCGCTCCTCGACGGCGGGCTGCGCCTACTGGACTTCACCGCCAACCGGGGTGTGCTGACCGAGGCCGAGATCGACAAGATCCCGCCTCTGCTGGCGCTCTCCTCCGGTCGACTCGCCCGTGGGCTGCTGCGGGTGCAGGCCGCCTCCGCGGACAGCTCCGACGCGACTGTCGACGCGATCTCCACCCCGGTGCTCACCGACGGTGCCGTGGCCGGCTCGCTCACCTTCTTCTCCGAGGTCTGACCTGCGGCGCAATGTGTCGTTCGCCGCACGCGGCAATGACGGGGTGGGCCCACACCCACGCCGTAAGGTGCCCTCATGCTCGATATCGCTCTGCTCCCGGGGGAGTACGCCGTGTGCCGGTTGCGAACCGACACCGCCCTGCCGGACGCACTGTCGAGTGGGCTGGGCCGCGCCGACGTGGTCACGGTCAGCTGGAGCGCCGACGGGATCTCGGTGATCTGCCCGACCGACCGGGTCCCCGCCCAGGCCGTGGTCGAGACCACGTGGCGCTGCCTGCGCGTCGTCGGACTGACGGGCGTGGACGGCACGGGGACGCTTGCGGCGCTCGTCGACCCGCTCGCCGCGGCCCGGGTCAGCGCTGTCACGTTCTCCACCTTCGACACCGACTACGTGCTGGTGCCGACCGTCCGTCTGACGGAGGGCACAGCCGCCCTGGAGCGCGCCGGACACCGCGTCCTCGGCTGAGCTTCACCCCGCCGACCGCTCGCCCTACGATGAGCTCGGCCACCCCGGCCGCGACGACGTTCCCATGTCCCGAGGATCGGCCCGTGCCGTTCACCACACCCCGCCCCCCGGGCCCCCCGCCCCGGGCGACAACCGCCATCCGACCCGTGGCGGTCCGTGCGCTGCCCGTGGTCGGTGCCCTGCTGGCGTTCCTCACCATCGGGGCGCTGGCCGGCTGCGACGCTCCTCCCGAGCTGCGCGACCCGCCCGCGGCGCCCAGCGGCACGACCACGCCGACGGCATCCGGCCCGACCGGCGTACCGACGGGCACGCCGTCCGGCACGCCCAGCGCCCCACCGGTCGCCACTCCGTCGGCCACCGGGGACCCGGGTCTGGTCGCGACGGCCTGCCGGAACGGCCCGACCGGGCAGCGCGTGGTGCAGTTGCTGCGCGGCCGGGCTTCGGTGCTCCCGGACAACGTCCGGGTCCGCGTCCGCACCGGGCCGCTGTGCGCCGGCGACTGGCAGTACACCGTGCTGGAGGTGACCGGGCACGAGGAGCTTCAGGTCGTCACCCGGGGTCGGCCCGCCACCCCGCAACTGGTCACCGCCGGCACCGACGTGTGCACGATCGAGGTCCGGGCCACCGGGCCCGCCGGGATCCGTACGCTCGCCTGCGATGCCTCTCCGGCCGTCGGGCCGGGTGCGTAGTCTGGTCGACATGCCCGGAACACCGCCTGCGCGCTTCGTCTACCTCGGCCCGGAGGGCACCTTCGCCGAGCAGGCCCTGCGCACCATTCCCGCCGCCGAGCACGGCACCCGGACGCCGGCCCGCAGTGTCGGGGAGGCTCTGGACAGCGTCCGGGCCGGGGATGCCGACGCGGCGCTGGTGCCACTGGAGAACTCGATCGGCGGGGCGGTGGGCGTCACCCTCGACGAGATGGCCGAGGGCGAGCCGCTGGTGATCACCCGAGAGGTGATCCTGCCTGTCGACTTCGTGCTCGCGGCGCGCACGGGCACCGGGCTGCCCGCGGTCCGCACGATCGCGGCGCATCCGCAGGCGTCCACCCAGTGCCGGGGCTGGCTGCGTGACCACGTTCCCGACGCGGTGGTTGTCGACGTGCTCTCCAACGGCGCGGCAGCCGCCGGCGCCGGGTCCGGTGAGTACGACGCGGCGATCTGCGCGCCGATCGGTGCTGCCCGACACCGACTCGCCCTGCTCGCCGACAAGATCGCCGACCATCCCGACGCGGTGACCCGTTTCGTCCTGGTCTCCCGCCCCGGGCCACCCCCACCGTCGACAGGCGACGACCTCACCTCGCTGGCCGTCTACATCGCCCACGACCGGGTCGGCGCGCTGCTGTCGGTGCTTATGGAACTGGCCGTGCGTGGCGTCAACCTGACCCGGATCGAATCCCGTCCGACCGGCGAGGCGCTGGGCCGGTACGTCTTCTTCCTCGACTGCACCGGGCACGTGGCCGACGTACGCCTGGGTGAGGCGTTGCAGGGGCTGCGCCGGGTGTGCGCCGACGTCCGCTTCCTGGGGTCGTACCCCCGACACCGCTGGGTCGAGGCGGCGGGCGAGCGGCCCGTGCCCGCGCCGGCCGGCCTCTCCGACGTCGACTACACCGACGCGGCGGCCTGGCTGGCGCGGCTACGCACCGGCGAGTTGAGCTGACCGGGCGGGGCTCTCCCGGATCAGGGAGCGCCCCGCCCGGCATGGTCAGCTCAGCAGACCGCCGAGCAGACCACCCTCCTGCTGCTGCTGACCGCTGCCCATGACCGGCGGCTCCTCGGACGGCTGCACCACCACGAAGCCCTGACCGGCGAAGCTCATCGTGAACGACTCGCCGGTGCGCCGGCCCAGCAGCGTGCCGAGGCCGAGCTGCTCGGCCCTGTGGTAGCCGGTCTGGAGGTTGGCCGACCAGCAGACGGCGGCCTGCGGGTCGACGTACGTCGGGGCGTCCACGTTGAGCACCACAGGGGTGCCCTTGGTCGTGATGGCGATCCGCCCGTAGCCGCTGAACACGCAGTTGAACAGGCCGGACGAGGAGGCCATCCCGGCGCCGCCGACCATCCTGATGTCGTACTGGAGGGTCGAGTCGAAGGCGAGCACGCTGGAACCGTTGATGGAGAGCGCGTCGCCCGGCTCCAGGTCGATGATGTGCACGTCCTTGGCCAGCTCGGCGAGGAAGACGTCACCCTGGCCGGTGACCTTCATCAGCGGGACGCCCTCGCCGGTGAGCTTCTGCTTGAGGAACTTGCCGAGCCCACCCGAGCCCAGCGCCTGGAACTGCACGTTGCCCTGGTAGGCGACCATCGACCCGACCCGGGCCATCGCCTCGCCGTTGAGCTCGATCTTCAACATCTTGGAGTTCTGTAGCCGCATGCCGGCCTGCGCGGACTCCTTCTCCAGATTTTCCGCCGAGAACAGCTCGCTGCGCATGAAAGGTGCCTCCTGAAACGGTCGCGGTCGCTGCACCGACGGTAGGCGACCACGGCAACCAGTGGCCATCGGCCAAGCGGCGAGCCGCGCGGGCATCGCGGTGAGAGCCGGGCATCGCGGTGAGCGGCCGGGATCAGCCCCAGCCCAGCGCGTGCAGCCGTGCGTCGTCGATGCCGAAGTGATGGGCGATCTCGTGCACCACTGTCACCGCGACCTCGTCGACGACGTCCTCGTCACTGTCGCAGATCCGCAGGATCGGACGGCGGTAGATGAAGATCCGGTCCGGCAGTACGCCGGAGTAGTCCCAACCACGACTGGTGAGCGCGTGCCCCTCGTACAGGCCGAGCAGGTCGGGTTCGGTGTGCGGTGGGTCGTCCTCGACCAGGATCACCACGTTGTTCATCAGACCGAGGAGTTCCTCGGGCACCTCGTCGAGGGCGTCGGCGACCAACTCCTCGAAGCGCTCGCGAGTCATGTCCACCGGCACGGCGTCCATTCTGCCCGACGCCGGACCGATCGGCCGGCTCACGCTCGGCCATTGGGCCGCTGTCCGCGCGTTCACGAAAGGGAGCGGCCACCCGGAACCGGGCGGAGGCTCCCTTTCGTGAACGTGCGGCGTGCGGGTCGCTGGGTCAGGAAGCCAGACGAGCGGTGAGGGTGATCTCGGCGCCCGGCGAGAGCAGGCGGGAGATCGGGCAGTTGGCCTTGGCGGCCTCGGCGAGCTTCTGGAACTCGGCCTCGTCGACCCCCGGCACCTGGCCGACGGTCTCCAGGTCGATGCGGGTGACGCTCATCCCGGCGTCGGTCTTGTCCAGGTGGACCTTGGCGGTGGTCTCGACCGAGGTGGGCGTCGAGCCGGCGTCGGCGAGGGCCTTCGAGAACGCCATCGAGAAGCAGCCGGCGTGCGCGGCGGCGATCAGCTCCTCGGGGTTGGTGCCCTCACCCTCCTCGAAGCGCGACTTGAAGGAGTAGTTGCCGGACAGGCCACCCTTACCGGTGCGGACGGTGCCGGACCCCTCGGTGAGATTGCCCTGCCATTGTGCGGAAGCGGTACGGATAGGCATGAGGAGAACGCTAGCGGAAAGGCGACTTCCGAGCGACCGACCGGCACCGACGCCTGCCGTGCGATTCCCGTCACCCCGGCGGAGGCGCGACGCGGCGGCTTCGGCGGCGACACCAGCGCGACGCTCTGTGCCATGATTCGACGCAGGCCCGTGACCGGCGGAAGGATGGCCGATGTCCGAGGAGCTGCCCATCCCACGGCAGGGCGACCCGTCCGACGGGCCGGCCGTGATCGAGTGGGGTACCGACGAGCCCGCCGCCGGCCGCCGCCGCCTCGGCTGGTCCCTGGCCGGCATCACCCGGGATCCCCGGCTGCCCGTGCTGGTCGCCGGTCTCGGTGCGGTGGCGGGGATGGCCTCGCTGCTCGGCGAGTGGCTGGTGATGACCCTGCCGAACGGTGGCCCGACCGGTTCCACCTCGACCGACGTGCCCGCCGGCGTGTCCGAGATCGGTGGCTTCGGCATCGGCTGGCTGGTCGGTCTGCTCGGCCTGGTCTGCATCGTGGCCCTGGCGCTGCGGGGCACGGCTGCCGTCCGGCCGAACGCCCGGCTGGTGGGGTTCACCCTGAGCGGGGCACTGCTGGCCCTGCTGGTGGCGGCGGCGGCGACACTCGACGACGCCGGTCAGCGCAACTACTTCTACGGGTCGGAGGACCGCCTCCAGGTCGAGTACGGTCGCGGCCTGGTGATGGCGTTCGTGGCCTGCGTGCTGTTCGCCGCGGCCCTGCGGCTGTCGTCGAACGCGCCGGTGGAGGACGACAGTTCCGAAGCCGCGACGGGTCAGGGCTGGCGCCGCCGGCACGCCGATCCGGTCGAGCAGGAGGGCGGCCCCTCGGCGCCGGCCGACCTGACCGTGACGGCTGCGGCCCCGTTCGCCCGCCCCGAACACCCCGCCTGAGCCCCCGCGAGTTGGTGTTCGGTTCGGCTGGAAGCCATGGTTGAGGGCTGTTTCCCGAGGTACGGTTGCTGCCCGCCGTCACGCCGGGACCGCACGGCTGGGTGCGACGGCGGCGGGCGAAGGAGGAACGATGACCCGCCCGGGCCTGCCCAAGCTGATCGCGACCGACCTCGACGGGACGCTCGTCCGCAGCGATGACACCGTCTCCGCGTACACCCATGGGGTGCTCGACCGGGTGCGCGCCGCCGGGATTCCGGTGGTCGGCGCGACCGGACGCGGCCCCCGACTGACCGAGCTGACCCGCAACGACATCCGGGCCGCCGACTTCCTGGTGATGGCGGGCGGTGGGCGCGTGGTCGACCAGAGCGACCCGAGCGGCCCGGTGGTCCTCCGCGACGAGCGGCTGCCCGCCGAGGTGCTGGCCCGGCTGCTCGCCGACCTGGAGGCCGAGGTCGGCCCGCTGACGGTGATGGTCGAGGCGTCCGACGAGCACGACGCCCCGCTCTGGGGTGACTACCACGAGAGCTGGCCCTACCACGACCGGTTCGAGGCGCGCAGCCGCGCCGAGTGCCTCTCCTGCGACGTGATCAAGGCGTTCGCCCGCACGGCCGACCACCACGTCGACGAACTGCTCGCGGTGGCCCGGCGGATCGTCCCGCCGCACGTCGCCACGCTCACCCAGGCCGGGCTCGGCTTCATCGAGATCTGCCCGCCGGGCGTGGACAAGGCGACCGGGCTGACGGTGGTGGCGCAGAGCCTCGGGGTCGACCCCGCCGACGTCCTGGTCTTCGGCGACATGCCCAACGACCTGCCGATGTTCGAGTGGGCCGGCTGGTCCCGGGTCGCGGTGGCCAACGCGCACCCCGAGCTGCGGGCCGCCGCCGACGAGGTGACCCTGCGCAACGACGACGACGGGGTGGCGGTGTACCTGGACCGGCTACTGTCCCGGTAATGGGAGACACCCCCGCGCTTGTCGCCACCGACATCGACGGCACGCTGATCCGCGACGACCGCACGCTCAGCCCGCGCACGGCCGACGTGCTCGCGCGGATAACCGCGCGCGGCACGCCTGTCGTCCTGGTCACCGGCCGTCCGGTCCGCTGGCTGAAGATGGTGTACGACCAGCTGGCCGAGCCGCTGCCGGCGGTCTGCGCGAACGGGGCCGTCGTCTACGACCCGGTGCGGGACGAGGTGCTGCGAGCCGACCCGCTCGCGCCGCAGCACCTGGCCGAGGTGGCCCGCAGGCTTCGCGCCGAGGTGCCCGACATCAGCTTCGCGGTGGAGGTCCTGGACAGCCGGGAGATGCGGCACGAGGCGCACTACCCGCTGCGGTGGGACGCCGACCACGACCGGATCCGCCCGGTCGAGACGCCTGAGGAACTGCTGTCGGTTCCGGCGGTGAAGCTGCTCGCCCGGGCCGGTGAGCAGGACCCGGACACGTTCGTCGAGCTGATCGGCGCGGCGGTGGCGGGGTTGGCCGAGGCCACGCACTCGTCGTACTCGGGTCTGGTGGAGATCTCCGCGGCCGGGGTGACCAAGGCGGCCGGGCTCGACTGGTACTGCGATCGGCTCGGGGTGGCCGCCGCGGACGTGCTGGCCTTCGGCGACATGCCCAACGACGTGCCGATGCTGAGTTGGGCCGGGCGCGGCGTGGCGGTGGCCAACGCGCACCCCGCCGTCCTCGCGGTCGCCGACGAGGTGACCGGGGCGAACTCCGAGGACGGCGTGGCGGCGTACCTGGAGAAGATCTTCGGGGTGGACTGACCGACCAGGTCAGAGGTACTGGCCGGTGTTGTGGCCCTCGCCACCGCCCGGTTGGCCCACACCCGGCATTCCGGGCACGACCCCGCCGGGGCCGCTGGGCAGCGCCTGCCGGCCGCCGCGCATCTGCTCCAGCTGCACCCGCGCGGCCATCTGCTGGGCGACCAGGGCCGCCTGGATGCCGTGGAACAGGCCCTCCAGCCAGCCGACGAGCTGGGCGTGCGCGATCCGCAGCTCGCCCTCGCTCGGGGCCTTGTCCTCCGTGAAGGGCAGCGAGATGCGCTCCAGCTCGTCGCGCAGCTCGGGGGCGAGGCCCTCCTTGAGCTCGACGATCGAGCGCTCGTGGATCTCCCGCATCCGGTTGCGGCTGGCGTCGTCCAGCGGGGCGGCCTTGACCTCCTCCAGCAACTGCTTGATCATGCTGCCGATCCGCATCACCTTGGCCGGCTGCTCGACCAGGCGGGTCGGGTCCTCACCCTGCCCCTCATCGGTCTGCATGGTGCCGATCGGCCGGCCGTCCGGACCGACCACCACCACAGTGCCGGAGTGGCCGGAGTCGTCGGGGCCGGGCTGATCGTTCTGCTCAGCGGAGCGCGCTTCGGTCATGGGGTCCATCTTTACCCAGTCGACCCGACCCATGCCGCCCGGGACCGACTCCCTGGGCCGAACCACCCGGGCGGGGCGCGCTACCGTCGCGCCATGCCTGCCGATCCCCGCGCCGTACTGACCCGGCCCGCGCCGGAGCCGGACGTGACGGTGGCCTACGGCGACCACCCGGACCAGGTCGCCGACCTGCGCCGCCCGACCGGTGCCGGCCCGGCCCGGCCGCTTGTCGTCGTGGTGCACGGTGGTTTCTGGCGGGCGGAGTACGACCGCCGGCACACCGGGCCGCTGGCCGCCGCGCTCGCGGCCGACGGCTATCCGGTGGCGCAGTTGGAGTACCGGCGTACCGGGCAGCCGGGCGGTGGCTGGCCAGGCACGTTCACCGACGCGCTGGCCGGGATCGCGGCGCTGCCGGAGCTGGCCGCCGAGGCGCTGCCCGGCCGGGTGCGCCGGACCGCGCCGATCCTCATCGGTCACTCCGCCGGCGGCCACCTGGCGTTGTACGCGGCGGCCACCGCGCCGTCGACGGTGGGTGGGGTGCTGGCGCTGGCCCCGGTGGCCGATCTTGCCGAGGCGTACCGACTCGATCTGGACTCCGGTGCGGTGGCCGCGCTGCTCGGCGGCGGCCCGGCGGACTTCCCGGACCGGTACGCGGCAACCGATCCACGATCATTGGTACCGATACGGACACGGACAGTAGTCGTGCACGGCTCGAGGGATCAACAGGTGCCGGTGGCGATGAGCCGGGACTTCGTCGTGGCAGGTCGTGCCACAGGATCCGATATCGCCCTTCTTGAGCTGCCCGGATGTGAGCATTTCGGGCTGATCGACCCCGAGTCTTCGGCATGGCCGCGGGTGCTCGATGTGTTGCGGTCCTTGCACGATGATCACTAGCCATTGACGCAGCGTCGCGGAGCAGGTAGAACGCCGGAGGGGCGTGTCCTGCCCTGCAACGCTCCTGGAAGGAACTCGGTGTCGCAGATGAATCGCAGGCGGGCGCTCCAACTGATGGCCGCGCTCGGTACGACCGGGTTCGCCGCCGCGTGCGGCTCCGACACCGAGGACAAGCCGACCGCCCCCAAGAGCTCGATCAAGATCGGTCTGATCGCGCCGAAGGCCGGCGGCTTCAAGTCCATCGGTGACGACATCACCAACGGCTTCCAGCTCTTCCTCGACCTGCACGGCCAGCAACTGGGCGGGCATCCCGTCGAGCTGCTGACCGCCGACGAGGGCGACAACGCCATCACCGGCAAGGCCGCCGTCGACAAGCTGCTCAAGCAGAACGTGCTGGCGCTGACCGGCGTGGTCAACTCGGCGGTCATGGTCAACATCCGCGACACCGTGGAGGAGGCCCGGGTCCCGCTCATCGGCTCGAACGCCTCGCCGAGCACCCTGCAGAGCGTCGTCTACATCTGGCGTACGTCGTACGTGCTGGACGAGGCCGGTCGGGCGCTGGGCCGGTACCTGCGCGACCAGCTACCGGCGAACGCCCGGGTCGCGATCATCGTGCCGGAGAACGTGGGCAGCCCGGACGTCGTGCGGGGCTTCAAGCAGGAGTTCCCCGTCGGCGACCCGCGCATCGCCAACCCGGTGACCACCACCAGCCCGACGCCGAACCCGGGCAAGGCCACCTACCAGGCGGACATCGAGAAGGCGCTGCGCAAGGACCCGACCGCCGTCTTCTGCTTCTTCGCGGGCGCGGCGGCCGTGGAGTTCATCAAGCAACTGCGCGACCAGTTCGACGGGCCCATCTACGCGCCGGGCTTCCTCACCGAGGGCAGCGTGCTGGAGAGCCTGGGCCGGGACGCGCTGGGCATCCAGACCGCGCTCAACTACTCGGCCGACCTCAACAGCACGTCGAACCGGGTCTTCGCCTCCGCCTACCGCAAGAAGCACCAGTCCACGCCGACGACGTATGCGATGGCGTCGTACGACGCGGCACAGGTCCTCGACCAGGCGATCCAGCTGACCGGTGGTTCGCCAACCCCACAGCAGGTCAACCTGGCGCTGGGCCGGATCGGCCAGATCGACAGTCCGCGCGGCATCTGGCAGTTCAACCAGCCGCGTACGCCGCAGCAGAAGTGGTACCTGCGGGAGGTCCAGCGCGACGGTCAGGTCATGTCGAACGTGCTGATCAACGAGCTGGCCACGCTGGGCTGAGCGCCCGCCGAGCAGCAACAGGGGCCGACCTCCCGCTTGGGAGGTCGGCCCCTGCCGTTCGCGGCAGTGTTCGGGTCAGTGCCGCAGTTCGGCGATGCAGCACTTCACGCTGCCGCCGCCCTTCTTCAGCTCGGCCAGCTCGACCGGCACCGGGGTGTAGCCGGCGGCCTTGAGCTTGCCGGCCAGCCGGGTGGCCTCGCTGTTGAGCACCACGTTCGCGCCGTCGCTGACCAGGTTCAGCCCGAAGGCCATCGCGTCCTCGTCGTCGGCGATCACCGCGTCCGGAAAGAGCTGGGTGAGCACCCGCTGGCTGGCCGCCGAGAACGCGCCCGGGAAGTAGACGACGTTCGCGTCGTCGAGCGCGGCGAGCGCCACGTCCAGGTGGTAGAAGCGGGGGTCGATCAGCCGCAGCGACACCACCGGCCGACCCAGCACCTCCTGCGCCTCGGCGTGCGCCGCGATCTCGGTACGGAAGCCGTGCCCGGCCAGGATGAGCCCGCCGTGCGCCTCCGGCACGTACGCGAAGTCACCCTCGCCCTCGTTGGTCTCGCTCGGCGCGACGAACCGCCAGCCCTGCTCCGCGTAGAACGCGTGGTGCGCGGCGGCCTCACCGGCCCGCTGCTCGTGCTTGAACCGGGCGCCGTAGACGCTGCCGTCGACCACGAAGGCACCGTTGGCGGCGTACACCATGTCGGGCAGTCCGGGCTCCGGCGTGAGCAGGTGCACCTCGTGGCCAAGGCCGACGAGCGTCTCGCGCAGGCGGTCCCACTGCTTGACGGCCAGTTCCCGGTCCACCGGGGTGGTGACGTCCATCCACGGATTGATCGCGTACTCGACCGCGAATTGCTCGGGCGAGCACATGAGATATGTCCGCTTTCGCGAGACTCGCTGCTGGTTCACGGTCACCAAGAGTAGGTACCGTTGAACTTTGGTAACAGCCACAACCATTGCTTCCCAGAGGCGGAACGTTGCAGATAGACGCCGTTGACCAGCGGATCATTGCGTTGCTCGTCGCCGACGCCCGCGCGTCGTACGCCGACATCGGCACCCGGGTGTCACTCTCCGCCCCGGCGGTCAAGCGCCGGGTGGACCGACTACGCGCCACCGGCGTGATCAGGGGATTCACCGCTGTCGTGGACCCGGCCGCCGTGGGCTGGACCACCGAGGCGTTCGTCGAGCTGTTCTGCGCCGGCCGGACCACCCCGGCGCAGATCGGCGTGGCCGCCCGCCGGCACCCGGAGGTGGTCGGCGCGTACACCGTCTCCGGCGAGGCGGACGCGCTTGTGCACCTGCGGGCCGCCGACATCGCCCACCTGGAGGCGGCGCTGGAACGGCTGCGCGCCGAGTCGTTCGTGACGTCCACCCGCAGCACCATCGTGCTGTCCCGGCTGGTCGAGTCCCCCGGCGTCGGGCCGTCCACCGGAGCTTGACCTCAAGCGCAGTTGAGGTGTTGGACTCGTGGCGGTCTGGTACGAGACGAGGGGGGACTTCATGCGGGCGATCTGGTTACGCGAGTTCGGCGGCCCCGAGGCGCTGGTGCCCGGACCGGCGCCCGACCCGGCGCCCGGCCCCGGCCAGGTGCTCATCGACGTCGCCCATGCCAACATCACCTTCGTCGAGACTCAGCAGCGCTCGGGACGTCCCGGACCGTTCCGGGTCACCCCACCGCTGATCCCCGGCAACGGCGTCGGCGGGGTCATCGCCGCCGTCGGGCCGGACGTCGACCCGGCCCGCATCGGGCAACGGGTGGTAAGCGCCACCGGTGGCTCCGGCGGGTACGCCGAACGGGTCGTGGTGGACGCGGCCGCGCCGATCGAGGTGCCGGCCGGGCTGGCCCTGGACGCCGCCGTGGCGCTGCTGGCCGACGGGCGTACCGCCGCGATGCTCGTCGACGCGGTAGGCGTCCGCCCCGGTGACCGCGTGCTGGTCGAGGCAGCCGCGGGCGGTGTGGGTAGCCTGCTCGTCCAACTCGCGGCGCGGGCTGGCGCACGGGTGATCGGCGCGGCCGGCGGGCCACGCAAGGTGGACCTGTTGCCCGACCTGGGCGCCGAGATGGCGGTCGACTACCTGCTGCCTGGCTGGGCCGACGGGATCCGGGACAGGCTGGGTGGGGTCGACGTCGTCCTCGACGGCGTCGGTGGGTCGATCGCCCGGACGGCGTTCGAGCTGCTCGACCCGGGCGGCCGCATGGTCAGCTTCGGGTTGGCCAGCGGCGAGTGGTCCCCGGTGCCACCGGAGGCAGCCGCCGAACGCCAGGTCACGCTGGTACGGCCGGACGTGCCGCCCGCGCGGCTGCGGGCGTACACCCTCCAGGCGCTGGCGGACGCGGCGGCCGGCCAGCTCCGGCCGCTGATCGGCCAGCGCTTCCCGCTGGAACGCGCCGCCGACGCGCACGCCGCCATCGAGGCGCGCGCGACGGTCGGCAAGACCCTGCTGGACGTGGCCTAGAGCCCTACAGGTACATGCCGGTCCGGGGCTCCGACTCGTCGCGCCGGACCGGCTTGTCACCCTCACCGAAGAACCGCTTGCCACCGAACTCGCCGTGCAGGCGGTCGTCCAGCTCGTCGGCGAGGCCGGTCATCACCTGCACCGCCAGCATGAGGTGGGTGGCCTGGAAGTTGCGGCCGAAGACCGGGATGGAGGCCCACACCGTGTCGTCCGCGCAGTAGAGGCGACCGATCGGCATCCGGTTGGTCAGCTCCGACAGCTTGACGTAGAGCCGTTCGGTCGGCTCCACCTCGGTGAGCACGGGCGAGAAGACGTCCACCAGGGGCGGATTGTCGCGCACCCGCACGAAGACCATCGCCGAGCCGGCCCGGATGGTGATGTCACCGTCCGAGTCGATCTGCAACCGCTCGGCGTCGGACTTCAGCATCGTGGACACCACCGTGCGGACGCGGTCCGCCAGATCGAGCACGTCGTCCCGCTCCGTCTGCGCGGCGGCCGCCTCGGCCAGCGCCTCCTCCAGGTCACCCTCGACGTCGGAGTCCGGCCCGAACTCGCTGCGCGCGGTGCCCAGCGGCTCCACCGTCAACGGCTCACCCTCGGCGTCGTTGACCACGTACACGAGGAAGGCCGGGTGCGGGGCGCCGTACACGTCGCGCAACGTGCGGGAGAGCAGCGGGGCGATCCGGGCGGCCTCCGCCGTCGTACCGTCCAGCCCGAACGAGCCGCCGGAGCCGGCCACCACACCGGGCGGTGACCAGCCCAGCGCCACCATGTCCGCCACCGCGGCACGGTCCAGCCGGTAGCCCTGCGGCAGGGCGGCGTTGCCGACGGCCCGGGCGGAGAGCCCGCCGTCGCCGTTCACCTCGACACTTATCGAGTAGACGGCATCCCCCGTGCCCGAGGCGGTGGGGTCGAGGGTCAGTTCGAGGTGCGCGCCGGCGGGCAGCTCCCGCAGCCGCAGGGCGAGCATCCGGGCGAACTCCCGCCACGCCTCCGTCACCTTGGCGCGCAGGTCGGTGGTGCTGGGCTCGTCGAGCAGGATCGACTCCGCCGGCTCGGATGCGCCGTCGGGCTCACCGTCCGGCGCCGAGGGGTGGTCAGCCGTCATGATCGCCTCCGTCCGTCACGATCACCCTACCCACGCCGTCCGGGCGTCGAATCAGCCCGGACCGGCATCGGACACCGGCCGGCCGGCAGCCGTCCGTCCGCTCGCCATTCCGACGGCCTGGTCGTGGGACTACCGCCGGGCCGGTCAGGTGGTGGGATTCTCGGGTCAGGTGGTGGGATCGTCGGACGGGGCGGTGGGATCGTCGGGGTCGGCGCCCAGCCGGACCGGCCAGTCGGCCGCGAGGGCGCTGAGCCGGGCCGCAGCGGCCGCCGGGTCGGCACCCCTGCCGACGGCCAGCCCGAGCAGGTACGCGGTGACCGGCGCCCCGGGCCGCAGCACCTGGTGGGCGACATCGCGGGCCAGGTCCAGCACGGCCGACACCGGCACCTCGGTCGGGTCCAGACCCACCTCGGCGCAGGCTGCCGTGACCCAGTCGTCAAGCACCGTCATCGCACCCACTCCTCAGCCCGGCGTACGTCCTCGTCAGTGTCGCAGTCGAACCAGGGCGGCGGACCGTCACCGGCCCACGGCACCTCCCGGACGACGAGACCGGCCAACAGCCCTCGTACCGGAGCACCGGCCAGGCTGCCGCCCCGCTCGGTGGCCAGCCGGGCCAGCCCGGCCCGCAGCGCGGCGACTCGCCACACTCCACACAGCGACTGCCGCCGACCGTCCGCGTCGACGAAGCACACCCCGTCGATTCGTCGCTCCGGGTCGGCGCAACCGGTGCCGGCCCGCGAGGGGCCGTTGCCCGGCGCCACGGGCGACGAACCGTCGGCGGCCAGCGCCGGGCTGCCGGCCGGGGTGATCAGCGCCGCGCTGTCAGCCGGAGCGAGGTGGGTGAGCAGGTCGCCGATCGCGGCGCGGGTGAGCAGTGGGAGGTCGGCGGCGAGCAACGCGACGAGCGTCGTGTCGGGGTCGAGCAGTGCAAGCCCTGCTGCCGTCGCGGCGACCGGCCCGCCGCCGGGAGGATCCTCGCGGGTGACCCGTACACCGTCCGGAACGTCGTCACCCGGCCCGACCAGCACACGTGGCGCGGCATCGCCCACGGCGGCCAGCACCCGGTCACGCATCGACAGGCCACCGACCGGAAGCGCGGGCTTGTCCACCCCGCCCATCCGTCGGGCGGCCCCACCCGCGAGCACCACGGCGGCGTACGTCCCCACCCGGTCACGGTAGCTGTAGCGACGGCCATGCGGCGCGCGCCGCCGGGGTGCCCCGAGCTACCTGATGACCCGGCGCCGGCTTGCGCCGGCGGGTGCCTGGTGACCGGCGGCCGTGCGAGCGTGCCGGGGTGGGGTGCAGGATGGCGGGATGGGACGGGCGACTGACCGACGGGGCGTACTGCGGATCGACCTGAACGCGACGGCCGACGGACGCGCAGCCGTCCGACGGCCGGACACCCTTGCGGTGGAGGAGCCGCTGGAGATCCGGGTCGGCGCGGCCGGTCCCGGCCGCCGGAAGCCCCTCGCGGTGACGATGCGTACCCCCGGTGACGATCTGGACCTTGCGATCGGGTTCCTGCTGACCGAGGGGCTGATCCGGTCGACCGACGATGTGCTGACCGCCCAGCTCTGCGCCGGCGCGGAGACTCCGAACACGTACAACGTGGTGGACGTGGTGCTCGCCCCCGGCGTGCCGGAACCGACCACGGACCCGTCCCGGAACTTCTACACCACCAGTTCCTGTGGGGTGTGCGGCAAGGCGAGCATCGACGCGATCCGGACGCGGTCGCTGTTCGACGTCACGGCTGACCCGCTCACCGTGCCGGCCGCCCTCCTCGCCGAACTGCCCGACCGGTTGCGCGCCGCCCAGCGCGCCTTCGACCGCACCGGCGGGCTGCACGCGGCGGGCCTGTTCAGCCCGGCCGGAGAGCTGGTGGTGCTGCGGGAGGACGTGGGCCGGCACAACGCCGTGGACAAGGTGATCGGCTGGGCGGTGCGGGAACGCCGGCTGCCGCTGACCGGGCACCTGCTGCTGGTGTCCGGCCGGGCCAGCTTCGAGCTGACCCAGAAGGCGTGGATGGCCGGCCTGCCGCTGCTGGCGGCGGTGTCCGCGCCGAGCACCCTCGCCGTCGAGCTGGCCGAGGAGGCGGGCATGACGCTTGTCGGCTTCCTGCGCGGCCCGACCATGAACGTCTACGCCGGCCCGCAGAGGATCACTGTCGACCAGCCGGCCTGATCGACTCGGGTTCGCTGAAATCGTGGTGTCCTGGTTGCGGGGATACCCCGAGTCCCATGAAGTGGAGTCGACCGCAGGGGTTGGCAGGCGGCGACGACCGGTGGCGGGCCCGTCAGCGCCGGCCACGTCGCCGCCGCTTCCGTGGCCGCACGACGCCGGGCATCCCGACCGACGGCCAGCCGTCCAGCTCGGACGGCGGTACACCGCGCCGGAGCAGGTCGTCCAGGAGCAGGGCCAGCGAGTAGTCGGGGTGCAGGCCCAGCGTGCGCTCCAGCGCGACCGCCGCCAGTGCCCCCTGCCCCGCGCGCCAAGCCGCGAACGCCAACAACGAGCCCGGGGCGGCGGTCAGCTCCGGCTCGGCCCGGCGCAGCACGTCGGTCCAGAGGGCGATGTCCCGGTCACGACCGTCGGTGCGCTCCCAGGCGTGGTCCCGCACCGGCAGGTGACTCAGCAGCAGGCTCAACCAGGCCACCTCGTCGTCGTCGAGCCGCTCACCGCGCCGCTGCCGGCGTTGCGCCTCGCGGACCGCCGCGACACCGGCGGAGCGCAGTGCCCGCCCGCCGAGCAGGTCGCTCGCGGGCGCCTGCTCGACCAGCTCGACCAGTCGCCGTTCGGCACGCACGGTGGCCGCGCGCAGCGCATCGCGGGCCGGGCCGTCCACCGGCGACACCTGCGCCGCGAGGGACGCCCGGTCGGGCAGCGCGACCTGACCGGCGAACACGGCAGACGCGGTCACCGGGTTGGCCGTCGGGTCGTAGCGCCGGCCCTCGGGTGGGCAGCAGTCCGCCTCGGTGCACAGGTAGGACCACCACCGGCCGTCGGTCACCCGCAGCGCGTCGAGCACCTCCAGGCCGAGGCCGGTCAGGGCGGCCCGCACCGCGTCCACGCTCGGAGTGACCCGGCCGGGCGGCCCGTAACCCACGACGGTGGCGGCCTCCGCGCCCTGTCGATGGATCACCCCGGCCAGGTGCCGGGCGCGGTCGGCCGGGTCCGTGGCAGGATCGGGCAGGTCGGCACGGGCGGCGAAGATGATCTGCCGGCCGCGCAGGGCCACCGCGACCACGCTGTCGGCGGGATGGAAGCCGAGCAGGTACGGCACGGCGGCGAGCAGGTCGGCGGGTGAGCGGACGGAGAGCTTCGCACGTTCGGTCGAGGTCATGCCGGCAGCCTGCGGCGGGCCCACCCGGCCGCGCGGCCCCTGTGGATGACACGCGGCTTATCCACAATTACTGAGCGTATTCATGCAGGTGGACGCGTTTCGATGTGCTCACACGGCGTCGCGGTGTCGTCGGCAGCGGCTACCGTGCGCTGATGGACCTGGCGTACCTGCGCGCGCACCCGGCACACCTGCCGACGTTCCGCACCCATCAGCGACTCCGCGAGACGCCTGTCGCCGGGGGAAACATCTGCGCCGCCGCCCGGCTCACCCTGGACGACGGTCACTCGGTCTTCGCCAAGTCCTGGCCGGAGCGGGCCGAGCGTCCGGTGCCCGAGGGCTTCTTCGCCGCCGAGGCCGCCGGGCTGCGCTGGCTGCGGGAGGCTGACGCGATCGGCGTACCCGAGGTGATCGTGGCGTTGCCCGACCTGCTGGCGCTCGACTGGGTGGAGCCCGGCGAGCCGACGCCGGAGGCGGCCGAACGCTTCGGTCGGGAGCTCGCCGGCCTGCACCGGGCCGGTGCACCGGCCTTCGGTGCGGCCTGGGCCGGCTTCATCGGCGCGATCGAGCAGGACAACACCGCTGACGACGGCCCCTGGTCGACGTGGTTCGCCAGGCGTCGACTCGCCCCCTACCTGCGGCTGTCTGTCGACGACGGCGCGCTCGGCAGCGCCGATGCCGCGCTTGTCGAGCAGGTCATCGATCGGGTCGGCGAGTTCGGCGGAGACGAGCCACCGGCGCGGGTCCACGGCGACCTGTGGCCGGGCAACGTGCTGTGGGGCGTCGACGAGCGGGCCTGGCTGGTCGACCCGGCGGCGCACGGCGGCCACCGCGAGACCGACCTCGCCCAACTGGCGCTCTTCGGCGGCGTCGCGCACCTGGATCGGGTGCTGGCCTCCTACCGGGAGAGTTGGCCGCTGTCCGACGGTTGGCGCGATCGGGTGCCGCTGCACCAGCTGCATCTGCTGCTCGTGCACACCGTGCTGTTCGGGGCGGGGTACCGCGATGCGGTCGTCGAACTCGCCCGAGCCGCCCTGGGCAACGTCGAGCGCGCTACGGTCGACCGGTGACTGTCGCCCCGCGGACCGACGGCGTCCTCGTCGACCGGTACGGCCGTGTCGCGCGGGACCTGCGCGTGTCCCTCACCGACAAGTGCAACCTGCGCTGCACGTACTGCATGCCGGCCGAGGGGCTGCCCTGGTTGGCCGGCCCCGAGCTGCTCACCGACGAGGAGATCGTCCGGCTGGTCCGGGTGGCCGTCGAACGGCTCGGCGTGACCGAGGTGCGGTTCACCGGCGGGGAGCCGCTGATCCGGCCCGGGCTGCTGGGCATCGTGACCGCGGTGGCCGCGCTCGACCCCCGCCCACGGATCTCGCTCACCACGAACGGCATCGGTCTGGACCGGCTGGCGCCCGCGCTGCGTACGGCCGGCCTGGACCGGGTGAACGTCTCGCTGGACACGCTGGACACGGCCCGGTTCACCCAACTCACCCGCCGTCCCCGCCTCGACGCGGTGCTGGCGGGGCTCGCCGGGGCGGCCGCCGCCGGGCTCCACCCCGTGAAGATCAACTCGGTGTTGATGCGCGGCGTCAACGAGGACGAGGCACCCGCGCTGCTCCGCTTCGCGCTCGACCACGGCTACCAACTGCGGATCATCGAGCAGATGCCGCTGGACGCGCAGCACGGCTGGGACCGGAGCACGATGGTCACCGCCGAGGAGATCTTGGCCTCCCTGCGTACCCAATTCGATCTCGGTCCCGATCCGACCGAGCGCGGCGCGGCGCCCGCCGAGACCTGGTTGGTCGACGGCGGCCCGGCCCGGGTCGGCGTGATCGCCAGCGTGACCAGGCCCTTCTGCGGCGACTGCGACCGCACACGGCTGACCGCCGACGGCCAGATCCGCGCCTGCCTGTTCGCCACCGAGGAGTCGGACCTGCGGGCGGCGCTGCGTGGCGGCGCGACCGACGACGAGGTGGCGCAGCGGTGGCGCACCGCGATGTGGGGCAAGCGCGCGGGGCACGGCATCGACGACCCCACCTTCCTTCAGCCGACCCGCCCGATGTCCGCGATCGGGGGTTGACCCGTGGAGCCGACACCGCTTACCGTCCGCTACTTCGCCGGTGCGCGCGCCGCCGCCGGCCGCGCCGAGGAGGTCACTCCCGCCGGCCGGTCGCTCGACGACCTCACCACCGAGTTGGCCCAGCGGCACGGCGACCGGCTCGCCGCCGTGCTGCGGGTGGCCAGTTTCCTCGTGGACGGCGTCGCCTGTCATGATCGTCGGGCACCCCTGCCGGGCGGGGCCACGATCGATGTCCTGCCCCCGTTCGCGGGCGGCTGAGGGGGGCACACACATGTTGGCGGTTCTGGGGTTCATGGGCGTCCTGGCGCTGGTCACCGGTCTCATCCACCTCTACCTGTGGAAGCGCCTCATCCGGGACACCACCACGCCGGGTCGCTGGCGACGGGCCGGCGGGATCGTCGCCCTGGTGCTGGCGGTGCTCGTACCGGCCACCCTCGTCGGCACGCAGGCCGGCCTCTACTGGCTCGCCTGGCCCGGCTACCTGTGGCTCGCGGTGATGTTCTACCTGCTGGTCACGCTCGTCGTGCTGGAAGTGCCGATGCTCGTCGCCCGGCTGGTGCTGCGCCGACGGGTGACCGCCGCCGAGCCGACCACCGCCGCACCCGAGCCGGCGTTGGTCGGGGCCGCCGGTCCCGCCGATCCGCCGGCCATCGGCGCCGTCACGGCGCCGGACCACGACCCGGCCCGCCGGCTGCTGCTGGCCCGCGGCGCCGCCATCTTCGCCGGCCTCACCGCGACCGGCATCACGGGGTACGGCGTCCGCACGGCACTCGGCCCGCCCCAACTCGACCGGGTGCAGATCCCGCTGAGCAAGCTCCCGCGCAGCATGGACGGCCTCCGCATCGCCACCGTCTCGGACATCCACCTCGGCCCCCTGCGCGGGCGTGCGCACACCGAGCGGATCGTCGCCGCGATCAACCGTCTCGACGCAGACCTGGTCGCGGTCGTCGGTGACCTCGTCGACGGCTCGGTCGCCGAGCTGGGCCCGGCCGCCGCGCCGCTGCGCGACCTGCGCTCCCGGTACGGCAACTTCTTCGTCACAGGCAACCACGAGTACTACTCCGGGGTGGAGGAGTGGGTCCAGGAGGTGGACCGTCTCGGCCTGCGGGTGCTGCAGAACCGTCGGCAGGAGATCCAGGCCCGGGGCGGTGTGCTCGACCTGGCCGGCGTGAACGACCTGGACGCGGACCCGGCGGGCACCGGCCTCGCCGCCGGGCCGGACTTCGCCGCCGCCCTCGGTGACCGCGACCCGAGCCGCCCGGTCGTCCTGCTCGCGCACCAGCCCCTCGCCGCGAAGCAGGCGGCCCGCTACGGCGTGGACCTGCAACTCTCCGGGCACACCCACGGTGGGCAGGTGGTGCCGTTCAACCTGGTCGTCGGCCTGGCACAGCCGGTGGTCAGCGGCCTTGGCGAGGTCGACGGCACGAAGGTCTACGTGACCAACGGCGCCGGTTTCTGGGGCCCGCCCGTGCGGGTGGGCGCCAAGCCGCAGATCAGCCTCGTCGAGTTGCGCTCGGCATAGCGGACGTCACGTCCGCGCGTGGCGGAAGGCGGCCCGCGCGGCGGGCGTGACAGGATGCGGCGTGCCCCCGTTCAGCGCCGTACCCCCCGGTGGCCTCCCGCCCTTCGTCGCGGACCTGCACATCCACTCGAAGTACTCGCGCGCGTGCAGCCGTGACCTGACGTTGCCGACCCTCGGGTGGTGGGCGCGACGCAAGGGCATCGCCCTGCTCGGCACCGGCGACTTCACCCACCCCGCCTGGTACGACCATCTCGCCGAGACGCTGCGGCCGGCCGAGCCGGGCCTCTACCGGCTCGACCCGGAGGCGGAGCGCGACATCGCCCGGCGACTGCCGCCGCGACTCGCCGGCACGACCGACGCGGACGCGGTCCGATTCATGCTGAGCGTGGAGATCTCCACCATCTACAAGCGGGACGACCGGACCCGCAAGGTCCACCACCTGATCTACCTGCCCGACCTGGAGTCGGTGGCCCGGTTCAACACCGCGCTCGGTCGGATCGGCAACCTCGGCTCCGACGGCCGTCCGATCCTCGGCCTGGACTCGCGGGACCTGCTGGAGATCACCCTGGAGGCGAGCCCGGACGGCTATCTCGTCCCGGCCCACATCTGGACGCCGTGGTTCTCCGCGCTGGGCTCGAAGTCCGGCTTCGACGCGATCGCCGACTGCTACGCCGACCTGGCCGAGCACATCTTCGCTGTGGAGACCGGCCTCTCGTCCGACCCGGCCATGAACTGGCGCGTCGGCAGCCTGGACGGCTACCAGCTCGTCTCGAACTCGGACGCGCACTCGCCACCGGCGCTGGGCCGGGAGGCGACAGTGCTGACCGCCGAGCGGAACTACTTCGCCGTCCGGGAGGCGCTGCGTACCGGCGACGGACTGGCCGGCACCATCGAGTTCTTCCCGGAGGAGGGCAAGTACCACGCGGACGGGCACCGGCTCTGCGGGGTCAACTGGACTCCGGAGCGCACCCGGGCGACCGGCGGGCGCTGCCCCGAGTGCGGCAAGCCCCTCACCGTGGGCGTTCTCAGCAGGATCGAGGAGCTGGCCGACCGCCCCGAGGGGCACCGGCCGGCGCACGCCCGGGACGTCACCCACCTGGTGCCGCTCGCCGAGATCCTTGGCGAGATCAACAAGGTGGGCGCCCGCTCGAAGAAGGTCGAGGGCCGACTCAACGAGCTGCTCGCCGCCCTCGGCCCCGAGTTGGAGATCCTGACCACGACGCCGTTGTCGGACATCGCGCAGGTCGGCGGCGAGCTGCTCGCGGAAGGCATCGGGCGGTTGCGCCGCGGCGACGTACGCCGGGTGCCGGGTTACGACGGCGAGTACGGGGTGATCACCCTGTTCGACACGGCGGAGCTGGGCACGGGCGCGGGCACGGCACAGGAGACGCTCTTCGACGTACCCGTGCCGGCGCAGCGGCGGCCCGCGGAGCCGGCGGCGAAGGCCACGGTCAAGCGCCCGGCGGCGGCCAAGGCGGAGCCGAAGCGCAAGCCGGCGCCCGCGCCGCCGATCGCGTCGCCGCCGTCACCGCACGAGCCGTTCGAGCCGATGCTCTCCGGGATGGAGGAGGTCGGCACCGGCCTGCTGGACCGCCTGGACGCCATGCAGCGGGTGGCGGCGTCGGCGCCCGGTGGGCCCCTGCTCATCGTGGCCGGTCCGGGCACCGGCAAGACCCGGACGCTCACCCACCGGATCGCGTACCTGTGCGCGGAGCTGAACGTCTTTCCCGAGCACTGCCTCGCGATCACCTTCACCCGGCGGGCGGCCGAGGAGCTGCGCCACCGCCTCGACGGTCTGCTCGGCCCGGTCGCCGAGGACGTCACGGTGGGCACGTTCCACGCGCTGGGGTTGACCATCCTTCGGGAGAACGCGGACGCGGCGGGCCTGCCGGCCGGGTTCCGGATCGCCGACGACGCCGAGCGGGCGGCGGCTCGCTCGGAGGCGGGCGACGATCTCGCCGCCTACACGGCGCTGCTGCGCAAGCAGGACCTGGTCGACCTGGACGAGCTGGTGAGCCTTCCGGTGGAGCTGCTGCGGGCCGACCGCAAGCTGGTCGAGCGGTACCGGGATCGTTGGCGGTGGATCTTCGTCGACGAGTACCAGGACGTCGACGCGGTGCAGTACGAGCTGCTGCGCCTGCTCAGCCCCGCCGACGGCAACCTCTGCGCGATCGGTGACCCGGACCAGGCGATCTACTCGTTCCGGGGCGCCGACGTCGGCTACTTCCTGCGTTTCTCGCAGGACTTCACGGACGCCCGGCTGGTCCGACTCAACCGCAACTACCGCTCGTCCGCCCCTATCCTGGCCGCCGCCGTGCAGGCCATCGCGCCGTCCTCGCTGGTCCGGGGCCGGCGGCTGGACCCGGCGCGACTCGATCCGGAAGCCCCGCTCGTCGGGCGGTACCCGGCGGCGTCCGTCGCCGAGGAGGCCGACTTCGTCGTCCGTACCGTCGACGAGCTGGTCGGCGGCCTGTCCCACCGTTCGCTGGACTCGGGCCGGATCGACGGCCGGTCCACCTCGCTGTCGTTCTCCGACATCGCCGTGCTGTACCGCACCGACGCGCAGGCCGCCCCGATCGTGGACACCCTGACCAGGGCCAACATCCCGGTGCAGAAGCGCTCGCACGACCGCCTGCGGGACCGGCCCGGCGTGGCGGCCATCGCCCGCGAGCTGCGGCACGCCGACGGGCTGGCCGGCTCGCTTGCCGCCCGGGTGCGCCTGGCCGGACAGGTGGTCGCCGAGCGGTTCGCGGTGCCCACCCTGGACGGCGCGGGCAGCACCGTCCGGCCCGACGACGTCCGCTCGGCGGTGGACCTGCTGACCCCGCTGGCCCGCCGCTGCGGCGACGACCTGGAGACCTTCCTGTCGCAGCTGGCCACCGGCGCGGAGGTGGACGCGCTCGACCCGCGCGCCGAGGCGGTCACCCTGCTCACCCTGCACGCCGCGAAGGGCCTCGAGTTCCCGGTGGTCTTCCTGGTCGGCGTCGAGGACGGGCTGCTGCCGCTGCGCTGGCCGGGCTCGACGCCCGACGAGGACGCGGTAGCCGAGGAACGCCGACTCTTCTTCGTCGGCCTGACCCGGGCCCAGGACCGGCTGTACGTCAGCCACGCCGCCCGCCGGACCCGGCACGGCGTGGAACGCGACTGCGCGCCGTCGCCGTTCCTCGCCACGATCGACCCGGGCCTGTTCGAACGGTTCGGCGAAACCGAACCGCGCCGCCCCAAGGACCGCCAACTCCGCCTGATCTAACCCCCACCCCCTCTCTGTTGATCATGAAGTTATTGCCGACCACATCGGCGTGTCGTGGCAATAACTTCATGATCGACGCGGTGGTCCGACGCCCACGCCCGGCGGTTTGGGGCGGCGAGGGGGGGTCAGGGCAGGAGGGTGGCTAGCCACGCTCCCGCCAGCAGGGCCGGGCCGACGGGCAGCAACGTGTCGCGGCGGACCTTTCGGGCTGCGAGCAGGCCGAGGACCAGGGCACCGTGCAGCAGATGCGGCAGGAGTAGCCCGGCCAGCAGGGCGTCGCGCCCCAGCCAGCCGAGGGGCAGCCCGAGGGCTGCGGCGAGTTTCACGTCCCCGAAGCCCAGCCGGGACCCCGGCAGCAGGGCCAGCAGCACGTGCGCCGCGCCGGAGACAGCCGCGCCCACAAGCGTGCCGACCAACCGCCCGGGGGTGCCGGACAGCAGCGCCGCACCGGTCAGGCCGCCGAGGGCCAGCAGGCCGGCGACCGCGACCAGCGGGTCGGGCAACCGCAGGCACGCCAGGTCGACCACGGCCAGCACCAGCCCCACCGCCGCCACCGCGAGGAGGACCGGCAACGCCGGGTCGTCACCGCGGGCGCCGACGAGCCCGGCGAACACCACGGCCGCGACCACCGGGCCGAGCCACCCGCCGCGTGGCACCGGCCGGCTCGGCGCACTGCCGAAGCGCCGGGCAATCCGGGGTACGGCGATTCCGACCACCGCCCCCAGCAGCGCGGCCGGCACCAGCGCAGCGGCCGACATGGGCCGGACGTTACCGCCGGTCCGCCGTCGACGCGGTCCCCGATCGTGGTCCCGCGCCTTTCCGGCGCGGGCGTTCCGTGCTCACCACCAGGGCCACCCCGGCGACGATGACCGCCCCGCCGAGCAGCACCTGCGGGGTGATCGGCTCGGACACCAGCAGCGCCCCGAGCGCCACCGCGACCGCCGGGTTCACGTACGCGTACGTCGAGACCAGCGAGATCGGCGCGTTCTGCAGCAGCCAGACGTACGCGGTGAAGGCCACCAGTGAGCCGGCCACCATGAGGTAGCCCAACGCCAGCCAGGACCGGGTGCTGACCGTCGTCGGGTGGAACTCCCGCAGCTCACCCCGGCCGGCGGCGACGACGGCCAGCGCGACCGCGCCGGCCACCATCTCGTACACCGTCGCGACGAACGGGTCGGCGGGCATCCCGATCCGTCCGGACAGGAACGACCCGACCGACCACGCGACGGCCCCCGCCACCACCGTCAGCGCGCCGACCAGCGGCACCGCGTCCGCGCTGCCGGCGGGCAGCACCAGCAGGACCAGCCCGACAAAGCCGAGCGTGACCCCGGCGAACGTCCAGACCCCGGGCCGGTCCCCGGTGGCGGAGCGCAGCAGGACCACGAGCAGCGGCACGGTCGCCACCAGCAGTGCCGCGATTCCGGACGGCAACGCCACCCCGGGCGGCCCGGATTCGGCGAGCACCACCAGGCCGTTGCCACCGGCGAGCAGGAGCACCCCGACCAGCGCGGCGGCGCCGAGCTGCCGACGCCGCACGCGGAGCGCGCCCGGCCCGCGGCGCAACCGCAGGACCACCGCCAGCACCAGACCGGCGACGGCGAACCGCAGGGCGGCCGACAGCAACGACGGCAGCGTCTCCACCGCGACCCGGATCGCCAGATAGGTGGAGCCCCACAGCAGGTAGACCACGATCAGCGCGGTCCAGACCAGAGTTGGGGCGGCGGCAGCGCGGCGGCCCGACAGGGCGGCGGCGCTCGGTGGGGATGAGCTCATCGGTTGACCACGCTACGGTGACCTCGGAGTCCGCGTCGCGCATTGGTGGCCGGCCTCTCACCACTTGTGCAGGAGGGCGGCATGACGAATTACGGACCACCCGGTGAGGGCTCCCGAGGCCCGTGGCGTGGGCAGCGGCCCGACGAGACGCCCGGCCGGCCGCCACAGCAGCCCTATCCGCCGGCCCCCGAGCCCTACCCGCCGACGGTGCACTCCTACCCGCCCGCACCCCAGGAGCGCCCCGGGTCCTACGGCGACTCTCCAGCGAGACCCTACGGCGGAGGGCCCTCGTACGACGGTGAGCGCGGGACACCCTATGGCGCTGGTCAGGCCGGTGCGCCCTATGGCGCTGAGCCCGTCGGTGCGCCCTACGGGGGCGGACGGTACGGCGGGGAGGCCGGAGCACCCTACGGTGGCGCGTACCGGCCGGCCGAGGTGAACCCGCCGTACGGCGGGGAGCCGTACCGACCCGACGGCGGCCCGTACGGCGGTGACCAGTCCCCGGCACCGAGCAGGCGCGGACGGGGTCCGCTGATCGCGGTGGTGGCCGTCGTGGTGCTGCTGGCGGTGGCGGGCGGCGCGTACTGGTTCCTCGCCCGCTCGGACGATCCGGCGACCCCGGTGGCCGCGCCGACCGGTTCGGCCGGTGTCGGGGAGCCCAGCGCGGACGTGACCGAGCCGGCCGGGCCGGCGCCGAGCGCCGCCGCGCCGGAGTCGTCGGCCGATCCACGGTTCGTCAAGGTCGGCCAGTGTGTGCGCAACGACGGGACGGCCGGCGGCAAGCCCAAGCTGCTGATCAGCGGCTGCGCACCGAAGTCGTACGAGGTGCTGCGCAGGATCGACGGCGCGACAAGCGGTGAACGCGACGCCGAGGCGAAATGCGCCAAGGTCGAGGGCTACACCAACTGGTACTTCTTCGACAGCGAGCTGGACACCCTCGACTTCGTCCTCTGCCTGAAGCAGCGCTGATGCCTGACGCAGCGCTGACCACCCACCCCTGGGGATGAGATGACGACCTACGGCCCATCGGGTTCCGGGCAGCCGGACGACCCGTACCAACGCCCGCCGACCGGCCCGGACGGCCCGTCACCTGTCGATGAGACGGCCCCCCAGTGGGGGCCGCCGCCTCCGCAGCCACCGCAGTGGGGTCCCCCGGCGCAGCCGGCGCAGTGGGGTCCCCCGGCGCAGCCCGAGCAGTGGGGTCCCCCGGCGCAGCCCGCGCAGTGGGATGCGCCGCCCGGGCCTTTCCCACCCGCCGGGCCCGCCCCCGGCCAGCCGGCGCCGTGGGCCCCGCCGCCCACCGGCGGGTACGGGATGCCACCCGCCCCACCGTCGCCCGGCGGGTACGGGATGCCACCGGCCCCGCCGGCGAAGAGGAGCGGCGGGAAGGTCGCCCTCATCGTCGTGCTGGTGGTCCTGCTCCTGGTCTGCCCCTGTCTCGGCCTCGCCGGCTGGGCGTTGTGGAGGGCCGCCGACAGCGACAGTGACTCCGCCGCACCCGCCCCGTCGGTGAGCGCACCCGTCGTCCCCCCGGTCCTGCCCAGCGACCTTCCGAGCCCCAACCTGCCGTCCCCGGACGAGGAGGAGTTCGCCAAGGGGGACTGCGTGGTCAACGACGGCAGCGAGGACAACGCGGCCCTGCGCAAGGTGCCGTGCGGCCCGAACACCTACCAGGTGCTGCTGCGCATCCCGGCGACCGCCGACGGGAACCGGTGCAAGACGCTCGCGCCGCAGGCGACAGCGAACTACGTGCACGACAACACGGTCGACGTGCTCGACTACGTGCTGTGCCTGAAGAAGCGGTAATCGCTTCCGCAAACTAGGGCTGTCTAGCGTGGACGCTAGACAGCCCTAGTTTTGTCTCGACGGCCTCGACACGCCGGTAGCCTCATCTATCCATGTCTAGCTTCGCAGCTAGAGGGCCCGATATTGTGCGATGCGTGGATCCGGTCCGCAATCCGTACGCCCCGGGCGCCGGCCAGCGCCCGCCCGAACTCGCGGGACGGGGGCGGGAGCTGGACGTCTTCGACATCGTGCTGGAGCGCATCGCCCGGGGGCGGCCCGAGCGCAGCCTGATGCTCACCGGCCTGCGCGGCGTCGGCAAGACCGTCCTGCTCAACACCCTGCGTTCCCAGGCCATCAATCGACTCTGGGGCAGCGGCAAGATCGAGGCCCGCCCGGACCAGTCACTGCGCCGCCCGGTCGCCGCCGCGTTGCACATGGCGGTCCGCGAACTCGCACCCCGGCACCGCGCCCCGGATCGGATCGACGCCTTCCTCGGGGTGCTCAAGGCGTTCGCCCAGCGATCCGCGCCGACCGGCCGCGCCGGGGGCCCGTCGAAGCTGCGCGACCGCTGGCAACCCGGCATCGACGTGCCCGCCGCCACCGGCCGCGCGGACTCCGGCGACATCGAGATCGACCTGGTCGAGCTGTTCAGCGATGCCGCCGCTGTGGCCAGCGACGTGGGCACCGGCATCGCGGTCTTCATCGACGAGATGCAGGACGTGGGGCCGGAGGACGTCTCGGCTCTCTGCGCCGCCTGCCACGAGCTGTCCCAGATCGGTGCGCCGCTGATCGTCGTCGGCGCCGGGCTGCCGCACCTACCGGCGGTGCTCAGCGCCGCCAAGTCGTACTCGGAGCGGCTCTTCCGTTACCAGCGCATCGACCGGCTGGACCGGATCGCCGCCGACCAGGCGCTCTGCGCGCCGGCCGAGCGCGAGGAGGTGGAGTACGAGCAGAAGGCACTCGACCTGCTCTACGAGAAGTCCGGAGGCTACCCCTACTTCGTCCAGGCGTACGGCAAGGCGACCTGGGATCACGCGCCACGGTCACCGATCACCGCCGCCGACGTCCGGGTCGCCGCCCCCGAGGCCGAGGCGGAGCTGGCGGTCGGCTTCTTCGGCTCCCGGTTCGAACGGGCCACCCCGGCCGAGCGCGAGTACATGCGGGTGATGGCCACGCTGTCGCTCGTGGAGGGCGACTCCGGCGCTGCGGTCCGCGACGACATGGATGCTGCGGTGCCCACCGCCGAGATCGCCCGCGCCCTTGGCCGGAAGCCGGCCAGCCTCTCCCCGGCCCGCGACGCGCTGATCAAAAAGGGGCTCATCTACTCGGGCGAGCGGGGCACGGTGGCCTTCACCGTTCCGCACTTCGGCAGGTACCTGCGTACCCAGCCAACCTGAGCGCCGCGCCCGCCGACGGTCAGACCCTGGACCAGGGTGCCGGGAAGACCACCTCGCCACGCGGCGGTGGCCCCTCCTCGCTGGTGGACGGCGGCAGCACCAGCCCCTGCCAGGGCTCCCCGAGCCCGGCCCACGGGCTGGTGAGACCCAGCTCGACGGCCGGCCCGAAGCCGAAGCGGCGATAGAAGGCCGGGTCACCGAGGACCACGACCAGCCGTTCGCCCAGCTCGGTGGCGGCGTCCAGAGCGGCCTGCACCACCGCGCTGCCGTGTCCGACCCGCTGTCGGTGCGGCGCGACAGCCACCGGCCCGAGCGCCAGGGCCGGCGCGACAGCACCGCGATCGGGTCGGACCCGCACCCGGGTGAGCAGCGCGTATCCGACGACCTCGCCGCCGTACTCGGCGACCATGGCCAGCTCGGGCAGCCAGGCGTCGGTGCCGCGCAGGTCGTCGACCAGCCCGACCTCCGGCGGCGTCTGCACGTCCGGGCGAGCGAACGCCGAGGCCATGACCCGACGCACCGACCCGGTGTCGGCCGGGCCTTCGGGGCGGAGCCGCAGCGTCGTCATCCGCGCGACGTTACCCGTGACGGCCCGTCCATCAGCGATGGTCGCTCGAATCGGCGTGGCGAACGTGCACACCGACCGATACGGATCCGACGGTTGCCGGGGTAGCAAACGCCGCGACGGGGTATGACTGATCCATGACGCCCGTACGCTCCCTTGCCCGCGCCATGCTGAGCGGCATCTTCGTGGTCAGCGGGTACCGCAACCTCCGCAACCCGCACCGTCTGGCCGAGGCCGCCAAACCGGTGACCGACAAGGTCGCGCCGATGCTCAAGAAGGCGCACCCGAGCTTTCCCACCGAGACCGAGACGTTGATCCGGCTCAACGCGGCGGTGCAGGTCGGCGCCGGGCTGCTGCTGGCCACCGGACGGTTCAGCCGGCCCGCCGCGCTGGTCCTCGCCGGCACGCTGGTGCCGGTGACCGTCGCCGGGCATCCGTTCTGGAAGAACGACGACCCCATCGCCAAGAACAACAACGAGATCCACACCCTGAAGAATCTCGGGCTCTTCGGTGGCCTCCTGCTCGCCGCCGCCGACACCGGCGGCAAGCCGGGCATCCGCTGGCGTACGGGTCACCGCATCGGCCACTCTCGACGTTCCATGCAGCGCGCCGTCCGCACCGCCCGCCGCGAGGCCCGGATCGCCGTTCGCTCGGCGGCCACCGCGCGTCGACTCCCCGGCTGACCTGCCTCGATACGCTTCGGTGTCACCCCCACCCCCCGCTAAGGCCGCGAATTACCTGAACCACCCGGTAGGCGTTAACGCGGTGGAAATGTCAAAAACATGTGTGGGATCGGACACGGTCGCATAACGCGGGAGGCACTGACGTGAGGCGCCGTTCTAGGCTCCGTGCAGGACCTGGACGGGTAGGACGACCTTGGTACGGGGGTGGCCACGCCATGCCGACGGCTGTCGGTAGACGGGCGGACCGCCTCGCCCCAGTTCAACGCATGACGCGGGGGATCGATCGCAGGAACGTCGTACGGGGCGCCATCGTGGCCGCCGTCGCCTATGCCGCATGGCTCGCCATCGGTGAGTTCGGGCGACCGTACAACTTCTTCGATATGAAGATCTACCATGGTGCGGTGGTGTGGTGGGCGAGCGGTCACGAGCTCTATGAGTTCATCGCGCCCGGCACCACCCTTGGCTTCACCTACCCGCCGTTCGCCGGGCTCATGATGCTGCCCATGGCGCAACTGCCGATCGACGTGGCGGGAATCATCAACGCCCTCGCCAGCATCGCGGCGTTGGCGCTGGTGCTGGCCGGCCTGCTCCGCCCCATCGTGGACCGGTTGGGCTGGCCACTGTGGTTCACCGTGGCCCTGGCGGTGCCACTCGCGCTCGCCATCGAGCCCAGCCGGGAAACGTTGGGCTACGGCCAGGTCAACCTCCTGCTGTTCGCGCTGATCATGGCGGATCTGATCGGGCTGCGGTGGCGCTCGCGCAGGGGCACCCACTACGCCGCGACCGACGGCCCGCTGCTGCGTTTCGTCTACGGTGGCGCATGGGCGGGCGCCGGCATCGGCCTGGCCACGGCGGTCAAGCTCACTCCGGCGTTGTTCATCGCCTACCTGCTGATCACCCGTCAGTGGCGGGTGGCGGCCACCGCGATCGGCACCGCGATCGGCGTGACAATCGGGACCTTCGCGATCGTCGGCGACGAGTCGCGCACGTACTTCGGCAGCGTGCTCTGGCAGACCGAACGGGTTGGCGCGGCCGACATGACGCCGAACCAGTCGCTCGCCGGCCTGCTGGCGCGGCTGTACGACTCGATCGAGACTCCCGGGTTGCTCTGGCTCGCCTTCTCGGTGCTCATCCTGGCGGTGGGCCTGTCCCGGGCGGCCAGTTCACGCGCCGACGGTGACGAGCTGACCGCGTTCACCCTGATCGGTCTGACCGCCAACGTGATCAGCCCGATCTCCTGGACGCACCACCTCGTGTGGGTGATCCCGGCGATCATCGTGCTGGCCGACGCCGCCGTCCGTCGACGGGAGGCGAGCAGGGGTCTGGCGCAGCGCACCGGTCAGGGCGCCGCATTCGGTGGCCTGATCGGGCTCACCGGCCTTCGCCCGCCGATCTGGTATCCCACACTTACCGGGTTCCGGCACGGCGTCGCCGCGATCGGCCTCTACCTGCTCTTCCTGATCTCCCCCATCTGGCCGTACGAGCACCAACTGCCGGAGGTGTCGCACTATCAGGACGGTCTGTTCGGGGCGCTCATGGAGAACTCGCTGGCCCTCGCCCTGATCGTGCTGGTCGCGGCGCTGCCCTGGCGCCCCGGCGCCGAGCCGGCGTTCTACGGCGAACGGCTCGCCCGGGCCGTGGTGGTCAACGGCCGCCGCTGAGCGGTCAGGGGCAGTTGACCCATTCCTCGCCGCCATCGGCGAAGACCTGGCGCTTCCAGATCGGCAACCGGGCCTTGGCCTCGTCGACCAGCCGGGCACATGCCGCGAAGGCCGCGGCGCGGTGGGCCGTGCTCACCGCGGCGACCAGCGCCACATCCCCGATGGCCAGCGGCCCGACCCGGTGCGAGACCGCCACCGCGTAGACGTCGGGATCGGCGGCGATCTCGGCGGCCACCTCGCGCAGCACCTGTGCGGCGCTCGGGTGCCCCTCGTACTCCAGGCTCACCACCGGACGCCCGTGGTCGTGGTCGCGTACGACGCCCTGAAAGGAGACGACGGCGCCGGCCCGCCGGTCGGCGACGGCCGCCTCGTGCGCGGCGAGGTCGAGAGGCTGGTCGGTGACCTCGACCACGGTGATCGTCGGCGCGGTCATGAGGCCCGCTCCCCGGACAGCAGCGGCAACGGCACGATCGGCACCCGGTCACCCTGTGCTCCGTTGGTGCCCGGTCGGATGACGGCGAACCCGTCGGCGCCCGCGAGGCCGCGCAGCATCGCCGAACCGACGTGCCGCACCGGGTACGCCGTGCCGGCGGCCCGGTCCAGACGGACAAGCGCCAGATGGGTGTGATCGCCGCGCCCCGGCACCGCCTCGGCAAGCGTGGCGTGGGGCAACACCGGCATCGAGCGACCCTGGAGGCCGGCGAGCAGCGGCGCGACGAGTGACACCAGCGCGACGATGGCGGACTGCGGGTTGCCCGGCAGGCCTGCGACGAAGCGGACCCGACCGTCGTGACCAGCCAGCCGGGCGAGCAGCATCGGGAAGCCCGGTCGGACCGCCACCGTGTTGACCACATAGTCCGCGCCCAACGCCTCCAGGGTCGGGTGCAGGTGGTCGACCGGCCCGTGCATCGTGCCGCCGGTGGTGCAGACCAGGTCGGCGTTTGTCAGCGCCGCGCGCACCGCCGCCACGTGCGCGGGCAGCGTGTCGGCCACCGGGCCCACCACGTCCGACGGGCGGACGTGGCAGCCGTACCGGCGCAGCCACGCGGGTACCGCCGGACCCAGCGCGTCGCGCACACGGCCCGCCCCGGGCGGGCCGGCCGTGAGCAACTCGTCGCCGAAGATCAGCAGCGCGGCGCGCGGCGCCCGCCGGACCCGTAGCGTGTCGTGCCCGCAGGAGGCGGCCAGGCCGATCACCGCCGGGTCGACAGGCGTGCCGACCGGCAGAAGCTCCTCATCGGCGTACGCCTCCTCGCCCGGCTGCCGCCACTCCGGCGTCGGCCGGGGAGTGCCGCTGACCAGGCCATCGGCGACGGTGGACTCCTCGATGCGCAGCACGGCGGTGGTGCCCGCGGGCACCATGGCCCCGGTCGCGATCTCGACTGTCGTGCCGTCCTCGGTGAGTGGCGTAGGGGTGTTGCCGGCCAGCACCCGCCCGACGACGCGCCACGGCCCGGTGCCGCGCACCGCCCAGCCGTCCACGCTGGAGGTGGGGAAGGCGGGCAGGTCGGTGCGGGTCGTCAGCGGCTCGGCCAGGGTCAGCCCGTCGGTGTCGACAAGCGGACGGGCGACGGCGGGCAGCGCGGCGGCCAGACCCACCGCGTACACCCGGGACCGCGCCTCCTCCCAGCCTGCTGGCGGGGGCGCGACGACCCGGTCCGCGGTTGGTGCGGTTTCCGTGCTCACCGACCGAGCCTATCGGGACGGACCGACGTCCGCCGGGCCTGGGCGCGGACCGGCCGGTGGTCGCCGGCGCCGCCCGGTGGTCGCCGGCGCGGACCGCCCGGTGGTCGCCGGCGCGGACCGGTCAGTGGTCGCCGCCGCGAAGCTGGTCGACGGTGTGCCCGAGAATCGGCCCCAGCACAGCCAACCCGTCCCGGGCGCCACCTGTCGAGCCGGGCAGGTTGACCACCAGCATCCGGCCGGCCACCCCGGCCAGCCCTCGGGACAGGACCGAGGTGGGCACCCGCTCGCGACTGTGTGACCGGATCGCCTCGGCGATGCCGGGGATCTCGTAGTCCAGCAGAGCCCGGGTCACGTCCGGCGTCCGGTCGGACGGGGTGACCCCGGTGCCGCCGCTGGTCAGCACCACGTCGACGCCGTCGCTGAGGGCGGCGCGCAGGGCGGCGCCGACCGGCTCGCCGTCGGGCACCACCACCGGCTCGTCGACCTGACAGCCCCACTCGCGCAGGCCGGCGACGAGCAGCGGGCCGCTGGTGTCGGCGTAGACACCGGCCGCGGCCCGGTTGGACGCGACGATCACCCGGGCCCGGATCACGGCCGATCCTCCGGCCGGACCCACTCGCCGGTCTTGCCGCCCTCCTTGCGCAGCACCCGGACCGCCTCCACCGAGGCCGCCGGATCAACCGCCTTGACCATGTCGATCAGGGCCAGGCCGGCGACCGCGACCGCGGTGAGTGCCTCCATCTCGACCCCCGTCCGGTCCGCCGTGCGGGCGGTGGCGGTGATCTCCACGGTGTCCTCGGTGAGCCGCAGGTCGACGGTGACACCGTGCAGGGCGATCGGGTGGCAGAGCGGGATCAGCTCCGGAGTGCGCTTGGCCCCCATGATGCCGGCGAGCCGGCCGACGGCCAGCGCGTCACCCTTGGGCAACCCGTCGCGATGCAGCAGGTCGACGACCTCGGGCGTGGTGCGCAGACGGCCCGACGCGACGGCCAGTCGCCCGGTCACCGGCTTGGCGGAGACATCGACCATGCGGGCCGCGCCGGCACGGTCGACGTGGCTGAGCTGCGCGGGTTCGGTCACGGCCGTGAGCCTATCGGTGCGGTACGACGAAGAGCGCTCGGCGTCGGCGCTCGGAAGGAGCGGCGGCTCAGCATCTCGCCGGGTGCGACAGCGCACTCGCCGGGCCGCCACTCCTTCCTTGCCGAACCCGCCGCCGAAGTCGCTGGGGGGACCTGGCGGCGGGCGCGCGTCGACGACCCGGTTCTGCACACGGGCAGAACCTCCCCCGTTCGCCGATACGCCGAAGAAGCTACCGGCCTCGGCGATAAGAAATCGATAAGCGCCGTTCGCGCAGGTCAACGCCCCGCGGCAACGGTAGCGTCGCCCAACTCGGCAAGGCGGCGCTCAGCGTCGAGGCGTTCCGGCACGCCCATCCGACGGAAGATGGCCAGCGCCCGCTCCCAGTGCCGCCGCGCCTCAACCGGGTCGATGGCAGCGAAGTGCTCCGCGAGACCAGCCAGCGCACGCCCCTGCTCGTGCGGGTGTGCGATCCGGGTCGCCAGTCGGAGCGCCTCCTCGTGCATCTCGGCCGCCTCACCGTCGCGTCCCAGCGCCCGCAGTGTGTGGCCGAGTTCGTTCAACGCCGCCGCCTCCACGTGTCGCTCTCCCGAGCCGACCGCCAGGTTCCGCGCCATCTCATGCTCCTGCTGAGCCTCGGCGAGGCGGCCGAGCCCGCGATAGGCGATCCCGAGGTCGTTGCGCACCTCCGCCTCGGCGTAGCGGTGCCCGGTGCGGTCACGCAACGCCAATGAGGCCCGGAGTATCCGGATCGCCGGATGAAGATCGCCCATGCGAACGCGCACGGCACCGATGTGGCTCAGGGCGTTGAGCACGTGGAAGTCGTTGGAGTTCGTCCGGGCCCACGCCAGGTGGCGACGATGTATCCGCAACGCCTCCTCGTAGCGGCCCAGTGCCGTCAGCGCTATGCCCAGGTTTGGTAGCGCCATCGGCACGCCCACATTGCCGTACCCCTTGTAGTCACGCAGACGCTCCCTCCCGAGAGCCACCGCCTCGGTCAGGTTGCCGCTCCACCAGTGAACCGGAGCGAGATTGGCCTGGTAGCGCGCTGTGTTCAGCACGTCGCGTGAGTCTTTGGAGAGGGTGACCGCACGGGTCAGGTGGTTGAGCGCTTCTCTGTTGTCACCGGTTCGAACATAGGCGGAGGCCAGGTAGTTGTTCATCAGCGCTGTCGCATCGGTGTTACCGGTGGCCTCCGCCGCTGCCAGCCCATGCCGGTGAGTCACGATGATGTCCTCGAAGTATCCGCGGATGTAACAGAATCGCCAGAGGGAGCGCGCCAGCCGCCAGGCGTGTTCGTAAAAGCCCGACTCGTAGGCCGACAAGACCATCGTCACCAGGTCCGAACGCTCCGCTTCCAACCACTCGGCGCTCGGTTCCCCCATGGCTTCGAGCAGTTCGGGCCGGCCGAACGGGAGATGAGTGACCTGCGATCCGATGACGACGGGCTCAATGGTCTCGGCGACCCGCAGTGCCGCCTCCAGCGTGAAGTCGAACAGTTGTGCCAACCCCCGTCTACGGTCGCTCGGGGAATCGATGCGATTACACAGCTCGACGGAGTACTGCCGCATGAGATCGTGCAGCCTGTATTGCGTGGAGTCCAGGTCCTCCACCAGATTCCGGTCGACGAGGTCATCGATCGCCGCATGAGCATCCCCCACCGTCACTCCGGTCAGGGCGGAGACGGCCAGTGCACTGAACCGGCTACCGGGATAGAGACCCAGGAACCGAAAGACTCGCCTGGTCGAGTCCGAAAGGGGCTGGTAGGACGCGGCGAAGGCCCCGGTGACCGTGCTCGTCTCCCCGGCCAGATGCAGCGGTGCAGATGTGGCGCTGGCCATCTGGTCGGCCAGATCGGCCAGCCGCCAACCCCGCCGATGAGCCAGCCTCGCGCCGGCCAGCCGAATCGCCAGGGGCAGATGACCGCACATCCGGACCACCTCGGCGGCAGCGTCCGGCTCGGCGTCGATCCGAGCCCGGCCGACGCTGAGCGCGAGGAGGCCCACACCCTCTTCGGGGCTCATGACCGGCAGCGTCTGCGAGGGCACGATGTCCGGATGGGAGAGTCGTCGCCGCGACGTAACCAGCACGACGGCGGTCGGCTCCGTCGGCAGGAGGGGCAGTATCTGTTCGCTGTTCGCGGCGTTGTCGAGGACGACCACCGACCTCCGGCGACCCAGCTCCCGTCGCCACAATTCCGCCCTCGCGTCGAACTCGACCGGAATCCGCCCCGCCGGCACGTCGAGCTGACGCAGCAGGGTGACCAGGGCGCTCGCCGGCTCGACCCTGTTCTTCTCGCCATGGCCGCAGAGGTCGATGAACAACGTGGCATCTGAGTACCGGCTGGACAGCTGGCGGGCCAGTTGCACGGCGAGCGCCGTCTTTCCGCTGCCCGCCATGCCGTCGATGATGTGCACGGCCGGCGCCCGATCCTCGACCCGCCGCGTCTCGGCCAGTATTCGCGACAGCAGATCTTCCCGCCCGACGAAGTCGGCGACCGCCCGGGGAAGGTGATCCACCTGGTCGATGCGAGCAACTCTCTCGTCACCTGCCACGCCGGGGGCGACCGCCGTAGAACCCACGGAGTTGGCTTCACCCTGGAACACGTCGGCGCGCACCGGGCTCGGGGACCGCACCGCCGCAGCAATCGTCCGACGCAGATCTTGAACGGTGATTCCGGGGCCGACTCCCATCTCGGCGATGAGCCGCGCACGGATCTCGTCGTACGCGGCGAGCGCCTCCGCGCTGTCCCCTCGCTCATGCAGAGCCCGCATGAGAAGGACGTACGCCGACTCGCGGAGCGGATGGCGGGTCACCACTTCCCGCAGTAGAGGAATCGCCAGGTCGTCGCGGCCCGATCGCAGCTGGACGTCGGCGAGGAGTTCCATCGCCAGCAGTCGCTCTTCTTCGGCAGCTACGGTCCGGGCTGTCAACACCGGTCCGAGAGGAATGCCGGCAAGCATCGGGCCTTGCCACCGGGCCACCGCGCGACGCAGTAGTTTCGCCGCGCGGTCCAGATCTCCGGCTGTCACGGCATCCCGAGCCGCACAACGCTCCATCTCGAAGAGGAAGACGTCGATCAGATCGGGCCGCAACAGCAGCCGGTAACCGTTTCCTTGCCGGGCGATAGACCCTTGACCGCACGGCAGAGTTTCGAAACCTCGGCGCAGATTGGCGGCGTAGGTCCGCACATTGGCCACAGCGGATCGCGGAGGGCTTTCGGGCCACAACTCGTCAACGAGCTCATCCAACGTCACCAGTTGACCGGGCTGAACCGCAAGCATCGCGAAGATCGCCTGCTGCTTTGGCGTACCCAGGTGCAAGGTGCGCTTGGGCAGTTGCACCGAGAGGCCGCCGAGAACTCGAATCTCCACGTTTCCTCCCTGCTTCAGCCGCGATGGCGTATCCAGCCGATCACGCAACGAAGCTTACGGCCCGAGCCGCGCCTCAGCCTGAGTCGCCAGCGTCATCGTCAGCTGGAATGATGCGTGGGGCGCCGCCGATGAACGACCCATTCGCCTCCCAAGGGGGCCCGAAGTGCGGATGAAGCCCCATCCGAGCCTCGACACACTGAATGCAGGCTGCAACTCGCGGGTCAATGGCCGTGCTGTCCCCGGCCAACCGCCGAAGGGTTGAGCGCTCTGCTCAGGCGCGCGGACAGAAAGTGACATATCCGCTTCAGCTTGGCTAATGTTGCGCATACCGACATTAAATGTTCCCTTCTCCGCATCAGCTCTCCTACTCTCAGCCCACGAAACGAAGAGGCCCATGAGAGGTGCCTCTGAGCGGGCAAAGGGGGTCGAACGATGCGGAACAGCACCGAGTGGAACTAGTCCAGCTTCAACCCGACCAGATGACTCAGTCGAAGGGGTGTCCAATGCGTAGCACCGAATGGAACTGACTCCTCTTACCACCGTCCCAACACCGGAGTACGCTGCCTGTCAGCGGACACCGACGGTGGGTAACGGGTGAGGTTGAGTGGACCTGACGACGCGTCGTCACAGGGAGCTCGATCTCCGTCTGCTGACTCTCGTCGCAGCGCTGGTGGTGCTGGCAAGCGCCGTCGCCACGATCGCGGCGATCTCGACAAGCCGCAACCCGCCAGACAGCGCACGGGACGTCTCGACAATTGCGGCCCTCATCCTGATGATCGCCTCCGGGGCAGTCGTCAGAGCACGTCTTCGGATCAGGTCGACGACCTTCTCGTTCGCCTGGGTGGAGACCGCCATCGTTCTCGGGCTGGCGCTGGCCCCGCAGCCCTGGGTGATCCTGTCCACCGGCGTCGGTATCGCCTGCGCCTCTATCCTCACCCGGCTGAGCGTCATCAAGACGGCGTTCGGCATCGCGAAGCACACCCTCGTGGCCGGCGGCACGACGCTGATTGTCGTTCTCCTTGGCGAGCGCTGGCCACCGGACGGCTTATGGGGCCTCTTCCTCCTCCTCGGTGCGGTCTACCTCACCGCCGCAGTACTCGACGATCTGTTGGCAATTCCGGTCATCGCCCTGGCATCGGGCACCCGGATCTTCCGGCAGTTCCGTAACCACTTCGACCTCCGGCTGGCAGGCTTCGCCGTCCGGTTCGTGGTGGCCGCCTTCACCCTGCTCATCCTCCGGGAGGATCCCCGGCTGCTGTTGGCCGTCCCGCCCCTGGTCCTGAGCCTGCACCTGGCCTACTCCGCGCGCATCCGGGGCCGCACCGAGCAGCAGGCGTGGCAGCGGCTCGCCCGCACCACCGACGCGCTCAACGTGGTCGACCTGGACGACGTGCTGACCACGGCCGTCACCCAGGCCGCCGAGCTGTTCTCCGCCGACGAGGTCGAGATCGAGCTGCGCGACGGCGGCCGCACCGTTCGGGGCGGGACCGGCGGCATCACCTTCGACGGACCGACCGGCACCTCCACCGACGTGGACGGCACCATCGTGCCCACCCCGCTGGAAGGCCACGACCGCTCCGTCGACATCGGCATCCTGCGACTGCGCTTCCGCGGGGCGGTGCAGCTCTCCGAGCGGGAGCAGTACACGCTGCGCACCTTCGCCTCGGCGCTCTGCACGGCCGTTCGCAACGCCCAGGCGTACGCGGAACTTGCCCGCGTGGCCGACGAGCACGCGTACGCCGCCACGCACGACGCGCTCACCGACCTCGCGAACCGACGGCACCTGCTCGACCAGGGCACCGAGCAGCTGAGTGCCCGGCACGCGGACGGGGTGACCGCACTGGTGCTGATCGACCTCAACCACTTCAAGGAGGTCAACGACACCCTCGGCCACGCCGCCGGCGACCAGGTGCTGGTCCAGGTCGCCGATCGGCTGCGACACGCCGCCCAGTCCAGCGATCTGGTGGCACGCCTCGGCGGCGACGAGTTCGCCGTACTCCTGCGCGGTCTGCCGGCCCCCGCAGTGGCCGCGCACCGGGCCGAGACGCTGCTCGCCGCCCTGCACGAGCCGTTCGAGCTGGACGGCATGCGTATCAGCGTCGAGGCCAGCGGCGGGATCTCCGTCGCGCCGGCGAGCGGCGGCATGGCCGAGCTGCTGCGTCGCGCGGACGTGGCGATGTACCAGGCGAAGCGGGCCGGGCAGCGAATCTCCACGTACGCCCGGACCCGGGACACCGCCGACCTGGGTCGTCTCACCCTCGGCGGTGACCTACCCCGTGCAGTGGCCGACCACGAGTTCATCGTCAACTTCCAACCGATCGTCGACCTGGGCACCGGCGAGGTGACAAGCGCGGAAGCACTGGCCCGTTGGCACCACCCCACGCACGGGCTGATCGATCCGCTGCGCTTCCTGGAGGCGGTGGAGCGTTCGGGAATGCTGCCGGCCTTCGCCGAGGCGATCCTCGATCAGGCGCTGATCGCCGCGGTCAACTGGCGCGAGGCCGGCTTCGACGTGCCGGTCGCGGTCAACGTGTCGCCACGCAGCCTGCTCGACGCACGCTTCCCGGGCTCGGTGCTGGCCCGGCTGCGCGCCCACGACCTACCGCCGGACCGGCTGGTGCTGGAGCTGACCGAGACGTTGACGCTCAGCCAACTCGACGTGGTCGACCGGGTGCTCAGCCGGCTACGCGACGAGGGCGTCCGGTTGGCGCTGGACGACTTCGGCACCGGCTACTCATCCCTCTCCCTGCTCTCCCGGATCCCCGTGCACGAACTGAAGATCGACCGCAGCTTCGTGACGACCATGGGAAGCTCCGCCGAGGCCGCGGCCGTCATCCGCTCCACCCTCGACCTGGGCCGCAGCCTCAACCTGACGGTGGTCGCCGAGGGCGTGGAGAGCGAGCCACAGCGACGCGCCCTCTGGGAGCTGGGCTGCGTTGCCGGCCAGGGCCACCTGTTCGCCCGGCCGATGCCCGCCGGCACCCTGCTCGCCGCGTTGCAGCGCGGGTCGGGCGGCCAACCCGGCACCCTGGCACCGCCGCTGCACGACACCGCCGCGGTGATCCGGCTGAGCCAGACCCGTCGCCAGGCCGGCCGCTCCCGCACCGATCGCCTTCCCCACCTTCCCGCCTGATCACGCTCGCCGCCCGGGCCGGCACCACCGCCGCTCACGCGAACACCGACACGGAAAGCAGAGTCGCCGCCGGTGTGACCGAGGCCGACCGGAGCCCTGCGGACAACCGGGTGAGCAGCGACGTCTGCCAGACTGACGCCCGTGATCGCCGACGCCCCGACCGCCCGCCGCCGCTGGCGGACGCTCGACACCGCTGCCGGCGGCCTCACCCTCGACCTGGGCCTCTACGCCGTCTCGACCCTCTTCGCGGCGATCACCGCGATCACGTCGACCCTGCTGCCGCACCGCGCCTGGGGAACGGTCGCGGCCGCCGGTTACCTGGCCGCCACGCTCGCGGTGATCGTCCAACTCCTCCTACGTCGGCGCAGCCCGGCGTCCCGACTGGTCGGCCTGCCGGCACGCTGGGCGGTGACCGGTTTCGCGTGGGCGAGCACCGCGCTGCTCCCAGTGCTCTGGCAGAGCGTCGAGCGGGCCACCGGACGCACCGACCGCGCACAGGAGGAGGTACTGGTCGTCGAGCAGGCCGGCATCCGCCTGCTGGAGCACGGCACGCCGTACCTCGGCCGAGACGCGATCGCCGCCCTGCCCGCCGGGGAACAACTGCTCGGATACACGCCGTACCAACCGGGCATGGCGCTGTTCGGCCTGCCCCGGGCACTCGCCGACACCTGGTGGACCGACGCACGGGTGTGGTTCGCGGTGGGCACCGCGCTGGCGCTCGCCCTGGCCGTGGCCGCCCTGCGCACGCCCGGCACCAGCGGCGGGGCTCCTCTGGCGGCGCACCGGTCCGACGCCGCGCTACTGCGGGGCGTGCAGGCCGCCACCGTCCTGCCGATCTGCGCCCTCACCCTCGCCACCGGCGGCGACGACATGCCCGTACTCGCGCTCTGCCTGCTGGCCCTCGCACTCGCCGCCGCAGGCCGGCCCGGCCGGGCCGGCCTCGCGGTCGGGCTGGCCGGCGCGCTGAAGCTGTTCGCCTGGCCGGTCGCCCTGGTCCTGATCGTCTGGGGTCTGACCCGGCGAGCCGGCGCCCGGGTCGCGGCCGGCGCTGTCGGGTTGCCCGTCGCCGCCCTGCTCCCGGCACTGCTTGTCGACCGCGACGCGCTGACCGAGAACGTACTGCGCTTCCCGCTCGGCCACGGCCTGGTCACCAGCCCCGCACAGTCCCCGTTCCCCGGTCACCTGATCGCCACCATGCTGCCCGGTGGCCGGCTGATCGCCGCCACCCTCCTGGTCGCGGCCGGAGCGGCAATCGCCGTCCGACTCGCGCTCCGCCCGCCGGGCACCGCCGCCGCCACCGCGCTGATCAGCGGGTACGGGCTACTCGCGGCGATCGCCCTGATGCCCTCCACCCGATTCGGGTACCTGCTGTACCCGCTGGCCCTGCTCGCCTGGGCACCCGCCCTGCACCGCCCGGACACCGCACCGACCACCCCGACACCCGACCATCTGCCCGGTCGGGCCACATCGGTCTAACCGACGGGCGGAACGCCGCCGCACGGCGTACACCTGAAAGCATGACCACGTACCGCGATCGCGCCGAGGCGGGCCGGGTGCTCGCCGAGCGGCTTACTGCCCTCGTCGGCGAACCGGATGCCGTCGTCCTCGGCCTCGTCCGCGGCGGCGTACCGGTGGCCCGGGTCGTCGCCGAACGGCTCGGCGCCCCACTCGACGTGCTGGTCGTCCGCAAGCTCGGCATGCCCTGGGCCCGGGAGGTCGCCTTCGGCGCGCTCGGCCCGGGCGGTGTGCAGGTGCTCAACGACGCGATCGCCAGCCGCCTCAGCAGCGACGACATCGCCGAGGTCAGCCATCGCGAACAGGTCGAGTTGGAGCGGCGCGAGCGGCTCTACCGGGGCGGTCGCCCACCGTTGGACCTCACCGGGCGCGTGGCCGTGATCGTCGACGACGGTCTGGCCACCGGCGCCACCGCCCGCGCCGCCGTCGAGGTCGTCCGCCGGCTCGGCGCCCGCCGGGTGGTGGTGGCCGTGCCGGTCGGCGCACAGGAGGCGTACGAGCTGCTGGCGGCCGAGGCCGACCAGGTCGTCTGCGCCCAGCGCCCACCCGATTTCGGCGCGGTGAGCGTCTACTACGACGACTTCCACGAGGTCTCCGACGACGAGGTCGTCGACGCGCTCACAGCAACCGCTTAGCTCGACCAGGTACCGTCAGGTGATGAATAGCCTCACCTGTCCCAAGTGTCACGGCGAAATGCGTCAATACGAGCGCAGCGGCGTCGTCATCGACCAGTGCGGGGAGTGCCGGGGCATCTTCCTCGACCGCGGCGAGCTGGAGAAGCTGTTCGAGGCAGAGGCCAACTGGAGTCGCCAGCAGGCCGGCGGCCCGCCGCAGCAGGCGGGTGGCTACCCGCCGCAGCCCGTCCAGCAGCCGGGTGGCTACCCGCCGCCGCACGCCCCGGCGCAGCACCAGCCCGGCTACGGCGCGGTCCCCCCGCCGCCGCCCCCGCCGCCCGTCCACGGCTACCCGCCGGCGCCTGCCTACGGTCAGCAGCACCAGGGCTACCACGGGCACTACCGGCACAAGAAGCGCAAGGGTTTCCTCGACGAGATGTTCGGCTGAGCCCTCGCAGCGGAGTCATCCCCAGGCGGCATGCCTCTGAGTCAGGGCTGTGACTCAGAGGCGTGTCCCCGCGGCAGTCCGGCATCCCGATCCGCGGCACGCACCCATCCGGGTCGATGGTTGGCGGCCGAGGCGCGTCATGCGAGGCTGCATCGCATGACCGAGATCCAGCAGGACCAGGCTCTCGCCGAGGCGTACGACGGCATCACCGCCGTGGTCGACGACCTGGACGACGCGCACCTGCAACGAGCCACCCGCTGCCAGGGCTGGCTCGTCGCGGACCTGCTGCTGCATGTGCTCGGCGACGCCCAGCGGGCACTCGTGGCCCTGGCCAGCCCCGTTGGCGGTCCCGCCGATTCCGACGACGTGTCCTACTGGCGCGGCTTCCCGGGCGGCGATGACGGGGCCGCCCGGCATGCCTGGTGGGTCCGCCGGTCGGCGTCCGCGTTCGACCGGCCGACGGGCATCGTCCGGGTCTGGAAAGAGACCGCCCCGGCGGCGGTCCGTGCCGCCGCGGCGACAGACCCCGAGGGGTACGTCACCACGCAGGGACACGTGCTCCGCGTACCGGATCTCCTGGCCACCCTGACCACCGAGGCCGTGGTGCACCACCTGGACCTGACGCCCGAGCTGCCGGACGCGCCGCCACCCGGCCCACTGGCGGTACGGGTCGCGGTTTCCACTATGGACGGCCTGCTGAGCGACGACACGGTCCGCCCCGCCGGATGGAACGACACCGAATTCCTCTTGAAGGCCACCGGCAGGATCCCGCTCACCGACCGGGACCGACTGGAGTTGGGCGAGGCGGCGGGTTGGTTTCCTCTATTGGGGTGACCCGATCGGGTACGCCTCAGCCGATGGCCATGTCGACGAAGCGGGACAGGTGCAACTGGGCCGCAACAGTCACCGTGTCCGTCGGCCCATTCCGATGCTTGGCGACGATAAAATCCGCCTCGCCCGCCCGCGGCGACTCCTTGTCGTAGTAGTCGTCACGATGCAGCAGGATGACCACGTCGGCATCTTGCTCAATTGACCCAGACTCCCGCAAATCGGACAACTGGGGGCGCTTGTCGGTGCGCTGCTCGGGGCCACGGTTCAGCTGGCTGACCGCGATGACCGGGCACTCGACCTCCTTGGCGAGCAGCTTCAGACCACGGGAGAGGTCCGCGACCTCCTGCTGCCGGCTCTCGGTGCGCTTCGGCGAGGTCATCAGCTGGAGATAGTCGACCACGATCATCTTGAGGTCGTGTCGCTGCTTGAGCCGGCGGGCCTTCGCCCGGATCTCCATCAGGTTCATGCTCGGGGTGTCGTCGACGAACAGCGGCGCCTCGCTGATCTCACCCATACACCGAGCCAGCTTGGTCCAGTCGTCGTCGGAGAGTTGCCCACTGCGCAGCACGTGCAGCGGCACCCGCGCCTCGGCCGAGAGCAGTCGCATGACGATCTCGACCTTGCTCATTTCCAGCGAGAAGATGGCGGCAGCCTGATTGGCGCGAATGGCGGCATTTCGGGCAAAATCCATACTAGCGGTCGATTTGCCCAAACCAGGCCTGCCTGCCACGATGATCAGCTGCCCGGCGTGCAGGCCGTTGAGCAGCCGGTCCAGGTCGGTGAAGCCGGTCGGCACACCTGTCATCATGCCGCCCTGCGCACCCACCGCCTCGATCTCGTCGAGCGTCGGCTGGAGCATGTCGGCCAGGACCGCGAAGTCCTCGCTGACCCGCCGTTCGGTGACGTCGTAGACGGCCTGCTGCGCGAGGTCCACGATGTCGTCGACGTCGCGGCTGCCGCCGTTGGCGGTGCCGTAGCCCAGTTGCACGATCTTGGTGCCGGCCTCGACCAGCCGCCGCAGCACCGCGCGCTCGCTGACGATCCGCGCGTAGTACGCGGCGTTCGCGGCGGTGGGCACGCTGGCGATGAGGGTGTGCAGGTAGGGAGCGCCACCGATGCGGGCCAGATCGCCCGAGTCGGTGAGGGCGGCGGCCACGGTGATCGGGTCGGCCGGCTCACCCCGGCCGTAGATGTCCAGGATGACGTCGAAGATGGTGGCGTGCACCGGCCGGTAGAAGTCGTTGGTCTTGAGGATCTCGACGACGTCGGCGATGGCGTCCTTGGAGAGCAGCATGCCGCCGAGGACGCACTGCTCGGCCGCGACATCCTGGGGTGGGGTCTTGTCGAACTGGCCGTCGCGCTGCACGGGCGGCTGGCCGCCGCCGGGCCGTGACTCCGCCCGCCTGTCGTCGGTGACCGACACCGGTCCCCCCTCCACTGCGTCGGATCCGGTCTCAGCTCTACCGCCGAGGTACGACAGTTCTCCTCGACCAGGCCGGTCGATCGGGGGCCATCGCGCCGGCGGTCGAGGGCCAACCATACGGACCCCGAGGTCAGCGACTCAACAAGGCCGGTGGACGAGCCTCGGGACAACCTGTGGACACCGGTGGACGAGCATGTGCGCAGGGTGTGCACAGGCTGTGGACAACGGTTGGGGAATTCTCGACCACAAGCCTCTGAGCTGCGGAACCGTGATCCCCAGCCTGTGGAGGAGAATATTTCGGTCGGTTCTGTGACACGATCTTCCCGTACTATCTCCAGCGAACGGCTACACCTGGACAGCGGATTACGCTTTCGGTTCAGAAGGGTCACACTCCGGCCGTGAGTTACCGGGACTGGGGACGCGGGGAGGGCAGCCCGCGCGAGCGCCCGCCGACCGCCTCGTGGGGTGAGCCCATGCTGCCCTCGCCGGTCGGCCCGTACGACGAGGACGCGCGCTTTCGCACCTCCAGCCGGCGGCGCGCACTCGACCGTGGGCAGGACGAACCGGTCGACGCCTACCTGCCGCGGTGGGCGCTGGAATCGGGGGTTCGGCACGCCGACGGCGGTGGCCGACACGCCGCGCCCGACGAGGACGAGGTCGAGGTGGAGGTCGAACCGGAGCGTCCGAGTTCCGGGGGCGGCTGGCGGAGCAGCGAGACGACGGGTTCCCGACGGCGTGCCATCGAGACGGGTTGGCGCGAGCAGCCGGCGATCGGCGCAGGCCCCGATTCGGACCACACCCGGGAGTGGACGCTCGACCGACCGCAGGAGCAGGGGTACGCGGGTCGTCGGCGCGCCGACGCGACGGAGGAGGAGCCGGTCTCCGGCGCGGCCCCGGACCGTCGTCCCCGCCGCGCGCCGGCCGGTCGTCCGCAGGTGATCTGGTCCGGTGGGGACCTGGAAGCCGCCCCGGCCGAAGGGGTGGCTCGTCCGGAGCCGAGCCGAGCGACGCGGCGTAGCCGGCGGGCGGCAGAGGAATCCTGGACGCGTCCGGCGGTGGATCCGTGGGAACGTGGGTCGGAGCGGGCCGCGGAGCCGGAGTCGTCGTACGCGCCGGCGGTGGATCCGTGGGACGCCTCGGGTGTGCACGCGTGGCCGCCGGCCGGCCCGGACGGCACCGACCTGAGCGAGCAGTGGTCGCAGGCGGAGAGTTTCGGTGGCTGGGAGCGGTCCGACCGCACCGGCCAGTGGGAGCGCTCGGCCGTGGAGGACGACCGGTGGGACCGGACGCTCCCACCCCGTTCCGACCGGTTCACGGCGGCCGAGGGGTGGCCCAGTCGGGACAATGGTTTCTGGTCCGGTACGCGGTTGTCGGGTGACGATCCGCGCTGGATGGATACGACGACGTCGGCACCTCGGTCGCCAGTGGTGGGTTACACGGCCCCGCGGCCGCGCAGCGCTCCCGTACCCCTGGATGGCGCTCGGCGTCGGGCGGACCGTTCGCCGGTCGGCACGGCGTCGGTGCGGCGTCGCGTCGAGTCGGTGGCGACGGGCGCGTGGGCGCGTCGTCTGGAGGACGACCTGCTCGACCCGGATCCCGGTGGGTCGATCCGGCCGCTGCTCTACACCGCCGCCTGCTACCTGGTGCCGTCGGTGTTGATTTTCCTGTGGTTGCTGACGTTGGACGGGCAGGCGCCGGCCGGTTGTGTCACCGATATCAGCGGGGGTGGCTGCGACTCGGCCCGGTCGCGCGCGTTGGAGTCGCTGTTGGCTGGCTCGCCGCGCTTCGGTTTGGCGTTGGTGAGCAGTCTGGTGGTGGCGGCGCTGCTGCGGCGGGTCGGTACGACGTGGCGGTCGGCGACCATCGCGCTGGCCGCCGCGGTGGTCGGCGGCGGCCTCTCCACGGTGCTGATCAGCGCGGTGACCGGTCAACCGATCGGCTGACGGCGACCCGGTCGGCGCGGGGCGTACGCGCGAGGGCCCGCACCGATCGCTCGGTGCGGGCCCTCGTCGTGGTGCGGCTGGTCGTCAGCCCTGAACGACGTTCAGGTTGAACGACGCCGTGACCTCGGGGTGCAGCTTGATCTTCACCGGGTAGGTGCCTGTCGACTTGATGTGACCGGGCACCTCCAGCCGGCGACGGTCGAGGACCGGACCGCCGGCGCCCTTGACGGCATCCACGATCTCGGCCGAGGTGACCGAGCCGAAGAGCCGACCGCCGTCGCCGGCGCGGGCCTTCAGGTTGACCTTGAGACCCTCGAGCTGACCCTTGACCTCGTTCGCGTGGTCGAGGTCGCGGATCTCGCGGGCCGAACGGGCCCGCTTGATGACCGTGACCTGCTTTTCCGCGCCCTTGGTCCAGGCGATCGCGAAGCCCTGCGGCAGCAGGTAGTTACGGCCGAAGCCGTCCTTGACCTCGACGATGTCGCCCGGGGCACCGAGGCCGGAAACTTCCTGAGTCAGGATGATCTTCATATCGGTGCCTCCTCTCAGCGGGCCGTGGCGGTGTACGGCAGGAGCGCCATCTCGCGGGCGTTCTTGACCGCGCGGGCGATCTGCCGCTGCTGCTGCGAGGTCACGCCGGTGACCCGCCGGGCGCGGATCTTGCCGCGGTCGGAGATGAACTTGCGCAGCAGCGCCGTGTCCTTGTAATCGATATAGGTGATCCCGTCCTTGTCGAGCGGGTTCACCTTCTTCTTAGGCTTGCGAAGTGCCGCAGCCTTGGCCATTGACCTTGCTCCTGGTTTGCGATCGCGGGCGCTCGGCGCCATTAGAACGGAGGCTCCTCGTCGAAGTTGCCGCCCGAACCGGCACGCGCGGGAGAGGGTGCGGCCGAAGCCCAGGGGTCGTCGAAGTTGCCTCCGCCGCCACCCTGGCCACCACCACCGCCGCCACCACCGAAGCCGCCGCCACCGCCGCCGGAGCGGGACATCTTCTGCACCTTCGCCGTGGCGTAGCGCAGCGACGGGCCGATCTCGTCGACCTCAAGCTCAATGACGGTGCGCTTCTCACCCTCGCGGGTCTCGTACGACCGCTGACGCAGCCGACCCGAGACGATCACGCGGGCGCCCCGCTGCAGCGACTCGGCGACGTGCTCCGCCGCCTGACGCCACACGGTGCAAGCCAGGAAGAGCGGCTCGCCGTCCTTCCACTCATTGGTGGTCTTGTCCATGAAACGGGGCGTCGAAGCGACCCGGAACTTGGCGACCGCCGCACCGGACGGGGTGAATCGCAACTCGGGATCATCGGTCAGATTGCCGATGACCGTGATGGTGGTGTCTCCTGCCATGACCATCTCCTCGCGCACTCAGCGTCTCGTCGTACAGGCTCGCAGAGCCGTACGACAGAGTCGCGGAGGCTGATCCGGGCGAACCGGGTTGAATGCCGGACTGAATGCTTAGCGCATCTCCGGCCGGATGACCTTGGTGCGCAGCACGGACTCGTTCAGCCGGAGCTGACGGTCCAGCTCGGCCACGGCAGCAGGCGTGGCCTGCAGGTCGACGACGGCGTAGATGCCCTCGGCCTTTTTGTTGATCTCGAACGCGAGGCGCCTGCGGCCCCACACGTCCGTCTTCTCAACCGAGCCACCCGCGGTCCGAATCACGTTCAGGTACGTGTCGAGCGACGGGGCGACGGTGCGTTCCTCGAGGCTGGGATCGAGGATCACCATGATCTCGTAATGACGCAAGACGTGCTCACCTCCTGTGGGCTAAGCGGCCACGGTCCTTCCGTGGCAGGAGGTCGTGCGTCGCTGCCCGCACGTGCCGGGGGAACCCGGCCGGACGCGGACAACCTGACCAGGATACCCGGTCCGGACGATCATGCCCGGGGCGGTCGGGCCGACGCGCCGCGCATGGCGACGGGGGCCCGCCACCCGACCGTTAGTGGTCGGTGGCGAGCCCCCGTCAACGAGGCCGCGGAGCGTCCCGTCCGCATTCCTTGGGTGGGACCTGGGGAGGAACGACCACACCGATGAGGTTGGACCGGAGACGCCCCGCGGAGCTTTATCGTGTTGTTATCTGACGATACAACGGCTCTCGTGCCTTCTTGGGGCAAAAGGCGGAATTTTCCGAGATTCTGCAACGGCGAAGATCTGCTGCGTCGAGGGGTCGCCCCCGCGGCGCCGGGCCGCGCTGCGGGGGTGACCTCGTCGGTGGGCCGACGAGCGCCGACTGCCATGCGCGGCATGCCCGCCACGCGCAGCCCCGGGTTCTGCTCGCCGGGTTCCATCCCATCAACGATCGTCGAGCAGCCGTGGTGACGCGACGGTGACGACACCGCGCCAGCCGTCACCGCAGCCGCCGGGGTCGCGACGTAGGCTCGCTGCCATGCGTATCGGAGCCCACGTCGATTCGACCGACCCGCTGGCGGAGGCGGCCGCCCGGTCCGCCGACACCGTGCAGTTCTTCCTCTCCGACCCGCAGGGGTGGAAGGCTCCCAAGCCGCGGGAGGACGCCGAACAGCTGCGGGCGGCCGAGGTCGACCTCTACGTGCACGCGCCGTACGTCATCAACGTGGCGACCCTCAACAACCGCATCCGGATCCCCAGCCGCAAGCTGCTGCTGGGCCACGCAACCGCGGCGGCCGCGATCGGCGCCCGGGGCCTGATCGTCCACGGCGGGCACGTCAACGCCGGCGACGACCTGGCGGTCGGCTTCGACAACTGGCGCAAGACCTTCGCGTACGCGGCCGACTCCGGCGGCTTCGGCGTCCCGGTCCTCATCGAGAACACCGCCGGCGGCGACAATGCCTGCGCCCGCCGGCTGGACGCGCTGGCCCGTCTCTGGGACGCCATTGGCGACCACGAGGTCGGATTCTGCCTCGACACGTGTCACGCGTACGCCGGTGGCGAGGAGCTGCTCGGCCTGGTCGACCGGGTGAAGGCGATCACCGGTCGGATCGATCTGGTGCACGCCAACAACTCCAAGGGCGCGTTCAACTCCGGCCAGGACCGGCACGACAACCTGGACGGCGGAACGATCGACCCGGAGCTGGTGGTGGCCGTGATCCGGGCCGCCGGGGCACCGGTGGTCGTCGAGACTCCAGGCGGCGTCTCCGGCCAGGCGGCCGACATCGACTTCCTCCGCCAGCAGCTCGGGACGGAGCGCCCGGCCGCATGACCACCGGACAGCCCGGGAACGCCCGGCCCACGCCGACCGACGACGCCCCGAGCCGACCGGCGCCGACGCGCGCCGGGGACGACATCGCCAAGGCCAGCGGCCCGAGGGACGGCACGAAAGCCGACGCCGCGAAAGCCGACGGCACGAAAGCCGACGCCGCGAAGACCGACGGCCCGAAGGACGGCGCGAAAGCCGACGCCGCGAAGACCGACGGCCCGAAGGACGGCGCGAAAGCCGACGCCGCGAAGACCGACGGCACGAAGACCGACACCGCGAAGACCGACGGCACGAAGGACGTTGCCAAGGCCGACGGCGCGGTCACGGACGCCGACGAGGCCGAGGGTACGAAGGTAGAGGACGCCGACGGTCCGCAGAAGGCCGACGGCGACCCGAAGCCGGTCGAGGCCGAACGCTGGGAGGCGTTCGTGTCGGCGCCGGAGCCGCGACCCAGCCGACTCAGCCGAGCTGTCCGCGCCGTCGGCCGGTTCCTCGCCCACGAGTGGACCCTGGCCACCCTCGCCGCGCTGGCGCTGGCCGTGCTGATGACCTGGCCGACGCTGCGCTACCCGCGGTACACGCTTCCCCAGGACTACTGGGACCCGAGCCTGCAGTCCTGGCAGATGGCGTGGTCCGGGCACATCCTGCTGGCCGATCCGGCGCGACTGTGGCAGTCCAACACGTTCTTCCCGGAGCTGTGGAGCTTCGCGTTCTCCGACACGCTGCTCGGCTACGCCCCCGCCGGGATGCTCGGCAGCGGCCCCCAGGACGCGGTGCTGCGCTACAACATCATGTTCGTGCTGGCGCACGCGCTCGCCACCCTCGGGGCGTACGCGCTGGCCCGACAGCTCGGCGCGGGTCGGATCGGCGCCGCCGTGGCCGGCGTCGGCTACACCTACGCGCCGTGGCTGCTGGCCCAGGCCGGGCACCTGCACGTGCTCTCCAACGGTGGCATCCCGCTGGCTCTCGCGATGCTCGCGCGGGGGCACGGCTGGTCGCTGCGTTACGGCTACCGGCCGGAGCGGCGGCACGACGGCTGGGTGTACGCCGGCTGGCTGGTGGCGGCCTGGCAGGTCAGCCTCGGCTTCGGCATCGGCCTGCCGTTCGCGTACTTCCTGGCCGGCGTGGTGCTCGTCGTAGCGGTGCTGTTCGGAGTTCGCCGGCTGAGGTCCGGCCGGGCGCTGCCGTTCGGTCGCCGGCTCCTCGTGGCCGATGTGCTCGGCGGGGTGCTCTTCGCCGGGGTGGGCCTGCTGATGGCGTTCCCGTACTTCAAGGTGACCGAGCTGCACCCGTACGCCGAGCGGACGATCCGCGACGTCAGCATCTTCTCGCCGCCGGCGTCCGGCTTCGTGACCGCGCCCGCCGAATCCCGCATCTGGGGCGGGTTGCACGAGGGCGCCCGCGCGGCGCTGCCGGGGCATTCGGAGATGACGCTGCTGCCGGGCTTCGTGCTCTACGCGCTGGCCGCCGGTGGGTTGTTCTTCTCGGTCTGGCGGCTGCGGCACCGGTTGCTGCTGCTCGTCGGGGTGCTGGTGACGATGGCCTTCGCGATGGGCACCCGCTTCTTCGACGGCACGTTCACCTACGTGCCGCTCTTCGAGCACGCGCCGGGGTGGAACGCGCTGCGTACCCCGGGCCGGTTGATGCTCTGGACGACGTTGCTGCTCGCGTTGCTCGCGGCGGGCGCGATCACCGCCCTCACCGATCGGGTCCGTGAGCTGGCCGCCCAGCGGATCCCGTCCTGGCCGGGGCCGTGGCTGCGGATGGCCACCCTGCTGCCACTGCTGCTGGTCACCCTCGAGGGCCTGAACGCCACCCCGCATCCGGTGGTCCCGGCCCAGCCGGCGGCGATGCGCTCGGCGGAGGGACCGCTGCTGGTGCTGCCCAGCAACCAGAGCATCGACCAGCACGTGATGCTCTGGTCGACCAGTGGTTTCCCGGACGTGGTGAACGGCGGCAGTGGCTTCACGCCTCGGCAGCTCGACGACGTCCGCCGGGTCAGCCAGTCGTTCCCCGACCAGACGAGCGTCGACTACCTGCGGACGCTCGGCGTCCGCACGGTGGTGCTGCTGCGCGGCCAGGTGCCCGGTACGCCATGGGAGATCACCATCGACGCACCGGTCGAGTCGCTCGGCATCACACGTCAGGACGTCGGCGACGCCGTCGTCTACCGACTCTGACGCCCTGTCTCACGTTGTGGTGATCGCGGGCTCGGGTTCGGGCTCGCTGGTCACTGCTCGGCGGCGCCAGCGATCCAGCCAGGACGCGTCTGGTGCGCCGTCGAGCACGCCGCCGTCCGGGTCGTCGGCGTAGGTGGCCCGTACGGCGTCCTGCTCGGGGTGCAGGATCTCCTTGACGACGAACACGCAGAGCACCACCACCGTGCCCAGCCGCAACGTCGAGGCCAGCACGAACACCCCCTCCGGGAAGACCGGCTTGCTGGTCGCCGCGCCGAGCAGTTCCCCGTAGAAGGCGACGAAGTAGCAGACCTCGGCGAGCTGCCAGGCCAGGAAGGCACCCCATTTGGGGCGGGCCAGCACCACAAGCGGCAGCATCCAGAGCACGAACTGCTGGGACCAGACCTTGCTGAAGATGAGGAACGCCGCGACGACCAGGAAGGCGAGCTGGGCGAGCCGAGGCCGGCGCGGCGCCCGCAGCGCCAGCACGGCCACGCCGAGGCAGGCCAGCCCGAACAGGGCGTACGAGATGGTGTTGAGGGCCGGGATGTTGGCGTTCAACCAGTCGAACGGGCCCTGCTGGCCGGGGTCGTTGCCGACCTTGCCGTCGAGGTAGCGCCCGATGTACCAGAGCGTGCCCCAGTCGATCGGCCGGGTGGTGTTCAGCTCGAAGAACCGGCCCCAGTTGTCCGGGTTGGCGCGGTAAGCCGGCAGGTTCACCAGGACCACTGCCACCGCCGCCGCGCCGAGGGCGGTGAGCGCGGCGCGGAGCCGGTTGGCTCGCAGCGCCAGGACGAGGATCGGCCCCAGCAGGAACAGCGGCCAGAGTTTCGCCGCGCCGGCCAGGCCGAGCAGCACACCGGCCACCGCTGGTCGTCGTCGGGCCCAAGCCAGCAGACCGAACGCCGCCAACCCGATGGCGAGCAGGTCCCAGTTGACGGTGGCGGTGAGCACCAGCGCCGGGGCGAGCGCGAACAACGCGGCGTCCCAGGGTCGTCGGCGGCGCAACGCCAGGATCACCGCCACGGTCGCCACGGCGAGGGCACCCAGCACGAGCGCGTTGAGGTTGTAGAACCACTGGCCCTGGTTGATGCTCGGGTCGCCGTCGCCGATGGCGTGCACCGGCAGACCCAGCGCCCCCATGAAGTAGCCGGTCAGCACCGGGTATTCCACCGGGTGGTCCCGGTAGGGCACCTTGCCCTCGTTGAGGCCCTCGGCGTAGTAGAGGGCGAGCACATCGGTGTAGCAGAACCGGGTGTACTGGACGTTCTTCTGCCAGGCGCCGTCCTGGCACGGGGATTTCTGCACCCAGTGCAGTGCGAGCGTGAGGCAGGCAAGCGCCAGGACGATCCGGACGACTGTCCAGAATCGGCGCTCGTGGCCGGCCGGCCGGTCCAGTGCGGTGGCGTGGTCGCCCAGCGGCCCGCCGATGGCACCGGACAGGCCGCGGACGAACCCGTCGGAGCGGGACGGGTGGTCGGTGGTGCCGGCGTCGTCGATGCCGGGCGTCGACTGGGTGCTCATGAAAAGGCATCCTGCCGTACGACGGGGGTTCTCGTCCTGTCCCGACGCCGAGATCGGGGGTACGGAAACGCCGCCGCCGGCCGGACAGGTCGTCCAGCCGACGGCGGCGTACGGGGCGGTGCGGGTCAGTCCCGAGTGGCCGGTGGCAGGCTGGGCAGCAGCCCACCACCGTTTCCGCCGTTTCCTGGGCCGCCGGGGCCACCCGGACCGCCGGGGTTGTTGCCGCCGGGGTTGTTGCCACCGGGGTTGCCGTCGGTACGCGGGCAGAACGGGTTGGTGAGCGGGTCACAGGGCTGTCCGCCCGGCCCACCCGGCCCACCCGGCTGACCGGGCGGCGGCGGAGGCGGGGGTGCGGCCTCACCGTTACCGGCGGTCGGGTCGCCGATGTTCGCCGCGGGCGGGAAGTCGAGCTTGTCCTTGCCCTTCAGCGCCTCGTTCATGAACCGTTCCCAGATGTCACCGGGGAGGTTGCCACCACTGACCTTGCGCTTGTCCTTCAGGATGAGTGGCTTCCGGGGGCCGACGTTGCCCACCCAGACCGCGGTGGCCAACTGTGGCGTGTAGCCGATCATCCAGGCGTCACCGTTGTCGGAGCTGTCGCCCTTGAGCTCCCAGGTGCCGGTCTTGGAGGCCGCCTTGCGGCCGTCGTCGAGCTGGTGGTGGACCGCGGCCGGGTAGTCCTTCAGCACCGACGTCACGTCGGCGACCACGTCCTTGTCGATCTTCTTCTTCGAGTCCAGCTTCTCGCTGTAGACCTTGTCCCACTTGCCGGTGTTGGGGTTCTGCTTCTCCACGGAGTAGAGGAAGTGCGCCTTGTTGTAGACGCCCCCGTTGGCGAAGGTGGCCACACCGTTGGCGTGGTCCAGCACCGTGATCGGGTACTGGCCGTAGCCGACCACGTTGAAGAACGGCTCCGGCGTGATGTCCTTCGGGTCCGTCTTGGTCAGGTCGTACGCCTTCGCCGGGTTGGTGTCGGTGCGCCACATGGTGGTGACGCCGGCCTGCTTGGCCATGTCGATGACCTTGTCCGCGCCGATGTCCTGGGTGACGTAGTAGAACGGCACGTTCAGCGACTTGAGCGTGGACACCCGCAGCGTGCAGGAGTTGTGGCAGGACGGGTCGTCATCGCCGGCGTTGCTGACCTTGAACCCGGTGCCCTCCGGCTTGAAGGCCTTGCCCTTCCACCGGGACTCGAGCGCCTTCTTGGCATTGAGGGCGGCGGCCAGGGTGTAGATCTTGAAGCTCGAGCCGGGTGAGTGGCCACCGCTGATCGCCCCGCTGGAGTCGGTGTTCTTGCCGGCGTAGTCGGTGCCGGTGCCGTTGTCACCTCCGTAGTAGGCGACCACCCGGCCGTGCTCGGGGTCGATCGAGACCACCGCGGCCATGAGGTTCTTCGGCTGGTCGGCCAGCTCGGAGCCCTTGCTCTTGCGCTGGGCCGTTGCAACCGCTGCGGCCTGCATCTTGGTGTCGATAGTGGTGCGGATGCGGTAACCGCCGGCCATCAACGCCTGGGAACACAGGGGCTTGGTGTCCGTCACCTGCTCGTCCTTGTCGACGCAGATGCCCTTGTCCCGCATCTCCTCGCGGACGTAGTTGATGACGTTGCCGTACGGCGTGTCGATACCGTAGTCGAGCCCGACGCCGCCCTTCTTCGGGCTCTTGAGGGACTTCGTCGGGTATACGGTGGGCCGCTCGGCCGCAGGCAGCCAGCCCTCCTTGACCATGCCGTCGATCACGTAGTTCCAGCGGTCCTGGGCATCGGTCGGGTTGATCGCCGGGTCGAACCCCTTGTGGGTCGAGCTGGGCTCGGGCTGCTTGATAAGAGCGGCGAGCACCGCGCCCTCGGCCGGCGTCAGCTCCGACACCGACTTGCCGAAGTAGGTGTCGGCCGCCGCCTGGATGCCGTAGGCACCCCGCCCGAAGTAGATGACGTTCAGGTAGTGCTGCATGATCTGCGGCTTGGTGTACTCGTCGTTCAGCTTGGAGGCGAAGATCGCCTCCTTGACCTTTCGGCCGTAGCTGTCGTCCTTGAGGTTCTCGATGGCGTTGCGGGCGTACTGCTGGGTGATCGTCGAGGCGCCCTGCTTGTCACCGCCGGAGACGTTGTTCCACGCGGCCCGGACGATGCCCTTGTAGTCCACACCGGAGTGCCGGTAGAAGTTGCGGTCCTCGGCGGCCGCCACCGCGTGCTGCACGTACTCCGGGATCTGGTCGATGGTGACAAGCGTGCGGTTCTGCGAGCCGACCTTGGCGATGATCGTCTTGTTGTCGAACGCGTACAGGGTGGTCGCCTGCGGCGGGGTGATCTCGTCCGGCATGACGACGTTCGTCGAGTAGTAGGTGAACCCGACCACGCCAAGACCGGCGAGCATGATGAAGACGGCGAACCCGGCGATCACCAGGTTCATCCGTTTGCGCTTCTTGGCCCGGGCCGCGCCGGCCGGGTCACCCGCGCCGCGGCCACCTCGGCCACCTCGACCCGGCCCGTTCGGCCCACCCGGACCCCCCGGGCCACCAGGCCCGCCGGAGACCGGGGAGACGCTCGCCCGCGCGACCGCGGCACGGCCTCCCACCGACGCGGAGCCGACGCTGGCCCGGCCGGCCGAGGCCGCGCCGACGGCAGCGGCGCCGACACGTGCCCGGCCGGCGGGCGCGCCCGGCGCCGGCGACACCGGGACGGATGCCCGGCCCGCACCGGCGCGCCCCGCGGCCGCACCGGGCGCCGGCGACACGGGCACCGAGGCCCGGCCGCTCCGGCCCGGGGTGGCCGAGCCCACCGACGCGGAACCGGCGGCGGCACCGCCGCGCGGCGGCACGGATGCCGAACCACCCACCGACGCACGACCGCCGGCGGCCGGCGGTGTCACCGAGGCGCGGCCGGGGGGCGCCGCTGGCTGCTCGGCGGCGGACCAGCCGCCGGCACGAGAGTCACCACCTGGTCGGCGGTACGCGTCGTCCGCACCCGGTCCGGGGTCGCCGTTCGGGCCCGGGTACTGGGCCCGCCCGCGCGCAGAACTGGGATCGCCGTACGAGTTCATTCCTCACACCCTGCCGGTCGCGGTGGGGCGCGACTGCGCCGCCACCGGGTTGCCGTGAGTTGCTTCACCCGGGACGCCGGCACGAGGGTGCCGGATCGCCAAGGTCATTGCCGTATCAATCGGGCCAATCGGACCAACGAGTGGTCGGCCGTCCCGGGTCATGTGCACGGCCCCGGAGCCGGTCGAACCACCTGAGATCACCGTTGCGCCTCTCGCCTCCGCCGACCTGCGCCCTCGGCGCCCGCCGCGTCCTGCTCGCTACCGGCGACACCGTCGCCATCGCCCGTGAGACCTTCCCGGCCGAGCAGGTACTGCTCGACGAGATGGTTCCAGTCACAGCCGAGGCACACCTCCACCACGAAGACCTGGAACTCACGTAGCGTCATCGCCAGCACGGGCAGCTCGGCCAGTGTCCGGGCCTGTCCGGCGGACTGCTTGAGTTCGTCCCCGTAAATGTAGTGGACGAGAGTCAGATTCTCGCTCCGACAGATGGGGCAGCGGCGGTCGGTCGGTTCGCCGTGGAACCGGGCAGCGTTCTTCAGGTACGGCGACGCGTCGCACACGTCGTACGTGCCGACCCGGCCGGCCAGGAGCTCACGCAGCACTGCTCGCTTCTGAAGCGAGTAGTCGACGACCTGGCGCTGCGTACGCATGCGGAGAAGGGTACGCGGTCCGGCTCGACGAGGCGACCACGGTCACGATCCGTGACGACAGCACCTCGGAACGGGGGTTTGCCCTGGCCCACGCGACCCGCTAACGTGCGATGTATCGGTCCGATACATCGCGGCGGTTACCGCTCCGCGCCGGAGGGTAAAGAGAGGGTGGCTCGTGCTCGAATTCGCCATCCTCGGCCTCCTGCAGGAGTCTCCGATGCACGGCTATGAGCTGCGCAAGGAGCTGACCGCCAAACTCGGCGCGATCCGGGCGGCGATCAGCTACGGCTCGCTCTACCCGACCCTGCGCAGGTTGCAGGCGGCGGGATGGATCACCGAAGCCGCCGAGACGCCCGCCACCGCCGAGGAGGTTCCCGCGCTGACCAGCCGACGAGGTCGGGTGGTCTACAAAATCACCGCGGACGGCAAGGAACGCTTCGCCCAGCTGATCGCTCAGGCCGGGCCCGAGACCTACGACGACACGGGTTTCGGTGTGCACTTCGCGTTCTTCGCCCGGACCGACCAGGCGACCCGCCTGCGCATTCTGGAGGGTCGCCGCCGCAAGATCGAGGAACGTCGCGAAGGGCTTCGTGACGTGCTGGGCCGCGCGGCCGAGCGCCTCGACGCTTACACCCTGGAACTGCAGCGCCACGGCCTGGACGCCTGTGAGCGTGAGGTCCGCTGGCTGGAGGAGCTCATCGCCAACGAGCGCTCCGGCCGAGCCCCGACGGTCCCGCACGTGGGGACGGCCGGTGGCCGACGAGAAGACAACAGCCCGCCTCCACCTGGAGAGACCAGGAAAGAGCGGCCGTGACAGAAAAGAAGGAGGCAGACGCTATGGGCTCCGTCCGCGTCGCCATCGTCGGTGTGGGTAACTGCGCCTCGTCCCTGGTTCAGGGCGTCGAGTACTACCGCAACGCCGACCCGAACGACCGCGTCCCGGGTCTCATGCACGTCACCTTCGGCGACTACCACGTCTCTGACGTTCAGTTCGTCGCGGCGTTCGACGTCGACGCCAAGAAGGTGGGCATGGACCTCGCGGAGGCGATCGTCGCCAGCGAGAACAACACCATCAAGCTCTGCGACGTGCCGCCGACCGGCGTGTCCGTGCAGCGCGGCCCGACCTTCGATGGTCTGGGCCAGTACTACCGCGAGATCATCGAGGAGTCCGACGCCGCCCCCGTCGACGTGACGCAGGCGCTTCGCGACGCGCAGGTCGACGTCGTCGTCTGCTACCTGCCGGTCGGCTCCGAGCAGGCGGCCAAGTTCTACGCCCAGGCCGCGATCGACGCCGGCTGCGCGTTCGTCAACGCCCTGCCGGTCTTCATCGCCTCCGACCCGGAGTGGGCCCAGAAGTTCACCGACGCGGGCCTGCCGATCGTCGGTGACGACATCAAGAGCCAGGTCGGCGCCACGATCGTGCACCGCGCCCTCGCGAAGCTCTTCGAGGACCGCGGTGTCGAGCTGCTGCGCACGTACCAGCTCAACTTCGGCGGCAACATGGACTTCATGAACATGCTGGAGCGCACCCGCCTGGTCTCGAAGAAGATCTCGAAGACCCAGTCGGTGACCTCGCAGATCCCGCACGAGATGAGCAAGAGCGACGTGCACATCGGCCCGTCGGACCACGTGCCGTGGCTGGACGACCGCAAGTGGGCGTACATCCGCCTGGAGGGTCGCTCGTTCGGCGACACCCCGCTCAACGCCGAGCTCAAGCTCGAGGTGTGGGACTCGCCGAACTCGGCAGGCGTCATCATCGACGCGGTCCGCGCCGCGAAGATCGCGCTGGACCGGAAGATCGGCGGCCCGATCCTGTCGGCCTCGTCGTACTTCATGAAGTCCCCGCCGGTGCAGTACGCCGACCACGACGCCCACCAGGCCGTGGAGGAGTTCATCGCCGGCGAGGTCGAGCGCTGACCCGCTGAACACCAGCAGTAACGCCGAGGGCCGGGTCCGAAAGGACCCGGCCCTCGCCGCGTTCAGCCCGCCATCTCCAGGTACGGCGACAGCCGCAGCGCCAACTCGTCGACCGAGTCGACCTCGCCGCTGGCCAGCGCGTCCGTCAACGCCATCCGCTCCTTGGCCGGCATGTTGAGCGTCACCCCCGAGCGGACCAGGAAGATCCGCATCGCCGCCCAGGCGAGCCCCGCATTCCACATGTCGAGCGGGCGCCACACCATCAACCCGTGCAGCAGCGCCGCCGACCTGTCCAGCACGGTGGGGTAGACGGCACGCCCCAGGACCCGGGCGTGTGGACGAGTCGCCGCAGCGACGAGGATGCCGCCGTCCCGCACGCGACTCTGCGGGCCGGTGTGCTCGGACAGGAGGATCAACAGGTCTTCCGGCTCGGGCCAGGGCTGGATCATCGGTCCCCCAACATCTCAAAGAACTCCGCGTCCTCCTCGAAGACCCGCCGGGCGGCCTGCCGGGTCCACTCGTTGCGCTCCTGACGCTCGAGGTACTCCTGGATCGCCACCTCGACGGTCTTGTGCATCGAGCGGTGCTCGGCCTCGGCCAACTCCTTGAGGCGCTGTTCGACTTCGGGCTTGAGCGTCAGGGTGAAGGCCATACCACTTTTGTATAGCTCCTCCGGTGGCACGTCAACCACGCTTGGCACTGCCACTACCTCCTCATTCGTTGATCTCGGCCGTCGCTGGCAAGCCGCGCACCGATCAACGGCAGGACGTGAAAGTGAGATGCGGAGGACGGAGTATCGAAATCTGTAACAACCGTCACGTGCCTAGGCTCAGGACCAGGCGTGTCGCAGCGCGACCCCGGCCTCCAGCTCCAGCAGCTTGACCTTGCGGGGCAGACCCCCGCCGAACCCGACCAGCTTGCCGCCCGCGCCGACGATCCGGTGACACGGCACGAGCACCGGAATCGGGTTGCGGTTGCAGGCCACACCCACCGCCCGTGCCGCACCGGGATCACCGACCAGGCGCGCCACCTCGCCGTACGTCAGCGTCTCGCCGTACGGAATGCGTGTCATCTCCCGCCACACCGCCCGTTCGAACTCCGAGCCACCCGGAGCCGACACCGGCACGGTGAACGCGGTCAGCTCACCGGCGAAGTACGCCCGCAGCTCGGCGACGGTCTGCCGGGCGGCGTCGTCACCGGGCTCGTCGGTCGCCGACTCCACCCGGCCGAAGTGCGCCGCCCGGACGCCCTCCGCCCCGGTGCCGACAGAGAACTCTCCGATCGGCGAGTCGAGAACAGTCCACCTCATCCCGACATTGTCCCGCGCCACGAGGCAAAGTTTCCCTTCCGCCGAGCGTCTGAGCTACGGAGGTGGACGGTGGCGGAGGTCGACGGGGAGTTCACCACGTTCGTGCAGGAACGGGGGGCCGCTCTGCTGCGCGTCGCGTACGCGCTGGCCGGAAATCAGCACGCGGCGGAGGACCTGCTGCAGAACGCGCTGGCCAAGGCGTACGCCCGCTGGCCACGGATCAGGGGAGACGCCGAGCCGTACGTGAAACGCATCCTCTACCACGATCAGGTCTCCGGCTGGCGTCGACGGGCGCGGCGCGCGGAGGTGTCCGTGGCCGAGTTGCCGGAGCGGCCGGCGGACCGCGACGGCGGTCAGGAGGCCGACCTGCGGTTGCTGCTGCTGGAGGCACTGCGGGCGCTGCCGCCCCGGCAGCGCGCCGTGCTGACCCTGCGCTACCTGGAGGACCTGAGCGTCGAGCAGACCGCCAGGCTGCTCGGCTGCCGCGCCGGCACGGTCGCCAGCCAGAGCGCCCGGGCACTGGCACGGCTCCGGCACCTGGTGCCGGATCTGGACGAGCTGACCGACCGCCCGGAGGTGACGCGATGACCACGCACCTGGACGAGACGCTGCGCCGGGCGGTACGCGACCTCGCCGACGGTGCCGCGCCCGCTCCGGGCCTCGCCGTCCGGGCGATCGGCCAGGGTCGCCGGCTGCGCCGCCGGCGGCGGATGACCGCGGGCGCGGCCGCTCTGGTCGCGATCGTCGCGACGGCCGTGCCGTTCGTGCTGCTCCGGCCCCGGTCGGCCCCGCTCCCCGCGACGCCACCCGTGACCGCCAGCCCATCGCCGTCGCTCCGGCCCGCCCCCGGTGCGAACTGGACCGCAGCACCGCTGGTGCTGCCCGGCGACTGGGTGGTGACCCGTGCACAGGGCAGCGGCGGGTCGGGCAACGGCTTTCTGCTGGACCGGAGCCGAGGCCGCTACGTCCCCACCGACCGCTACGACGGGATCTACCCCGCGCCGACCGGCTCGCTGGTCGCCGTCGTCGACGAGAACCGTCCACGCGAGGTCGGACTGGTCGACATGTTGACCGGCAAGACCCGCTGGCACCAGGTCGGCCGCGCCCTGACCCGCCCGGCGTGGTCACCGGACGGTCGGCGCCTGCTGTTCACCACCGACCAGGTGGATCACTTCGGCTTCATCGTGGTGGACACGGACGGCGCGAAGCACACCTACCCGGTGTCCCGGCAGCGCTTCTTCTGCACCGACCACTGCTTCTTCGTCTGGACGCGGGACGGCCGAGAGGTGGCACTGCAGCAGACCGCAGACGGCAAACCCCGGTCCGAGTCGGTCCGCCACCCCCGCAGGGGCGTGCAGATGTTCTCCGCCGACGACGGTAGACCGACCCGGTTCGAGCCGATCCCCGGTGACCCGGCCGGGCCGTGGGCCTGGTCGCCGGACGGCAACCTGGTGGTCGTCCAGGGCCAGCAGGAGCCGCTGCTGGTGGATACGGCCACCGGACGGGTCGTCAACCCGCTGCCCACCGCCGACGTCACCTGGGTCGGCGACGACCGGCTGCTCTACCGGCGGCCGTACGGGTCCGGTGATTTCGTGCTCACCGACACGACGGGTCGCGAGCTGGTCCGCCAGCAACTGCCCAAACAGTTGGTCGAGTTGGAGGTGAGCGTGGCACCACGCTGAGCCGTTCGGCCGGTCGTCGCCTTTGCACGACGTCGATACCGTGCGGGTCGTGGCCACGGGGACGCTCATCTTTCTGATCATCGGCGGGGCGGGTGTCGTGGTGCTGGCACTCGCCCTGCTCGGCAGCGAGCTGCTGCACTTCGGGCACGCCGATGTGGACGGGCCGATCTCCACCGAGACGGTCGCGGGGTTCGCCGGTGCGTTCGGCTTCGGCGGGGCGATCGTCAACGAGCTGCTCGGTGCGCGTACACCGGGCATGATCGCCGGTGCGGCGGCCGGGGGCCTGCTCGCGGCCGTGCCCACGGCGTGGTTGGCGTCGCGGCTCAGTCGGGCGGCGCGCAACATGCGGACGGACCCCACCCCCACGCGGGACGACCTGGTCGGCGCGCTCGGCCTGGTGGTGACCCCGGTGCCGGTGAACGGGTACGGCGAGGTGCGCGTACGTGTGGCCGGCCAGCCGGTCAAGCTCAATGCCCGCGCCGACCAGCCGATCCCGGTCGGCGCCCAGATCTTCGTCGTGCAGGCGCTCAGCGAGACCAGCGTGCACGTCGAAACCTACTGAATTACCTCCTCGTAGACGGGACTCCCCTCCATGCCCCTGTTGATAGCTGTCGGCGGCGCGGTTCTCCTCGCGCTCGTCCTGGTGCTCTTCGTCCTCTCCCGGATCAAGGTGGCCGGGCCGAACGAGGCGTTCATCGTCACCGGCCGAAAGGGCCGCACCACGCACACCGCCGACGGTGGCAGGTCGACCGACAACTCGGGCCAGAAGGTGGTGCTGGGCGCCTCGGTCTTCGTGCTCCCGGTGGTGCAGAAGCTCCAGTCGCTCGACCTGTCCAGCCGGCGGATCGACGTCGGCATCCGGGGCGCGGTCAGCAAGCAGGGCATCCGCGCCGACCTGCACGGCGTGGCGATCGTCAAGGTCGGCGGGACCGAGGACGCGATCCGGGCGGCGGCCCAGCGGTTCCTGCACCAGCAGGACGAGATCGACAACTTCACCCGGGAGGTGCTGGCCGGTGCCCTGCGCTCGATCGTCGGCCGGCTCACCGTCGAGGAGGTCATCCGGGACCGGGCGGCGTTCGCCAACGCGGTCGCCGAGGAGGCCGAGCACTCGATGACCAACCAGGGTCTGGTGCTGGACACCTTCCAGCTCCAGGACATCCTCGCCGAGGGCTCGTACCTGCAGGACCTGGGTCGACCCGAGGCGGCCCGGGTGCTCAAGGACGCGGCCATCGCCGAGGCGCGGGCGCGGCAGCAGGCCGAGCAGGAGCGGCTGCTCGCCGAGGAGGCCATCGCGGAGGCGAACCGGAATCTGGCCCTCAAGCAGGCCGGCATCCAGGCGGAGATCGACGCGGCCAAGGCCAAGTCGGCCGCGGCCGGGCCGCTCGCCCAGGCGGAGCGGGACCAGGCGATCCTCTCCGAGCAGCAGAAGGTGGCCGAGCGCAACGCCGAGCTCAAGCAGCGGCAGCTCGACACCGAGGTGCGCAAGCCTGCGGACGCGGCTCGGTACAAGGTGGAGCAGGAGGCCGAGGCGGCCCGCAACGCGGCGGTGCTGAACGCCGACGCGCGGCGGCAGGCCACCATCGCCGCCGCCCAGGCCGAAGCCGAGCAGGCACGGCTCACCGGTGAGGGCGAGCGGGCCCGGCGGGCGGCGCTCGCCGAGGCGAACGCGATCGAGGGCGCCAAGGAGGGTGAGGCCGAGCAGCGGCGGCGCTCCGCGATCGCCGAGGCGGTCGAGCGCGAGGGTGCGGCCGAGGCGGCGGCGATCCTGGCCAAGGGCGAGGCGGAGGCCGACGCGATGGCCCGCAAGGCCGAGGCGTTCGCGGCGTACGGGGAGGCGGCGGTCCTGGACCTGCTGGTCAAGGTCCTGCCGCAGGTGGTCGAGGCGGCCAGCGCCCCGATCGGGGCGATCGACAAGATGACTGTCATCTCCACCGACGGCGCGTCGTCGCTGACGAAGTCGGTGGCCGGCAACGTGGCTCAGGGGCTCCAGCTGGGCAGCGACCTGACCGGCATCGACCTGGCCGGCCTGCTGGCGCGGCTGGGCTCGGCGTCCACGCCGGGCGGCAACGGCGCGTCCGCCGGCAAGGGCGCCGTCTCCGTCGACGGGACGGCCGTCGAGACCCGCTGACGACGAATGCCGGCGGCGCCGCTCCTGGTTCGGGAGGGGCGCCGTCGGCGTACGCCGTGGTGATCCACTCGGTCTCGTGGAAGTCGGGGCATCCGCAGTGCCGGGACGCCGCGACTTCACCGAAACCGAGTCGATCATCGCCCGGCTCGCGGCAGGGCGGGGTTAGGTGATCAGGCCCTCGGCGCGGGCCCAGCGCAGCAGCTCGGCCTCGGCGGCGTCGCGGTCCAGCGGGCCGTGCTCCAGGCGCTGTTCCTTGAGGTGCTTCCAGGCCCGCCCCACCACCGGTCCCGGCGGTACGCCGAGCAGCTCCATGATCGCGTTGCCGTCCAGGTCGGGGCGGACCCGGGCCAGGTCCTCCTCGGCCTCGATCCGGGCGATCCGGTCCTCCAGCGCGTCGTAGTCCGCGGCGAGCTGGGCGGCCTTGCGACGGTTGCGGGTGGTGCAGTCCGAGCGGGTCAGCTTGTGCAGCCGCGGCAGCAGATCACCGGCGTCCGCGACGTAGCGGCGCACCGCCGAGTCGGTCCACTCGCCCCGCCCGTACCCGTAGAAGCGCAGGTGCAGGGCGACCAGGGCGGTCACCTTCGCGGTGATCTCCTTGGGGTAGCGCATGGCCTTCATCCGGGCCTTGGTCAGCCGAGCACCGACCACCTCGTGGTGGTGGAAGCTGACCCGGCCGTCGGACCCGACCGCCTTCGTCCCGGGCTTGCCCACGTCGTGCATGAGGGCGGCCATCCGCAGGATGAAGTCGCAGCCATCCTCCTCGAACGAGACCGCGTTCTCGACGACCGTCAGCGTGTGCTCGTAGACGTCCTTGTGCTGGGCGTGCTCGTCGATCTCCAGCTTCAGGCCGGTCAGCTCCGGCAGGAACCGCTCGGCCAGCCCGGAGTCGACAAGCAGCCGCAGACCGGTGATCGGGTCGGCGCCGCAGAGCAGCTTGGTGAACTCGTCCCGGATCCGCTCGGCGGTGATCCGGTCCAGGTCGGCAGCCATGTCGGTCATCGCGGTGTGCACGTCCGGGTGCACGGCGAAGCGGAGCTGGGCCGCGAACCGGGCGGCCCGCAGCATCCGCAGCGGATCGTCGCCGAACGACTCGCGCGGGGTGCTCGGCGTACGGATGACCTTGGAGGAGAGGTCGTCCAGCCCACCGTGCGGATCGGTGAAGCGGTGCTCCGGCAGGCTGACGGCCATCGCGTTGATGGTGAAGTCCCGCCGCTTCAGGTCCTCGTCGAGGCTGGTGCCGTACACCACCACCGGGTTGCGGCTGACCTGGTCGTACGACTCGGCGCGGAAGGTGGTGATCTCCAGCCGGAGCCCGTCGCGCTGGAGGCCGATGGTGCCGAACTCCCGGCCGGTCTCCCAGATCGACTCGGCCCAGCCCTTGACGATCCGCAGGGTCTCGTCAGGGTGGGCGTCGGTGCAGAAGTCCAGGTCGTCGCCAAGTCGGCCGAGCAGAGCGTCGCGCACCGAACCGCCCACCAGGTGCAGCTCGTGACCAGCGCGGACGAAGCGGCGGCCCAACTCGTCGGCGACCGGGGAGACCCGGAGCAGTTCGGCGACGGCGTTGCGCTGCGCGGCGGTGAGTTCGCGGCGGTCGGAGGCGTGAGGAGCGGAGGCTTCGGACATGGGATCGCCAGCTTATCGGGCCGGGGTGTGATCCGATCCGCCGGGCGTGGGTAACGGGCAGGGGTTGACTATGGTCTGTGACGTGCGGGTCGGCGCCCGGCTCGACGTACCCCTGGGAGGCTGGAGATGAGCGGCGGGCTCTACCGCAGCGCGAACGCCGCGCGGGACGGCGGTGCGGGAGCCAACGTCCGCCCCTCCGACGGCGCCACGTTCATTTCCGCCGAGCCGCTGAACCAGCCGGCCATGGAGTCGACCGCCCCGCCGCAGGAGCAGGTGGGCGAGGCGAGCGCCGCGGCCAACAGCGCGGTGATGGCGGTCGGCAGCCTGGTCAGCCGCGGTACGGGCTTCCTGCGCAACCTGGTCATCGCGGCGGCGCTCGGCGGCGCGCTGGTCGGTGACGCGTATACCACCGCACAGATCCTGCCCGGGATGGTCTACGAGTTCCTGCTCGGCGGCGTGCTCACCAGCGTGCTGATTCCGGTGCTGGTGCGCCGCCGCAAGGTCGACGTCGACGGTGGCCAGGCGTACGCCCAACGGCTGCTTACTCTGGCGGTGCTCGCCCTGGGAGTCGCGGCGCTGCTCGCGGTCGCCTTCGCCTCGACGCTTACCTGGCTCTACGGCAGCGGCCCGTCGAGTGGCGACTACTCGCAGCTGGTCACGGGGCTGGCCCGCCTCATGCTGCCGATGATCTTCTTCTCCGGGTTGAGCGCGCTGATCAGCGCGGTGCTGAACACCCGGGGGCACTTCGCGGCCCCGATGTGGGCGCCGATCCTGAACAACCTCGTGGTGATCGCCACGGCGGGCCTGTACATCGCGATCTTCGGCGCGACGATCGTCAAGCCGGAGGCGATGACCACCGGCCGGATCCTGCTGATCGGCGGCGGCACGCTGCTCGGTGTCGCCATCCAGGCGGCCGGGCTGCTGCCGGCACTGCGCAAGGTCGGCTTCCGCTGGAAGCTGCGCTTCGACTTCCGCGCGCTCGGCCTGCGCGAGCTGGGCCGGCTCGGTGCGTGGATGATCTGCTACGTCGCCGTGAGCCAGGTCGGCCTCATCGTGCTGTTCAACCTGCTGAACAGGGCCGGCAAGGAGAACGCCGCCGGCCCGCTCATCTACAACAACGTCTTCCTGCTGCTGATGACCGCACACGGGATCATCGCCGTCTCGATCATCACCGCGCTGATGCCTCGGATGAGCGCCGCCGCCGCCGACGGCCGGTACGCCGACGTCGCCGCCGACCTGTCGCGCGGCACCCGCACGGTCACGGCGGTCCTCGCCCCGATCGCGGTCTGCTACGCCGTCCTGGCGACCCCGATCGCGTTCACGCTGTTCCGGTTCGGCGCGTTCAACGCGGACAACGCCACCGCCACCTCCGTCGTGCTGCTCGCCGCGGCTCTGGCGCTGGTCCCGTTCGCGGTGAGCCAGCTCTTCACCTTCGCCTTCTACGCCCTGCCGGACACCCGTACCCCCGCGCTGATCAACATTCCTGTGGTGGCGCTGCGGATCGGCGTGCAGGTCGTGCTCTTCGTGGCCTTCTCCGCCAGCTTCGCCGGCGCGGGGATGATGATTGGCAATGCGGTCTCCTACGTGGCCGCGGCGGTCGGCTCGGCCTGGCTGCTGCGCCCGCGGGTCGGGCGTATCGGCCTCGGGGAGATCATGCGTACCGCCGGTCGGGTCGTGGTCGCGGCGCTCGGCGCGGCGCTTGTCGGCCTGCTCGTGGTCAAGCTGCTGCCCGGCGGCGACACGCCGACCCGACTGCAGGCCATCGTCCAGCTCGTGATCGGTGGAGCGGTGATCGTCGGGACGTACCTGGGTCTCGCCATGCTGCTGCGGATCGGGGAGATCACCGAGGTGGTCGGCATGGTCCGCCGCCGCCTCGGTCGCTGAGGGCGAGCACCCCGGCACCAGAAGTTATCGCCACACGGAACGTGACCGCGGATCACCAGGCTGGGGATGCATCTGTGGATAACTCCGCGATTCGCCGGTCAGCCACCGGATCAGCCTGTGGATAACCAGCCGTACGGATGAGCGTGCCTGTCCGATCGGGGGGAACGCGGCCGGTGGCGGTGGGCGGCACGCGGGCTCGGCCCCGACGTCGGTCACTTGCGGTGAAGCCGTAGATTGAGCTAGTACATGTGCCAGCAACGTGGCCGACAACGGTCGTAACCGGACGACTTCCCCGACTCCCGGCACCCCGCCGGGTACGGCAAGAAGATGACATGTCGGGGAGACGGGCAAGCCGGGTAAGGTCGCTCTCGACGGGTACGGCAGGCGCCGACGCTGCGCGTCGACACCGGTTGGCCGGTTCCTTCGACGGCAGAGCGGGAAGCCACATGCCCAGCAGTGCGGGTCCATCGATCGACACGATCACCGAGGGAGGACGGGTGACCCAGGTCGGCGAGGGTCAGGAGGCGGACGAGAGTGCTCCGCCGGTCATGACCTTCGGTGCTCCCACGGCCGGTGAAATCCTCGCCGAGCGTTACGAGCTGGTCGAGCACATCAACAACGACAGCGCGGGTCGGCTGGTCTGGCGCGGGGTCGACGTCATCCTGCGCCGCCCCGTCGCGGTGGTGCTGCGCTACCCGGGTGGCGACTCCGCCACCGAGATGCTTCAGGCCGCCGTCGCGGCCAGCCGGGTCATCCATCCCAACCTGGTCGGCGTCTACGACGCTATCGACGAGGCCGAGCGGGCGTACGTGGTCCGTGAGTGGGTGGACGGGCAGTCGTTGCGTGACCTGGCCGCCGAGGGTCCGCTGGATCCCGCCCGGGCCACCGCGATCGGCAACGCCGTCGCCAGCGCACTCGCCGCGGTGCACGCGACCGGAATGGTGCACGGCAACGTCCACCCCGGCACCGTCATGATCAGTGACGAGGGTCGCGTGGTCCTGGCCGACGCGCGCACCGATGGCGACGACAGCCAGGAGAACGACATCCGGGCGGTCGGCGGCGTTCTCTACTTCGCGCTGACCGGTCACTGGCCGCACACCGAGGCGCCCCTGCGCGGCGCCACCGCCGGCCATGGTCGGGCGGCCATCCCGGACGCGGTCCGCGACGCCGGGGGCACCCTCGCGGCGCCCCGCCAGGTTCGAGCCGGGGTTCCGGCGTACCTGGACGACCTCACCATGGACCTGCTCGACGCCGAGATCGCACCACCGTCGTCAGATGTGCTGGCAGCCGAGTTGGCCCGGCTTGACGTGCCGGCCGAGGAGGAGCACTACCTCGACAACGGCGGGCCGCTGCGATTCGCCGCCGACACCGAGGACGAGCCGTCGCCGCTGGCCGCGGCCGGTGGTCGCAAGGTCGCCATCGGCATCGCCGGCCTACTCGCGGTCGCCCTGGTCGGTCTGCTCATCGGGATCAGCGCGCTCGGCGGCGACGACAAGGACCCGCAGGACACCGCCGGGGCCACGCCCTCCGCCAGCGCTCCGGCCGGCGAGGCCACCCAGGCCGCCACCCAGGTGCGCAAGTTGACCGTGAAGGGCGTCCGGATCATCGACCCGGACAGCAAGGAGCGCAACGAGCTCAAGGACGCCGCCAATATCATCGATGGCGACATCGACAAGGGTTGGGAAACCGACACCTACGACAAGCGCCCGAACTTCGGCAACATCAAGAAGGGCATGGGCGTCTGGCTCGACCTCGGCGGCCCGCACTCCGTCAAGTCGGTACAGGTGGTGCTCTCCGCCTCCGGGGCGACCGCGCAACTCCTCGGCGGCACCACCAACCCGCCGTCGACGTCCGACGGCGACAAGCAGTTGGTGGAGAACTACAAGGACCCCATCGGGCGGCCCTACGAGGATTACGAAGCCACCACAATGGTCTTCAACGGATTCGACGCAGACAAGAAATACCAGTACCTGCTGTTCTGGATCACCGAACTGCCCCCGTCCGAGGATGGCTTCAAGCTGGGGGTACAGGAGATTACGGTCCAGGGGTCGTGAGCCGGGCACCGCGAAGTAGGCGCCGCATCCGCTGGCCGTGGTGATGGACGGGCGCGACGCGGCAACGGACCTCGAGTTGCTGCGCGCCCACGTCGCCGGCGATCGGGACGCCTTCGCGGTTCTGTTCCACCGACACCGCGACCGACTCTGGGCGGTGGCCCTGCGGACGCTCGGCGACCGCGAGGAGGCCGCCGACGCCCTGCAGGACGCCCTGCTGTCGGCGCATCGGGCGGCCGGTCGGTTTCGTGGCGACTCCGCTGTCACCACCTGGCTGCACCGCATCGTGGTGAACGCGTGCCTGGACCGGATCCGGCGTCGGCAGGCGCACCCCACCGTGCCGCTGCCCGACGGCAACCGGTCCGGCGACGGATCGGGCACCGGCGGTGTCGAGCCGGCCGCGCCCATCCAGGACCACGACACCGCGCTTGTCGTCCGCGCGGCCCTCGCCGCGTTGCCGCTCGAGCAGCGGGCCGCCCTGGTGCTGGTGGATGTGCAGGGCTACCCGGTGGCAGAGGTGGCCCGCATCCTCGGTGTCGCCGAGGGGACGGTGAAGAGTCGGTGCGCCCGGGGTCGGGCCCGGATGGCGGTGCTGCTCGGGCACCTGCGGCCGGTGTCGTCGTCGCATCCGGCCCCGGCCGGCCGGCACGCGGACGTGCCCGACGTCACGCCGGGGAACCCGCGCCCGGCCGAGGGCGTCGGATCGGGGTCGGTTCGGTACCGGCAGGACGCCAACCAGGAGGACACGTGACGACCGAGGGGTTCAGGGAGGTCGACACCGACCTGCTCGCTGACTACCTCGGCGGCGCGTTGGACGGCACGCCACAGCAGGCGGAGGTCGCCCGGCTGGTCGACACGGACCCGGGCTGGGCCGAGGCGTACGCGCTGCTGGCTCCCGCGGTGACGCAGGTCCGCGCCGACCTGGCCCGCTGGGCCGAGCCCTCCCCGGAGCTGCCCTCGGCCGTCGCCGAACGGATCGCCGCCGCGCTGGCCACGGCCGACGCCCAGCCGAATGACACGGCCACCGGTCCACCCGAGCCGGCCGCTCCCGCGAGACCGGTCGGCGTCCCGGCACAGGGCGGCCGTCACCCCGGCAGCCCGTCACCGACCGAGTCGGGGCGCGGCAGAGCCACCGGCCCGGGTCGCCGGCAGCGCCGCTGGGCCCGTAACGCCGCTCCGGTGGCTGCCGCTGCGGTCGCCGTCGTCGCGGTTGGTCTGGGCCTGCGCCAACTGTCGACGAACACCGCGGACAGCGGCGCCATGGAGCGTCCGGCCAGCGCACCCGGAGATGTGGCAGCGGTGGGGCCGGCCCGCACCTCCGGGCCCGCGCTGCACAGCGGAACCGACTACACCCGGCAGACCCTCGGTCAGGCGGGCAGCGCCACGAGCAGTAGGCCGTCTCCGCTGCGGGGAGCCACCAGCAGCGCCCCCCGCGAGCAGCCCGGGGTGGACGCCGAGGGGGGCCGGCGGCCTGCCCCCGACGGTTCGGACCAGCTGGCCCGGCTGAGCAGCGAGGTGGCGTTGACCGGCTGCCTGACGGCCGTGGCGGCAGAACACGGCTCGGCCCCGCTGATCGTCGAAGTGATCGACTACGCGCAGTTCCAGGGCGAGCAGGCGCTGGTCATCCGGTTCACCGACGCGACCGGGGCACACTGGGCCTGGGTGAGTGGCCCCGAGTGTGGCGTACCCGGGTCCGGCTCGGACAGCCGGTATTCGGCGCGGGTAGGGTGAATCCGCGGTCATCGGTGCGATGAGCGTCCACGTGACCTGACCCACCGGATGCCCGGCTCGGGAATCCCCGCTTCGTACGATGACGTTCTGGAAGTCAGCTGCCGGCACCCCCCAGGCGTCGGCACTCGGATCAGCATCGGTGCGCGCGCCGACGCCGAACACACACAACTCGGGAGACGGCAGTGGACGAGGTCCGCAACCTGATCATCATCGGCTCCGGCCCGGCCGGTTACACGGCGGCGGTCTATGCGGCGCGCGCCAACCTGAAGCCGCTGATCATTGAGGGCGTGCAGTCCGGTGGTGCGCTGATGACCACGACCGAGGTGGAGAACTTCCCCGGCTTCGCCGACGGCATCCTCGGCCCCGAGCTGATGGACAACATGCGCAAGCAGGCCGAGCGGTTCGGCGCCGAGTTCCTCACCGACGACGTGACCCGGGTCGAGCTTGTCGACACCGGCGACTCCGGCGCCGGCGCGGTGAGCACCGTGTGGGTCGGCGAGACCGCCTACCGGGCCCGCTCCGTCATCCTCTCCACCGGTTCGGCCTGGCGTCCGCTGGGTGTGCCGGGCGAGCAGGAATACCTGGGCCACGGCGTCTCCTCGTGTGCCACCTGTGACGGCTTCTTCTTCCGCAACCAGCACATCGTGGTCGTCGGCGGCGGTGACTCGGCGATGGAGGAGGCCAGCTTCCTCACCCGCTTCGCCGACTCGGTGACCATCATCCACCGGCGCGACTCGTTCCGGGCCAGCAAGATCATGGCCGACCGGGCGCTGAGCAACGAGAAGATCAAGGTCGAGTGGAACAGCACCGTCGAAGAGGTCCTGGGCGCCGACGGCAAGGTCACCGGCGTACGGGTCCGCAACGTGCACACCGGCGACACCAAGGTGCTGGACGTGACAGGCGTGTTCGTGGCCATCGGTCACGACCCCCGCAGTGAGCTCTTCCAGGGCCAGGTCGAGCTGGACGACGAGGGGTACGTGAAGGTCCAGGCCCCCGGCACCCGGACGAACGTGCCCGGTGTCTTCGCCGCCGGCGATGTGGTCGACCACACCTACCGCCAGGCGATCACCGCGGCCGGCACCGGCTGTGCCGCCGCGCTCGACGCCGAGCGGTTCATCGCGACGCTCAGCTGAAACAGGAAACACATCCCGGAGGAGGGGCAATAGTGGGAAATACCAAGGCGGTCACGGACGCGAGTTTCGTCGCTGACGTGCTGCAGGCCGACAAGCCGGTGCTGGTGGACTTCTGGGCCGAGTGGTGCGGGCCGTGCCGCAAGGTGTCGCCGCTGCTCGAGGAGATCGCCGGCGAGATGGGCGACCAGGTCACCATCGTCAAGCTCAACATCGACGAGAACCCGGAGACCGCCCGGGCCTACCGGGTGATGTCGGTGCCGACCCTCACCGTCTTCAAGAACGGCCAGCCCGTGCAGTCGATCGCCGGCGCCAAGCCGAAGGGCGAGCTGGTCCGGCTCATCGAGTCGGCCCTCTGATCCGCAGAAACACCACCGAACCCCGTACCCGCTCGTCGGGTGCGGGGTTCGCTGTCTCCCCGGCCGACGCGAGCAGAGTTTTTCCAGGCCGGGCCACCTGGCCGCCCCGGAGCGCATAACCTCAAGCCGGGGCCGCCCGGCCAGCCAGACTCGTGCAGAGGGGGTCGTGCGTGCGTCCGATCCGAGCCGGAGACCGGGGACCCGCAGTCACCGAGATCCGCACCATCCTCACCGGCCTCGACCTGCTCGCCGCCGCCGGTTCGCACGCCGACGAGTTCGACAGGGACACCGAACGCGCGGTCCGGGCGTTCCAGCAGTCCCGTGGGCTCAGCGTGGACGGCCGGGTCGGCTCCGAGACCTGGGGCGCGTTGGACGCCGCCCGCTGGCGGCTCGGCGCCCGCACCCTCTACCACGCGATCCCCGAGCCGCTCACCGGCGAGGACGTCCGGTCGCTGCAGGAACGCCTGCTGGAGATGGGGTACGACGTCGGCCGCGCCGACGCCATCTACGGCATCCGGACATCCCGTGCGGTGGCCCAGTTCCAGCGCGAGGTCGGGCTCACCCCCGACGGCTCCTGTGGGCCGCACACGATGGACGCGCTGCGCCGGATCGGTCGCAAGGTCGTCGGCGGTCGCCCCCAGTGGCTTCGTGAGTCCGACGCGATCCGCCAGTCCGGGCCGGCGCTGGTCGGCAAGACGGTGGTCATCGACCCCGGGCACGGCGGCACCGACCCGGGGATGGTGGTGCCGGACGGGCCGCTGCGCTGGACGGAGGCGGACCTCGTCCACGACCTGGCGAGCCGGCTGGAGGGGAGGCTCGCCGCGTCCGGGGTGCGGGTTCAGCTCACCCGCGGTCCGGCACCCGACAAGTGCCTGCCGGACACCGACCGGGCGCTGCTGGCGAACTCACTCGGCGCCGACGTGTTCATCTCGCTGCACCTGGACGGGCACGCCAACCCGGACGCGGAAGGGGTGGCGACCTACCACTACGGCACCGACAACGGGGTCACCTCGGCCACCGGTGAGCGACTGGCCGGGCTGGTGCAGCGGGAGATCGTGGCGCGCACTGGACTGCGGGACTGCCGTACGCACGCCAAGGCGTGGGACCTGCTGCGGCTGACGCGGATGCCGGCGGTCCGCGTCGAGGTCGGCTACCTCACCTCGCCCGTGGACCGCGCCCGGCTCGTCGACCCCCGGTTCCGGGACCGGGTGGTGGAGGCGATCGTGGCCGCGGTGCAGCGGATGTACTACCCGATCGAGCGGGACGTGCCGACCGGCTCGCTCGACGTCAGCGCACTGCGGGCGGTGGTAACCGCCGGCACGGTGGTCGACTGACGACTCAGCCGCCGGTGGAGCGGGTGGCCGGGGCGGGACGGACGGGCCGCAGCAGGGTTTCCGGGCTCATCGACCCGAGCAGCTTCTCCAGCGCGTACTCGACGTCGGACTTCCAGCTCAGCGCGGTGCGCAGCTCCAGGCGCAGCCGGGGGAACCGAGGGTGCGGACGTACCGTTTTGAAGCCGACGGAGAGGAAGAAGTCGGCCGGTGCCACACACCCACCGGCGGGGTCGTCCGCGTCACCGAACTTGGCGTCGCCGAACGCCTCGATCGCCTTGATCCCCCGCTTCGTCAGGTCCCGGGCAACGCCCTGCACCAACATCCGGCCCAACCCGCCGCCGGAGAACGCCGCGACCACGTTCGCGGTCATCAACAGGGCGGCGTCCGCGGAGACCGGCGACGTCGGAAAGGCCATCGAGCGGGGAACGTAGGCGGGTGGCGCGTACATCACGAAGCCCGCCGGCATGCCGTCGACGTACGCGAGCTTGCCGCAGGAACCCCACTCCAGCAGGGTCTGGGAGACCCACGCCTCCTTCTCCAGGCCGGGGTCACCGGCGGCGCAGGCCCGGTCGGCGGAGACCGGGTCCAGCTCCCAGTAGACGCACTGGCGGCAGGGGCGCGGAAGGTCTTCGAGCGTGTCGAGGGTCAGGCTGACCAGACGTCGCGACATATGGCGCATCCCCACAATAGGCTCGGTCGTGAGGCCGGCATGGAACGACAGTGCCGCCTTCCTGCCCCCGACGAGCGATCGTACGCCGCCGATCGGCCGTACGGGAGGGGACGCGCAGATGCCCACCAAACCGGCGACGGTCCGGCATGTGGTCGATCCGTTCCGGTACGGCGGCCGGCTGCCCTTGGGCAGCTAGGATCGACAATCGGTGTGCCGCCGCCATGGTCACGAGCGTGCGGGGTACCCGGGGCGGAGCCACCCGAGCAGCGATCGAGGTGAGGTCATGACCGGCACGACACTCGACGACTACACCGACCGGTACGCCCGGCGGGTACGCGGAATGACCGCCTCCGAGATCCGAGCACTCTTCGCGGTGGCCAGTCGACCCGAGGTCGTCTCCCTCGCCGGTGGCGCTCCGTACATCGCCGCGCTGCCGCTCGACGCGGTCGGCGAGATGCTCGGTCGGCTCGGCTCCGAGCACGGTGTGACCACTCTGCAGTACGGCATCGGGCAGGGCACCCTGGAGCTGCGCGAGCGGATCTGCGAGGTGATGTCGCTCTCCGGGATCGACGCCGCATGCGGTGCCTCACCCGAGGACGTGGTCGTCACGGTGGGCGGGCAGCAGGCGCTCGACCTGGTGGCCCGGCTCTTCCTCGACCCCGGCGACGTGGTGCTCGCCGAGGGCCCGACCTATGTCGGCGCGCTCGGAGTGTTCCAGGCCGCTCAGGCGCAGGTGGTGCACGTCCCGATGGACGCCGACGGGCTGATCCCCGAGGCGTTGGAGACGGCCATCGCCGACCTCGCCCGAGCCGGCCGACGGGTCAAGTTCCTCTACACCATTCCCACGTACCAGAACCCCGCCGGCGTGACGCTCAGCGAGGAGCGCCGGGAACGCGTCCTCGACATCTGCGAACGCGCCGGCCTGCTCGTGATCGAGGACGACCCGTACGGCCAGCTGGGTTTCGAGGGTGAAGCCCCAGCCCCGCTGCGGGCCCGGCGGCGCGAAGGCGTCTTCTACCTCAGCACCTTCTCCAAGACGTTCGCCCCGGGCCTGCGGGTCGGCTGGATCCTGGCGCCCCACGCGGTCCGCGACAAGCTGGTCATCGCCAGCGAGGCGCAGATCCTCTGCCCCAGCGGTTTCGCGCAGGCCGCCGTCGCCACCTACCTCGGCACCATGCCGTGGCGGCAACAGCTCAAGGTCTACCGCGAGGTATACCGCGAGCGTCGCGACGCGCTGCTCGACGCGCTGGCCGATCTGATGCCCGAGGGCACCACCTGGACCAAGCCTGCCGGCGGCCTCTTCGTCTGGGCCACCCTGCCGGACGGCCTCGACTCGAAGGCCATGATGCCGCGGGCCATCGCCGCCCGGGTCGCCTACGTGCCGGGTACCGGCTTCTACGCCGACGGCACGGGCACCGGCGCCATGCGCCTGAACTTCAGCTTCCCGCCCCCGGAACGGATCCGCGAAGGCGTCCGTCGACTGGCCGGCGTCATGGAGCAGGAGATCGCGACGCGCCGCGTCTTCGGCGCCGTGGGCGGTGCCGCCGGGCGACGGGGCCGGCCCGGCTCCGACGTGCCGGGTCCCGACTTGGCATGATGCCGGCATGGGTACGACCGCTGCCGAGCGCTTCTCCGTGACCGATTCCGCCGTCGCGGCCGATCTGCGTGTGCTGGTGCTCGCCGGCGGGCTCTCCTACGAACGGGACGTGTCGCTGCGCTCCGGTCGCCGGGTGCTCGACGCTCTGCGTGCCGTCGGCGTCGAGGCCGAGCTGCGGGATGCCGACGTGGCACTCCTGCCCGCCCTCGCGGCCGACCCGCCGGACGCGGTAGTCATCGCCCTGCACGGTGCCACCGGCGAGGACGGCTCGCTGCGGGGCGTGCTGGACCTGTGCGGCATCCCGTACGTCGGCTGTGACGCCCGAGCCTCCCGCCTCGCCTGGGACAAGCCCTCCGCGAAGGCGGTGCTCCGCGAGGCGGGCATTCCCACTCCGGACTGGGTGGCCCTGCCGCACGACCGCTTCTCCGAACTGGGCGCGGTCGCCGTGCTGGACCGGATCGCCGACCGGCTCGGCCTTCCGCTCATGGTCAAGCCGGCGCAGGGCGGCTCGGGTCTGGGCGCCGCGGTGGTCCGGGACGCCGCGTCACTTCCGGCCGCGATGGTCGGCTGCTTCGCGTACGACTCGACAGCCCTGGTGGAACGGTACGTGCCCGGCATCGACGTGGCGGTCTCCGTGATCGACCTCGGAGACGGCCCGCAGGCTCTGCCGCCGGTGGAGATCGTGCCGCGTAACGGCGTGTACGACTACGCCGCCCGCTACACCGCCGGTCGGACCACGTGGCACGCTCCGGCCCGGCTGGAGCCGGGTGTGGCCGCCTCGGTGGCCGACGTGGCACTCGCGGCACACACCGCGCTCGGCCTGCGGGACCTGTCCCGGGTCGACGTGATCGTGGACGCCGCCGGCCAGCCGCACGTGCTGGAGGTCAACGTCTCGCCCGGAATGACGGAGACGTCGCTGCTGCCGCTGGCCGTCCAGGCCGCCGGCCTGGACTTCGGCCGCCTCCTCGGCTCGTTGGTCACCCGGGCCGCCGCCCGCCTCACGGCCTGACCCTCACCGCCCATCCAGGGCCGTCGGCCGTTGGCCGGCCTGGACTCGGCCGCGGCTGGCCACCTCGACGCCGTGTCGCCCCCTCCAACGGCCGGCTCGCCGCACATACGGCGATGCCGTACGTGCGGGCCTCTCGCGAACCGGCGACAGGGCCGACGGTCAGCGCGGCGCGCGTGCGTCGGGTGGGGTGCGCCCCTCGTCGGTGACGATGGTGGGGGCGCTGCGGGGAGACGGGATGACCGGGCCGGGTCTGTCGTCTGCCGGGTCGCGGGTGTCTCCCGATGCGGATGTGGCCACGGGTTCTGTTGCCGGAGCGTCGGAGGGCGTTGACGCAGTGGAGGCCGACGTGGCGTCGGTTGCCGGCTCACCTAGGCCGCCGGAGGACGTCGCTACTCGATCGGTGTCCCCTGCCGCGTCCCTGGGGCGGCCGTCGGCGTCCCCGTCCGGGGCGTCGGGGTCTGCGCCGTCCAGGTCGGCGGCGTCGGGGTCAGCAGCGTCCAGGTCGGCGGCGTTGCGGCCAGCAGCGTCCGAGTCGGTCGCGTCGGGGCCGGTCGCGTCCCGGCCGGTCGCGTCGGGGCCGGTCGCGTCGACGGCGGCGGCATTCGAGTCGTCGGCGTCCAGGCCAGCGTCGTCGGCAGCGGGGTCGGTGCCGACGATGCCCTCGACTGCTGGCTCCGGGATCTCCTCGGCCGCCTCGATGACCGACACGGCCTCCTCCTGGGCAGCTGCCGCAGCGTGCGCCGCCGCCGCGGCGGACTGGGCCAGCAGGCTCGACGGCGCCTGCCACTGGATCCGGGGCGGCTCGGCCAGCGGCCGGCCACCGAACTCGGCGAGCCAGGCAGCGACGAGTGCGAGATTTTCCCGCCACTGCTCCTCGGAGATCGGCGGCAGGATCGAGTCCCACAGGGACAGGAACGTCCCTCGCAACTGAAGCCTGCCGTACGGTCGAGCGAGGAACCACATGTGCAGGTGGGCGGAGCCGTCGCCCCAGCGGTTGACGTGCACCCGCGCCACACCGTCCAGCGACCTGATGGCCCGCTCCAGACGTACCGTCATCACGCCCAGCTCGGCGGCGAGCAGGTTCGGCAGGTCACCCAGGTCGAGGTGGGTCCGCGATTCCAGGATGAGCACCATCGGCAGGCCGGTCGGCCGGTCCATGGCGCGAACCCGCCACCGCTCTCCCACCCAGATGTAGGCGTCGTCGGGCGCGTTGCAGGCGGTGCATTCCCGGAGGCCTTCGCCCTTGCGTGGCGGTTCGACCGGGACCGGGTCGTCGAGCTGCTTCACGCGGAGGTCACCCTCGAAGGGAAACGAGGGCCATTGGGTGAAGTCCGGGACTGAGGGAGGGGTGTCGTGCACGAGGCTGACCCTAACCGAGTCTGGCACCGCTGTCCCTACCTGTTCGATCGGTCTCAGCCATCCAGATCAGCGTCGGTCGTCGATCGCGGATCTCGTCACCGCTGCCCCCCAGAGCGATATCCACAGGCTGCCGAGAACCCGAACACAGGCCGTCATCCACAGGCTGGCACCCGCTTTCACGCGGGGTTTCACGTGAAACTGGGGGTGCCTGTGGACAACGGGTGTGGATAACTTTTCGACCCCTCAGTCGTTGCCGCCGATCCCCTTGGTCGAGGTGTTGGGCCGAGGGCCCCGAGGGCCTCGCGACCGAAGGGCGACCCTGGCTGGTGTGCCGGCGGCCGTTAACGCGAGGTCGCCGTTTCACGTGAAACGGTGCCGAATCAGGTTCCGCGACGGATCGCCCTTGCGGCTGAGGAGCAGGCATCCCCCGTACGACCCCTCAGCGGGCCGCTACCGGCTCGGAGACGAAGAAGGGTGCCTCGGGTCGACCTGACGCCCTGCGAGCGCTATCGGCGCTCAGGTAGGTCATCCGCCCTGCCGTCCGTCTCGCTGGCCGATGCCGCGCTCCGCAGGGCCTTGTCTAGTCCCTGCGGCGAGCCGGCCCCGGTTCCGCACGGCCGGCCCTCGTCGACTGCGCTGACTTCGCGCGGTCGAACCCTCCCTGGCTTCGCGCGACCGGGACTCGCCGGGCTCTGGACCGGTCGACGCTTTCCGGCTCTGCATGGCCTGGCACTCACTGGCTTGCGCGCCTTCCACCCTCACTTAAGCGACTACTCCCGCTGCCTTGCATGCCCCCGCCCTCGGCGACTTTCGCGATCAAGCCCCGCCGCTGGGCGGCCGGCGCTCGGAGTTCCCGGCCTGTCGACTCCCAAGGCTCGGCGCAGGATCGCGACAGCTCTGGCCGATCGGGCTAGATCTCGGCACCCGCCAGGGTCCTGGCCGATCGGGCTGGATCTCGGCACCGCCACGGAGGCGTCGCCGTTTCGGCCCAGGGGTGGGCATCGGACCGCCAGGGCGTCGACCATCCCGGCCAGATCTCGCCGCTGCACCGCCGGAGACGTCGACCTCCGGTTAGATCTCGGCGTCGTTCCGAGGCGTCGGCTATCCCACCTGTCGAACACCCATCGGCCGCCAGCGAACCCACCGTGCACCACGACGCCAAGCGGCCGGGCCGGGCCGGCACTGTGCCCGCTCATCCACCCACCGTCGGGCGGGACGTGCGACCCGGCCTGGCACGTGAGGCCGGGGACCGGCCAGCCGAGGCAGGACGTGCTGAGCCGGTGGTGCCGTTTCACGTGAAACGCGGGCGGATGCGGAACGGTCGCGCCTCCCGAGGGGAGGCGCGACCGCGAAGGGAGACGGGGAGCTCAGTCCTCGGTCTCCTCCTCCTGCTGCACGCCGATGATGCCGACGATGCGCTCCAGGTCATCCACCGTGGCGAACTCGATCGTGATCTTGCCCTTGCTCCGGCCGATGTCCACCTTCACCCGGGTATCGAAGCGGTCCGACAACCGATCGGCGAGATCCGACAGGGCGGGCGCGTGGGGCTTCGGGCGTCGCTTGGCGGCCTGACCCTTCGCCGGGCCGTCGTTCAGGGTGAGAGCAACGATCTCCTCGGTCGCCCGCACCGACAGACCTTCGGCCACGATCCGCAGCGCCAACTGCTCCTGGGCCTCAGAGTCGTCGAGACTCAGCAGCGCGCGGGCGTGACCCGCCGACAGGATGCCCGCAGCGACCCGGCGCTGCACCTGGGCCGGCAGGTTCAGGAGTCGGATCGTGTTGGAGATCTGCGGCCGGCTGCGGCCGATCCGGCGGGCCAACTCCTCGTGGGTGGCGCCGAACTCCTCCAACAGCTGCTGGTACGCCGCGGCCTCTTCCAACGGGTTCAGGTTGGCCCGATGGATGTTCTCCAGCAGCGCATCGCGGAGCATGGCGTCGTCGCGGGTGTCTCGGACGATCGCCGGAATGTTCTCCCGACCCACCGCCTGGGCGGCCCGCCACCGGCGCTCGCCCATCACCAGTTCGTACTTCTCGTCGTCGAGCTGGCGCACGACGATCGGCTGAAGGAAACCGACCTCCTGGATAGAGGTCTTCAACTCCTCCAGTGCCTCCTCGTCGAACACCTGACGGGGCTGCTTCGGGTTCGGCACGATCGCGTCGACCGGGATCTCAGCGAACCGGGCACCCGGCACGGGACTGAGCGTGGGCTCGGACTGATGGACGGGCGGTGCGACCGCAGCCGTCGACACGGCTCCGGTCGTCACGCCGTCATCGTCGACGTCGGCGTGCCCGTTCTCCGGCTCGGCCGTCATGGTGCCGGCGGCACCCGGCACCGGCCCGGTCGGGATGAGCGCGCCCAGGCCCCGTCCCAGACCGCCCCGAGGACGGTTCTTCATGCCACGCCTCCCAGCGACTTGTCCCCACTACGCATTCCGGCCCACCGGCTCCTTGACGCCCCGCTCGGCGATCTCCTGGGCAGCCTCGAAGTAACTCGTTGCGCCCCGCGAACCGGGATCGTAGGTCATCACCGACTGGCCGTAGCTGGGTGCCTCGGACACCCGCACGTTGCGGGGGATGACCGCCTGGAGAACCTTGTCGCCGAAGTGGTTCCGGACGTCCTGCTCGACTGCGTCCGCCAGGCGGGTACGCCTGTCGTACATCGTGAGCAGGATGGTGGAGACGTCGAGCTTCGGGTTGAGGTGCTGTCGCACCAGGTTGATGTTGTTGATCAGCTGGTTCAGCCCCTCCAGGGCGTAGTACTCGCACTGGATCGGGATCAGCACCTCCTGCGCGGCGACCAGAGCGTTGACCGTTAGCAGGCCGAGGGAGGGCGGGCAGTCGATGAAGACGTAGTCGAACTGGCCCGGGTAGGCGGCGATAGCGCGGTCGAGGCGCGACTCCCGCGCCACCACCGACACCAGCTCGATCTCCGCGCCAGCGAGGTCGATGGTGGCCGGCACGCACCACAGGTTGGGGATGCCCTCGACCGCCTGCGCCACCTCGGAGAGCGGCACACTGTTGATCAGGCAGTCGTAGACGTCGGGGATGCCTGTGTGATGCGGCACGTTCAGCCCGGTCGAGGCGTTGCCCTGCGGGTCGAGATCGACCACGAGCACCCGGTTGCCATGCAGGGCGAGAGCCACTGCGAGGTTGACAGTGGTCGTGGTCTTACCCACGCCGCCCTTCTGGTTGGCGACGCACATGACCCGGGTCCGGTCCGGTCGAGGCATGGTCACCTCGCCACTGGGATTCAGGATCTGCACGGCGCGCATCGCCTCCATAGCCAACGGTGGGTCATCCTCTTCGCGCGTCGGGGTTTCACGTGAAACGTACGTGGGGTCGGCCGCAACCGCAGCCAGCGACTCGGTCGACGCAACCGGTGCGTCGGGGACCACCGGCACGGTGTCGCGTGCCGCCGCCGTGGGCTGATGTGGCACTGCCGGCTCGAAGCGAACCGCCGCAGCCGTGTTCCGCCGACCGAGCGTGTGCCGCACCTCGGCGACGTTGACGGGTCGACTCGGTACGTCCGATGCGCGACGACCAGCCGTCGACTCGGGTGCCTCCGACCCGGCGAGGTGAACCGCCGGTTCGTCCCGCGCTGCCGGCGGATCGGTGTCCGCCGGGTGGGTGGACGCGCCGGCGGCACCGGGCGACCAGCTCGGGTAGTCGGTTTCACGTGAAACGGGGTCGCTGGTTGACCCGGTCACGCGTGGATCGTCGTACCTGCCGTCGTCATGCACCTGTCATCCCTGCCCGCTTCGGATGGTCGGTCCGCGCCTCGGTCAACTTGGCCATACCCGCGCTCGCACCCCGGAGCGTACGGCCCCTCGGGAGCGGTCGGAGTCCGCGACGTCCGTCGGCCGCTCCACATTATCGACGCGCGGTCAGCCTACGGCGGACGGGCGCGGCCGGTCCACGTCGGGTTCTCATTCACTCGTCCATCCGTACCGGTACAACGAGGCAACCCTCCGACCGGACGCCCGATCGCGTTGGTCAGCGGCGGCGGGCCCGCCCGCCACGGGAGCGCTTGGCAGCAGCCGGTCGGGCCGGGCCGACCATCCGCTCGCGGACGATCTCCACAACGGTTGCGGGCGGGTCGATCACGCCGACACCACAGAGGTGTACGGCGGCGTCACCGCCCCCGAGCCGCGCCACCACATCGGCGTGCTCCTCGATCTCCGCGGCGGCGGACGATCCCTTGAGCGCCAGCAGCCGCCCACCCCGCACGGCGAGCGGAAGGCACCAGGTCGCCAGCCGGTCCAGCGGTGCGACCGCGCGGGCAGTCACCACGTCGCCGCTGATCGGTTCCCGGCCACTCGATCCGCTGGCGGCCTCGTCGGCGCGGCCGCGGAATACGCGTACCGACCTGGTCAGGCCGAGCCGTTCCACGACCTCGATCAGGAACGACGTACGCCGCGCCAACGGTTCGATGAGGGTGACCGTCAGGTCGGGGCGCGCGATGGCCAGCACCAGACCGGGCAGGCCGGCGCCGGAGCCCACGTCGAGCACACTCGCGCCGGTCGGAATGCGCTCGATCACCGCGGCGCAGTTGAGGAGGTGACGGTCCCAGATCCGGGGTGCCTCGCGCGGACCGATCAGACCGCGGACCACGCCGTCGGTGGCCAGGATCTCGGCGTACGCGGCGGCCAGGTCGAGCCGGTCACCGAAGAGAGTCAGTGCGGCCGGGGCCAGCTCGGGCGGCAGCGCGACGTCCGACGGCGACGGTGTGCCGTCGGACGGGGCAGCCGGTGACGGCGAGCCGTCGGCGGGGGAAGCCGAGGACGGGCTGCCGTCGTACCCCGTCGGGTCGGCGTCGGTGCCCGAGGTGGTGTGCCGGACAGCGGACGGCCCGGACGGCGTACCGCCCGGGCCGGTCACGGCATCAGCCGCGGCGTCGTCGTGGGTCACCCGGTCAGTCCGCCGGCCGCACGACGATGCGCCGGTTCGGCTCGACGCCCTCCGACTCGCTCTCCACGCCGGACATGGCGTTGACGACGTCGTGGACGCACTTGCGCTCGAAAGCGGACATCGCCTCCAGGCGCACCGGCTCGCCGTACTCCTTGACCTTCTCGACGGCGTTCTTGGCAACGGCGGCGAGTTCCTTGCGACGGTTCGCCCGGTAGCCACCGACGTCGAGCAGCAGGCGACTCGGCGTACCGGTCTGCCGGAAGACGGCAAGCCGGGTCAGCTCCTGCAGCGCCTCCAGGGTGGCGCCACGCTGGCCGACCAGGTTCTGCAGTCGGGCGCCGACCACCTCGACCACCGGACGGCCGCCGGCGACCAGCTCGTCGATGTCGCCGTCGTAGTCGAGGATGTCGAGCAGCCCTTCGACGTAGTCGGCCGCGATCTCGCTCTGGCGGAACAGGTCGCCCTCGCCCACGGCCTTCTTCTCACGACCACCGGTGGCGGCCTCGGTGTCGTCGCCGTCGACCTCGGTCTCGTCGGCCTCGGTGTCGTCGCCGTCCACCGCGAGCGTCGCGGTCTCCTCCTCGTCCAGGGACTGCTGGGCTTGGGGGATGCTGGTCTCGGTCACGGTCTCATCTCCGTACTCGCTCGGCGGACCGTCGGGTCCGCTGGTTTCCCGGGGCCGGCGGGAGGTCGCCGGTGCCCACGGGCACGTCTGTACGGGCAGTGTCGCCCGTGACCGCGTCGTGCGCGGTCGGTTCCGCCCGGCGCCGGCCGTACGGCGGCTGCACGGTGCGGGGTCGGGCCGCCGCCGGTACTCCCGACGACGGCCCTACGGGGATCAGCCCTGCCGCTTGGCCGGAGGGCTCTTCTTCGGGTTGGTCGGCTTGGCACCCGGCTTCGGGCCCGCCACCTTCGGCGCGGTCGCCTTGACCGGGACCGCGGGGGCGGCCTTGCCACGCCCGAACAGGCCGCCCGACTTGGCGGGCTGGACCGGGCTACGGGTGGCCGCGGGGGCGGTGGCCTTCTTGGCGGTCACCGGCGGCGGGAACTTCCGCAGCACCCACTGCTGCTGGGCGAGCGTGAAGAGGTTGTTCGTGACCCAGTAGATGATCACGCCGATCGGGAAGATCGAGCCGGAGATCAACAGCGACGCGGGGATGCCGTAGAGCATCAGTCGCTGGATCATCCGCTGCTGCGGGTCCTCCGCCCAGCCGGTCTTGAGGATCATCTGACGGCTGGTCAGGTAGGTGGTCGCGATCATCACCAGGACCAGGACACCGGCGATGACCTTGACCGTCGTGCCGTTGGCGCCGAGGCGGGCCAGATCCTCCGCGGTGGATCCGAACTTGCCGGAGAGCGGGGCGGTGAAGAGCTTGGCGTTCGAGGCGCTGTTGAACTGGTCGACGGTCCAGCCGTAGATCGTCTTCTTGTCTTCCGGCTTGAACGGGTCGAGGCGGCGCAGCACGTGGAAGAGGCCGAGGAACACGGGGATCTGGAGGAACATCGGAAGGCAGCCCATGAGCGGGTTGGCCTTTTCCTTCCGATAGAGCTCCATCATCTCCTTCTGGAGCGTCTCCCGGTCACCCTTGTGCTTCTCCTGCAGCTCCTTGACCTTGGGCTGCAGTGCCTGCATCGCCCGCTGGGACTTGATCTGCTTGACGAAGACCGGGAACAGGATCACCCGGACGGAGACCACCAGGAAGACGATGGCCAGGATCCAGGCGAAGTTGGTGCCGATCACCGCGTCGACGGGCACCCCGATGGCGTCCCAGGCGGAGTGCCAGGTCAGCAGGATCCACGAAATCGCGTAGTAGATCCAGTCGAGACTCAATTCGGTGCTCCAGTCACATCGGCACGGCGGCGACTGCCCGGCTCCGGCACCGGGTCATGTCCACCAGGGTGGAAGGGGTGGCAGCGCAACAGCCGCCGGACCGCAAGCGCGGCTCCCCGGAGCGCGCCGTGCCGGGCCACCGCCTCCTGGGCGTACGCACTGCACGACGGGTAGAACCGACAGCGAGCCGGCAGTGCCGGACTTATCCACCGACGGTACGCGATGATGGGCGCGATCAGCACCCTGGCACCGGTTGACGTCGGGCGCGTGGCGGTCGGGTCGGTGCTCACCGGGACCGCCTCTCGCGGGGTGACCGGGCAACCGCGATGGCGGAGTCCAGGTCTGCGGAGAGTCGGGGGTACGACGCCTCGGCCGCGGCCGGCAGCGCCCGGACGACAAGGCTGCTGCCTGCGGGCAGCGCGTCCAGCCGCTCCCGGACCAGTGCCCGCAGTCGACGCCGGACCCGGTTGCGGACCACCGCGTTGCCGACGGCCTTGGATACGACGAAGCCGGCGCGGGCCGGAACGGAGGGCTGCTCCGCAACGGTGTGCCGCGCCGGCTCCGGCGAGGTCGTTGTGCTGGCTCCGGTGGCCGACGGCGCGGTCAGGTGGACCACGATCGCGCCTCGGCCGACGCGTCGGCCACCGCGAACCGCTGCGGCGAAGTCAGCGCTACGCCGCAGTCGCTGTGCGGCGGCCAGCACGACTGCCCACGTCCCCCGGACCGGCCCGGTCGGCTCAGGCCGACAGGGTGGTGCGACCCTTGGCGCGGCGGCTCGAGAGGATGGCACGGCCGGCACGGGTGCGCATGCGCAGCCGGAAGCCGTGGGTCTTCGCGCGCCGGCGGTTGTTCGGCTGGTAGGTGCGCTTGCTCACGTCAGGCTCTCCGTTTTCGTACGCGCCCCGCGCGACGGGATCGCCGGGGTCGTGGGGTGGTCCAGGCCACCTCGACGGTGGCCACCGATCGGTGCTGCCCTGCGGAGCCGAACCTCGGCGGTGCGGGGATGCGACCGCGGACAGCAAGCACCCATCACCCTAGCAGAGGACGAGAGAGCAGCCGCTCCAGCCTACGCAGGGGTGCAATGACCGTCAAACACCCACAGCGGGGGACATCGGGACGCGCCCGGGACCGAAGCGGCGCTTTTCGCTGATGCCGACAAGGCCGTTGCCGCGTCGCCGGTTGATGGGGCAGGGACAACGCTGTTACCGTGCCCGATTGCGGTGAGCGTCGGAAGCTCCGGTCGTCGCGCGCAGGCAAGACCGGACACGCCGGTGAATCGTTCGGCACGGTGAACCCGCTTCAGCGCACGTCCAGGCAGGGGGCAGGTCCCACCCGGCCCGGCGGGCGGCCACAATCGTTCGGTACACAGGCTGTGGATAACCTGTGGACGACAGTTGGTCAGCTGTCCGGGTGGGTGATGTTCCACCCGCGCACGCGGCGGGCCCGGGACGGCCGGCTGGCAGACAGCGGCGGCCGGGAGCAGAGGCGAGGGGGTGGCACGACGGTGGCCGGTACGACCGACCTTGCCGCGGTGTGGTTAGCGGCGACCGACGAGCTCGCCGACGAGATCATCTCCGCTCAGCAGCGTGCCTACCTCCGGCTCACCCGGCTCCGGGCGATCGTCGAGGACACCGCGCTGCTCTCCGTCCCGGACGCGTTCACCCGGGACGTGATCGAGTCGCGGCTCCGCCCGGCGATCACCGAGGCGCTGACCCGCCGACTCGGCCGGCCGATCCAGGTGGCCGTGACCGTGCGGGTGGCCGAGGACGCCACCGGCCGCCCGGCCGGCACCGTCTACCGCAGCACCCCGGAGCCGGAACTGCTCGACGTCGAGGGTCCACCGTCCGACCAGCTCGGCGACGAGTACACCGGCCGACCCGTAGCCGACGATGCCTTCCCCGAACAGCAGCGCCCACAGGCGTCCGCCGTACCGCCGGCGCCGGCGGGTCCGCCTCCCGCGTCGGCCGTCGACGGGCACCGGTCCGGCCTGATCCCCGCCAGCCGGGACGGGCAGGAGGCTCTGTTCAGTGCGGCCTTCGTCGAGCCGATGCGCTCGCCCCGACCGACGCCCGAGCGGCGTGGGTACGACGAACAGGCGGCCCGCCTCGATCCGCCCGGCCCCGACACCCGGCCGTATGAGCCCCGCTACCGCGAGGACGCCGCGTCGCCCCGGGACCAGCACGTGATCCGTCCGCTACCCCGCGACGGTGCGACGGACAGCGGTCCCGGGCGCAGCGCGGTGGACCACCGGACGGGCGGCCGCGACGACCGCCGACTGCCGGGCACCGACACCGGCGGCAACCGGCTGAACCCGAAGTACATGTTCGAGACGTTCGTCATCGGCTCGTCGAACAGGTTCGCCCACGCGGCGAGCGTGGCGGTGGCCGAGTCGCCGGCGAAGGCGTACAACCCGCTGTTCATCTACGGGCACTCCGGGTTGGGCAAGACGCACCTGCTGCACGCCATCGGGCACTACGCCACGACGCTCGGCAACGCCCGATCGGTGCGGTACGTCTCGACCGAGGAGTTCACCAACGACTTCATCAACTCGCTCCGGGACGACAAGACCAGCGCGTTCCAGCGGCGCTACCGCGACGTCGACATTCTGTTGATCGACGACATCCAGTTCCTGGAGAACCGCGAGCGTACGCAGGAGGAGTTCTTCCACACCTTCAACACCCTGCACAACGCCAACAAGCAGATCGTGATCACCTCGGACCGGTCGCCGCGTCAGCTCGCCACCCTGGAGGACCGGATGCGAACCCGGTTCGAGTGGGGATTGCTGGCCGACATCCAGCCACCGGACCTCGAGACCCGGATCGCGATCCTGCAGAAGAAGGCGGCGCAGGAGCGGATGTACGCCCCGCCGGACGTGTTGGAGTTCATCGCCTCCCGGGTGTCGAACTCGATCCGGGAACTGGAAGGTGCGCTGATCCGGGTGACGGCGTTCGCCAGCCTGACCCGGTCGACAGTCGAACTGTCGCTCGCCGAGGAGGTGCTGCGGGACTTCATGCCCGACGGCGCCGGGCCGGAGATCAACGCCGACCAGATCATGGCCTCCACGGCCGACTACTTCGGGGTGAGCCTGGAGGACCTGCGCGGCCAGTCCCGCTCCCGGGTGCTCGTCAACGCCCGTCAGGTGGCCATGTACCTGTGTCGGGAGCTGACCGAGCTGTCGCTGCCACGGATCGGCCAGGCGTTCGGCGGCCGGGACCACACCACAGTCATGCACGCGGACCGCAAGATTCGCCAGCAGATGGCCGAGCGACGCTCGCTCTACAACCAGATCGCCGAGCTGACCAACCGGATCAAGCAGAACACCTGAGGGGTACGCCGCACGACGCGGCGGACACGCCCGGCCGGATCATCGGCCGGGCGTTCTTTTTTCTTCTCCGGCGGGGCCTTCGCACGCCCCCCGGGTGGCTCGGGCTTGACCCTCGACATGGTGCAGACCACAGGATCGACGCCGTGTCCACCTCGATGCCCACTCGTTGTCCACAGCTCGTTGTCCACCGCCGGTGGATAACTACGGTCCGTCCTCCGCCAGTTACCCACAGGCTGTGGAAAAACCCTGTGCACGACGCTGTGGACGGTTGGGGACAACGAGGAAGTTATCCACCGATGATCATCGACCTGTGCACGAGCTGTTGAAGGTTCTGGGGACAACGGCAATGGTGATCTTCTCGGTCATCCACAGGCATGGGGAGAAAGTCGGTGGATTACCGGTGGACAACCGGTGGACAACTGTGGACAACTGGCCGTCGTCGTCCGGCTGTGGATACACGAGGCGGTTGTCCCCCCGGTTCTCCACAGCTAACTCACCGGTGGATAACCTGTCTGAGCTGCGCAGACCCGAGTTCTCCACAGTTTGCACAGGTGCGATGAAGACGATGGGTTATCTCTTCTAAGAGAACAAAAACCAATCATCACCGTTGGGCTTTCTGTGGATCGGGCCGAACGCTGCCGGACAGGCCGGTCAGCATCGACACGATCCATGGGGTCGGGCGCACAGCCGATGTCCCCGCGCCCTAAGGTGCGATGGGTACCCGCACGGTCGGGCGGGACGGTAGGCAGCGGTCGGCATGAGAGAGTTGTCGCTGACGTCGACGCGGAGGCATTGATGAAGTTCCGAGTGGAGCGCGACGCGCTCGCCGAGGCCGTGGCGTGGACCGCGAAGAGCCTGCCGAGCCGGCCATCCGTACCGGTGCTCGCCGGGGTGATGCTCCGCGTCACCGACGGCAACCTGCGGGTCTCCGGTTTCGACTACGAGGTCTCCAGTCAGGTGACCGTCGAGGTGCAGGGTGACGCCGACGGCGCCGCGCTGGTCTCCGGCCGCCTGCTCGCCGAGATCACCAAGGCGCTGCCGGCCAAGCCGGTAGACATCGCCGCGGTCGGCGCACACCTCGAGCTGGTCTGCGGCAGCGCCCGGTTCACCCTGCCCACCATGCCGGTGGAGGACTACCCCGCCCTGCCCGAGATGCCGCAGAGCGCCGGCACCGTCGACGCCGCGGCGTTCGCCACGGCGGTCGCCCAGGTGGCCATCGCCGCCGGCCGCGACGAGACGCTCCCGATGATGACCGGCGTCCGCGTCGAGCTGTCCGGCGGAACGCTGTCGATGCTCGCCACCGACAGGTACCGGCTGGCGCTGCGCGAGATCCAGTGGCGGCCCGACGACCCCGAGGTCAGCATCAACGCCCTCGTCCCGGCCCGCACCCTGAACGACACCGCCAAGGCGCTCGGCCCGCTCGGCGGCGAGGTCACCCTCGCCCTCGCCCAGGGCGCGGCGGGTGAGGGAATGGTCGGCCTCGCCGGCGGCACCCGTCGCACCACCAGTCGGCTGCTCGACGGCGCCAACTACCCGCCGGTGCGCTCGCTCTTCCCGGCCACCCACAACGCCGAGGCCCGGGTGTCGGTCAGCACCCTCATCGAGGTCGTCAAGCGGGTCGCCCTGGTGGCCGAGCGCACCACCCCGGTGCTGCTCAGCTTCAGCGCCGACGGGCTGGTCGTCGAGGCCGGCGGCTCCGAGGAGGCACGGGCGAGCGAGGCGATGGAGGCCACCTTCACCGGTGACGCGCTGACCATCGGCTTCAACCCGCAGTACCTCATCGACGGCCTGGCAAACCTGGGCGCGCAGACCGCCGTCCTGTCGTTCGTCGACGCCTTCAAACCCGCGGTGATCTCACCCGCCGGCGAGGATGGCGAGGCCATTCCGGGGTATCGGTACCTCATCATGCCGATCCGCGTGTCTCGCTGATCGCGCCCAGCAACACCAGATCCACGGAGGTAGGAACAGATGCAGCTCGGCCTGGTAGGACTCGGCCGGATGGGCGGCAACATGCGTGAGCGGTTGCGGGCCGCCGGCCACGAGGTGGTCGGGTTCGATCACAACCCGCAGCTGAGCGACGCGGCAAGCCTCGCCGAGTTGGCGCAGAAGCTCGAATCGCCGCGAGCCGTCTGGGTCATGGTGCCCGCCGGCGTCACCGATGCCACGATCGACGACCTCGCCGAGGTGCTCGGTGACGGCGACATCATCATCGACGGGGGCAACTCCCGCTTCAGCGACGACGCACCGCGGGCCGAACGGTTGAACGAGCGTGGCATCGGCTACGTGGACGTCGGGGTCTCCGGGGGCGTCTGGGGTCGGCAGAACGGCTACGGGCTGATGGTCGGCGGTGCGCAGCAGCACGTCGACCGGCTCATGCCGATCTTCCAGGCGCTCAAGCCGGAGGGCGAGTTCGGCTTCGTGCACGCCGGTCCCGTCGGCGCCGGGCACTACTCGAAGATGGTGCACAACGGCATCGAGTACGGCCTCATGCACGCCTACGCTGAGGGCTACGAGCTGATGGCCGCCTCGGAGCTGGTGACAAACGTCCCGGGTGTCATCAAGTCCTGGCGCGAGGGCACCGTGGTCCGCTCCTGGCTGCTCGACCTGCTGGACCGCGCCCTCGACGAGGACCCGGAGCTGGCCGACCTCAGCGGCTACACCGAGGACACCGGCGAGGGTCGCTGGACCGTCGACGAGGCGGTCCGGCTCGCCGTTCCGCTCAACGTCATCACCGCCTCCCTGTTCGCCCGGTTCACCTCCCGACAGGACGACTCACCCGCCATGAAGGCCGTCTCCGCACTGCGCCAGCAGTTCGGTGGCCACGCCGTCCACAAGCGCTGAGCGGTATCCACACCCTGTGTACGTCCACCGGCTGGAACTGGTCGACTTCCGCTCGTACGAGCGGGTCGCCGTCGACCTCCAGCCGGGGGCGAACGTCCTGATCGGCGCCAACGGCGTCGGCAAGACCAACCTCGTCGAGGCGCTCGGGTACGTGGCGACCCTGGATTCGCACCGGGTCGCCACGGACGCGCCGTTGGTCCGGATGGGCGCCACCTCGGCGGTCATCCGCTGCGCGGTGGTCCACGACGGCCGGGAACTCCTCGTCGAGCTGGAGATCGTGCCGGGCCGGGCCAACCGGGCGCGGCTGGGCCGGTCCCCGGCGCGGCGGGCCCGGGACGTGCTCGGCGCCCTGCGACTGGTGCTCTTCGCTCCGGAGGACCTGGAGCTGGTCCGCGGTGACCCCGCCGAGCGGCGGCGTTACCTGGACGACCTCCTGGTCAACAGGCAACCCCGCTACGCGGGCGTACGGGCCGACTACGAACGGGTCGTCAAGCAACGCAACGCCCTGCTGCGCACCGCGTACCTCGCCCGCAAGACCGGCGGCTCCCGGGGCGGCGACCTCGGCACGCTGGCCGTCTGGGACACCCACCTGGCCCAGCACGGCGCGGAGCTGCTCGCCGGCCGGCTGGAACTGGTCGCCGCGCTCACCCCGCACGTCGCCAAGGCGTACGACGCGGTGGCCGCCGGGCGCGGAGCGGCCGGCATCGCCTACCGGCCGTCGATCGAGCTGGCCGAGCCGACGACCGACCGGGCCACGCTGGCGGAGGCGCTGACCACCGCGCTCGCCGCCTCCCGTACCGCCGAGATCGAACGGGGCACCACCCTCGTCGGCCCGCACCGCGACGAGTTGGCGCTGTCCCTGGGCCCGCTCCCCGCCAAGGGGTACGCCAGCCACGGCGAGTCCTGGTCCTTCGCACTCGCGCTGCGGCTGGCCGGGTACGACCTGCTGCGCGCCGACGGCATCGAGCCCGTCCTGGTGCTCGACGACGTCTTCGCCGAGCTGGACACCGGGCGTCGGGAACGACTAGCGGAGTTGGTCGGCGGGGCCAGTCAGTTGCTTGTCACCTGTGCCGTCGACGACGACGTGCCGGCCGCGCTGCGCGGCACCCGCTACGAGGTCGGCGAGGGGACGGTACGCCGTGTCGGATGAACCGGGCACCAGGCGGGCAGGCGCCAACCGCACCGGCAGCGGCCGGCAGGCCGGTGACGCCGCGAACGCGCGTACCGCCCAGGCGGGCGCGACCGGCGGCAGCGGGCCTGGCGCGGCGGGTGCCGACGGCGGCGGCGGGCCGGCGGAGGGTGCGACGGGGCCGGAGCTGGCCCGGGCGGTGCTCGACGCGGCGCTGTCCCGCAGGCAGGCGGCGGCGCGCACCCGGCGTACCCCCGGCGGCGGCGCGGGCACCGACGGCGCCGGCGGCTCGGGACGGCGGCTGCGTGGCTACTCCGGCCCGGGCCCCGACCCGCGCGACCCGCAGCCTCTCAGCGCGGTGCTGAACCGGCTGGTCAAGGCGCGCGGCTGGCAGCAGCCGGCGGCCGAGGCCACCGTGTTCGGTGCCTGGGAGCGGGTGGTCGGCGCCGAGGTCGCCCAGCACAGCCGGCCGGTCAAGCTGGAGAACGGCGAGTTGACCGTGGAGGCGCGTTCGACGGCCTGGGCGACCCAACTACGGCTGCTCGCCGGCTCGCTGCTCAAGCAGATCGCCCAGGAGGTCGGCCACAACGTGGTGCGCAAGCTGCACATCCACGGCCCGGCCGCGCCGTCCTGGCAGAAGGGACCGCGTCGGGTGCGCGGTCGAGGGCCGCGCGACACGTACGGCTGAGCCCGCCCACTCAGCGCCGCCGCTCGGCGTCGCGGGCCGCTCGCTTACGGTCACGCTGCTCTTGGGTGTAGCGCTTGCGCTCGGCCAGGTCGCGTTTCCACGCCTCGCGGGCTGCGGTCGAGCCGCCCTGCACCGCGCCCTGGACGCCGTCGGCCGGCCCGGCGAGGTGTCGGAACGCCCACCGCAGGAGTCGACCGCCCTCGCCCGGGGCCCTGGTGGTCGCGCCGTCCTCGCTCATCTGCCGCCCTCTCGCCCACGTCGCACCGAAACGTTGGTGTGGCAATGATTGGTACACCAACGATCGTTACGATAGTCAGCATGCATCCAGAGAGCAACCGATGAGTGGGCAACCGGAGAGCCTCGACCCGTTGGCACTGGAACAGCAGGTCTGCTTCGCCCTGTCGGTCGCGGCACGCAGCGTGGTGGCCGTCTACCGGCCGCTGCTGGAACCGATGGGGCTGACCCACCCGCAGTACCTGGTGATGCTGGCGCTCTGGCAGCACGCGCCGCTCTCCGGCCGCGACCTCAGCCGCCTGTTGCAGCTCGACCCGGGCACCCTGTCACCCCTGCTCAAGCGGCTCGAAGCGGCCGGCTACCTGCGCCGTGAGCGCGACGCCTCCGACGAGCGCAGCCTCGCCGTCACCCTCACCGCCGCCGGTGCGGCGCTACGCGCGCAGGCCGAGCGGATCCCGGCCGCGATCGTGCAACGCCTCGGGCTGCCCGTGGAGGACCTGCAGCACCTGCACGCGGTGCTCACGCAGGTGATCGCCGCGGCAAACCGCCCGGGCGGCGACCAGACCGCCGCAGCGAGCGGGACGGGCGCTCAGGCGTCGGCGTAGACGGCGAAACCGCGCTCGGCGCAGCGGCGGTAGAACGCCGCGAGCACGCCCAGCTCCGCACAGGTGAAGTTCCACTGCGGCGGATCACCACTTTCGTCGCGCAGCGCGTCGAGACGAGTCTCCAGCCAGCGCAGCTGCTGCTCGGCCAACCGGCCGTCGCCGAGCAGCGAGCGCAGCACGGTGCTCACCGACTCGAAGGTGACCGCCTCGCTGTTCGCGCGGTGCGCGGCCACGAACCGCTCGATGCCGCTCGCGATCCACGAGCAGCCGTCCGGGTCGATCACCGGGTCCTCGTCCTCGGCAGCGGCATCTGTGGCATACAACACACCTTCGAGACCGAGCAGGAGATCCACCAACTCGGTGTACGCGGTCGCCCGGACGGTGCCGGTCTTCGCGATCAGCTCGGCCAGCGCCGCCGTCGGCGCGGAGATCCGCGGCAGGTCGACGATCTCGCCGAAGTCGACGAACTCGGCCGGCGCCACCGGATCGTAGAAGCGGCCGGTCCGCGGCCAGTGCACCGCGACGTTGTCCAGCCCCATCTGTCACCTCTTAGAGAGCACGTGTCGGGTCGATCGGGTCGATCGTCCCGGTTCCGGCCGCTAAAGATCAAGGCCGCTTCCGGAGCGCCGCAAACGTACGGCACGGACGGTTCGGCCGCGACCCCCGACCCGCCCGGGCGCGGGTCAACCCGTTCGGCGGCGGCGCGTCCGATCGGAGCCTGGCGTGTGGGGGGAGTCGCGGGTAACGGGGTTCTGCCGGCTACGGACATCTCAGCCGCCCCGTTGAAGGTGCCGAGTGGTGGTTCTGTCCCCCGCGCACAGTAGGATTGACAGTGAGACGAAGACCCGGTGCGGGGCGAGCGACGGGGCCGGTGGCCCCAGGATCATTCTCCACTCCGGGTCGAGCCGATCGCGATCCGCGGGCAACCGCGGCGACCGGCGCGTTCGACCCGCTGTCCGGAGGTCTCCGGCACCGGTCCGCGCGCCGACGTCGCGTCCTGTCCGCCGAACCCGCGCCCGACGCGCCCTCCCGGCGCCGACGACGCGAGAAAGTGGCCGAGGGTGGCAGCGCAGGACAAGCAGGAGTACGGCGCAGAGTCGATCACCGTTCTCGAGGGGCTGGAGGCGGTCCGCAAGCGGCCCGGTATGTACATCGGGTCCACCGGTGAGCGCGGTCTGCACCACCTCGTCTGGGAGGTTGTCGACAACGCGGTCGACGAGGCGATGGCCGGCTACTGCGACACCATCGACGTGGTGCTGCTCGCCGACGGCGGGGTCCAGGTCACCGACAACGGCCGTGGCTTCCCGGTCGACCTCCACCCGAAGCTCAAGAAGCCGGGCGTCGAGGTCGCGCTGACCGTGCTGCACGCGGGTGGCAAGTTCGACGGCAAGGCGTACGCGGTCTCCGGCGGCCTGCACGGCGTCGGCGTGTCAGTGGTGAACGCGCTGTCGACGAAGATGGCCGTGGTGATCCACAAGTCCGGCTTCGTCTGGCGGCAGCAGTACACCAACTCCAAGCCATCCACGCTGGAGAAGGGCGAGACCACCGATCGCACCGGCTCCGCGGTTTCCTTCTGGCCCGACCCGGACGTCTTCGAGACGATCGACTTCGACTTCCAGACCATCTACCGACGCCTGCAGGAGATGGCCTTCCTCAACCGGGGCATCACCATCCACCTGCTCGACGAGCGGGTCCCTGAGGACGAGGACGGCAAGACCCGCGAGGTCACCTTCCGCTACGACGGCGGTATCGCCGACTTCGTCCGGCACCTCAACGCCTCCAAGAACCCGATGCACAAGACTGTGGTCGAGTTCGAGGCCGAGGAGGAGGGCATGTCCCTCGAGATCGCCATGCAGTGGAACGAGTCGTACGGCGAGTCGGTCTACACCTTCGCCAATAACATCAACACGCACGAGGGCGGCACCCACGAGGAGGGCTTCCGGTCCGCGCTGACAAGCGTGGTCAACCGGTACGGCACCGACAAGAAGCTGCTCAAGGGCGACGAGAAGCTCTCCGGCGAGGACATCCGCGAGGGCTTGGCCGCGATCATCTCGGTCAAGCTGACCAACCCGCAGTTCGAGGGCCAGACCAAGACCAAGCTGGGCAACACCCCGGTGAAGAGCTTCGTGCAGCGGGTCTGCAACGACCGACTTGTCGACTGGTTCGACCGCAACCCGGCCGAGGCCAAGACGATCATCCAGAAGGCGTCCCAGGCCGCCCGCGCCCGGATCGCCGCGCAGCAGGCGCGCAAGCTGGCCCGGCGCAAGTCGCTGCTGGAGTCCGGCTCGATGCCGGGCAAGCTGGCCGACTGCCAGTCCACCGACCCGCGCGAGTCCGAGGTCTTCATCGTCGAGGGTGACTCGGCCGGTGGCTCCGCCAAGCAGGGTCGCGACCCACGGACGCAGGCGATCCTGCCGATCCGCGGCAAGATCCTCAACGTGGAGAAGGCCCGGATCGACCGGGTGCTGAAGAACAACGAGGTCCAGGCGCTGATCACCGCGCTGGGCACCGGCATCCACGACGACTTCGACATGGAGAAGCTGCGGTACCACAAGGTGGTGCTGATGGCCGACGCGGACGTCGACGGCCAGCACATCCAGACGCTGCTGCTCACCCTGCTGTTCCGCTTCATGCGTCCGCTTGTCGAGCTGGGCCACGTCTACCTGGCCGCCCCGCCGCTCTACAAGATCAAGTGGAACAAGCGGGGCGACGACGCGCAGTATGCCTACTCCGACCGCGAGCGGGACGGGCTCATCGCGCTGCGCCAGCAGAAGAAGCCGAACGCCAAGCCGGACGACATCCAGCGCTTCAAGGGCCTTGGCGAGATGAACTATCCCGAGCTGTGGGAAACCACCATGAACCCGGCGACTCGTACCCTGCGTCAGGTCACGCTCGACGACGCCGCAACCGCGGACGAGTTGTTCAGCGTCCTGATGGGTGAGGACGTCGAGGCGCGTCGGTCGTTCATCCAGCGCAACGCCAAGGACGTCCGGTTCCTGGACATCTGACGGACCGCGGCGGGCTGGTCGGGGAGCACCCGGCCGGCCCGCCGGTCCACAGAGTTATCCACAGCTTGGCCGGTATCCACAGCCGTTATCCACAGCACGAAAACGACTCTGAGTCTGATAAGGGTATACAGTGACCGATTCCCCCGAGTCCACACCGAACGAGCCCGAGGTTCCCGCCGAGGCACTCGCCGCCGTGGTCGCGCACGACCGGATCGAGCCGGTCGGGCTCGAGGTGGAGATGCAGCGCTCCTACCTCGACTACGCGATGAGCGTGATCGTCGGGCGCGCGCTGCCGGACGTCCGGGACGGGCTCAAGCCGGTCCACCGCAAGATCCTCTACGCGATGTTCGACTCCGGCTACCGGCCGGACCGCGGCTACGTGAAGTGCTCCCGGGTCGTCGGCGACGTGATGGGTCAGTTCCACCCGCACGGTGACTCGGCCATCTACGACGCGCTGGTCCGGATGGCACAGCCCTGGTCGCTGCGCTACCCGCTTGTCGACGGCAACGGCAACTTCGGCTCGCCGGGTAACGATCCGGCCGCCGCGATGCGCTACACCGAGTGCAAACTCGACCCGCTCGCCATGGAGATGCTGCGGGACATCGACGAGGACACCGTCGACCTGCAGGACAACTACGACGGCCGGGCCAAGGAGCCCACGATCCTGCCGTCGCGGATCCCCAACCTGCTGGTGAACGGCTCCGAGGGCATCGCCGTCGGCATGGCCACCAAGATCCCGCCGCACAACCTGCGGGAGATCGGCGCGGCGGTGCAGTGGTGCCTGGAGAACCCGGAGGAGGACGAGGAGACGACCCTCGAGGCGCTGCTCGGCATCGTCAAGGGTCCGGACTTCCCGACGCACGGTCTGATCGTCGGCACGACCGCCATCCAGGACGCGTACCGCACGGGTCGTGGTTCGATCCGGATGCGTGCCGTGGTGGAGGTCGAGGAGGACAAGCGGGGTCGCCCCTGCCTGGTCGTCAGCGAGCTGCCCTACCAGGTCAACCCGGACAACCTGGCCGAGCGGATCGCCGAGCTGATCAAGGAGGGCAAGCTCGCCGGGATCGCCGACATCCGCGACGAGTCCTCCGGGCGTACCGGCATGCGGATCGTGCTGGTGCTCAAGCGCGACGCGGTCGCCAAGGTGGTGCTGAACAACCTCTACAAGCACACCCAGCTCCAGGAGACGTTCGGCGCCAACATGCTGGCCCTGGTCGACGGGGTGCCGCGCACGCTCAACCTGGCCCAGTTCATCCGCTACTACGTCGAGCACCAGATCGACGTGATCCGCCGGCGGACCGCGTTCCGGCTGCGCAAGGCCGAGGAGCGGGCGCACATCCTGCGTGGCCTGGGCAAGGCGCTGGACGCGCTGGACGAGGTGATCGCGCTGATCCGGCGGTCGCCCACCGTGGACGACGCCCGGCAGGGCCTGATCCGACTGCTGGAGATCGACGAGATCCAGGCGACCGCGATCCTGGACATGCAGCTGCGCCGGCTCGCCGCGTTGGAGCGGCAGCGGATCGTCGACGACCTGGCCAAGCTCGAGATCGAGATCGCCGACCTCAAGGACATCCTCGCCAAGCCGGAGCGGCAGCGGAAGATCGTCTCGGAGGAGCTGGGCGAGATCGTCGCCAAGTGGGGCGACGACCGCCGTACGCAGATCATTCCGTTCGACGGCGAGGTCTCCATGGAGGACCTCATCGCCCGCGAGGACGTGGTCGTCACGATCACCCGCACCGGGTACGCCAAGCGGACCAAGGTCGACCTGTACCGCTCGCAGCGGCGCGGCGGCAAGGGCGTCAGTGGCGCCACGCTGCGGCAGGACGACATCGTGAGCCACTTCTTCGTATGCTCGACGCACGACTGGATCTTGTTCTTCACGAACAAGGGCCGGGTGTACCGGGCCAAGGCGTACGAGTTGCCGGAGGCCAGTAGGGTAGCCAAGGGCCAACACGTGGCCAATCTGCTCGCCTTCCTACCCGACGAGCAGATCGCGCAGATCATCGAAATCCCGAACTACCAGGTAGCCCCCTATCTGGTACTGGCCACGAAGAACGGCCTGGTGAAGAAGACGCGGCTCGAGGAGTTCGACTCCAACCGTTCCGGCGGAATCATCGCGATCAACCTGCGCGATGAGGACGAGCTGGTCGGTGCTGCGCTGGTGGCGCCGGAGAACGACCTGCTGCTGGTCTCGAAGAAGGCGCAGGCGATCCGGTTCAACGCCTCCGACGAGGCACTGCGGCCGATGGGCCGGGCCACCTCGGGCGTGATCGGCATGCGCTTCACGGACGACGACGTCCTGCTCGCCATGGAGGTCGTTCGGGACGGTTTGGACGTCCTGGTGGCCACGAACGGGGGATACGCGAAACGTACCCCGATCGAGGAATACCCGGTGCAGGGCCGGGGAGGTAAGGGCGTGCTGACTGCGAAGATCACCGAACGGCGCGGTGGTCTGGTCGGTGCCGTGGTGATCGACCCAGACGACGAGTTGTTCGCGATCACCAGCAACGGTGGTGTCATCCGGACTCCGGTGAAGCCTGTACGCCGTACGCGTGACCGGAACACAATGGGGGTCAAGCTGATGGACCTCCCGGACGGCGTGACTATCGTGGCGATTGCTCGCAATGCCGACGAGCCTGACGAACAGGACTAGTTGAATGACGGAGACACAGGCGAAGTCGGGGAACACGGGGACCTCGGCCAACCCGGTCGACGAGGAGGCCGCCAAGGGCGGCACACCAGCGACCGGCCGCGCGGCCGTGGGCCGGGCCACGGTTCCCGCCGACGCGCCTGCCCCGAAATTCACCCGGGCTCCCGGCATGACACCTCCCCCGGAGCAGCCGGGCGAGGACGGGGGTTCGGGCGACGCCAAGGCCGAGACGTCGGCTGTCGAGGCACCGACATCCGCCGGGGTGGCCCCCACGGCGGCCGCCCCGACCCCTGCTCGGCCGACGACCACCCAGCCGATCAACACCCGACCCGGTCAGGCGACATCGACCGGGTCCACCGGCACCCAGCCCCGGATCATGCCGGGCATGGGCCAGCCGGACCCGGGGCGTACGGTCGCGGGCGGTCGCCCCGCGAGCGGTGGTGGCCTGCCTCCGGGAATCGGCAACACGTCGGCCGTCGGGGCCGCTCGCGTCGGCGAGGCGGTACGCGCCGCGCGTAGCTCGGTGAGCTCGGCGGCGTCTCGCGGACCGCGCCGGGCCCGGCTGAACCTCAAGCGGATCGACCCCTGGTCCGTGATGAAGTTCGCGTTCGCCGTCTCGGTGGTGCTGTTCATCGTCGTGGTGGTCGCCACGTCGGTGCTCTACCTGGCGCTGGACGCGATGGGCGTGTTCCAGAGCGTCAACGACAGCCTCAGCGACCTGGTCAACGCGGGCGGTGGGCAGAGCACCAACGGCTTCCAGATCACCGCCAAGGGCGTCATCCTCAGCTCGGCGCTTATCGGCCTCGTCAACGTGGTGCTGTTCACCGCGCTGGCCACGCTGGGAGCGTTCGTCTACAACGTCTGCGCCGACCTCGTCGGCGGGATCGAGCTGACGCTCGCCGAGCGGGACTGAGTGTGATCGGGGCGCCGGGGCACCGCGGAATGCGGTCGCTCCGGCGCCCCGTACTCGGGTAGGTTTTGCAGGCGGCGACGGCCTGGCTCGCAGGGTCGGACCCCGATTTGGGGCCGGCGGAGCGGATGGGTTAATCTTGCTCGTCGCAACGCGGGGCTATAGCTCAGTCGGTTAGAGCGCAGAGCTGATAACTCTGAGGTCGATGGTTCGATTCCATCTAGCCCCACCGCACATCGTCCGACGCTAGTCGAGCGCGAGGGGTCGCCCCATGTTCAAGAAGCTGCTGATCCTGGCCGGCGTCGTCGGCGTGGCTGCCGTCGTCTTCAACAAGGTCAAGGCCGCCAACGACGAGCGTGCCCTGTGGCACGAGGCGACCACCGCGCCCGACCTGCGCTGACGTCCGGCGGCGATGACTCCGTCGCCGCTCACGGGGCCCTAGCTCAACTGGCAGAGCACTGCCTTTGCAAGGCAGGGGTTAGGGGTTCGAGTCCCCTGGGCTCCACCACACACAGCCTGTGAGCTGCACCGGAGCTACGTCCGAGATCATCGGGCACAGATCCGGCACAGACCAGCAATGATCTTCCCTCGGTTGGCATCTACCGGCGGTGCGCCGCAGCCCGCAGGACATCACCGATGAAACCGCGCCGCCGCTCTCGCCGAGGCCACCAGTGGACGTAGGTCTCCAAGGTGATCCGTAGCGTCCGGTGACGCAGGAGCCGTTGCACGTCCTGTGGTTCGGCGTGATTGGTGATCAGCGTCGTGGCGAAGAAGTGCCGCAGCGCGTGAAACCCTCCGTGCTTCTTGGGCCATCCCGCCTTGTCCCGCCACTTGACCCACTCGTTCGACCAGGTCCGTGAACGGATTCCCGCGCGTGGTCGTGAACAACAGTGCGGGGAGTACCGGAGCTGCTGAGTGACGTGCAGCTCCTGGGCGCTCACGTCGACACTCTTACCGTGCTCCATCCCCAGCATCTCGCCGAAACGGCACCCTTGGCCGGCACCGAGCCAGATCGCAGCCCGATACCGAGCCGGAACCGCGTCGAGGAGCGCCAGCACCTCGTGTTCTGTCGGTACCCACTTCGGCACGCGGGACAGACCACGGAGAACCTTCACGAGCTTCACCCCGTCGCACGGGTTAGATACCGGGTTGCCTGCTCCCCAGACCTGCGGCACCCTTCACCGATGATCGAGACGCGTGTTCTCAGCGAGGACGATTGGAAGATGTGGCGAGAGCTGCGACTCGCTGCGCTCGCGGAGGCGGCATACGCGTTCGGGTCCCAGTTGGCGGACTGGCAGGGCGAGGGCGACCGTGAGGAACGCTGGCGCGGACGGCTGGCCATCCCCGGCTCGTACAACATCTTGGCGATGCTCGACGGGCGGCCCGCCGGGATGGCCAGCGGAGTACCGACCGATCAGGGCGGCGTCGTAGAGCTGATCTCGATGTACGTGGCGCCGGTGGGACGTGGCCGGAGCGTGGGCGACCACCTCGTGCGGGCGGTCGAGCAGTGGGCTCGGCTGGTGGGCGCGGAGACGCTGCGCCTGGCCGTAGTGGAGGGCAACAAGAACGCCTGGGCGCTCTACCAGCGGAACGGCTTCCGTGACACGGGAGAGCTAGGCGACCTCATGCCCGACGGCGTGCGTCGGGAGCACACATTGGCCAAGAGCCTCGTGGCTTAACGGTCGGCCGTCGATCGTGGGTCTTCGACCAATGCCTCACAGTAGGTAGCCAGCGCGCCGGAGATTGCGTAACCCATCGAGCGGAGTCAACCTGTGACGCATCAACCGGAGTACGATACCGGACTGCCGACGTGTGATCCGTCAGCTGATGTGACGTAGCTCTGCCAGATCAAGGCGGCCCGCAAGCGGGCCGCGTCTGCCCGGCCCCGGCCTGCTGGCGACCTCCGGCCGGCAGCGGCCGGACCGGCCGGCCACGCTAACGGACTGCAAGAGCTGTTTGCCCTCCGGGCGGGGGATCTTCGACAGAGATGGGGGAGGCCCGTCCGGACGGTGCGGTAATCGGTGGTTACGCGGGTCGCCATCTCCACCATGAGTCCCAGGCAGAGCCGAACAGACCAGGGGCCAGGGTGCCAAGGTCGTTCCTTAGGGTTCTTCTGTCTGGATGGTGTTCCGGGCCGCCGGGTTGGTTGGGTGTGGCTCAAGGTCGTTTGCCGTCAGGTGGCCATGGACGAGCGGCCGCCCAGCCAGCCCAGGGCGCCTTGGCCGCTGATTGAGATCTGCGAGTCGTCGCTTGCTAAGGAACTGCCGGCGGGGTCGTCCGAGGTGACCTGGATCTGGGTGCTTCGGGAGGACGGCTTGGTGCAGGTATGGATAGGCGTGGACGCGGGCAAGCAGGCTCACCACGCTGCGGCGGTGGATGTGGCCGGGCGGGTGCTGTGGTCGACGCGGGTGGCCAACGATCAGCAGGCGATCGCGGACTTGATCGGGCGGGTCGGCGCGGATGACGAGGTGGTGTGGGCGGTCGACCTGGTCGGCTGCGAGACCGCGCTGCTGCGGGCGATGTTGGCGCTGGCCGGGCAGCAGACGGTGTATATCCCAGGCCGCACGGTCAAGACGATGGCTGCCGGGTTCGCCGGCGAGGCCAAGACCGACGCCCGTGACGCGGTGGTCATCGCGAACACCGCTCGGATGCGGCGTGACTTTCTGCCGGTGGAGACACCGACGGAGCTGATCGCCAAGCTGGCGCTGTTGGTGGCGCACCGCGCCGACCTGGTCGAGGACTGGGTCCGCACCGTGAATCGGCTGCGTCGCCTGATGCTCGGAATCTCCCCGGTGTTGGAACGCGCGTTGACCTTCACCAACGTCGCGACGCTGATTCTGATCAGCGCATATCAGACGCCCGAGCAGATCCGCGCCGCCGGTCGCGAGCAGCTCGTCGCTCATCTGCGCCGGCATCGAACTGTGAACGCCGCCAAGGTGGCCGACCAGGCGTTGGCCGCCGCGGCTGAGCAGGATCTCACCCTGCCGGGCCAGGACACCGCTGCCGCACTCGCCGCTGAGCTGGCCAGCCACCTGCTGCAACTGCACCGACGGATGCGGGACACCGACAAGGCGATCGAGGCCGCGTTCAGCGACCACCCGCAGGCCGGCATCATTCGCAGCATGCCCGGCATGGGGGCACTGGCGGCGGCGGAGTTCATCGTCGCGGCCGGGGACCTGTCGACCTTCGCCAGCCCCGATCACCTCGCGGCGTACGCGGGCCTGGCGCCGGTGGCCCGCGACTCCGGCAAACGGGTCGCCAACCTGCGCCGGCCGCAGCGCTACAACCGCCGTCTGCGCCACGTGTTCTACATGTCCGCCCTGGCCACCCTCAGGATGAACGGCCCGAACCGGGACTACTACCAGCGCAAACGCGCCGAAGGACGCAAGCACCAACAGGCGTTGATCGCCCTCGCCCGCCGCCGCGTCGACGTCCTTTGGGCACTGCTCCGCGACAACCGCTGCTTCCAACTCCAACCACCAGCACCATCAACACCGGCCTAGGAGTCGGAGATGATCGACGGCATGGACTTCGAGGAGTTCGACCAGCACGTTCAATCACTCCGCGCCCGGGCCGCCAGGTCCGGCTTCGAGGAAATCGAAGACTTCAAGGTGATCGACGGGCTGACCGCGTCGGCGGAGGACATCACCGAGGCGGAGCGAGCGCTGGGCGCGACCCTGCCCGAGCAGTACAAGGCATTCATGAGGCGCTACGGCGGCGGGCAGTTCGGATTCCTCGACCTGCTCCCCATACCCACAGCAGGATCCGTGCAGCACGTTGACGACGTCGTCTCCGTCAGCCAGGCCGAGTTCCCGGACGGATCGTTCGTCGCGGTGGCACCCGTCGGCACGGGCGACTACTGGTGCTTCCCCGTCCTCAACGGCGGATGCAGCGACGAGGTGTGGTTCCACTACCACGACGCCGACGACCCAACACTGGAGGCACCAGACTTCCTGGACTTCGCAGCACGGCGCGGTACTCAACCCTGACCCAAACAGGCACCACGGTCGACGCCACCAACCCTGCCCTTCCGGAAGCGGGGCGCTGCCCCGCACCCCGACCCTCCCTCAGAGACCGCAACGGGTCTCCTCGCCCGGGCACCACAAGGGCTGCCCGAGAACCCCGGCCAGGTCAAGGCCAAGCCGCTACGCGGTCGCCTTCGGCGAGCCTTGACCCGACCGAGAACCCCGGGCAGGAACACGCCTGCCCGACCGAGGAGACCCTGCCCACCGCACGCTCGCTTGACAACCGCCATTGAGACTCGTCCGGTAGGGCGCTCCACCTTGTCCCCGTCCGGGGAGGCTGGACGGTCTGACGACTGCCCGACGAGGAGATCGCTCTCAGCCTCTCGACGCATCCGTTGGTGGCGCATAGACCTCAGAGCGAACAGCGTCGGTAAATCCTCGAACAAGGCGCTGCAAGCCTTCTAGGTCGAAGTGATCTGGTGACTTCGCTGCTGCTGCTAGGCCGCTTGAGAGGTAGGTCTCGATCTTTTCTCCTACCTCTGAAACTGCCCGCCCGAAGTGGAGATGGACCGCCGACAGCGCGACCCCGACTTCCTCGTTGGTGGCGAGGATCGAATCAACAACCTGCTTTGGATCGTGACCGAGGGTCTTGAGGCCCTCCCCTCTGACGAAGGCCAGATAACTTGCCCCAGCCCCGTAGGCGCGCCAAACCGCCGCGAGGAAAGTCTCCGCAGCTCTCCTTTGATCTTCTGTGCGCCGTCGATGCAGTTCTTCGTCTCGCCTCTGGTGCTCTCGATCTTGTTCACGCTCCCACCGCTTGTCATCCCGCCGGCCGGAGACCCACTGGCCAACCACAGCTCCTGCAATCCCGAAGATGCCGGGGGCGGCGAGGCCAACGATCGTGACCCAGAGGGGTGGAGAGGTGGTCATGTAGACACCGTACTGATGCCGGTCGAAGGGACCGCGCCACGAAGCTTGTCTGCTGGCTGTACAGCCATCCATCCAACCAAGGCCGCCCACCAGCACCGCCCCTGACCGACAACGACCGATGGACCGGCGAGGCGACCAGCCAGCGCTGGTCTTCTTCTAACCCCAAGCGGCGGCGGCCGGCTTACGTGGCGGTTCCTGCCGCCTTGGCAGCCCGCTTGTCCTGGGCTCGCTTCACCCGTGCAGGCGATTGGAACACCTCTTCGAGCACTTCACCCATCAGCGTCAGCGTCAGGTCCAGGTCCTCTGAATCCACTGGCTCGACGAAGTCACCATGAGCCATCTCGTTGCCGAGGTGCCTTACCTCGTGCGCCCCATCCTTGATGTGCTCGCGGATGAAGCCTTGGGCGTACAGCGCGTCAATCTTAGCCAACAGTGTCCCGCTGGTGATCTGCTTGTCCTTGGCCGTTGCCTCGATCACGGACCGGGCGAGGAGAACCGCGGCGCGGCGCGCCCCGATGCTGGAGCAGCGGTAGGCCTCGTCTGCTGCATCGGCAATCTGTGCGGGCACGTCAGGGAAAGCCTTGCCACCAACAGTCTCCGGCCACACCCGCTCGATCGTCGACCTTGACTGGTTGAGCACTCCCGAGATTGGCAGGCCGCAGGCGACGCACACCAGGGCCGCTACGTGCTTGACGGTTGCTCCGACGTGGTTCCCGGAGCTCCGCTCGTCCGACCAGACAATCTTGAAAAGAGATAAAGCCCCGCAGTGCGGACAGACATGAGTAAGCATCGAGGAATCCTAACCCCATTACCACAGACGGCAGACACACTGTCGGCCGTCCACCGTTTTCCACAGGGATGTCCCGAGGCTCGTCCACCAGCGCTGTCGGCTCTGTCATGTGAGCGCCATACGCTCCGACCGCAGCCACCCGGTTGCGTGCACGACGCTGAGAAGAGGCCTCCGGGATAGCCGGCCAAAGCAGTTCCCGGAGGCCCAGGTTCGACGCACGTGCTCTGTGCTAGCAGACACAGGAGGACCGAACCGTGCCGAGCGTACGTCGCTATACCCGGCAAGCCGTAGATGAGCCTGCCGGTGAGCCGAAGCTTCCACTCCGTTGGGCAGTGATCATCGCGGTCTCAGCGGCAGCGGGCCTTGGTATCGGGCAGGCTGCTGGACTGGTAGCCGGGGCGACTGTGGGCATTGCGCTTGCTGGGCTGCTCCACAAGGTGATGGCGTAGCCAAGAGCTGGCTTGGCTGTACAGCCATCCGTACAGCCAAGCCGGCCGACGACCAGGGTTCGGAGCCGACGCGTGACGACATGACGAGCAGGCCAGCGGCAGTCATCGACCCCGGCCGACAGGCTGCTTGATCTTTGCAAGGCAGGGGTTAGGGGTTCGAGTCCCCTGGGCTCCACCAGCACTTTCACCGGTTGATCTCGGGCCGAGTACAGCCAAGCTGGTCACGCCGTCTCCTCTTGGCCGAGAATCCGGTCAATGGTTGAGGCAGCATTTGCGAGCCCGCGCCGGCACCTCCTGCCCGTCGTCGTCGTGATCCTCGGGTCGCTCTTCCTCCACGAAGCCGTCACCACCGCGATCGCGGCCGTCCTCGCTGGGTCACCCTCACCCGAAGCGGTCGGCCAAGCACCGGTAGCAGTTGTCTGGTCCCACCTGATGCTTGACAGATCAGTCCCAGCACATGCGCGACAGTCGGCCTTGGTTGCTCAGTTGCCCTGGTTACAGTCAGTGCCACCGCACCCCAGTCGTGCACCTACGCTTCTGGCCAGTCGGACGCGATGACCAATGGGACTGAGTCCGGCGAGCGGTATTCGTCACCAGGAAAATACTCGATGTGCTGATGCCGGTGGACGGTCCGGTCATCGGCGGTCTCGGCTTGCTCAGCCACACCATCGAGCGCGTCCCAGATGATGTCGAGATACTCACTCCCGCCGGAGAAATGCAGCCTGGTCCCGCCTTGCAGACTGACAAGCAGCGGGCCCGCGGTCGCCTCTTGACTGACGGCCCCGTCGGTCACCGCCACCTCAAGGGGCTCAGCATGATGGCGTAGCAGCCGGCTGAGGGCGCGGAGCGCAGCCGGCGGACCGGCAAGCTCCAGCTCGTCGTCGCTGACGAAGAGACGGCAGCGTCGGTGATCGTCCATCGGCGCATTGTCCCTCACCGCGGCCCCTACCGTCGGCCACCGTGAAGGCCTCCGCGAGCGCCTTGAGGATCATGTCGGGCATCAGGTGGGACACGAGCGTCAAGCATCTCCCGTGACGGGACAAGCACCGGTAGCAGTTGGTTGCCGGATTCCGCTCCACCAGATCAAGGCAGCCGCAAGCGGGCTGCGTCTGCCCGGCCCCGGCCTGCTGGCGACCTCCGGCCGGCATCGGCCGGGCCGGCCGGCAACTGATGTGCCGGTATCCTGCGCTTCTCCAAGGCAGGGCAGCTCACTACGCGGAGGAAGCGTGGGATACGAGGTACACATCGGCCGGGCCGAGGAGTACTACGACAGCGAAGAGCATCCCATCGCTCTGGAGGAATGGCTGTCCTACGCGGAGAGCAACCCCGCGCTCAGGGCAGACGGATGGCTCGGCTGGGATGAGGACCGCCAGCCCATCTTCGAGTACACCTGCGTTGACGGAAGCGTGGTTTCGCTGACCTGGTTCGAAGGTGGCATCAACATCGAGGGTCACTTCGCCAGCGACCCGTACCGGGAGTTCGGAGCCCTCGCCGAGGACTTGCGAGCCAACCTCCAGGGCGACGAAGGAGAGCGATACACCGCGGACGGGGTCCTTCCGCCCACTCGGTAGACCGTGGGGCTCCGCCCCGTCGCGGCGGCGGAGTTGCTGGCCTGCCCACTTGTCGCCGGTGATGGTCGGCTGGCGAAGGCCAGCGGCGTCGGATGCGAACGACCGCTCACACGTGCGGCGTGAGGGGCGCGGTCTCGCCGCGGGCGATGGTGCGTACCTGCCGAACCCAGCCGCGACGGCGGGCCTCGTCGACGAAGTGCGCCAGCGGGGAGCGGAAGACCGGGTAGTCGTCGTAGTGGATCGGCACCGTCAGCTTCGGGCGGACCAACTCCACCAGGTCGGCGCCCTGCCGAGCGTCCATGGTGACGAGGATTCCGGCGATCTTGGTGCCGCCGAGGTGGATCAGCATCGCATCGATGTCCGGGTAGCGCTCGGGGATGTCGGTGAGCAGCGGCCGGTTGAGCGTGTCGCCGGTGACGTACAGCCGGAACTCGCGCCGCCCGCCACGTTCCACGTCGATCATCGTGCCCATCACGTCGGGCAGCAGCCGGTCCAGCGCGCCGGGGCCGTGCTTGCCGGGCATCGAGGTCAGCCGCACTGTCGTACCGTCGCGGTGCAGCTCTCGTGACGACCAGGTCGGCAGGCCCTCGGCGGCGCGGAAGCCCCAGCGGCGCAGCTTGCGTTCGGCGGCGGGCGTGGTGACGATGGGCAGTTCCCGGTCCAACTCCCGGCGGGCCACCCGGTCGAAGTGGTCGCCGTGCAGGTGGGACAGGACCACGGCGTCCAGGTGGGGAAGCTGGGCGATCCGCAGCGCCGGGTCCGTGCGTCGGCGCGACCACAGACCCTTTCCGAGGTACGCCCGCTGGCCGCGATGCAGGAAGTTGGGGTCGGTCAGCAGGGTGAACCCGCCGATCCGCAACACTGTCGTCGCGGTGCCGATGAACGTCACCTGTGGATGCTCGGCCGTCATGTGCACCTCCCTCCGGCTCCGGTACCCCAGCCGGTCCCGCTCAAGCCTCAGCCCCGGAAGGGGTGGTCTCCTCGGGACTGGGCTGCGCGAGGTCTGGTCGCGCCGACGGGAGGTGTTCCACCAGTTTGGTGAGCGCCCCGTTGGCGAAGGTCGCGCCGAGCGCCGAACCGGCGCCGATCGTCCAGCCCACCGGGCCGAGCGGTGTGCAGCCGAAGAACTGACTCACCCCCGGCGTCTGCACCACCACGACCAGCACTCCCAGCGACGCCGCCGTGGACGCCAGCACGGCCGGGCTGGTGCCGCCGGCCAGGATGGTCTGGCCGAGCTGAGTGCCGACGAGCGAGACGAGGGCGACAGTTCCGGCCCGGCGCTGGCGTCCGGTGTACCGGGCCAACGTCCAGCCGACTGTCGCGCCCAGCGTGGTGGACGCCGCGCGGAGCCCGATCTCCCTGGTGAGGGTCTCGCCGAGCGATTGGTCGGGGCCCTCCCGGAGCAGCCCGTCGGTGCGGTCCGAGGCGGGTGGGCGGACGGCGATGGCCAACGCGGGCGCCAGGTCGGTGAGCAGGTTGACGAGCAGCAGTTGCCGGCCGGTGAGGGCGGAACGGCCGGTTACCGCGGCGGTGAGCACGCTGAACGCGATCTCGCCGAGGTTGCCGCCGACGAGGATGCTCAACGCGTGGCGGACCGACGACCACATCGCGCGGCCCTCGACCAGTGTGGCGATGATGGTCTCCAACCGGTCGTCGGTGACCACCAGGTCGGCGGCGGCCCGGGCCGCTGGCGTGCCGCGTTGACCGAGGGCGATGCCGACGTCGGCCAGCCGGATCGCCGGAGCGTCGTTGGCGCCGTCGCCGGTCATCGCCACGGTGCGCCCGCACTTCTGCAACGCCTGGATGATGCGCACCTTGTGCGCCGGGGTGCAGCGGGCCACCACGTCGGTGTGGGCCAGCCGTTCGGCGAGCGCGTCGTCGTCGAGTTGGTCGAGTTCGGTGGCGGTGACCACCCGCTGTTCGTCGTGCTCGCTGATGGTGGCGGCGATCGCCTCGGCCGTGGCCGGGTGGTCACCGGTGATCATGATGGTGTGGACGCCTGCCTGCCGGATCCGGCGTACCGCCGGGGCGGCGCTCTCCCGGACCCCGTCCGCGAGGGCCAGGAACCCCACGAAGGTCAACCCGCGGACGTCCGCGTCGGTGACCTGCGCGGCGTCCACCTGGCACTCCGCGACGGCCAGGATCCGGTGCCCCGCTCCGGCCCGGTCGGCCAGCAGGCGGTGCAGTTCCGCGCGGCCGGCGTCGTCGAGCGGCTCCTGCCGACCGTCCATACGCCGTGTCGCGCAGCGCGGCAGCACCGTCTCCGGGGCGCCCTTGACGCTCAGCAGCAGGCGACCCTCGGTCTCACCGATGCTCGCGTGATAGCCGCGGGACGGCTCGAACGGCAGCCCACCGGCCGCGCGCCAGCCGGCGGCGCCGGTCTGCTCCACCACCTGAGCCGTGGCGGCGCCCCGCCGGACCGCACGGTCGGTCTGCAACGCCAAATCCTCCGGCTTGGCCGCGGCGGGGGTGGCCCGCAGCGCCGTGGCGAGGGTCAACCGGAGCCGGTCGTCGAGCCGGTCCACCGGGGCGTACCGGTCGCCTACCCCGTCGCCGACCCCGGCGAGCAGCAACTGACCCTCGGTGAGGGTGCCGGTCTTGTCGAAGCAGAGCACGTCGACCCGGCCCAACGCCTCGATGGTGCGCGGGTTGCGGACCAACGCGCCGTGCTCGGCCAGCCGCCGGGCGGCAGCCAGCTGCGCGGCGCTGACGAGAAACGGCAGCCCCTCGGGCACCGACGCCACGGCGAGGTTCGCGGCGGTCGCCGCCGTCTCGGCCAGCGGTACGCCCCGCAGCAGCCCCGCGCCGGCCACCGCTATCGCCGACCCGGCGGCCAACGGGATGGCGGCGCTTGTCAACGAGCCGAGCCGGGCCTCCACTCCGCTGGTCGGGGGCGCCTGCTTCACCAGCGCCAGGCTGCGCCCGGACTCGGTGTCGACGCCGGTCGCCACCACGACGGCGGTTCCGTGGCCGGCGGCGACCGTGGTGCCCTCGTACAGCATGGAGTGCCGGTCGGCGATGGCCGCGGCGACGACAGCGCGGTTGCTCTTGGCGACCGGCAGCGACTCGCCGGTCAGCGACGACTCGTCCGCCTCCAACCCGACCGATTCGAGCACCCGGCAGTCCGCCGGCACCGAATCTCCCGGTTCGAGGGTGATGACGTCTCCGAGCACGAGGTCCTCGGCCGCGACGACCCGCTCGGCGCCGTCGCGGCGAACCCGGGCGGTCACCGCCGAACGGGACAGCAGCTCCGCCAGCGACCGTTCGGTGTTGCGTTCGTGCACCGCCCCGATCAGGGCCGACCCGCCGACGACGCTGCCCACCAACGCGGCGTCGACAAGTGAGCCGAACGACGCGGAGAGCACCGCCCCGGCGGCCAGTACGGGGGTGAGCGGGTTGGACAGCTCGTCCAGGAACGCCCGCAGCAGGCCACCACCGGCGGGTGTGTCGCCGCCGCCCGGCCCCTGACCGTCGTGTCGGCGGTGCGCCTCCGCGCTGGCCAGCCCGTCCGGCGTGGTGCCCAGGCGGTCGAGCACGGTCCGGACCGGCATCAGGTGCCAGGCGGTCGCCACCGGCGCCGGAGTGTCCGACCGGTCGGGCAACCGGCGGGCCTGCCAGACCCCGTTGGCGAAGGCCAACCCTGCCGCGCCGTTGACCGCGACGAGCGACCGGTGAGGCAGCTGGGTCGGTGGGGCGGTGAACGCGCCCAGCGCCCCGAGTCCGGTGCCCGCCATGGCGAGCTTGATGTTCTGCTGCGTCATCCGCCGGGCCGCCCCGGTCGCCTCGATGACCAGGGCCACCACCCGCAGGTCGGTGCCGACCAGCAGGTGCGCACCCCACGGGGGCAGCTCGTCCGGAGCGGACATGCCCAGCCCGCAGTCGGACGCGCCGAGCGCCGCCCGGTCCCCGGAGACCAGCATCACCACCGCCCCGTCGCGCTGCAACGCGCGTACGGAGTCGGCCAGGTGATCCCCGCCGGGCAGTAGCGCCTCGGCGAAGCCGTACCGCTGCTCGTCGCCGCCGGCCACGATCAGCTTCAGGCCGGCGTGCCGGGCGGCGGCCGGTAGGCCGTCGACACCCGGCGCGGGCTCGGGTTCGACCCGCAGCAGTGCCGCGAGTCGGTCGGAGTGGGTGAGCCCGAGCAACTGCCCGCCCGCCGCGCGCAGCCGCTCGCCGTCGGGTACGTCACCGGGACCGCCGGCCTGGAGGTGGTCCAGGGGTGCCAGCCGCCAGCCGTCCCGCTCCCGTGAACCGGTCGGGTCGGTCGGATCGAAAAGCGCGAACGCCTGATCCGCCACCTCGTCAATGTCCACCTCGGACGCCGGGGCCAGGTCGGCGAGGACGCCCCGCTCCGAGCCGAGCACCGCGGCGTCCAGCACCAGCGTGTCGATCCGGTCCAGCTCCCGCAGCACGCCACGGTCCATCGCGATCACCCCGCGCCGGGCGAGGACCCGGCCGAGCTGTGCCGCGTACCCCTCTCGTCCGCTGCCCGGGGCCTTGGGCAGCGCGGACAGGCCCAGCGCGGCGGCTCGCTTGCGCCCGGCGAACGGCGTCGCGGCCACCGCGGCCGCCGTGCCGGCGGCCAACATCCGGTTGATGTAGCGCTCGACCGGGCCGTCCGGCTTCGGGCGGGGACGGTCGACCGCCGGCCACCGCGCGGTGGCGCGCTCCGGGTCACCGGTCAGCCGGGGCTCGGCCTTCTCCCACGCGGTGAGTTGGGCCCGCGCCTCGCTCCACTGCACCATCCGTTGGGCGCCGTCGAGAACGATCCCCGTCCAACGGCCGGTCAGACCCTGCACCACAGCCTCGGCCAGCGGAAAGATGACGTCGGCGCGGGGGTCGGACCGCAGCCGCCGGCCCACGAACGCGTGCAGCTTCGGTTGCAGGTCACCGGCGGCCAGCAGGCCGGCGACCTCGCCGGGCAGCGGCGCGAACGGCAGGAGTCGGGTGGCCGCCGAGATGGTCAGGCCCAGCGCGTCCGAGGCGAGTGCGCCCAGGGTGCGCGGAGTGCGAGGCCCCTCCTCGGGCGGGTGCGGGGGCGGGATCTCCGGGTCCGGCTCGTGGTCGCAGGTCCGCTCGATCCGGTCGATTGCGGCGATGAGGTCCCGCAGTCTCGGCTCGGGCGCCTGTACGGCCACCACCACCCGGCCGGACGGGGCGTTCACCCGGGCCCAGGCCACCCCGGGCACCCGCTCCAACGCGGTCTCCACCTGCCGGGCCAACCGGTCGCCGCCGTCCTGACAGACGCCGTGCACCTCGATGTGGTGTCGGCCGGGGCGCGACCAGACGCGACGCCGGGTCAGCCCGGCCGTCTGAGCCAGCCGGGTCGCCGCGGACCCGACGGTCCGGGACGCCTCCCCGACCAGGTGCGGCACGCCGATGGACGGCAGCAGGCGGCCGACGACGCGACCCGCCGCCGTCATCGAGGCGTACGGCCGGACGGACGCCGACCCGACGTCCCGTTGTCGCTGCTGGTGCCGTCGGTCATCTCGTCCTCCCACCGCTTCACGTCCGGCGGCCTGGCTTCCCGACCTGGCGTCCGTTATGCCCCTTGGAGCGCCGGAACTTTGCCGGGTCGGCCGCGCATGGACGGGGTGGGCTGTGGAAACCGACGACCATCACCGGACACGGGGGAGGCCGGAATGAGCACCTTGACGCGACATCTCAACGGCGCACACGAGAACGTGCGGATGTATCGACGGCGGTTCGAACTGCCGATGCTGGGCGAGGTGGCGGTGCCACCACCGGACAAGATCGCCTACTACGCAGGGCTCGGTGTGCTGGCCGCGTTGCAGGTGATCGAATGGCCGCTCGCCCTGGTGATCACCGCCGGGCACGTCCTGGCGGACCAGCACCTGTCGGGACTGGTACGCGGCGTCGGGGAGGCGCTCCAGGAAGCCTGACGAGAGTCGGGTCACCACCTGTTGACATGAATGCGGGTTGAGGTCGCAGGCTCGGTGCATGTCGAGCCGAACCGCCACCCCCGTACCGGCCCCCGCGGGGCTGTTCGCACCCCGGCTGCGGGCGATGACTGTGGGCAGCGTCGCCCTGGTGTCGCTGCTGGCGTTCGAGGCGTTGGCGGTCGGGACTGCCATGCCGACAGTCGCGCGCAGCCTGGACGGTTTGGCGCTGTACGGCATCGCGTTCGGTGGCCCGTTCGCCGCCGGTGTGCTGGCCATGGTCGTTTCCGGGATCTGGTGTGACGCACGGGGACCCCGAGGACCGATGTGGCACGGCGTCGGGTGGTTCGTGGTCGGGCTGCTGATCGCCGGAACCGCGCCGGTGATGACCGCGCTGGTGGTCGGACGGGTCGTACAGGGGTTCGGCTCCGGGTTGCTGTCGGTGGCGCTCTACGTGATCGTCGGGCAGGCGTACCCGGAGGAGTTGCATCGGCGGATCTTCGCCGCGTTCGCGGCGGCGTGGGTCGTACCGTCGCTGGTCGGGCCGGCGCTCGCCGGCCTGATTGTCGAATACCTGGGCTGGCGTTGGGTTTTTCTCGTGGTGCCGGCGGTGGCCGTACCGGCGGTGTTGCTGATCCATCCGGGTCTGCGGTCGCTCGACCGGACCGTGCCGACCCGGCCGCCGGCCGGCGCGGTGGCCCGCATCGGCTGGGCCTGTGGGGCGGGCGTGAGCGCCGCACTGCTGCACATCGGGGGACAGCAGCGCGGCGCGGCGGCCCCGGCGGTGATCGCGGTCGCCCTGGCCGGCCTGCTGGTCTGCGCTCCGCGACTGCTGCCACCGGGGTTCCTGCGGGCGGCCCGCGGGCTGCCCACAGTTGTCGGTCTGCGCGGTCTGGCGTCGGCGGCGTTCGTCGGCGCGGAGGTGGTCATCCCGTTGATGCTCTCCCGGGAGCGGGGACTGTCGCCTACCGCGGCCGGCCTCGTTCTCACGGTAGGCGCGTTGGCCTGGTCGGTGGGCTCCTGGGCGCAGGGCCGTTTCGCGCAGCCGGGCTCCCGGGCCACCCTGCCCCGCGTCGGGTTGTGCTGCATCACGGCCGGCACCGCGACTGTGGCGCTGGTAGTGCGACCCGAGCTGCCGGTGGCCGTCGCCGTGCTGGGCTGGGCGGTGGCGGGGCTCGGCATGGGCCTGCTCTACCCGTCGTTGTCGGTGCTCACCCTGGAGCTGTCCGCGCCCGGCGAGCAGGGGCGCAACAGCTCGTCGCTGCAACTGGGCGACTCGCTCTTCGCGGCGACCGTGCTGGCGCTCACCGGTGCCGTCCTGGCAGCCGGGAGCGCGCCCGGCCCCGCCAGCTACGTGGCGACCCTGGTGGTGGCGGCCGGCCTGGCACTGCTCGGCGTGCTGCTGGCCGGCCGGGTGGTGGTGGACGGGACCCCACGGCCGGGTGGGTGATCCGCCGGGGATCCGCCGTGGCCGTGCGAGGTGGGCGCGAGGATGGCAGGCGATGAACTTCCTGACCGTCCTGCCGCTGGCCGTGGTGATGGTCGCCGGGACCCAACTGGTCGTGGCGGTCTTCCTCGCGTCGTCCGACCGGCCCCGGGCCGCGTCGCTGGGCTTCCTCGCCGGCGCCGGCCTGGTGGTCGCCGCCGGGGTGACAGTGAGCTGGTTGCTGACCCGGTTGCTGGGCGGGTTGGCGACCGACGCCAGCGAGGCCGCCAGCAGGATCGATCGTGGCCCGGCCATCGACCTGGTGGTGCTCGCGCTGCTGGTGAGCCTGGCCCTGGTGGTCTGGCTGCGCCGCAACCGGTCCGGGCCACCGCGCTGGTTGGGCAGTGTCAGCCACGCCGGTCCACGCTGGGCCGCGCGGACGGGGGCGCTCCTCTTCGTGGTGACACCCACCGACGACCTCACCATGGCGACGGTGGGCGCGACAGTGGCCCGACACAACCTCCCGTGGTGGCACCTGGTGCCGTTCGTGCTGCTCACCGTGCTCCTGCTCGCGGTGCCGTTGCTGGCGTTGGTGCTGCTCGGGGAGAAGGCGGCGCGTGTGCTGAGCCGGATGCGGGAGTGGGCCGAGGGACATTCCTGGATCGTCAACGAGATCGTGATCGCGTTCTTCGCGCTGCTGACCGTGCTGGACCTGATCCGTTCGGGGTGAGCCGTCACGTGTGCCGTCGCGCGGCCGTCATCAGCACGACGGGTCCGCGGAGGAGGAGGGGACGATGAGGGTTCTGGTCACCGGGGCTGGTGGTCGTCTGGGGAGCGACGTGCTGGCGCGGCTGCGCGACGACGGCATGCGTGTGCGGGCCAGCAGCCGCCGGCCGCGTACCGGCTCGGACGTGGAGTGGGTCGTGGTCGACCTGGCCACCGGGGACGGGCTGGTCGAGGCGGTGACCGGGGTGGACGCGGTGCTGCACCTGGCGTCCTCACCCCGGGGGCGTACCCACCAGGTGGACGTGCTGGGCACCCGTCGGCTGGTGGTGGCCGCCGCCACGGCCGGCGTCCCGCACCTGGTCTACATCTCGATCGTCGGGGTGGACCGGGTGCCGATCCCGTACTACAGGCACAAGCTGGCGGCCGAGCAGGTGGTCGCGGCCGGTCCGGTGCCGTGGTCGGTGCTGCGCGCCACCCAGTTTCCCCAGTTCCTCGACGATCTCTTGGCGACCAGCGCGCGGCTGGGTCCGGTGCTCGGTGACCGGGCGGTGCTCGCCCAGCCGGTCGACCCCGTCGAGGTGGCCGCCCGGCTCGCGGCCCGGCTGGCCGCCGGCCCGCTCGGTGGCATCGAGGAGTTCGGTGGGCCACAGGTGCTCCGCTTCGACGAGGCGGTCCGTGCCTGGCGGGAGGCGCGGGGGTCACGCCGACCGCTGCTGCCGGTACGGATTCCCGGCCGGCTCGGTCGTGAGCTACGCGCCGGTGGGTTGGTCACCGAGGCGCTGCCGCGCGGTACGCGTACCTGGGCCGACCACCTCGCGGACACGTACGGGGGAACCACGCGGAGATGAGAGGGACGCCGGTTCACGTTCGTCTTACGGTGACGCCATGTTCGTTGTCGTCACCACGGTGATCCTCTACGTCTTCGGTTTCGTCTTCCTCTACGGCGTGATCCGGCTGGGCGTCCGGCACGCGCTCGAGGACCTGGAACTTCAGCGGGCCCGGGCCCGGCGCGAGGAGGAACTGGCGGCCGCCCGCGACCGTTCCTTCCTGCGCGACAACGCGTTCCTCGCCGGCAGTTGAGCCGCGACGTGGAGGTGGTGTCACGAGACGGCCCGGGAGTCGGCGGGCGATCCGGCGGCGCGGGTGCGAGGATCGCACCCGTGATGGGAACGTTGAAGACCGAACCGGCCCGAGCCCGCCTGGATCTGCTCGCCGCCCCGGTGGCGGAGGCGATCGCCCAGTGGCCCGCCGACGCGCCGGTGGACGTCGACGACGTGTTGGTCGCGCCGATCGACGCCGATCTCGCCGACACGGCGGCGTTCTGTACGGCGTACGAGGTGGGGCTGGACGTGTCGGCCAACTGTGTCGTGGTGGCCGGGAAGCGCGAGGGTGTGGTCCGCTACGCGGCCTGCATCGTGTTGGCCACCACCCGCGCCGACGTGAACGGTGTGGCCCGACGGGCACTGGACGTGCGCAAGGCGAGCTTCGCTCCGATGGACGACGCGGTCGAGTTGACGGGCATGGAGTACGGCGGCATCACCCCGATCGGGCTGCCGGCCCAGTGGCCGATCCTCGTGGACGCGCGGGTGATCGCCACCCCGCACGTGATCATCGGGTCGGGCGTACGGCACAGCAAGATCGCGCTGCCGGGGCCGGCGCTGGGCGCCCTGCCGGGTGCGCAGGTGGTGGAGGGCCTGGCCAGGCCTGCCTGACCAGGCACCGACATCGATACCGTTGCACGTGAAACATCGCTAGCGCGCTGCGGCCTCCCGCTGCTCGACCTCGGCCAGCGCGGCGAGGAGCGTCTCCGTCTCCTGAGCGCCGCTCACCGCGTACTTCCCGGCCAGCACGAAGGTCGGTACGCCCGTGATGCCCAGGTCGCGGGCGGCGGCCAACTCGGCGGCGAGTTCGGCGGTCCGCTCGCCGGAGTCGAGGAACCGACGGGCGTCGGCGGCGTCCAGACCGATCCCGACGGCGACGGTGGCCAGCGCCTCCCGCGAGCCGAGGTCGAGGCCCTCGGTGAAGTGCGCCTGGTACAGCGCCTCCACCATCTCGGCTGCGCGACCGTGCTCGGCGGCGTAGGCGACCAGGCGGTGCGCGTCGAAGGTGTTCGCGGCCACCGCGCGGTCGTAGTCCAGCCGAAGCCCGTCACCCGCCGCAGCCTGGACCACCCGCGCGATCATCTGCCGGGCACGCTCCGGCCCGCCGAACTTCTCCGCCAGCGCGTCGATGACCGGGCGGGGCGCCGGCACCGGCGACGGGTCGAGCTGGAACGGCCGGTACCGGACGGTCACCTCGCCGTCGTAGCGGGCGATTGCCTCATCCAGTCGTCGCTTGCCGAGGTAGCACCACGGGCAGACGACGTCGGCGTAGATCTCGATCTCCATGATCGGTGGCAACTGCCCGCTCAGTCGAGTTGTTCCCGGACCTGCCGCTTGAGCCGGCCCAGGATCGCTGTGCCGCCGCGTACCCGCAGCGGGCTGATCGCCTGGGCCAGGCCCATCCGCTGGTAGAGGTCGTCCGGCACGGCCAGCACCTCCTCGGCGCTCGCGCCGGCCAGACCCTCGGCGAGGATCCCGGCGAACGCCCGGGTGGTGGGCGCCTCCGGCGGGCAGTCGAAGAGGGTCTCGACGGTCCCGTCCGCTGCCACCTGGGCGCGCAGGAAGAACGCTGTCTGGCACTCGGGCACCTGCTCCATGCCCTCGTGCCCGGCAGCGTCGGCGGGCAGCGGCGGGATGACGTCGGCGTACTCCAGCAGCATCTCCAGCACCAGGTCGCGTGGCGCGGCAGCGAACTCGTCGACGATCTCGGCCAGTCGGGCCGGCATGTCAGCCATGAGTCGAGGCTACCGCCGGCCGTTCCTAGACCGTCGGCGACTGTTCGCTGATCTCGCTCAACGCGCTGGTGGGGTCGAGCTGCATGGCCAGGTCGCCGAGCGAGACGATCCCCACCAGCTTGCGGTCGCTGTCGCAGACCAGCACCCGACGGATGCCCCGGTCCCGCATGAGCGCCGCGGCCTCACCCGCCGTGCAGTGCTGCTCGATCATGACCACCTCGCGGGTGACGATCGAGCCGATGGTGGTGGACGCCGGTGAGCTGTTCTCGGCCACCGCCCGCACCACGATGTCCCGGTCGGTGAGCATGCCGGCGAGGGTGGCGCCGTCGGTGACCACCACGTCGCCGATGTCCGCCTCCTTCATCACCCTGGCCGCTTCGTCCAGGGTGGTCTCGGCCGACAGGTACACCACCTGCTTGGTCATCACGTCGCTGACCCGGTAACCGGTCATGAGATCCTCCGAAGACGTATCACCCGATCCGACTGCACTACCCCGTGACGCGGCGGCTACACCAGGTTCCCACGCTCCCGGCGTGCGTCGTCGACAATCCGCTCCACCACGGCGTCCACCGGCAGCTCCGCGCGCCCGTCGCCGGCCCGCTCGCGCAACTCCACGTACCCGTCGGCCAGTCGGCGGCCGACCACGACGGTGCGCGGGATGCCGATCAGCTCCGCGTCGGTGAACTTCACCCCGGCCGAGACGTGCGTCCGGTCGTCGACAAGCACCCGCAGGCCGGCGGCGGCCAGGCGTCCGCCGAGGTCCAGCGCCGCGTGCAGCTGCGGGCCCTTGCCGGCGACCACCAGGTGTACGTCGCACGGCGCGACCGCCGCCGGCCAGACGAGTCCCCGCTCGTCGTGGTGCTGCTCGGCGATGGCCGCGACCGCCCGGGAGATCCCGATGCCGTAGCAACCCATTGTGGGCCGGACCGGCTTGCCGGCCGGCCCGAGCACGTCGACAGCGAACGCGTCGGTGTAGCGGCGACCGAGCTGGAAGATGTGCCCGATCTCGATGCCTCGCCGGATGGTCAGCTCGCCGTCGCCGCAGTCGGGGCACCTGTCGCCGGCCCGCACCTCGGCCGCCTCCACCGTGCCGTCGGGCGTGAAGTCCCGTCCGCAGACCACCCCCGTCGCGTGCCGACCCGGCTCGTTGGCCCCGGTCAGCCACGCCGAGCCGGTCACCACCCGGGGATCGACGAGGTAGCGGATACCAAGCTTGCCGAGCACCTGCGGTCCGATGTACCCGCGCACCAGCTCCGGATGCCCGGCCCACTCGTCGAAGACGGCCACCTGGGCCGGCTCCAACGCGGCCGTGAGGCGCTTCAGGTCGACCTCCCGGTCACCGGGCAGCCCGATCACCAGGAGCTCGGCCCGCTCGGCGCCCGGCTGACGAACGGTCAGCACCACGTTCTTCAGCGTGTCGGCGGCGCTCCAGTCGGCCCGGTCGCCGAGGCGGCGGGCGTTCGCCACCTCGACCAGACTGGCGATCGTCGCGGTCTCCGGCGTGTCGTGCACCTCGGCCGGAGGTGCGGTGGTGGGGTCGCCGGCGGCGGGTGCCCGGGTGACGACAGCCTCGGTGTTGGCCGCGTAGTCACACGCGGTGCAACCGACGTACGTGTCCTCACCGACCGGGGTCGCGGCCAGGAACTCCTCCGAGGCCGAGCCGCCCATCGCACCGGACATCGCGTGCACCACAGTGTGGTCCAGGCCCAGCCGGTCGAAGATCCGCTGGTACGCCGCCCGGTGCCGGGCGTACGCGTCCCGCAGCCCCGCCTCGTCCAGGTCGAAGGAGTACGCGTCCTTCATCAGAAACTCGCGGCCGCGCAGCAGGCCGGCCCGGGGCCGCGCCTCGTCGCGGAACTTCGTCTGCACCTGGAACAGCGTCACCGGAAAATCCCGGTACGAGGTGAACAGGTCCTTGACCAGCAGCGCCGCCATCTCCTCGTGGGTGGGCGCCAACAGGTGCTCGGCGCCGCGCCGATCGGCGAGGGTGAAGAGGAGGTCGCCGTACTCCGTCCACCGGCCACTGGTCCGGTACGGCTCGGCGGGCAGCAGCGCCGGGAAGTGCACCTCCTGGTCGCCGATCGCGATCAGCTCGGCACGTACCACCTCGGTGATCCGGTCCAGCACCAGCTTGCCCAGCGGCAGCCACGTGTAGCCGCCCGGCGCGGCGCGACGGATGTAACCGGCGCGCAGCAGCAGCCGATGGCTCGGCACCTCCGCGTCGGCCGGATCCTCGCGCAGGGTCCGCAGCAACAGGGTCGACATGCGTAGCAGCATTCGCGCAGATTAGTACCGCGAGTCCCGACTCCACGATCCAATTCGGCCGCGTTGCCCGACGGCAGGTTGCCGCTGGAGTCACCTGACGCCGGGGAGGCGGCCCTCGCAGCGGACGTCCGGGTCGACCACCGGCCGCCGGGGCATCATCCAGTTCAGCGCGGTCTCCTCCACCGGCCAGCCACGCACCGACACCAGGCTGTACGGAACCGCCGCCGGCTGTGGGCAGAGGACCTGCGACTCGACCCACCCGTTGGGCAGGAACCGTACGGTGGCGGTCCGGTCCAGCACGATCGTCGACGTGTCGGTCACCGCGATGAGCGCGCCGAGCACCACCTGCCTGCCGTCGGCGGCCGACGGGCGGCCGTCCGGGTTTGCCGCGCCGCCGTTCCTCGGACCGGGCGAGGCCTCGGCCGTGCCTCCCGACGAGCGCGAGGCCGGGCCGCCCGGGGCTGGCGAGGCTGAGGCTTGCGGGGCCGTCGCGGTCGGTTCCTTCGGCACCACCTCGACGGCGGCGGTGGGCAGCAGCGGCACCCGGAGGAAGACCGCGCCCATCACCACCGGGAGCACGGCGGCGACAGTGAACGCCAGGCCGTGGGTAAGCGTCGGGGCGATCCAGCCGGGGATCGGGCCGGTGAGCAGCAGGGTGGCGGCGGGCGGCACCGCCAGCAGCGCGGCGGTGGCCAGCTCGTCATTCCGGTACGCCGCCCAGATGGCCGGGCCCAGCACGGTGTACGCCAGGACCGCCGCCGCCAGCGGCAGGGCCACGCTGACCACCAGGACCCGGGTCGGTTGGTCGGGGTGCAGGTAGCGGGTGCGCAGCGCCAGCAGCCAGAGGCCGAGCATGAGCAGCGACGGCAGGAAGCGGAGCTGCCAGGTGAGCGCCCCCAACGCGACGGCTGCGGTGATCACCCAGCCCGGGGTGCGTGCTGTCCCGGAGGCCAGTAGGGACCGTTCCGGGTCGAACCGGTCCGGAGCGCTGAGCCGGAGCAGTCGACCGAGGACGCCGAAGGTGAGCACGACCACGGGGAACGCCCACACCAGGGCGATCAGCAGGGCGCTGAGCAGGCCGAGTGGGCTGACGTACTGGACCAGCAGCAGCATCGTGGACATGTCCTGTTGGCTGAGCTGCCACAGCCGCAGCACCAGGAGCAGGACGGGGAAGGTGGGGAGGAGGGTCAGCAGCCACTGCTGCGCCTGCCGCGCCCCCGCCATCCGGCGCGGGCGGACGGCCTTGTCGGAGATGGTGGTGATCCGGGGTACGCCGGAGGTGGCAGCGCGATCCTCTCCCACGGCCACTGTCGCACCTCCACCTTCCTCGGATCGGGTTGCTGCTGCTCCGCGACCGGCTGCGGGAGGTTGTACCCCTGCTGCCAGCGCAGGTTGGCGTTGTACGCGTTCTCCCAGGTCGAGTTGTTCTCGTCCTTCGCCGACTCGTAGAGGGCGAGGTCGACCAGGTCACGCAGCGCCTTGTTGGGGCCGGTGTTGACACCCCACCGCTCCCGCGGGGATGAGCCGATGTCCCAGTGCTTGAGTGGCTTCACGTTCTTCAGCGTGACCGGGAAGCGTTGACCGTCGGTGCCCTCTCGGTCCCCGGTGACGAAGCCGGCGAGGATCGCCGCGTCGGTGGTGACGGCTTTCACCTTGCCGTCGTGCATCTCCTGGATGCACTCGCTGATCCGGTTGCGGCCCACCGGCTTCGCGCCGGCCTCACCGAGTCGCTGGATCGACGTCGAGGTGGTGAGCGAGCAGACCGTCTGCCCGGTCAGATCCTCCAGGCTGCTCACCTGGCCGGCGTAGCTCTCCAAGGTCACCACCGACTGCTCGGTGTGCAGGTACGACGCGGAGAAGACGGCACCTTCCTCCTCGCGCTTCGCGTTGATGCTGTACGAGGCGATGACCAGGTCGACCGTGACGAAGCCGTCATTGTCCCGGGCCTGCCGGCGGGCCCGGTCCTCGCTCTCGATCGGCAGGAACCGCACCTGGGAGTGGTCGAACCCGAGGTACCCCGCGATCATGTACGCGATGTCGACGTCGAAGCCCTTCCAGGTGTTGTTCGGGAGGTGCAGCGAGATGCCGGGCTGGTCGTCCTTCACGCCGATGACGAGCTGCTGTTTGCCCTTGAGGCCGGCGTCCTCCAGCAGTTCGTCGCGGGTCGGCGGGCCCATCGCGAGGACGATCGGGACGAGGGCGGCGGCCAGGACGGCCAGCGCGACGACGAGCCCCACGAGCCGGATCTGACGGGTCCGTGGGTTGCGCGGCGATGTGGGCATCGCTGGGGCCGGCCCGGCGGGGCTCGGCTCGCTTGCCTGACTCAACTGGGCCCTCCCCACAGCGCGGTCCGGTGACCGGCCCCCATTGTGGGGCCTGAATGCGAGCCACGACACTCCGCCACCAGCCGGATAGACGACTGATGCCGCGGTGATCCACGCGAGTTCACCGAAACTGCGGTGTCCGAGGCGAAGTGATACCGCGATTTCGGCGATCTCGTGTCGATCAAGTGCGATCCGCCACGTCGGCGGATCGGGGCGTCGTCCGGCGTACCGCCGGTGGAAGACTGGTCGCCGCAGGCAACGGGTGAGGGGGGCGCGGGGTGCGCTGGCGCAGTTTTGTCGCGGTCGGGGACAGCTTCACCGAGGGTATGGACGACGCGTACCCGGACGGCACCTACCGGGGCTGGGCGGATCTGGTGGCGACCCGCCTCGCCGCCGAGGCCGGCCCCGACTTCCGGTACGCGAACCTGGCCATCCGGGGGCGGCTCTTCCCCAGCGTGGTGGCCGAGCAGGTGCCCTCCGCGGTGGCCATGCGGCCCGATCTGATCAGCTTCGCGGCCGGCGGCAACGACGTGCTGCGGCGCAGTTTCGACCCGGACACGTTGGTGTCCCGCTTCGACGAGGTCGTCCGGCAGCTGCGCTCGGGCGGCGCGGACGTGCTGCTGTTCCGATTCGCGGACGTGATGGCACGACTGCCCGGTCAACGTCTCGTGGCTCCCCGCGTGGAACTGCTCAACCAGGCGGTCGGTGAGACCGCCGAGCGCCACGGCGCGATCCTGGTCGACCTGTACGCCGACGACACCTTCCTTAACCCGATGCTCTGGAGCACCGACCGGCTGCACCTCTCCCCGGCCGGGCACCGGCGGGTCGCCGGGCAGGTGCTGAACGCGCTCGGCGTGGGCTGCGACGAGGAGTGGCTGATGGTCCCGCCGCATCCGGCGCCGTCACCGTGGCTCGCCGCCCGCGCGTCTGACCTGCGCTGGGCCGGCCAGCACCTGGCCCCCTGGATCAGGCGGCGGCTCACCGGTCGGTCGTCCGGTGACACGGTGACCGCGAAGCGCCCGCTGCTCGGGCCGATCACCGACTGAGCGTGCTCACCCTGCACAGCGCGCCGCTGCTCCGGCGTACCCCCGACGGCGAACCGGTGCCGGGCCAGGCTGTGCTGGTCGGCGGCGACCGGGTCGAGGCGGTGGGTCCGCTCGCCGAGCTGAGCGAGAAGTACGCGGGGGTGCGGGTACGCCGATGGCAGGGCGTGCTGGGTCCGGGCCTGCTGCACGACGGCCCGCTGCCGACTGCGCCCACCCCTCGCGAGCGGGTGCACGCGTTGCTGCGGCACGGGGTGACGGCGGTGCTGGCCGAGCACCTGGCCGACCCGTCGCTGCGGGCCGCCGTCGACCGGAGCGACCTGCTGGTGCTGCCCACCGCCGTGGCGCCGACGCTGCGTCCGGACGGGCGGGCCGACCTCGCGGTGCACGACGTCGAAGGCGCCTGCCTGGTGACCGTGGTAGCCGGGCGGATCGTCCACCGCCGCACCTGAACAGGTCGGGCCAGCTCCACGGTGGACCGTTTCGTCTAATCGGGGTCGCCCGATGTCGGCCGGCCCCGATAGCATCCGCTGCCCCCGCTGATCGGAAGGCGGGGACATCGGGGAAAGGTGGATGGGGGATGACCCTCATGCCCAGCACGACGACATCCGCAAGACCGGTCCGAGCGCTGCTGGCCACAGCGCTGTCCATGACTGTTGCCGGCGGGATGCTCACGCTCACGGCCACGCCGGCAGCGGCCTACGACATGCGGTACGAGAAGAACAACTCGTGGGCCTACACGGACGCGCACCGGCCCACGAAGATCACCATCGACCAGGCCGGCGACGTGCCGGTCGGGTCCTGGAAGGACGACCGGGGGCGCAAGCACACCGCCCGCGCCTACTTCACGTTCGACATCTCCCGCTACCGGGGAGCGGAGATCGAGTCGGCCGTCTTCTCCGTCAAGGAGACCTCGGTCGTCGACTGCACCAAGCGGCCGGGGGTGGAGCTGTGGCGCACCGCGGCCTACAGCGCCACGTCGAGTTGGGCGAAGCCGCCGGCGGAGGTGGCGAAGCTGGACACGGCCACGCTGCCGGCCGGCGCCGGCTGCCCCGCGCCGTACGTGGAGTGGAACGCGGTCGAAGGGCTGCGGCAGGCGGTTGCCGAGGGCGCCTCGACGCTCACCCTGGCGCTCCGGTTGCCGGCCGGGGCGGAGGCCGATCCCGCGTTGGGTCGCCGCTACGCCAGTGTGGCGGGCATCTCCATCGACTACAACCACCGGCCGGGCGTGCCGACCGAGCAGCAGACCTCCGGGACGCCGTGCACGACTGCGGAGCCGTACCAGTTCGAGCGGGGCGGTGACCTGGCGCTCTCCGCGATCCTGCACGACCAGGACGAGAACAGCGGTGGTGGCACCGACCTGCTGACGACCACCTTCGCGCTCTGGCCCGTCGACGAGCCGTCGGCCCGGGTCGAGCGGACCGGAAACGGTAGGGACGGCGAGCGGGCCAGCGTCATCTTCAACCGCGACACCCTCACGCACGACCGCGTGTACGCCTGGCAGGTGCGGGCGGCGGACAGCCGGGCCACCGGCGGGTGGAGCGGCCTCTGCTACTTCCGTACCGACTTCCAGGGCCCGGCGACCGCGCCGATCGTCTCCTCCACCGACTTCCCCGCCGACGGGACCTGGCATCCGGCGCTGCCCGGCCAGTTCACCTTCGACGCCGGTGCGGCGGCGGACGCGATCGCCTTCCGGTACCGGCTCGACGGAGGACTCGAGACGACGGTGTCGGCGGACCGGCCCGGCGGCACGGCCACTGTCACCATCACCCCGAACGCCGGGCCCAGGAGCCTCACCGTGGTGAGCGTGGACGCGGCCGGAAACCGGTCACCTGAGGCACGGTACGAATTCCGGGCCAGCGACGTCGCGCCGATCGTCACCGGCAGACTCACCGAGGTCGGCGTACCGACCACGTTCACAGTCGCGCCGCAGATGCCCGGGGTGGTCCGCTACCGCTTCAGCCTGGACGGCGACCCGGAGCAGACGGTGCAGGCCGAGGCCGACGGCACCGCCACGTTCACCGTCACCGCTACCCGGGCCGGCAGCCGCACCCTCTCGGTTACCAGCGTGACCGCCGACGGTGTGACCGCGACGGCGACGCGCAACTTCCAACTGACCACGGCACCGAAGATCTCGGCGACGGTCTACCAGCAGGGTGCCACCAGTGGCGGCCAGGGCGTTCCCGGGGTCTTCACCTTCACTCCGCGCCAGTCCGACGTGGTCAGCTACCGCTACCGCTTCGGCACGGTGACCAGCACCGTGGCTGCGGCGGCCGACGGCACCGCCTCGGTGACGTGGGCGCCGACGAAGGCGGGTTTGACTCCGCTCACCGTCTGGAGTGTCGACCGGGACGGCACCCAGTCGGACTCGGCGAACTTCACCTTCGTCGTCCGTGACCTGCTGCCGAGCGTCCAGGGGCTGCTCTACGGCCCGAGCGAGCCGCTGGGCGGCCCGGGCCAGGCCGGCGACTTCCTGATCAGCTCGAAGGTGCCCGGTACGACGGAGTTCCGGTACCGCTTCGACGACGGCCCGGAGCAGGTGATCGGTGCCGACATCAACGGCGGTGCAGTCGTCACCTGGACCCCGGAGCAGGCCGGCACGCACACCCTGATGGTCCGCACCGTCCTCGCGGACGGGACGGTGTCGCAGGAGCGCGCGTACACCTTCCTCGTCGCCGAAGCCGCCGAGGCCGAGTCGGCGAGGTAACCGAACGACGTCCACGGTCCGGCCCACCATCCCGTGCGGGTGGTGGGCCGGGCCTGTTACAGCGGTCGCGGGCGGCGATCCGGCGTACCTTGGGGATCATGTCTGTGCCGAACGATCCTGATCCCCGCCTCCAGGCGTACGCCGACCCGCAGCGCTTGGTCACCACCGAGTGGTTGGCCCAGCACCTGGGCGACGAGGGCCTCGTCGTGGTCGAGTCCGACGAGGACGTCCTGCTCTACGAATCCGGTCACATCCCCGGCGCCGTCAAGGTCGACTGGCACCTCGATCTGAACGACCAGGTCACCCGGGACTACCTCGATGCGACGAGCTTCGCCGAGATGTGCGCCGCGAAGGGCATCGGTCGGGGCGACACGGTGGTCTTCTACGGCGACAACTTCAACTGGTGGGCCGCGTACGCCCTCTGGGTGTTCTCGCTCTTCGGCCACGCGGACGTGCGGCTGCTCGACGGCGGCCGGCAGAAGTGGATCGCCGAGGGGCGCGAGGTGACCCGCGACAAGCCGGCCCGGCCCCGCGCGGACTACCCGGTGCCGCTGCGCGACGACGCGCCGCTGCGGGCGTTCCGCGAGCAGGTGATGGCGCACATCGCCGTCGGACGGCCGCTTGTCGACGTCCGGTCCCCGGGCGAGTACACGGGCGAGATGCTGCACATGCCCGACTACCCGCAGGAGGGCGCGCTGCGCGGCGGGCACATCCCGGGTGCGGTCAGCAAGCCGTGGAAGTCCGCGGCGAACGAGGACGGCACGTTCAAGTCCGCCGACGAGCTGAAGGCCATCTACGCCGACCAGCTCGGGCTGAGCCCAGACGACGACGTGATCGCGTACTGCCGGATCGGTGAGCGGTCCAGCCACACCTGGTTCGTGCTGCGGCACCTGCTCGGCTACCCGCAGGTGCGCAACTACGACGGCTCGTGGACGGAGTGGGGCAACCTGGTCCGGGCACCCGTGGTCAAGGGTGACCAGCCCGGCGGCATCGCCGCCTGACAGGTCTCCGGAAGCTGGCCGGCTGAGCATTCGACACCCCCTCAGCCGGCCAGCACCAGCACGCCGCGCAGATCACGGATCATTCCGGTGATCTCGCCGCTCTCCGGGTCCCAGCGGGCCAGGGCGGCCGGTTCCAGGCGGAGCAGCACGTTGCCCTTGTTGTCCCAGCCCAACACCGGGCAGCAGCCCTTGGCGCGATCCCGACCCAGGTCGAGCAGGTGGGTCACCGCGCCGGTACGGGAGTCCAGCACGGCCACCCCCTCGGCGCCGTCGATCTCGTTGTTGGTGATCCACGCCGCTGTCGCCATCCGGCCGCCGTGCAGCCAGCCCCGGCCGTAGAACTCGTTGACCTCGTACGGCGAGGGCAGCGCGTCGTCGGTGATCCGCTGTTCGGAGCGGATCGTGGCCTCGCGCGCGGAGCGGCTCCGCAGCGCCAGGCTGCCCCGCTCGCCGACCGTTTCGATCAGCGCTGCCTCGCGGCCGGCCTCCGGGTCGGGTGTGACCACGTTCCAGGCCGACACGTCGATGGTGCCCGCCGCCTCGGTGTCGCGCTCCACCGCGTACGTCCGGTTGTCGCCGCCGACCAGCACCCGATCGTGCGCCCACACCACCAGCTCCAGGTAGCCGTCGAGCGGAACCCGGCGTACGCCCGCAGTGGTGAGGTCGATCATGATCAGCTCGTTGGTCTGTGCGAAGGCCGCCCAGCGACCGTCCGGGGACAACACTCCCGGCTTCACAGCGGTCGCCTCGTTGCCGTCGGCGTCCCGGGTGGGCGCCAGCGTCACCACGTCGAGGCTGCGGACGACGCCGTCGTCGCCGAGGATCCGGATCGGCCCGTCCGCGCGGTTCTCCTCGTCCACCGGCTGGAAGAGCGCCAGCGCCCGCTGGACCGGTCGCTCGGACAGTCGCACGGTCGCCGGGCCGGTCAGCCGATTCAGCGGATCGGGGGGAAAGGTCAGCTCGGCGGGCGGGCGCTGCACCGGACCGGCGTGCGAGGGCGCGACCGTCGGCGCCACCGTGTGATGCAGGGGCGGACTGGGTGAAGGCCGGCGGACGGCCACCGTGGCACCGCCGACCAGCACCACGGCCAGGACGGCCGCGCCGACCGCCCGCCGGGTACGCCGGGTGCGCCGCGCCCGGTCCCAACCGGCTGTCGCGGGCCTGCTGGGCAGCACGTCCTCCACACTGACGGCGAAGAGGTGGCGTAGATCCTGCTCGTTCACCGGTTCACCTCCAGGCCGGTGGTCGGGTCGCCGGAGCGGGCCGGTGGGCCGTCGCCGGTGAGATCGGGGGCCACCTCGCGGAGCCGACGCAGCGCCATGTGGCACTGGCTCTTCACGGTGCCGACGGTCACCCCGAGCGCCTCCGCCGTGGCGACCTCGGTCAGGTCTTCGTAGTAGCGCAGCACCAGGACGGCCCGCTGCCGGGGCGGCAGCAGCCCCAACGCGTCGTGCAGCGTCAGCCGCAGGGCGCCGTCACGGTCGGGGGCCACCTGCTCCGGCGGCGCGGCGCTGAGCCACTCCCGTCGTCGCCGACGCCACCACGACACCGCGTCCCGATAGAGGATGGTCCGTACGTAGGCGGCGGGATCGCCGTCGCGGACGGAGGTCCAGCGCAGCGCCAACTTCAGCAGGGCGTCCTGGAGGAGGTCCTCGGCCTGGTGCCGGTTGCCGCAGATCAGGAAGGCCGCGCGCAGGAGCCGGTGCTGGTTGCTCTCCACGAAGGCGAGGTAGCCGTCGCGGCCTTCGTTCGCCGTCGATCCCATCCGCACCCCTTCCGGCCGTCGCGGTGCGCGTCACTCGACAGACGCACGGGCAGGGGTAAAAGGTTGGGTCAGGTCTGCGGCAGCCCGGTCAGGTAGCGCTGGAGGGTCGGTGCGGTCCAGGAGACCAGCTCCTCCGGGGTCATGTCCACCATCGGTGGGAGCCGGACGATGTAGCGGGTGAGGGCGAGGCCCAGGATCTGGCTGGCCACCAGGCCGGCACGTCGGGCGGTCAGCGCAGGGTCGGTGCCGAACGTGGCCACGGCCGAGGTGAGCTGGTCGGCGAAGATGCCGCGCATGCGCTCGGTGGCGCCCGGATTTGTGCTGGCGGCCCGCAGCAGCGCCACGAGCGTCTCGTCGCCCTCCCACCGGGCGAGGAAGTGCCGAACCAGGACCTCGCCGAGTTGCTCGGACGACACGGCGGTCAGGTCGGGCAGGCGGAGGTCGAACTCGGCCGCCGCCGCGAACAGGCCCTCCTTGCTGCCGTAGTACCGCATGACCATCGACGGGTCGATCCGGGCGTCGGCGGCGATGGCCCGGATCGTGGCGCGCTCGTAGCCGTCGGCGGCGAACCGCTCGCGGGCGGCGCGCAGGATCGCCGCGCGGGTGGCGTCCGAGCGGCGGGGGTGGGCCGGGTGGGTGGACGCGGTCATGTCAACGACCGTATGCCAACGGCTGTTGACACACAACGACTGCGGTCCTAGCGTTGCCAACGAGCGTTTGCCAACATCTGTTGGCAACAGTCGTTCCGGAGGTGGCCGTGCTGCCCACGAATACCGACGTCCTGGTGGTGGGCGCCGGCCCCACCGGCCTCGCCACCGCACTGACGCTGGCCCGTCGCGGGGCCGACGTGACAGTGCTGGACCAGCAGGCCGAACCGCCGCAGACGTCCCGCGCGGCAGTCGTGCACGCGTACACCCTGGAGGTGCTGGACCGGATCGGCGTCGCGGCGCCGCTGGTGGCCCAGGGGGTGCGTGCGCCGCGTTTCACGGTCCGCGACCGGGACCGGACGCTGCTGTCGGTCCCGTTCCACCGACTGCCGTCCCGGTTCCCCTACGCGCTGCTGGTCTCCCAGGCGGTCACCGAGGCCGTGCTCGTCGCCCGGTTGGCCGACCTCGGCGTCCGGGTGCGGCGGCCGTGCCGCCTGACCGACCTGACCCCGACCGGCGACGGGGTGCTCGCGCGGGTCGACGGTGCGGAGCTGCGCGCCCGGTACGTGGTCGGCGCGGACGGCCTGCACAGCACGGTCCGGCGGGCGGCCGGCATCGGCTTCGCCGGCCCCGGCGACGAGGAGTCCTTCGTGCTCGCCGACGTGCGGGTGGACAGCGTGCTGCCCCGCGACGAGGCGGCGCTGTTCCTCGCCCGCCCCGGGCCCCTGGTCTGGGCACCACTGCCGGACGGGGTGGTCCGGCTGGTCGCCGCCGTGCCGACTGCGCCGCGTGAGCCGGACGCGGCGTACCTCCAGGCGCTCCTCGACGAGCGCGGCCCGGCGCGGCGACCCGACCGGGTGACCGACGTGCTCTGGGGATCCCGGTTCCTGGTGCGGCACCGGATCGCCGACACCTTCCGGTCCGGTCCGGTGCTGCTGGCCGGCGACGCCGGACACGTGCACAGCCCCGCCGGTGGGCAGGGCATGAACCTCGGCATCTGCGATGCCGTGGCCGTCGGTTCCGCCCTCGCCGACGTGCTCGGCGGTGGCCCGGAGACGCTGCTCGACGACTACAGCGCCCGACACCGCCCGATGGCCGAGGACGTGCTGAGCTTCGCCGCCGGGCTGACCCGGATGGCCACCGCCTCCCCGGCCCGCCGCCCGCTCCGCGACGGGCTGTTGCGGCTGGTCGGCGCCGTCCCACCGGCCCGTCGGCGGGTCGCGCTGCGCCTGTCCGGGTTGTCCCACCGGGAACCGAGCTGAGTCGTTCACCGCGACGAGTGCCGGGCCACTGCCGCATCGCTGGTCGGCACAGCGGCCGTCGGCACCGACGCGACCGGCCGAAGCGTCCGCCAGGCCACCAGCGTGACAAGCGCGAACGTGCCGGCCGCCGCGACCGCCACCGGTGCCGTCCCGTACGCGGCGGCGGCCAGCCCGGCGAGCGCCGCGCCGATCGGGGCGGTGAGCAGCCCGACCATGCGCTGTGCGGCACCCACCCGACCGAGCAACCCGCCCGGCACGTGCCGCTGCCCGTACGATGCCGACAGGCTGTTCCACACGACGGTGCCGGCGGCGAAGACGGCCAGCGCGATCCCGCCCGGCACCGGTTGCCGGGCCAACGCGAACCCGACAAGCGCGACGGTCTGCGCCGCGAGCACCGCCCGCAGCGCGGGCACCGTGCCCAGCCGGGCGGCGAGCCGCCCCGCCCCGAGCGCCCCGCCCACGCCGCCGAGAATGGCGCCCGCCGCGAACAGTCCGTATCCGGCCGGCGGCACCCGCAGCACGTCCAGCGCGTAGAGCACCAGCACCGCCATGAGGCCGCTGATCGCCAGGTTGCACGCGGCCGCCAACAGGGTGACCCGCCACAGTGTCCGGTGCCCGCGCAGCCAGCGCATCCCCTCGACGATCTCGCTCCACACCGAGCCGCGGCGGATCGCCGGCCCCGCGCTCCCGGCGGGCGGCCCAGCGAGGGCCAGCACGAGCAGGGCTGCCACCGCGAACGTGACGGCGTCCAGAGCGAACGGCAGGGCGGGAGCGGTGGCGAACAGGACGCCGGCGGCCGGCGCGCCGAGGAAACCGCCCGCCACCGCGCTTCCCGCCTGGAGCCGCCCGTTCGCTCGGGGCAGCGCGGCCGGCGGCACGACGGTGGGCAGCAGCGCGAACGAGGCCGAGTCGAAGAGGGTGCCCAGCGCGGCGAGGAGGAACGCGGCAGCCAGGAGCGTCACCACGGCCGCCCGGTCGAGGACGACCGTCACGGCCAGCGCCGCGACCACCGCCGCGCGTACCCCGTCGACCACTGCCATCGTCCGCCGCCGGTCCCAGCGGTCCGCGTACACGCCGCCGAGCAGACCGAAGAGCAGCGGGGGCAACTGGCCGGCCACGGTGACCGCCGCGATGATCCGGGGATCGTGGGTCACCGTCGCGGCCAGCAGGGCCAGAGCCGGCGTACGCAGAGCATCCCCGAACCTCGACGAGACGGCGGCGGTCCAGAGCAGCCGGAAGTCCCGGCCCAGAGCGGAGGAGGTCATGGCGCCGACCGTGCCGGTTCGACCGGGTCGAGGGTCAAGCCGCCGGGCGAAAGGGGGACGCGGGCAGTCGGTGATCATCGGTACGGTGGGCGCCGGCATCGGACCGGGGAGAACTCAGGCGTGGACCACACCTTCCAGGTCGACCTGCGTGGCGTGGTCGACCTGCTCAGTCATCACCTCTACGGCAGCCCACGGGTGTACGTCCGTGAACTGCTCCAGAACGCGGTGGACGCGATCACCGCCCGGCGTGCGACCGAGCCGGACGCGCCGGCGCTGGTTCGCATCGAGCCACCGGAGCTCACCGGCGACGGCACCCTGCGCGTGCACGACACCGGCATCGGCCTGACCGAGGCGCAGGTGCACGAGCTGTTGGCCACCATCGGGCGCAGCTCCAAGCGCGACGAGCTGGGCTTCTCCCGGCACGAGTTCCTCGGCCAGTTCGGCATCGGCCTGCTCTCCTGCTTCCTGGTGGCCGACGAGATCCAGGTGCTCACCCGCAACGGCGACAACCCCACGGTCCGGTGGACTGGGTACGCCGACGGCCGCTACGCAGTGAGCGTGGCACCGCCGGAGGCCGGCCGCGCCGAGCCGGGCACCACTGTCACGCTTGTGCCCCGCCGCGACGCCGACAAGTGGTTCGCCACCCCGACCGTCACCGACCTGGCGCGGCTCTTCGGCTCGCTGCTGCCGGTCACCGTCCGGGTCGGTGACACGGTCACCACCACCGGGGAACCGCCGTGGTCGACCGCGCCGGGGGCACCGCTCGACCGGGCGGCGTTGATCCGGTACGCCCGGGAGACGCTCGGCGTGGAACCGTTCGACGTGCTGCCCCTGGCAGTGCCGGAGGCCGGGCTCACCGGCGTCGCCGTCATCCTGCCCACGCCGGTGAACCCGGCGGCCCGGGCCGGGCACCGCGTCTACCTCAAGCGGATGCTGCTCACCGAGAACGCCGACGGTCTGCTGCCGGACTGGGCGTTCTTCGCGCACTGCGTGGTCGACGCGACCGAGCTCCGCCCGACGGCCAGCCGCGAGGCCCTCTACGAGGACACCCTGCTGACCGCGACCCGGGAGGCGCTCGGCGACCAGGTACGCGGCTGGCTGGTCCGGCTGGCGCGGCACGATCCGCACCGGCTGGCCGAGTTTCTCCAGGTGCACCACCTCGGCGTCAAGGCGCTTGCGCTGCACGACGACGAGATGCTCCGGCTGGTCGACAGGTGGTGGCCGATGGACACCAACGTCGGCACGCTCACCCTCGCCGAGTTCCGGGAACGCCACGGGGTGCTCCGCTACGCGGCCAGCCTCGACGAGTTCCGCCAACTCGCCGCGGTGGCCGCCGCGCAGGACCTGGCGGTGGTGAACGCCGGCTACACGTACGACACCGAGCTGATCGAGCGGCTGCCGGCGGTGGACCGGTCGGTGCTCATCGAACGGCTGGAGCCGAGCGATCTCACCACCCGGTTCGAGGCCCTCGACCCGCAGGTGGAGCTGGCGCTGCGGCCGTTCCTCACCGCCGCGCAGCGGGCCGTCGAACGCTCCGGCTGCGAGGTGGTCATCCGGGCGTACGACCCGGTCTCGCTGCCCGCGCTCTATCTGGTCAGCCGGTCGGCGGCGTTCAACGACCAGCTCGCCGCCAGCCGCGACCGGGCCGACGAGCTGTGGGGCGGAGTACTCGACGCGCTCGCCGCCACCGCCCCACCGGACCGCCCGCAACTGGTCCTCAACCATCGCAACCCACTGGTCCGGCGGGTCACGTCGCTCGGTGACCCGGAGCTGGTCGGGCTCGCCATCGAGGCGCTGTACGGGCAGGCGCTGCTGCTCGGCCACCATCCGATCCGCGCGGCCGACGCCGCGCTGTTGAACGATTCCTTCCTCGGCCTGCTCGGCCGGGCCGTGCCGGGACGGGAGTGACAATGAGCGACGAGGACCTGTGGCGGGTGCTGCGTGGCATCGCCGACATGCCGTACGGGGCGGGGCAGATCGCGGCGCTGGAGCAACTGCTGCGCCGGGTGGACGCCGCCGACGACAGGCACCTCGCCTTCGTCAGCCGGATGCAGGCCACCACCGGGTACGTCTACGGCGGCGAGCCGGCGAAGTCGTTCGTGACCTTCTCCTGGTGCCTGTCCGAGTTCGACCGCGACCCGCAGCCCTACCACCAGCGCCACCTGCACCAGTTGCTGTGGCACTTCAAGTACATGGTGTCGGGCCTGCTGAAGTTCCCCGAGGTGCCACTGGACCGCACGTACGCGGTGCTCGACGACATGGAGCGGCGTTACCGGGCCGGCGGGCACAGCCTGCAGACCGTCCACAAGCACCGCTTCCGGGTCGCCGACCACGTGGGCGACGCCGACGCCGCCGCGCACTGGTACCGGCTGTGGCAGACCACGCCCCGCGACGAGTTGTCCGACTGCGCCGGCTGTGATCCGACGAGCCAGGTGGGCTACCTCGCCGACACCGGGCGGGACGCCGAGGCGGTGGCGCTCGCCGAGCCGGTGCTCGCCGGCAGGCTGACCTGCACCGAGCAGCCGCAGGCGATCCTCACGGCGCTCCTGCTGCCCTATCTGCGTACCGGCCGGGGTTCCTCGGCGCGTGACGCGCACCGGGAGGCGTACCGCAAGCTGCGCGGCAACCTCGCGGACCTGTGGGACATCGGCGACCACATCGAGTTCTGCACGCTCACGGGCAACGAGGCGCGGGCGGTCGAGCTGGTGGAGCGGCACCTGGACTGGCTGGACCGGCCACCGTCGCCGGCCGCCGCCATGCACTTCGCGGCGACCGCCGCCGCCGCGCTGCGTCAGGCGGGTGCGGCGACCGTGTACCGCCGGGCCGCCGAAGGTCGGCCGGCCGCCGAGGTGCCCGCGCCGACCCTGGCCGACGAGTTGGCAGCCACCGCGACCGCGCTGGCCGCCCGCTTCGACGCCCGCAACGGCACCGCCAACCAGTCGGAGTGGATTGCCCGCCGGCTCGCCGTCCAGCCCAGTGGCGAGCACCTGCCGCTCTCCGCGAGCGTCCGCCGCCGTCCGGCCCGGCCGACCGGGGACGAGCCGACAGTTCCGCTGCCCGCGGGCACACGGGCGTCCGCCGACCGGCCGGGCCGGGATCGGGCCGAGGTGCCCACCGTGACCGTGCCCGCCGACGCGGACGCGGACGAGTTGCTGACCCTCGCCGAGGAGAGCTGGGGCCGACACGACCGGGCCACGTTCCAGGCGATGCTGGCCGCGTGCGACGAACGGTTCGGCACCGCCGAGCTGCCGACGCGGACGGTCGCGCACCGGCTGGCGTTGCGGGCCGCCGAGCGCGGCGACGAGGACGACATCGAGGGCGCGGTCGAGCTGAACCGGACGGCGCTGGACCTGTACCGCTCGGCGGGCGAGGAGGTGCCCGCCCAGGTGATCGCCGGGCGGCTCGGCGTGCTGCTGACCCGGGCCGACGAGCACGCCGAGGAAGGGCTCACGCTGGTCCGGGAGGCCGCCGAGGTGCTGGACCGGCTCGGGGACGCCCGCCAACGGGCCGCGGCGCACGACCGGCTGGCGTTGGCGCTGCTGCACCGGCAACGGTGGTCGGACGCCCTCGCGGCGCTGGACCGGGCGCCGGCCGACGCGGGTGGCGACAGGCACCTGGCGGCTCGGATCGCCCTGCACCGGGCACACCTCTTCGAGCAGTCCGACCGCGTCGACGAGGCCCGCGCCGCCGCCGAGGAGGCTCGCCGGATGGGCCGCGAGCTGGGCATCGACGAGTTGGTCACCGCGGCCTGCCTGGCCCGCGCGCGGATGATCGACGACCCGGCGGAGGCGGTGGCCGCCTGTGACGAGGCGCTGCGGGTCGCACCGGCGGACGCGGAGCTGCCGGTCCGGGTCGCGCGCGCCCGAGCGCTGCTCTCCGCCGGCCGGGCCGCCGACGCGGTCGACGACTTCGTCGAGGCGGTGACGCTGTGCGTGGAGCGCGGCGCCGAGGGGGACGCGTTCCTGCGCTGGGAGTTGGCGAACGCGTACCGGGTGGTGGGTCGCCTCGCCGAGGCGGCCGAGGTCGCCGAGGAGGCCGTGCTCGGCCTGGACCGGCTGGGCGCCCAGGCGGAGGCCGACCGCTGCCGGCACCTGCTGGCCGGTGTGTACGCGGGACTCGGCGAGATCGATCCGGCGCTGGCCCTGCTGGAGCAGTTGGCCACCAACCTGGACGGCCCGGACAACCTCCCGCACCGGGCCCAGGTGTTGGAGGAGGCCGGCGGGATCCTTTACGACGCCGACCGGGACGCCGTCGCCGCCGAGCGCTTCGCCGCCGCGGCCACGGCGTACCGGCTCGCCGACCTGCCGTTGGACGAACTGCGTGCCCGCCGGCGGGAGGCGTACGCACGGTTCTGGGCCGACGACCGGCCGGCGGCGGTACGTGCCGTCGAGCAGGTGGACGCGCTGGCGACGACGTTCGCCGGGCAGCCGGAGCCGGAGCCGCCTGTGACGTACGAGCTGGCGATGGCGGCCGAGGCCGGCGCGCGGGTGTTGGTCGGGGAGGAGCGGCCGGACGAGGCGCTGGACCGGCTCGCCGGGGTGCCGGACCGGCTGCGGTCGATCGAGGCGTTCGGTGAGGCGGCTCAGATCGAGGTCCTCGTCGGTGAGCTGCTGCTGCGCCTGGATCGACCGGCCGAGGCGGAGCCGCTGCTGCGCCGCGTACTCGGAGGGCTCCCGGCGGGTTCGCGGCCGGTTCGTCAGACGGCCTGGCTGTTGGCCCGCGCCCTGGACCTGCTGGATCGACCCACGGAGGCGGCCGCGCTGCGCGCGGAGCACGACCTCGACCCGGACGAGTGACCTCTGCGCCGGCCGGTCGGGTCCGCCCGGGAGGGTGCCGGCCGGCGGCATGGCGTGCGCGACCGAGCGGTAACCGGCGCCCCACCGCGGTCTGCTCGCGGTCTACGCTTGCCCGGTGACGGTGGAGCAGCAGGCACGGGGTGCGGCGGGTGCGGGCCGGCGCCGGTCCCGCAAGGACGAGATCCTGGAGATCGCGGTCGGTCTGTTCGCCGCCCGCGGCTACCACGGCGTGTCGATGGACGACATCGGTGCGGCGGCCGGGGTGACCGGCCCGGCGCTCTACCACCACTTCGCCGGCAAGGAGGCGATGCTGGCCGCCGCGCTGATCCCGGTCAGCGAGGGGCTGTTGGCCGGTGGGCGGGAACGTGCCGCCGGGCATCCGGACGACCCGCGCGGCGTGCTGGAGTCGCTGATCGACTTCCACGTCGAGTTCGCGCTGGCCAACCCGGCGGTGATCGCACTGCACCTGCACGAGCTCGACCGCCTGCCGGAGGAGCCACGACGACGGATCCGCCGCCTGCAGCGGATGTACGTCGAGGAGTGGGTGACGGTGCTCACCGCGCTGCACCCGGGCATGCCCGACGGCGAGGCGCGGGTGCTGGCGCACGCCGCGTTCGGCCTGATGAACTCGACACCGTTCCTCGGCGGCGAGGTGGACCGTCGCCGTCGCGCCGAGCTGCTGCGCGGCGCGACCCTGGCCGCGCTGCTCGCCTGAGCCCGGCCGCGCTGCTCGCCTGAGCCCCGGCTCGTCAGGGGCGGGCCGGTCATGGTTCCCTGGCATCGTCCCAACATCCGGACGCCGGGAGGAAACATGATCGAGTCACTGCTGGTCGCCAACCGCGGCGAGATCGCCCGCCGGGTCATCCGAACCGCCAAGCGGCTCGGCATCCGCGCGATCGCTGTGTACTCGGAGGCCGACGCCGACCTGCCCTTCGTCACCGAGGCGGACGAGGCAGTCCTCATCGGTCCGCCGAATCCGGCGCAGAGCTACCGCAACGTCGAGGCGATCCTTGCCGCCGCGAAGTCGACCGGCGCGCAGGCCATCCACCCCGGCTACGGCTTCCTGTCGGAGAACGCCGAGTTCGCCCGTACCGTCGAGGCGAGCGGGCTGATCTGGGTCGGGCCCGGCGCGGACGCGATCACCGCGATGGGCGACAAGATCAATGCCCGGAACCTGATGGCCGCGGCCGGGGTCCCTGTCGCGCCCGGCACGACCGACCCGGCCGCCGACCTGGACGCGGCGGTCGCCGCCGCCGCGGAGATCGGCTACCCGGTGATGGTCAAGGCCGCCGCCGGTGGCGGCGGCATGGGCATGGGCGTGGCCGTCGACGACGCAGCGCTGCGCATCGAGTACGACAAGGTGCGCGCGTTCGCCGAGCGGATGTTCGGCGACGGTTCGGTGTTGATCGAGCGGTACTTCCCCCGGGTACGCCACGTCGAGGTGCAGATCCTCGGCCTGGCCGACGGCCGGGTGGTGGCGCTCGGCGAGCGGGAGTGCTCGGTGCAGCGACGCAACCAGAAGCTGGTCGAGGAGTCGCCGTCCCCGGCGGTCTCGCCGGAGCTGCGCGCTCGCCTCCTGGCGGCGGCCGTGCGGGCCGGCGAGGCGGTCGGCTATCGCAATGCGGGCACTGTGGAGTGCCTGCTCAACCCCGAGACGAACGAGTTCTTCTTCCTGGAGATGAACACGCGGCTGCAGGTGGAGCACCCGGTGACCGAGTACGTCTACGGCATCGACCTGGTGGAGGAGCAGTTGCGGGTGGCCGCCGGCCTGGCCCCGACGTTCGACCCGGACGCGCTCGCGCCGAGCGGGCACGCCATCGAGCTGCGGATCAACGCCGAGGACCCGAAGCGCTTCCTGCCCGGTCCCGGCGTGATCAGGACCTGGGTGGAGCCGGCCGGTGCGGGCGTCCGGGTGGACTCCGGCTACGCCGAGGGCAACACAGTCACCCCGTTCTACGACAGCCTGCTGGCCAAGCTGATCCTCAGCGGCGACACCCGCGACGAGGCGATCGAACGCGCGAAGGCTGCTGTCGCCGAGTTCCAGATCGCGGGCCCGAAGAACAACCTGCCCTTCTTCGCGGAGCTGCTGGAGAACGACGAGTTCCTCGACGGCACCTACGACACCGGCATCGTCTCCCGCATGCGCTGACCCCCCACCCGCCCACTGCCTCGGCCCGGCGAGGCGAGGCGGGGCGGGGCCGGGGCGGGGTGGTCGATCCGCGGCCCGGTGCCGCCCGTTACAGGTGGTCGCGCAGGTTGCTCGGTGCGCCGCCATCCGGTTGCCGGCTGTGCCTGTTCGGCCCGACCCAGTAGTGCGATTCGCCCCTGCTCTGCCCGGGCAGCCCGAAGGTGGCGGTGTCCGGCCGCGGTGCACGGTACTGACTCTCCACCGAACCGCCGCCTCGGGCCTGGGCCGTCGGGAAGCGGCACCAACGTAGTCACCCTGTCGCCCGCAGTTCCATGGCACTGCCGGTGATGGCATCCGTCTGGCCTGATTCATCCCCCGAAGGGTGGTCGGGTGCTGCCCGGAAGGGCCACCTGAACGGGTGGCCGTCGCACCGCCTGTCCGTGCCGACGGTGGCGCTGGCAGCTACGCGGACCGATGTCGCTACCGTTGCCCCCAGCAGAGCAGACAGTGAGGTGACCCCATGACGGACCTGCCGAACTCCGTGTCGATCCGCGAGGTCGGGCCACGGGACGGGCTGCAGAACGAGGAGCCGATTCCCGTCGACGCCAAGGTGCGGCTGCTCGACGCGCTCTCCGGCACCGGCGTACGCCGGATCGAAGCGGTGTCCTTCGTGCACCCCAGGGCGATCCCGCAGATGGCCGACGCCGACGAGGTGTGGCAGCGCGCCAGGAAGGCCGACGGGGTGCGCTACTCGGCGCTGGTGCCGAACACCCGGGGCGCGCAGCGGGCACTGGCCGCCGGGTTCACCGAGATCGAGGTGGTGGTGTCGGCCAGCGACACGCACAACCGGCGCAACGTCAACCGTTCCACCGACGAGTCGCTGGACGACATCGCGGAGCTGATCGACCTCCTGCACGGTGCCTCCGCGCGGGTCGAGGTGATCGTGGCGACCAGCTTCGGCTGCCCGTACGAGGGGGACATCGACCCGAAGCGGGTCGCCGGCATCGTCGACCGCGTGGTCCGCGACGGCGCGGACCGGGTCGCGTTCGGCGACACGACAGGCATGGCGACTCCGCGTCGGGTCCGTGAGCTGCTGACCGCGGTACGCGACCGCAACGCGCACGTGCCGGTGCTGCTGCACTTCCACAACACCCGGGGTACGGCGCTGGCCAACCTGCTGACCGCGCTGGAGCTCGGGGTGACCGAGTTCGACGCCAGCGTCGGCGGCCTGGGCGGCTGCCCGTACGCCCCGGGGGCCAGCGGCAACCTCGCCACCGAGGAGGCCGTGCACATGCTGCACGACATGGGCATCGACACCGGCATCGACCTGGATGCCCTGATCGAGGTGGCCGAGCTGGCCGAGGAGCTGCTCGGCAAGAAGCTGCCGTCCGGGGTGCTGCGGGCGGGTCCGCGTACCCGCCTGACGCCGTTGCCGAGCTGAGGACGCGACGAAGGGGCCGGCGAACACGCCGGCCCCTTCCCTGTGTCAGGTCGGTCAGCTCACCGGGGTGAGCATGCTCGGCCAGCTGTCGCGGAAGATGTCCGCGCTGCGGGCGGAGCTGCGCTCGGTGGCGCTGAGCGTGCCGGCGAAGAGGTTGCTCACCCGGTTCGCCTCGGCGGTGCTCGGGTACGGGTTGGTGCAGCTGGTGCCGGCGCTGCCGCCGGACATCAACAGCGAGCAGTTCCCGTTGTAGTTGTCCGGCAGGCCGAGGATGTGCCCGATCTCGTGGGTCACGATCCGCAGCGGGCTGTACTGCGCCGCCTGCTGGGTGTCGATGTAGACCCGGCCGTTGCCGAGGCTGGTCCGTACGGCGTAGGAGCCGCCGCCGGTGATCTGGTAGATCCGCAGGTTGGAGCCGCAGTTCGCGGAGAGCGTCAGGTTGACTGTGGCGTTGTTCCAGATCGAGGCGGACTGGTTGGCGGTGCCGGCGTAGGCGCCTGCCTGGCTGGTGTTGTAGCAGATGGTCATCGCGGCGGACGCGGGCGCGGGGTTGGCGACCGTGACGCCGAGCGTGGCACCTGCCGTCGCGACAAGCGCGACGGTGAGCCGACCGAGTCGTGAGGTCATCGCTGACTCCTATCCGGGAGGGGGTGCCAGGAGCCTATCCACAGAGATTAATAGATTTCAATGTTTAATTTGCGGAAGCGTCGGTCGGTCGCGGGTCGCCGGGAGGCGCGCGAATGCGATAGCCTAACGATCGTTCAGGTCAGTACGGGCGAGGGAGTCGGCGTGACGCTCGACGGTGAGGCGCTGGAGCAACTGCGCAAGCGGGCCCGGTCCGGCGGCGCGGACAAGTACCACGCGGCCAACGAGGCCAAGGGCAAACTCTTCGCCCGCGAACGCGTCGCGCTGCTGGTCGACGAGGGTTCGTTCGTCGAGGACGGCCTTTACGCCAACGCGCTCGCCGACGGGTTGCCCGCCGACGGCGTGGTCACCGGCACCGCCACGATCGACGGCCGGCAGGTCTGCCTGATGGCCAACGACTCCACCGTCAAGGCCGGCAGCTGGGGCGCCCGCACCGTCGAGAAGATCATCCGGATCATCGAGCGGGCGTACGGCGCCGGCGTGCCGATGGTCTACCTGGTCGACTCCGCCGGTGCCCGGATCACCGACCAGGTCGACCTCTTCCCCGGCCGGCGGGGCGCCGGCAAGATCTTCTGGAACCAGGTCCGCGCCTCCGGCTCGATCCCGCAGGTCTGCGCGCTGTTCGGCCCGAGCGCCGCCGGTGGGGCGTACATTCCGGCGTTCTGCGACGTGGTGGCCATGGTCGACGGCAACGCCAGCATGTACCTCGGCTCGGACCGCATGGTCGAGATGGTCACCGGGGAGAAGACCACCCTGGAGGCGATGGGCGGGGCCAAGGTGCACACCGCCGAGTCCGGCGTCGGGCACTTCCTCTGCAAGACCGAGGCCGACGCGCTCGACGTGGTGAAGACCTACCTGTCGTACCTGCCGGCGAACTGGACCCAGGCGCCGCCGGCCGCGCCGGCGGTCGCCGCGCCCGCGAAGGCCGACCTGGCCGCGCTCGTGCCGGCCAGCGAGCGGCAGGCGTTCGACATGCGGCGGTACGTCAAGGGCCTGCTCGACGAGGGTTCCTTCTTCGAGATCCAGGCGCTGTGGGCCAAGGAGCTGACCATCGGGTTCGGTCGCCTCGACGGCCAGGTCGTCGGCGTGCTCGGCAACAACTCGATGTTCAAGGGCGGCGTGCTCTTCGTCGACTCGGCCGACAAGGCGACCCGGTTCGTGCAGCTCTGCGACGCGTTCAACGTGCCGCTGCTGTTCCTCAGCGACGTGCCCGGCTTCATGGTGGGCAGCGCGGTGGAGAAGCAGGGCATCATCCGGCACGGCGCCAAGATGATCACCGCGATCTCGGAGGCGACAGTCCCGAAGATCTGCGTGGTGGTCCGCAAGGCGTACGGCGCCGGTCTCTACGCGATGGCCGGTCCCGGGTTCGAGCCGGACGCCACCATCGCGCTGCCGACCGCGAAGATCGCCGTGATGGGCGCCGAGGCCGCCGTGAACGCCGTCTACGCCAACAAGATCGCCGCCATCGCCGACGCGGACGAGCGGGCAGCCTTCGTCGCCGCCAAGCGCGCCGAGTACGAGCAGGACATCGACGTCGTCCGGCTGGCCAGCGAACTGGTGGTGGACGCCATCGTCGAGCCGCACGACCTGCGCACCGAGCTGGTCCGTCGCTTCGCCGCCGCCCGTACCAAGGATCGGCACTTCTCCCGACGCCGGCACGGCGTCACCCCCGTCTGACCGTCGCCCCACCCCCCACAGCGATCCGCCCGCGGCGTCACGAGCGCCCGGGCGGCCGTCCACACAGGAGGATGAGATGGACTTCCGGCTCACCGAGGACCAAACGGCGCTGCGGGAGAGCGTGCGGGACTTCGCCCGCGAGGTGGTCGCCCCGGTCATCGCCGAGCACTACGAGCAGCACACCTTCCCGTACGAGGTGATCCGGCAGATGGGCAAGATGGGCCTGTTCGGCCTGCCCTTCGGCGAGGAGCACGGCGGGATGGGCGGCGACTACTTCGCGCTGTGCCTGGCCCTGGAGGAGCTGGCCCGGGTCGACTCGAGCGTCGCGATCACGCTGGAGGCGGCGGTCTCACTCGGCGCGATGCCGATCTACCGCTTCGGCACCGAGGAGCAGAAGGCCACGTGGCTGCCGAAGCTGCTCAGCGGGGAGGCCCTGGCCGGCTTCGGGCTCACCGAGCCGGGCACCGGCTCGGACGCCGCCGGCACCCAGACGCGCGCCGTGCTGGACGGCGACGAATGGGTGATCAACGGGTCGAAGGCGTTCATCACCAACTCGGGGACCGACATCACCGCCATGGTCACGGTCACCGCCGTGACCGGCACGAACGCGGACGGCTCCAAGGAGCTTTCGACGATCATCGTGCCCACCGGCACGCCCGGGTTCACCGTGGCTCCCGGCTACTCCAAGGTCGGGTGGACCGCCTCGGACACCCACGAGCTGACCTTCGACGACTGTCGGGTGCCCGCCGCCAACCTGCTCGGTGCCCGGGGCCGTGGTTTCGCGCAGTTCCTACGGATCCTCGACGAGGGCCGGATCGCGATCGCCGCACTGGCCGTCGGCCTCGCCCAGGGCTGCGTCGACGAGTCGATCAAGTACGCGCGGGAGCGGCACGCCTTCGGTCGGCCGATCGGCGCCAACCAGGCGATCCAGTTCAAGATCGCCGACATGGAGCTGAAGGCGCACACCGCCCGGCTGGCCTACTACGACGCCGCCGCGCGGATGCTGGCCGGTGAGCCGTTCAAGCGGCAGGCCGCCATCGCGAAGCTGCACGCCAGCACGATCGCCGTGGACAACGCCCGGGAGGCGACCCAGATCCACGGCGGCTACGGCTTCATGAACGAGTACCCGGTCGCCCGGTTCTGGCGGGACTCCAAGATCCTGGAGATCGGCGAGGGCACCAGCGAGGTGCAGCGCATGATCATCGCGCGCGACCTCGGCCTCTGACCGACCCGCACCCCCGTCCCGGCATCCACGGAGGTAAGCCCTCGCAATCTTGGACAGTTTCCGTTAGCAGATAACGAAACTGTCCAAGATCTCGTCGAGCGGTCGTGCTTGAGGGCTGCGCGGGCCGATCAGGCGACCAGCCGGCCAGCGGTTCGGCTGTCGGATATCGGCGAGCGGGCGTCGGCAGGACGACGTTCGACTGCCGATGGTCGGAGTCGATCCGTACTCTTCGTGCCCATGACTCCGGATCATGATCGGTCGCGGAGCCCGGCCGGTCGTACCGGGCTGCCGGAGCTGCTCCGCGCCCACCGGCGCGCGGCCGGCCTGACCCAGGCGGAGCTGGCGTCCCGTGCCAGGGTCGGCGTGCGGACGGTGCGGGACCTGGAGCGCGGCCGCTCGGTTCGACCGCAGCGTACGACAGTCGAGTTGCTCGCCACGGCGTTGGAGTTGGACGCCGCCAACCGTGCGGCGTTCCTGGCCGCGGCCCGCGGCGCCGCCGGCGGTGAGCCGCCCCGAACGGACGTCATCTCGGGCACGCCCGGGGTTGACGCCGGCGTCACGTCGACGTCCGAAGCTGCCCGGGCCCGTTCGGTCGCACTCCCACCACCGGTCGCCCTCATCGGCCGCGACCGCGACGTCAGCGAGCTGGCCGGAATGCTGACCGCGGAGCGCAGTCCCCGACTGGTGAGTCTGGTCGGGCTGGCCGGGGTCGGCAAGACCGCGCTCGCGCTCGCCGTTGCCCACGCGGTGGCCCGCGCACATCCGGGCGGTGTGGCAGGCGTGCTGGTGGGCGAGGGCTCGGACGGACCGGACGTGCTCGCCGCCACGATGACCGTCCTCGGCGCGGCCCGGCTGCCGGAACTCGTCGCCCGGCTCGCCGGCCGGCCGGCCCTGCTGGTCATGGACGCGGTCGAGCGCGCCCCCGGCCCGGTGGCCGAGACATTGCACCGGCTGGGCACCGTGTTGCCGTCGCTGCGGGTGCTGGTCACCGGACGGCACCCGGTCGGGCTGCCCGGCGAACGCGTCTGGCCGGTCGCCCCGCTCGAGGTGCCGCCGCCGGACGCCGAGCACTCCGGGCCGGCCACGCTCGGCTCGTGGCCGGCGGTCGCGCTGTTCACCGCACGGCTCGCCCAGGTCCGTCGGGATCCGCCGACCCCCGACGAGTTGCCGGCGCTGGCCGCCCTGGTCCGTCGGCTGGGCGGCCTGCCGCTGGCCATCGAGCTGATGGCCGCCCGGGGCCGGCTGCTCGACCTCACCGAACTGCTCGACCGGTACGGCGACCGCGTGCTCGACCTGACCACCTCGGCCGACCCGGCGGCCCATACCCGCTGGGACGGCTCGGAGGCGGCCACCCGCCGCCCGCCTGCCACCGATGCCACCCGGGCAGCGGTCGCGGTGACCCTGCGGGACGCGGTGGCGACCAGCTATCGCCTGCTCGCGCCGGATGAGCGCGACGCGCTGCGACGGCTCGCCATGTTCGGCAACCGGTGGTCGGTGGAGCTGGCCGAGGAGATGCTCGCCGACGAGGCCGACCGCGACGGCACTGTCGCGATCGATCCGGTCCCGCTGCTGGACCGCCTCGTCGAGCTCGGCCTGTTGAGCGTTCGCGGCACCGGCCCGTTCCGGTTCCGCCTGCTCGACGCGGTCCGCGACTTCGCCATCGAGCAGGCCGTTGGTGGTGGCGAGCTGACGTGCGTACGGCGTCGGCATGCGGAGGTGGTCGCCCGCCTCGTGGCGCGGACCGCCTCCGACCTGGCCGGCCCACGGATGCTCGACGCGGTGCACCGGCTCGACGAGGTGAGCAGCGACATCAGTACGGCCCTGGCCCACGCGGCTACCGACGACCCGCTGACCGCGCTCCGCCTGGCCGCCTGCCTACCCCGCTGGTGGCGTTTCCGGGGGCGCGACGTGGCCGGGCGGCAGTGGCTGCGGCGGTTGTTGGCCGACCCCCGAACCGCCGACGCGGACCCGATCCTGCGCGGCTGGGCCAGCCTCGGAGTGGCCCGGCTCGCCGCCGAGCACGGCGCGGAGGCTGACGAGTTGTCGACGGCGCGGGCGGCGTTGGAGACGTTCCGACAGGCGGGCGACGTGACCGGCGAGCTGGAGGCGCGGAGTGTGCTCGGCGCGCTGCTGACCACCGTCGGCGGGCACGACGAGGCCCGGGAGCAGGCCGAGGCCGTGCTCCGGCTCGCCGCCCGCAACGGACGGACCCGCGATCTGGCGGTGGCGCAGAACAGCCTCGCCTGGCACGAGATCCGGGTCGGTGATCTGGGCGCGGCACGCCGTCGGCTGGCAGCCGTTGACCGGCTCGCCGCCGAGGGTGGTGAGCAGCGGTTGCGGGTGCTGGCCTGGGCCAACCGGGCCGAGGTGTCCCGCCTGGAGGGCCGGTACGCCGACGCGGTCGACCAGGGCCGGCGGGCGGCGGCGGCGCTGTTCGAGCTGGGTGACCCGGGGCATCGACGGCGGGTGCTCGGGACGGTCGGCCTGGCGCTCGCGCAGGACGGGCGTGCGGCGGAGGCGACCGAGGTGCTCAGCGAACTCCGCGCGGGGTCCGCCGAGGCGACAGTTGTCGTACCCGGGCAGCAGTGGGTGGAGCGGGTCGGGCTCCCGCGACCACGCTCTGACGACACAGTGTTGTCCTGGGGCGGGCCGGAGGCGGGAATCTGCGCGCTGATCGAGGGGAACCTGGCACTGCACCGGGGTGACCGGGAGTTGGCGGCGGAGTGGTTCGCCGCTGCCGCCGAGGCCGGCCACGATCGGCGGGACGTGGTGGAGGCGCTGGTGGGCCTCGCCGCGAGCACATCGGACCCGAGCGTTCTCGATCGCCTCGACCGGGCCTGCGAGGAGAGCGGCATCCTGTTGCTGCCGCAGGAATCCGGGTTGCTCTATGCGCTGATGGCCGCGCGGGGTGGGCCCGCCGAGCGGTAGTCGAGCACCAGTGGGTGGCCGGTCGGACGGGGAGTGGCGCGAGCGAAGAGCCCCCTTGGTGCTACCCCTCGCTGTTCGCCCGCGCCGTCACCCCCCGGTGATTCCCCGGTGGACGAAAGCCTGCCACCGCCGCTCGGGCAGAAGGTGCTCTTCAAGAGGTTTGTCCGGTCTGCAAAGTCAGTTCTGCCGGTCTTTCTGCCGGTGCTCCGGCCCCTGCGGTCAGGCCGGGTCGCAGTCGTCGGCGTCAGCCGCCTCCTGATCGGTGCTGCCGGCGGTGGCGCCGGGATGGACAGCGTCCCGCACCCGGCGCAGGCCGTCGAGCAGTGCCGCCAGGGCCGCGGGGTCGAGCTGGCCGGTGAACCACTGCTCGATGATCCGCAGGTGGCCGGGCAGCGTCTCGTCGAGCCGCCGCATGCCGGCCGCTGTGACCACCGCGTACGAGCTGCGGCGATCGTTCGGGCAGGCCCGGCGGGTGAGCAGCCCGTCGCGTTCCATCCGGTCCACCACGCGCGTCACCCCGCTTGTGGACAGGGAGGTCTGCGCGGCGAGGTCGGTCATCCGCAGCTGGTTGCCCGGCGAGCGGGCCAACCGGGTGATCACTTCGAACTCGACCGAGGAGAGGCCGTGCTCCTCGAGTTGGGCGGCGAACCGGGCCGAGAGCCCGGCGTGGACCTCGTAGAGGAGGCCAACCGCGGTGATCCGGGGGTCGTCGAACACGTTGGTCACTCGTTAACCCTACCAGTCCTTGACACGGGGAATGTTGTTGCGGTTATATTTGCTCAAGCAGTCGTTGGGCTACTAAACAATCTTCTGGAGGACACCAGCATGACCAGCAGCATCGATGCGGTTACCCGCGACTGGGACGGTCTCACCATCCCGGCGGCCGGCACCTACATGCTGGACGTGGCGCACAAGCGGGTCGGCTTCGTCGCCCGGCACATGATGGTGAGCAAGGTCCGCGGTGAGTTCAAGGAGGCGACCGCCACCGTCACCGTCGCCGAGGACCCGCTGCAGTCCTCGGTCGTCGCGACCATCCAGGCTGCCAGCATCGACACCACCCAGGGCGACCGGGACGCGCACCTGCGCAGCCCCGAGTTCCTGGACGCCGAGAAGTACCCGACCCTGGAGTTCCGCAGCACCGGCGTCAAGTCCCGGAGCGGCAACGAGTTCGTGCTCACCGGTGAGCTGACCATCAAGGACGTCACCCGTCCGGTGGAGCTGGCGGTCGAGTTCGAGGGCGTGGGTCGCAGCCCGTTCGGCCAGGACATCTTCGGGTTCTCCGCGAGCACCGAGATCGACCGCGAGGAGTTCGGCCTGACCTGGAACGTCACCCTGGAGACCGGTGGCGTGCTGGTCGGCAAGAAGATCAAGATCGAGATCGAGGGCGAGGCCGTCCGCCAGGCCTGATCCCACGGATCACCGGTACGCCGGGCCCGCGCCGCACGTCGGCGCGGGCCCGGCGTCGTGAGTGCCGTACGCGTGGGAATTGTCACGACTTGTTCCCAGCCAGTCGGGGTCCGGCGCATCAGGTACGGGGTAGAGATGGCACCACGAGCGCATCCGCCCCGGCCGGGCGTCGGATCACAGTCGCCGGCCTCTGGTCCTGGCCAGGCGAGCGCTCTTACCGTTAATGGTTCACAATGCGCTTTCCGGGACGGCAGGATCCCGACCGCGCCGGCGCTCGGGAGGACACATGGGCAGGGACGTCTCGCAGGGCGCCTTCACCCGGGAGGACCGCGTCCGCTACCGGCAGAAGGTTCGGCGGTGCCTGGACGTCTTCGCCCTGATGCTCGACGACTTCGGGTTCGACGCCGACCGGCCGATGACCGGCCTGGAGATCGAGCTGAACCTGGTCGACTCGGAGGCCGAGCCGGCGATGCGCAACGAGGAGATCCTCGCCGAGATCGCCGATCCGCTGTTCCAGACCGAGCTGGGGCAGTTCAACCTGGAGTTGAACGCGGAGCCTCGACTGATCGAGGGCACCGGTTTCGCCGACTACGAGCACGACCTGCGCAGCAGTCTGAGCCGGGCCGACGAGCGCGCGGCCAAGTCGGACGCGAAGATCGTCCTGGTCGGCATCCTGCCCACCCTCACCGAGGGGCACCTGGTCGAGGACAATCTCTCCACCAACGAGCGCTACCGGGTGCTCAACGACCAGATCGTCGGCGCCCGGGGTGAGGCCATCGAACTCGACATCCGTGGCGTCGAGCAGTTGCGCACGCACACCGATTCGATCGCCCCCGAGGCTGCCTGCACCAGCCTTCAGTTCCATCTCCAGGTCGCGCCGGACAGCTTCGCCGACTACTGGAACGCCTCCCAGGCCATCGCCGGGGTGCAGGTGGCGGTTGGGGCGAACTCGCCCTTCCTGTACGGCCGCCAACTCTGGGCCGAGACTCGGATCGCCCTGTTCAAGCAGGCCACCGACACCCGCCCGGAAGAGCTCAAGGCTCAGGGCGTACGCCCCCGGGTCTGGTTCGGTGAGCGGTGGATCACCTCGATCTTCGACCTGTTCGAGGAGAACGTCCGGTACTTCCCGCCGCTGCTGCCGATCTGCGAGGACGAGGACCCGGTGGAGGTGCTGCACGCCGGTGGGGTGCCCCACCTGGGCGAGCTGCGGCTGCACAACGGCACCGTCTACCGCTGGAACCGCCCGGTCTACGACATCATGAACGACCGCCCGCACCTGCGGGTGGAAAACCGCGTGCTGCCCGCCGGGCCGACGGTGGTGGACATGTTGGCGAACGCCGCCTTCTACTTCGGGCTGGTCCGCGGCCTGGCCGAGGCGGACCGGCCGATCTGGAGTCAGCTCCCGTTCAGCTCGGCCGAGGAGAACTTCCACTCGGCCGCCCGACGTGGGTTGGACGCCGTGCTGCACTGGCCCCGGTTCGGTGACGTGCCGGTCAGCAGGCTGGTGTTGGAGCACCTGCTGCCCGTCGCCGCGACAGGCCTGGACGGGTTCGGCGTCGACCCGGCACAGCGGGACCGGCTGCTCGGCATCATCGAGCAGCGCTGTCGTACCGGCCGCAATGGAGCCGTCTGGCAGACCGAGGCGGTCTGGGCGGCGGAGCGCCAGCGGGGCATGGGCCGCAGCGCCGCGCTGCACCACATGGTGCAGCGGTACGCGGAACTCCAGCGCGCCAACGAGCCGGTCCACACCTGGCCCGTCGACTGATCCCCACCGCACCGCCGAGCCGGACGCTGTCAGTCGGTGGGGCGGGTGCTCCTGCGGGGTGGGCGGGCACGGCGGGGTGCCGGTTCCTCGGTCGCTCCGGTGGCGGTGGGTTCGGCCGTCGCCGTCCCCTCCGGGGACGGTCGGGGCGCCGGCACCCGGGGTACGGCGGTCGTGCCGTCCGACCGGGCCTCCGCCCTGGTCGTCGACGACGCGGTCCTGCCGCGCCGAGGCGCCGTACCGGTCGAGGTGTCCGTCGCCGTCCCAGCGGCGTCCGTCCCGGTGCTGTCCGCCCTGGCGGCGTCCGTCTCAGCGCTGTCCGCCCGGTCCGACGACGGTACGGTCGCGCCGGCCGAGGCGGGAGCGATCCGCGCGCTCGGTCGGGCGGTCGGATCGGGCTCGGTCGGGGTCGGGGCGGTCGGGACGGGCTGCGTACCCGCGGCAGCTGACCTTCGGTGGGCAGCGCGTCTGCGGCCGGCTCGCTCGGTGAGGACGGCGGCCAGTATCGAGCCGCCGACACCAGCGATCACCGCATACGGGGCGATGAGCTGGGTGGAGAACTGCGCGGGCCCCAGCGTGGCCCACCGCGGCACGGTGGTCAGGTAGGCGAGCGCGACGAGCAGCGGCCCGGCCGCGCCGGAGGCCACCGCGCCGATCCGGTGCCCGTCCGAGCGGGCGGCGCCCCGAGCGGCGAGCGCGCCGATCAGGAGCGCGGGTACGAGCGCCAGCAGCGCACCGGGCCAGTAGAGCTGGCCCCCGATCCAGTACCGCGCGTGGTCCGGGTCGAGCTGCCAGGTGCCGAGCTGGGCGCCGGTGAGTCCGCGCCCGACGCGTACCCCGTCGACGACCGAGACCACCGCGAGCAGCCAGAGCCAGGCGGCCGTCGCGGTGACGTTCAGCGCGGCGCTGCGGGACCGCAGCGCCCAGAGCGCGACGACCACGCCGATCAGGATGCCCAGCGCCGCGTGCAACGCGGCGACCCGTTGCGGTGTGCCGGTGTCGGTGCCCACGGCGACCCGTGCCGGTACGGCGACCAGCAGCACGGTGACCAGTCCACCGAGCCCGGCGCCGAGCGCCAGTGACAGCCTGCGGAGCAGGCCGCCGCGCTCGGCGGGCAGCGTGTCGACCACGGGTGTCACCCGATCGACCGACGAGGTCGGCTGGTCCTGCGTCGCGTCGGTGCCCGCGGCCCGGATCGACCGCTCGTCGTCGAGCACCGCCGACTGCGGCAGCCGCGTCTCGCTCGCCGGGGCGGACGCCGTCGGCGTGGCGTCAGCCGCCGAGGCCGGCGCCATCGGTTCGGCGTCGACGGCCGGCTGGACGACCGCCGGGCGCATGGCACGCCTGTCGACCGCCGAGAGCACGGCACGCTGGTGCAGTCGCTGCGCGCAGACCGCGCCCAGCACCGTCGAGCTGGCGGCGAGCCAGGTGGCCCAGGCGAGGCCGTCCGCCCAGGCCGTGTCGTTGGCCCCGGCGTCGGTGGGCGTCCAGGTGATGACGCCGAGCCCGTAGCCGAAGCCGAGCTGTGCGGCGCCCGCGCCGGCAGCGACCCCGATCGCCGTCACGATCGATACTCCCCAGCCCCGTCTGGCCATGCCGGGCAGCGTAACGTCCCGTCGTCGGTGCGGCGAGTCGCAGTGACCCGCCGGTATGGACCGTCGGCACAACGTGATGGGCGGCGAACGGTACGGTCGCCGGTGATGAGGCGGTGGGCGGTATGACGGACGCGAACACGGGTCGGCAGGATTCCGCCGGCGGCCGGGCCGGCGGCGGTGGGAGCCGGGCCAGCGTGCTGCTCGGCGGTGGGCTGGTCGCGGTGCTGCTGGCCGTGGTCGGTGCGACAGGCGGCTGGTTGCTGGCCGGCGAGGACGACGAATCTCCGGCGAACCCGCAGGCGGTGGCCACCACGGCCGGTACGCCTACCGGTCGGGCCACCTCGTCACGGCCGGCTCCCGGCCGGACCACGCCGTCCGCCCCTCGGACGACGGACTCCACGACGAAGGGGACCGGGCTGACCGTGCCACCGGTGATCGGCGTCGACTTCGTGCAGGCACGCGAGATGCTGCGTGAGCAGCGGCTGGGCTGGCGTCTGGTCTTCGGCGGCGGCGCCGGCCGCACGGTGGACAGCGCTTCGCCGGCCGTGGGCACCGAGGTGGCCCGGGGCACCACGGTCCAACTGCAGGTGGCCGGTCCGGCCCCCGCCGCCGAGGTGCCGGACGTGGTCGGCGACCACTGCGCCAAGGCGGCCGACGAGTTGGTCGAGGAAGGGCTCTACCCGCGTTACCGCAGTGGGCGCAGCGGAAAGGTCAGCCGGCAGGAACCGGCCGAGGACGGCCCGGCCCGCTGGAACGACGAGGTCAGCATCTGGTGCGGGGACGCGGTCCCGCCGAGCCAGCCGACCACGAAGCCCACCCTCTGACCCGTCCCGTCGGCGCGTCGGGGTGACCCACTCGGCTTCCTGGAAATCGGGCTGTCCGGAGCACCGGGACACCACGACTTCACCAAGACCGAGTCGATCAATACCGGCTGATGTCGACGTGGGCGGTTATGTTGACGGTCGAGGGCCATGGCGCCTGCCCGGTTCGGGAAAGGACGTGCGATGAGCGACGACCGCCAGGAGCCGCCGGCCGGAGAGCCCGAGGACGACCGGACGCGCCCCCTGCCGCCCCCCGGCGGCAACCGGCCGCAGCCGCCCGAACCCACCGCGTCGCCGGACGAGACGATGCCTATCGACCGGGCCGCGTCGGGATCGCCCGGCGGTGGTGGGGGGTCGCCGGACGAGACGATGCCTATCGACCGGGCCGCGTCAGGGTCGCCGGGCGGTCGTGGGGGGTCGCCGGACGAGACGATGCCTATCGACCGGGCCGCCTCGGGGGCGCCGGGTGACCGGACGGCGCGGATGCCGGCGGAGCGGTCGACGCCGCCGTGGTCCGGGCGGGCCGAGGTGCGGGCGCCCCGACCGGCCGAACCGGCCGCCGACTGGTACGTCGAGGAGCAGGGTGGCCGGCGGTGGTGGCTGCCGATCCTCTGGGGCGTACTCGCATTGCTGCTCGCCGGGCTGCTCGGGGCGGCTCTGTGGGTGGTGCTCACCGCGCGGGACGACGACTCGGACGACCCGGCGACGCCGTCTGTCCCGCCGCCCAGTGCCACCGCCGCGCCGAGCAGCAGCGCCCCGACCTCGGCGGCGCCCACCAGCGCTTCGCCGAGCAGCCCGGCTGCGACCACCGAGGAGGCCCAGATACCGGTGCCGCCGCTGGCCGGGCTGACGCAGGCCACCGCCGAAGGGCTGCTGGACCGGCTCGGCCTGAGCTACCGAGTGGTGTACCGCCCGTCCGAGCTGCCGCCGGGGACGGTGGTGAGCACCGATCCGGAGGCCGGTACGACGGTGCGGACCGACGAGGAGGTGCTGCTGGTGATCTCCCAGGCCCGGCCCTCCACCGAGACCAGCCCGAACCCGACGGTGACGACCACGCCGTGACCGGTCACCACATCCGGCGGCGGGTGCCGACGAGGCCGAGGCCGGCGAGCGAGATGGTGAGGCCGAAGATCCCGGACCAGAACAGCGAGCGGTGGACGTCGGTGGCGGCGTGCCCGGCCGGAGCGGCCTCGGTGAGTTCCTGCCGTCCGTCGGACTGAGCGCCACCGCCGGCGCCAGCGGCCGGGTCGGTCCCAGTGGTCGGGCCGGTGCCAGTGGTCGGGTCCGTCGCTCCGACGCGTCCGTCGGATACATCGGTGCCGAGCCAGCCGAATCCATCGGTCGGCGGGTGGGAGTCGACCACGGTGATCTCCGGGGCCGGCACCGGAACGGCCAGCCGGGTGGACGACAACGCCGGGTCGCGGACCAGGACCACGATGGTGGTCACGGCCCCGAGGAGGGCGAGCAGTCCGAGAGCGTAGGTGATACGGGAGCGGTGGTGCCGCCGCACGGCGGGCTGATTGACCATGACCATCCCAGGCTCAGGGTCCTGGACGTGCGGTGGAACGTGCCGGGGTGGGCGTACCGATTCTATGGCGACGGCACGCCTACCCGCGGCGGTTCGCGCTGGTCAGCCGACTCTGACCGGCGTACGGGCGACCGGTCGTCGGGTCCGTACGGTGTGCGGGCGGGGCTCCGGCGCGGCCTGCACCTGCTGCAGCCCTTCCCGCTGTACGAAGATCGATCGTCGGTTGACGGCGTCGCCGGCGGCGTTGAGCTCGTAGCCGTCGAGCCAGAGCCAACCGTCGTAGGTCGGCCAGTCGAGCACCCGGATCACGCGGAACATGATCGGCCTGAGGAACTGGACACTCGCCGCGCGAGTCACGTGCAGAACGTCACCGGAGCGGGGAAGCACATGGGCTCCTGGGGAGGGAGAGCCGGCGTCGTGCCGGCGGGTGACTGGTCTGGGATGTCTCGGCCCGGTGACGGGATCGCGCCTCGTGGACCGGTTGGTGCGTGGTGGTGGTCGGGCCGTACCCGCTGGTGGCGTGCCGCCACCCGACCATCACCTGACTGCTTCCGGGAACCGCGCCCACCGCCGCAGTCAGCTGGCTTGCAGCGGTGGGGTCATCACCCCGGCGCAGGTCTTGATGGCGCCGGCTGGGCCCGCGCCCGGTCCGGCCTTCCGGGGTCGATGGGGTCACCACACCCGGAGAGCGGACGGAGACGCTGAGTGATCCGTGCCATACGGACAGAGTGCATCAGCGACGTGCTTCATGCAAGTTGCACGTCGACTTTTGCCGATACGTGAGTCCGCCACGCAAAGCGGCGCTTGAAGCCATCCGCGTGCGGACGGCACACTGAGGGCCGGTGTCGCCCGTCGCGGCCGGCCGATGACCGGCACCACCCCTCGTCGCGAACGCTCGCCGGTCGACGGTCGCGCCCCCGGCGAGCGCCAGTCAGTGGCGCGTCGACCGGAGGTAGCCCGAGAGTGGGGTCGAGCAACCAGCGGCGAGGACCAGAAACACCGAGGCCGCGCGATGAGTGAGCGGCGCAGCCCGACGATCCGACGGCGGCGGCTCGGTGCCGAGCTGCGCCGGCAGCGGGAGTCGGCCGGGATCACGATCGAGGTGGTCGCCGAGCAGTTGGAGTGCTCGGCGTCCAAGGTGTCCCGGATCGAGACCGGGCACACCACGGCCACTCCGCGCGACGTGCGGGACATGCTGCGGATCTACGGCGTCGTGGGTGCCGAGAGTGACGAACTTGTCCAGATCGCCCGGGAAGCGCGGCAGAAGGGCTGGTGGCACCCGTACAGCACGGTGCTGGTCGGCGCGTACGTCGGGCTGGAGGCGGCGGCGAGTTCGATCCGCGCGTACGAACAGCAGGTCGTGCCGGGCCTGTTGGAGACCGAGGAGTACGCCGGGGCGATGATCCGCGCCGCCCGTCCGGACTTCACCGCCGATCAGGTACACCAGAGGGTGCGTGTCCGTCTGGGCCGTCAGTCGTTGTTGACCCAGGACGATCCGGTCGATCTGTGGGTGGTGCTCGATGAGGCGGTGGTAAGTCGGCCGGTGGGCGGGGACGAGGTGATGCGCGGCCAACTCAGGAGGTTGGTCGAGGTTGCCGAGTTGCCGAACGTGACGCTCCAGATCCTCCCCTTCGAGGTGGGTGCGCACGCAGGCATGGACGGGACCTTCACGATCCTCAGCTTCCCCGAGCCCGGTGATCCGGATGTCGTGTACGCGGAGAACGCCACGGGTGGGCTCTTCCTCGAGAAGAGCGACGAACTGCAGAAGTACAGCTTCATCTTTGATCACATCCGCGCTGCGGCCATTCGTCCAGAGGAGTCCATCGCGCACATCGCAAAACTGGCAGAGGAGCCGAAATGGCGACCAAGGGGTTCCCCGTGGACCTGACGCAGGCGACGTGGTTCAAGAGCTCGAAGAGCGGGCCGAACTGCGACAACTGCGTGGAGGTGGCGTACGTGACCGGGGCGGTCGGAGTGCGGGACTCGAAGGACAAGGCCGGCCCGGCCCTGGTCTTCGCTCCCGGTGACTGGCACGCCTTCGTCGCCGGAACCAGGGATGGTGTGTTGGGCTCGGTCTGACCGAGTGAGCAGTTGAGGTCCCCGTCCGGTCCCGACCGGGCGGGGACCTTCCGTGTTCGGCAACGTCGACGACCCGCGGCGGGCGTCGGCCCCGGTGAGGTTCCGCCGGGATTCCCGTCGCCACAGCGGGTCCGCCTCGTTGAACCCGTCGGTACGGCGCTGGTCCACGACCCGCCGCACCGACCCGCACCCGAGCGAGGTAGGCGAGACGGATGACGACGATCGGTTCAGAGAACCTCACCAACGGTCCGGGTAAGCCGGAGCGTTTCGGTGGCAAGTACCGCGGGGCGCGTCGGGACACCGTACTGACCGAGGTGGTCTCGACCGACCAGGAGCTGAACGGGCGGGAGATGTCGGCCCCGGAGGGGGGCGAGGCACCGCTCTCGCTGCCGTCGCTGGACCCGAACCCCCTGGTCGAGCCGTCGTTCCCGGCGACCGGCTGGCCGCTGGAGCCCAGCGGTTCACTTGCCGACCACCCGCTGCTGCGCGGCCTGCTGCTGGAGTTGCCGCCGAAGGGCAGCATCCCGCCGCCGGGCTGGCTGGACCGCTGGTTCGAGGCGACGCGGGCGATCCTGGAGCTGCTATACGTGCAGGGGGCCGGCCGCTCCCGCTGAGCGGGAGGTGGCGGGCTGGGCCCGCTCGGTGAGCTGGCTGTGCCGCAGCGCGTGTCGCACGCCGATGGCGGCCACCGCGAGTGCGCCGACGGTGATCGCCGGCCCGGTGACCCCGGGCTCGGCGCCGAGGTCCGCACCGGCCGCCGCGATCACCGCCGGCAGCGTCGCCAGGGCGGTCACCTGCAACGGCAACCCGACGAGCGGGTGTGCGGCGACGGCGCGCAGCCCGTGCGGCGCGGGCGTCCCGGGTGCCGTGTCGAACGCCCCGGCCCCGGCCCACAGGCGGCGGATCCGTCGTACGGAGCAGGCGGCCACCACGAGCGCCGGCCCGGTGGCGATGGTGAGCCCGGCGGCGGCCCGGTCCACCGGCGCGGTGCCGCCGCTGAACAGCCCGCCGATGGACACCGCCGCGACGAGTGCCACGCCGGTCAGCGCGAGCGCCAGCAACCATCCGGTACGCCGACGCAGCGTACGTGCGTCGCGAAGTCGGGGCAGCCGGTCGGCCAGGACCCCGGCGGCCAGCCAGATGGCGGCGACCGGCAACAGGATGGTGAGCTGACTCTCCATGTCGGAGAGTCTTCCCCGAATCGACGCGCGGCAAATCCGGGCCGGACCCTCGTTGACCCCGGAAGCCGAGCCCGTAGGGGGCATCCCATTGGGGTGATGGACGTTTCGGCATGTTTATCTGCCCCGCCTCATCGATCTACCCTCAGCCTGATCGGCATCTGTCGATAGATGTGGTACCGGTGGTCGCGCTTCGCCGCCGGTCGGAGGGAGGTAGGAAGATGGGTCTTCCACGCAGGTCCGTACTGGTCGGGGTGGCCGCCGCGACCGTGTTGGCCGTCGGCACCCCGGCCCTGGCCGCCGAGCCCGTCGGCGTGGTCCGGGAGGCCGGCGGAGCCACCGCCGTGCCGGACAGCTACATCGTCGTCCTCAAGGACACCGCAGTGGCCTCCAGCCGGGTCGGTGACACCGCCCAGCGACTGACCGGCCGGCACGGCGGACGGGTCGCCCGCACCTACGGCACGGCGCTGCGTGGCTTCGAGGTCACCGTCAGCGCGAAGGCGGCGGCACGGATCGCCGCCGACCCGGCCGTCGCGTACGTCGAGCAGAACCACACCGTGTCCATCTCCGGAACGCAGGCCAACCCGCCCTCCTGGGGCCTGGACCGCATCGACCAGCGCAACCTGCCGCTGGACAGCTCCTACACCTACCCGAACACGGCGAGCAACGTGCACGCCTACATCATCGACACCGGCATCCGCTTCGCCCACAACGACTTCGGGGGCCGGGCCACCTCCGGCTACGACTCGGTGGACGGCGGGTCGGCCGACGACTGCAACGGGCACGGCACGCACGTCGCCGGCACCGTCGGTGGATCCTCGTACGGGGTGGCCAAGGGCGTCCAGCTCGTCGCCGTAAGGGTGCTCAACTGCTCCGGCAGTGGCACCAACGCCGGTGTGATCGCCGGTGTCGACTGGGTCACCGCGAACGCGATCAAGCCGGCGGTGGCGAACATGAGTCTCGGCGGCGGCGCGAACAGCTCGCTGGACACCGCCGTCCGAAACTCGATCGCCTCCGGCGTGACGTACGGCCTGGCGGCCGGCAACGACAACGGCGCGAACGCCTGCAACACCTCACCGGCGCGGACCACGGAGGCCATCACGGTCGGGTCGACGACCAGCTCGGACGCCCGTTCGTCGTTCTCCAACATCGGCACCTGCCTGGACATCTTCGCGCCGGGCTCGTCGATCACCTCGGCCTGGTACACGAGCAACACCGCTACCAACACGATCAGCGGCACCTCGATGGCCACCCCGCACGTGGTCGGAGCGGCGGCCCTGGTGGCCAGCGCCAACCCGAGCTGGACCCCGGCGCAGGTGCGCAACCAGCTGGTGGCCAACGCGACCCCGAACGTGGTGACCAACGCGGGCTCGGGCTCGCCGAACCTGTTGCTCTACGTGGGCAGCGGCGGCACCACCCCGCCGCCCACCGGCTGCACCGGCACCAACGGCGCCGACGTGTCGATCCCGGACGCCGGTGCGGCGGTGACCAGCTCGATCACCATCTCCGGCTGTGGCCGCAACGCCTCGTCGGCCTCCACGGTGGCGGTGAACATCGTGCACACGTACCGCGGTGATCTGGTCATCGACCTGCTCGCCCCGGACGGCAGCGCGTACCGGCTGCAGAACAGCAGCTCGGACAGCGCCGACAACATCAACACCACGTACACGGCAAACGTGTCGGGTGAGGCCGCCGACGGCACGTGGCGCCTCCAGGTGCGCGACGTGTACTCGGCCGACACCGGCTACCTCAACAGCTGGACCCTGACCGTCTGACCGCCTCCGACGAGCGAGGCCCCGCCCGGACATCCGGGTGGGGCCTCGTGTCGTACCGAAAAAGGGGTCAGACCGCGAAGGTGGCCGGCCGCTCGGTGGCCGGGGCCGGCGGGCGGGCCTTCCACATGCCCGTCTTCTGACCGGCGAGGCGGGTCAGGTAGGCGGGGTTGAGGATCACGTAGCGGCGCCAGAGTCGTTTCGGCTCCAGACCGAGCCGCCAGAACCACTCCAGGCCGGCGCGCTGCATCCACGGCGGGGGCTGGCGCAGCAGCCCGGCGTGGTAGTCGAAGGCCGCACCGACAGCCATCAGCGGCATGTCGAGCAGCGGGCGCATGGCGTACGTGAAGACCTCCTGGCGCGGGCAGCCGAGCCCGACCAGGACGAGACGGGCGCCGCTGGACCGGATCCGGTCGGCGATCTCGGCATCCTCGCCCGGCTGGACCGCGCGGAACTTCGACGGCTCCACCCCGGCGATCTTCAGCGCGGGGAACATCCGCTCCAGCGCCGGGATGAGCTTGGCCAGCGTCTCCTCCGTCGAGCCGTACAGGTAGACCGGCAGGCCCTCGTCGGCGAAGCGGGAGAGCACGTGCAGGGTCAGCGTCGGCCCATAGACACGGTCCGTGAGCCCGGCGTGGTGCAGCAGGTTGAGCGCCCAGCGCACCGGCTGCCCGTCCGGGGTGACCACGTCGAACGAGTTGAGCCGGGCATTGTGCGCCGGATCCAGCACACCTGTCATCACGCCGTGCACGGCCAACGCGGTGAGCGCGAGTGGCCGGCGCTCGTGCGCGGCGGTCACCACCGCGTCGGTCGCCGTGGCGTAGTCGGTGGCGTCGACCAGGACGCCGAGCACGTTGCGCTTGGTCCTGGACCTCATGACTGCGGCACCCACTTGTCCACGTTGGCCTCGTAGATCTCCCGCAGGATCATCGGCACGTCGTACGTGATCTTCCACTCCGGGTACTGCTCCTCGAACCGGGCCATGCTGCTCACGTACCACTGGTGGTCGCCGGTGCGGTTCTGCTCGACGTAGTTGATCCGGGCCTCGCGGCCGGTGATCTCCTGGGCGATCGCGAACGCCTCGATGTGCGAGGTGTTGGAGTGCCGGCCGCCGCCGAGGTTGTAGACCTCGGCGGAGCGGGGCGCCCGGAAGAACGCCTCGAACGCGGTCAGCACGTCGTGCGAGTGGATCGCGTCGCGGACCATCTTGCCCTTGTAGCCGAACAGGTTGTACGTCCGGCCCTCCATCACGCAGCGCATCAGGTAGGCCAGGAACCCGTGCAACTCGGCGGCCGAGTGGGCCGGGCCGGTCAGGGTGCCGCCCCGGAAACAGGCGGTCTTCATGTCGAAGTAGCGGCCGTACTCCTGCACCATCACATCCGCGGCGACCTTCGAGGCGCCGAAGACCGAGTGCAGCGAGTGGTCGATCGACATCTCCTCGGTGATGCCCTGGTACCAGCGGTGGTCCTCGGGCAGCTCGTACCGGGTCTCCAGCTCGATCAGCGGCAGGCTGTTGGGTCGGTCACCGTAGACCTTGTTTGTCGAGCAGTGGATGAACGGCGCGTCGATCGCGTGGCGGCGGGTGTTCTCCAGGATGTTGAGCGTGCCGCCGGCGTTCACGTCGAAGTCCGTGTACGGCTCCTTGGCCGCCCAGTCGTGGCTCGGCTGCGCGGCGCTGTGGATCACCACGGCGATGTCCGAGCCGTACTTCTTGAACACCTGCTCCAGACCGTCCCGGTCCCGGATGTCCACCGGGTAGTGGGTGTAGGAGCTACCCAGGTCACGGCCGAGCCGTTCCAGGCTCCACGAGGTGGAGCCGTCCTCGCCGAAGAAGTACCGCCGCATGTCGTTGTCGATGCCGACGACGTCCAGGCCGAGGCCGGCGAAGTGCCGGACCGCCTCGGAGCCGATCAGACCACCAGACCCGGTCACCAACGCGACACTCACACGCCACTCCTGGTCCATCGGAGGCAGAAACCATCGGAGCATAGCGTGATGCCCGGCACGCCCCGAATATGACGGAAGGGCCCCGCATCTCGCGGAGCCCTCGTCTTTTGGTGGGGATGGGGGGAGTTGAACCCCCACGCCCTTTCGGGCACACGGACCTGAACCGTGCGCGTCTGCCATTCCGCCACATCCCCGTGGCACGACCCGGAACACTCTAGCCGCCCCGAACCCGCTGTCACCAACGGGCCCCGGGAATACTACGCTGTCCCAGTCGCTCGCCACGAGCGGTTACCGTTCGTGGCGGACGAAAGATTAGCACGGCGGTCCCGGTCCTTCCGAGCGGGCCGGGAGCAGCCGGCCGAGCGGCGTGTGAGCTGCGCGCGCGCCGGCCGGATACCATCATGTCCTCGGGACCCGAGGAGGAGCCGGTGAGCGTGCTGCAACGCTTCGAGAAGCGTCTGGAAGGCCTGGTCGAAGGGGCCTTCGCCAAGGTCTTCAAAGGGGTGGTCCACCCCGTGGAGATCCTCAACGCCATGCAGCGGGAGGCCGAGGCGCACAAGGCGATCCTGGCCGGTGGGCGCACGTTGGTGCCCAACCGCTACGTGATCGATCTCTCGCCGTTCGACCACAGTCGTCTGGCGCCGTACGCCGCCGCACTGGCCCAGGAGCTGGCCCAGTCGCAGGCGGAGTTCATCGGCGAGCAGGCCTGGACGGTCTACGGCGACGTGATCGTCGAGATCGAGCGGGGCGAGGGCCTGGACACGGGAATGTTCCGCGTCACCGCCGAGGTCTACACCGGCGGCGAGGTCGCCCCCGTGTCGGCGCCCGGCTACGACGCCGGCCCGCCCGCGTACCCCGCGTACGACCAGGGTGGCGGCTACGGCCCGCCGCCCGGGCACGGTGGCGGCCGCAACGTGCGGCTGGTCTCCGGTGACGGGCGCACCTACCCGCTCCAGATGGGGTCGACGGTGATCGGTCGCGGCGACCAGGCGAACCTGCGCCTGCCCGACGTCGGCATCTCCCGGCGACACGCCCGGCTGGATTTCGACGGCGGCCAGGTTGTGCTGACCGATCTGGGCTCCACCAACGGCACCATGGTCAACGGGCAGCGGGTCTCCGCCGTCGCCCTCAACCCGGGTGACATGGTCCAGCTCGGCACCACGACGCTGACCTTCCGCGTGGACGGCTGAGCCGCCTTGCCGGCACTGGTCATCACCGTTGCCCGGTTCGGGTTCCTGATCCTGCTGTGGATCTTCGTGTTCACGGTGGTCGGCGTGATCCGTCGGGATCTCTTCGCGGGGGCCCGGTCCGGTCGCCTGGTGGCGGCACCACGCGCGGTTGGCGCCTCGACGGGGCAGGCGGCCAAACCGGCGAAGGTGAAGCGGGGCAGGGCGGCCCACCAGTTGGTGGTCACCGCAGGTCAGCTGGCCGGCACCCGCATCACCCTCGGTGAAGCGCAGATCACCATCGGTCGGGCCGAGGATTCCACCCTGGTCATCACCGACGACTACGCCTCCGCGCGGCACGCGAGACTCGTGCCGCGCGAGGGCCAGTGGTACGTCGAGGACCTCGGCTCGACTAACGGCACGTACCTAGATCGCGCTAAGGTCACCGGACCAACCCCCGTACCCCTCGGCGTGCCGATCCGGATCGGCCGCACTTCCCTCGAATTACGGCCATGACTCTGACCCTGCGCTATGCGGCCCACAGCGACCGCGGTCTGATCCGTGACGGCAATCAAGACTCCGTCTACGCCGGGCCGCGGCTACTCGCCGTTGCCGACGGCATGGGCGGCATGGCCGCCGGTGACGTCGCCAGCAACATCGTCATCGGTGCCATGGCGCCGCTCGACGAGGACGTCCCAGGGGACGCTCTCGTCGACGCGTTGCGTTCGGCCGTGGGCACCGCCAACCAACAGCTCCGCGACACGGTGGATGCCAACCCGCAGTTGGAGGGGATGGGCACCACGCTGACGGCGACCCTCTTCTCCGGCAGCAAGCTGGGGATGGTCCACATCGGCGACTCGCGGGCCTATCTGCTGCGCAACGGTGAGTTCGCCCAGATCACCAAGGACGACACGTACGTCCAGATGCTCGTCGACGAGGGCCGGATCAGCGCCGAGGAGGCCAGCAGCCACCCGCAGCGGTCGCTGCTGACCCGTGCCCTGGACGGCCGGGACATCGACCCGGAGTACTCGGTGCGTCAGGTGCTGCCCGGCGATCGGTACCTGATCTGCAGCGACGGCCTCTCCGGCGTGGTGAGTGCGGAGACCATCGGCGAGAGTCTGCGGGAGTACACCGATCCGCAGCAGTGCGTCGAGCGGCTGGTGCAGCTCGCGCTGCGCGGCGGCGGTCCGGACAACATCACCGTGATCATCGCCGATGCCACCGACCACGACATCGTCGAGGCGACCCCGATCGTCGGCGGCGCCGCCGCCCGGGACCGGGGCATGGCCACCTCCGCCGACGACTCGACCCCGGCCGCCCGGGCCTCGGCGCTCTCCGCGCCGCGCCCCGCCGCGCCCGAGGAGCCGGCGTCCGCCGATGACGAGCCGGAGCGCCGCAAGCACCGTCCGGTACGCACCACAGCCATGGCGCTGGCCCTCCTGGTCATCCTCGGCGGCGGGCTCTTCGGCGGCTGGACGTACACCCAACGCCAGTACTACGTGGGCGCCACCGAGGAGGGGCAGGTCGCCGTCTTCCGTGGCATCCAGGGGCAGATCGCGGGGATGGACCTCTCGACCGTGCACCGCACCAGCGGCACCCGGTTGGACGACCTCACCGTCGCCGCTCAGGACACGGTCAAGGTGGGCATCCGGGCCAAGAACGAGCCGGACGCCGAGCGCCAGCTCGCCGAGCTGACCAGCGACACCCCGAGCAACCCCAACCTGAAGCCGGTCTGCCCGCCCGACTCGGGCGCGCTGGTCGGCACGCCGACGCCCACCCCGAGCGTGACCCCGCCCGGGACGTCCCCGACGCCGAACGTCAGCCCCGGCACCTCGGTGAACGGGGTCGTCAGCGCGAGCCCGACCAACGCGGCCACCACCGGCGGGCCCGATCCGACCACCACACCCGACGTCACGCCCTCCGACTCGGCACCGCCGGCGCTCGACCCGGCCGGCTGCCGGTCTCCCGAGTGAGCGTCGGCTGAGATCCCAAGGACTCCACCCGTGACCGTAGCGGCCACACCGGCACCCTCGCCCGCCACCACGGGCGGGGAGTCCGGCGTACGCCTGGCCCGGTCCCGACGGAACGCCGAGCTGTCCCTGCTGCTGCTGGCCATGGTGCTGGTGGCGGCGTACATGGCGACCGTCGAGGCGAACCTTCTGGACACGGTCACCCCGGATTTCTGGATGCCCGCCGCCGCCCTCGGCGCGGTCTTCCTCGGCCTGCACCTGGTGATCCGGTTCCTCGCCCCGTTCGCTGACCCGGCTCTGTTGCCGGCGGTGGCCCTGCTCAACGGCCTCGGGGTGGGCTTCCTGCGCCGGATCGACCTGGGCGACGCCGCCCCGGCCGACCGGGAGGACCTGGCGACCTTCGCCGGCATCGGCGGCCGGCAGCTCGCGTGGACGCTCGCCGCGGTGATCCTCGCCGCGGGCCTGCTCGCGATCATGCGCGATCACCGTTCGGTCTCCCGGTACGCGTACACCCTGGGACTCGCCGGCATCGTGCTGGTCATGCTCCCGGCGGTGCTGCCGCGCAGCATCTCCGAGATCAACGGCGCCAAGCTGTGGATCCGGGTCGGCGGCTTCTCGCTGCAACCTGGTGAGTTCGCCAAGCTGGCGCTGCTGGTCTTCTTCGCCTACTACCTGGTGCGCAAGCGTGAGGTGCTCTCGCTGGCCAGCCGGCGGTTCCTCGGCATCGACTTCCCGCGTGGGCGCGACCTCGGCCCGGTGGTGGTGGTCTGGCTGATCAGCCTCCTGGTGCTGGTCTTCGAGAAGGACCTGGGCACCTCGCTGCTCTACTTCGGCATGTTCGTGGTGACGCTCTACATCGCCACCGAGCGGGTCAGTTGGCTGCTGATCGGTCTGCTCCTCTTCTTCGGCGGCGCCTACCTCGCGTACGTCCTCGGCTCGACTGTCGGTGGCCCGTTCGCCAACTTCTACCTGCGCGCCGAGATCTGGCTGGACCCGTTCGCCGACCCGACCGACAAGGGCTACCAGCTCGTCCAGGGTCTGCTGGCCCTCGGCACGGGCGGGCTCTTCGGCGCCGGGCCGGGCGGCGGTCAGCCGGACATCCTGCCCGAGGTGCAGAACGACTTCATCTTCGCCGGCATCGGTGAGGAGATCGGCCTGTTCGGCCTCTCCGCGCTGCTGGTGGTCTACCTGCTGATCGTGGAGCGGGGCCTGCGCGCCGCGCTCGCGGTCCGTGACTCGTTCGGCAAGCTGCTCGCCGGCGGCCTCGCCTTCACCCTGGGCCTGCAGGTCTTCGTGATCGTCGGCGGCATCAGCAAGCTCATCCCGCTGACCGGCCAGACCACACCGTTCCTGTCCGCCGGTGGCTCGTCGCTGATGGCGAACTGGCTACTCATCGCGGTCCTGTTGCGCGTCTCCGACGGGGCGCGACGACCGGTGACGGGTAGTTCCGGCAAGGCGAGCCGGCCCTCGGGCGGCTCACCCGAGCAGTTGCATGGTGCTCCCACGGAGGTGATCAAGCCGTGAACGCACCCCTGCGCCGTGTCGGCATCGTCGTCATGGTCCTGTTCGGTCTGCTCTTCGCGAACCTCAACTGGATCCAGGCCTACAAGGCTGATGAATACCGCACCAGCGACTACAACGGCCGGGTCCAGGTCGCCGACTACAAGCGCAAGCGCGGCAACATCGAGGCCGGCGGCACCGCGGTGGCCACCAGCAAGGAGACCACCGGCAAGCTGAAGTTCCAGCGCACCTACCCGGGTGGCGCGAAGTACGCGCACGTGCTCGGCTACAAGCCGGTCAACCTGGCCGACACCGGCATCGAGCAGGTGGAGAACGACTTCCTGGCCGGCACCAGCGACCAGTTGATCGGCGACCGTTTCAAGGACATGTTCACCGGCGACGAGACCGGCGGCGGCAACGTGCTGCTCACGCTCTCGAAGCGAGCGCAGGACGTGGCGTACGACCAGATGCGCAACAACCAGGTGGATGCGAAGCGCGGCGCGGCGATCGCCATCGACCCGCGGACCGGTGCGGTGCAGGCCCTGGTGTCGATGCCCAGCTTCGACCCGAACCCGCTGGTCAGCCACAACACGACCGAGGCCGCTGCCGAGATCAACAAGCTGGAGCAGAACCCGGACGGTCCGCTCAAGAACCGGGCCCTCTCCGAGACGCTGCCGCCGGGCTCCACCTTCAAGATCGTGGTCGCCGCGGCGGCGCTGGAGAACGGCGTCACCAAGACGACCCCGATTCCGGCCGGCTCCAGCTACACCCCGCCCACCTCGGGCACCCCGATCCGCAACGCCGCCGCGTCGATCTGCCCCGAGGCGCAGGTCACCCTGCTGGAGGCGGTCACCGAGTCGTGCAACACCGGCTTCGCGCAGCTCGGCGTGCGGCTCGGCGCCGACAAGGTCAAGGAGAAGGCCCGGCAGTTCGGCTTCGAGCAGGAGGACCTCACGGTCGGCCAGCTCGGCGAGGGCGGTCTGCGGACGGCGGCCAGCCGGACCGGCGACATGCTGAACCCGGACGGCAACACCGACCCGGCCGCGCTGGCCCAGTCCTCGATCGGCCAGAACAACGTCCGGATGACCCCGTTGCAGGGCGCGATGATCGCCGGAGCGGTCGCCAACGGCGGCAGCCAGATGCGGCCGTACCTGGTCCGGCAACTCCTCGCCCCGGACCGGACCACCAGCTACTACACGGCGAAGCCGAAGGACCTGCGTCAACCGGTAAGCGCTCAGACCGCCGCCGACCTGCGCGACATGATGGTCAGCGTGGTCCAGAAGGGCACCGGCCAGAAGGCGGCGATCAGCGGCTACACGGTCGGCGGCAAGACGGGCACCGCGCAGTCCGCCCCGGACCGGCCCGACCACGGCTGGTTCATCGGCTTCGCACTGGACAAGAACGGCAACCCCGTCTCCGCCGTGTGCGTGGTGCTGGAGCAGGCCGGCAGCGGCGGCAGCGCCGAGGCGGCCCGGATCGGCGGCCAGATCATGCGGGCCGCCATCGCCGACCCCGGGGGCCGCTGACATGCTCAGCCCCGGTGTCCAGCTCGGCAACCGCTACCGCCTCGACGAGCGGATCGCCAGTGGCGGCATGGGCGACGTCTGGCGCGGCACCGACCAGGTGCTCGGCCGGACGGTAGCGGTCAAGAGCCTGCTCCCCGCGCTGCTCGACGACCCCGACTTCGCCGAGCGGTTCCGCGGCGAGGCCCGGACGATGGCGACGATCAACCACCCCGGCGTCGTGGACGTCTACGACTTCGGCAACGACCAGCAGATCGCCTTCCTGGTCATGGAGTACGTCGAGGGCGACGCCCTGTCGTCCACGCTGAGCCGGGTCGGTCGGCTCACCCCGGCCCGGACCATGGCGCTTGTCGCGCAGGCCGCCGACGCGTTGCACGCCGCGCACGAGAAGGGCATCGTGCACCGCGACGTGAAGCCGGGCAACCTGCTGGTCCGCCCGAACGGCACGCTGGTGCTTACCGACTTCGGCATCGCCCGCTCCGACATCGTCGGCCAGCTCACCGCCGCCGGCTCGGTTCTCGGCACCGCCTCGTACATCTCTCCGGAGCAGGCCACCGGCCAGGTGGCCACCCCGGCGTCCGACGTGTACGCGCTCGGCGTGGTCGCCTACCAGTGCCTCGCCGGGCGGCGACCGTTCGAGGGCGACAACCCGCTCGACATCGCCATGCGGCACGTCCGGGAGACGCCCCGGCCGCTGCCGTCCGACATCCCGCCGCAGGTCCGGGCAGTGGTGGAACGAGCGCTGGCCAAGGATCCAGCCGCCCGCTGGCCGACCGCCGCCGCCCTCGCCGGGGTGGCCCGCCAACTCAAGGCCGCCCTGTCCCAGCAGGCTCGCGCAGGTGGTCACTCCGGCCCGGTCTCCGTCGCGCCGTCCTCACCCGCCGCTCCGGGGCGGGCTCAGGTGCCGCAGGCGCAGCAGCTCCGGCCGCCGGGCTCCCCGCACCGGCAGCCTCCCGTCGGGCAGCGCCCGACCGCTGTCGCGCCGGCCCAGCAGCCCCGCCCCACCGCCGTCGCACCGGCCGTACCGCACGCGCGGCCGCCGGCCGGCCCGGCCAGCTACCCGCGCGGCGCCGCGTCGGTGCCGCCGGCGCAGTCCAGACAGGAACACCAACCGGCGTACGCCCGGCAGGCCGGCCCGGCGCTGCCGGCGCCCGAGCCGCGCCGATCCCGCCCCGGGATGGTGCTCCTCGCCGTCCTGCTGGCCTTGCTGGTCCTGCTCTGCTCCGGCGTGATTTCCTACAACCTGCGCAAGCAGAGCCAGAACGGCGCGGCCGGGACGCCGGCTGGACAGACCGTGACGTCCGGCGCGCTGCGGCTCGACGGACGCGACGATGCGACCCGGACGTCGTACCGTCGTGAGGTACGACTCCGGCCGGGTGACGGCGGGACGACGACGAGCGAAGGACGACAGACGCGATGACAGCGCAGGCCCGCCTGCTCGGTGGCAGGTACCAGGTCGGCGAGCTGCTCGGCTATGGCGGCATGGCCGAGGTGCACCGCGGTCGCGACCTCCGACTCGGTCGGGACGTCGCGATCAAGATGCTCCGCACCGACCTCGCCCGGGACGCGACCTTCCAGATGCGGTTCCGCCGGGAGGCGCAGAACGCCGCCTCGCTCAACCACCCGGCGATCGTGGCGGTCTACGACACCGGCGAGGAGACCGCGCCGACCGGTGAGACGCTGCCGTTCATCGTCATGGAGTTCGTCAACGGGCGGACGTTGAAGGAGGTCCTCGGCGCCGAGGGTCGTCTGCAGCCCCGCCGTGCGCTGGAGATCTGCGCCGACATGTGCGCGGCGCTGGAGTTCAGCCACCGGCACGGCATCATCCACCGGGACATCAAGCCGGGCAACGTCATGCTCACCCAGACCGGCCAGGTCAAGGTGATGGACTTCGGCATCGCCCGCGCGCTGGCCAGCGGCGCGACCACCATGACGCAGACCAGCGCGGTGATCGGCACGGCTCAGTACCTGTCTCCGGAGCAGGCGCGCGGTGAGGCAGTGGACGCCCGCTCCGACGTGTACGCGGCCGGCTGCGTGCTCTTCGAGCTGGTTTGCGGGCACCCGCCGTTCGTCGGGGACAGCCCGGTCAGTGTCGCCTACCAGCACGTACGGGAGACTCCGCCGACGCCGAGCGACATCAACCCGGACGTCACCCCGGCGGTCGACGCGATCGTCCTCAAGGCGCTGTCGAAGAACCCGCTCAACCGCTACCAGAGCGCCGGTGAGATGCGGGCCGACCTGCTGCGCGCCGCCGCCGGTCGACCAGTGCTGGCCACTCCGGTGCTGCGCGAGGCCGAGACGGTGGCGATGGCCCCGGCCGGCGGCGGTGGCTACGCGCCCGCCGCCACCGGGCCGCAGACCCGGCAGGTTCCGGCCCGGGTCGGCGACCCGCGTCAGCGCAAGGCGTCCTCCTTGCTGATCGCCCTCTTCAGCGGGGTCGGCGTGCTGGCGGTGATCGCCCTGGTGGCCGCCCTGCTGTGGAGTCAGCAGGGGGACAGGGACCTGAAGTCGGTGCCGTCCCTCGCTGGAAAGACGCGGGATGCCGCGTTCACCGAGATCAGCAGAGCCAACCTCAACCCTGTGGTCGGCGACCCGGTGCTGAACAGCACCTGCGCCGAGGGCACGGTGGTGGGCCAGAACCCGCAGCCGAACGCTCGCGTGAAGCAGGCCAGCACGGTCACCATCCAGCTCTGCGGCGGCAAGCCCGACGTGGCTGTCCCGCCCGGCCTCGAGGGCAGCAAGGAGGAGAGCGCCGTCGCTCGCCTCAAGGAGGTCAAGCTCAACGCCAAGATCAAGCCGGTTGACAGCCCGGAGAGCGAGGGCATCGTCGTCAAGGTCAACCCTCCGTCGGGCCAGAAGGTGCCCGAGGGCACGGAGGTGACCCTCGAGGTGTCGAAGGGCAACGTCCGTGAGGTGCCGGAGGTCGTCGGGCTGAGCGTGGACGAGGCCACACGTAACCTGAAAAACGCTGGCTTCGTGGTGAGCATCCAGGCTGGCCCCGAGGTGCCGGCGGACCAGGCCGGAAAGGTCACCGATCAGAGCCCGAACGGCAAGGAGAAGAAGCCGCAGGGCACCAAGGTGACCATCAAGGTGAGCCAGCCGGAGGAGGTCGAGGAGACGCCCAGCCCGCCAGGGACGCCGACGCCGACGCCGAGCGGCACGCCGACGACGCCGGGCAACGGTGGTGGCTCCGGCCAGCCGATCTTCCCGCCGCCGATCCGGCTTCCCGAGGAGTAGTCGTCCGCGCCTGGGTGCGGCGCTCTCGGTCAGCCGGCCGGCCGAGGGTGGCCCGTTGGCGACGACGCCTCCTGTGGGGAGCTGCGCTGGGCGTGGTCGTGCTTGTCCTGAGCAGCGTTCCGTGGCTGTGGACGACGATCAGCGCGCGCGGGCACACGTACGGCGAGGCGGACGCCCCCGCCGCCGACGTGGTGATCGTCCTGGGCACCGCCGTGGCGGCGGACGGGCGACAGCCGGGTGAACGGCTCGTCGGCCGCCTGGAGACCGCCGCCGAGCTGGTGCGTACCGGGCGGGCGCGGGTGGTGCTGGTCTCCGGCGACGGAGGTGGCACGTCCGGCGACGAGCCGACGGTGATGACCTCGCACCTGACCGACAAGCTCGGCCTGGATCCGCGTCGGGTGGTGGCGGACCCGTTCGGCCTGGACACGTACGACAGTTGCGTCCGCGCGCGCGACGTGTACGGCGTCGAGCGGGCTCTGGTCGTGACGCAGTCCTACCACCTGTCCCGGGCGGTGACGCTCTGTCGACACCTCGGCCTCGAGGTCGACGGGGTGGCCGCCCGGTGCGATGGATGTGGGTCTGGACTGCTCGCTCGGAAGGCCGTCCGCGACTACTACGCCAGCGGCAAGGCCGCGTGGGACGCGCTCCGGGGCCGCCCGCCCGCGGTCCGGTCGTCGGTGAACACCGCAGTGCAGGACGCGCTGAGAAGCTGACCGGTCGCTGGCTGCCGCTTATGCGGTGGCGAAGGCGGCCCGGCGGCGGGCGTCGACCTCGGCGGCCAGCGCCGGTGCGCGCTCCAGCGCCTCCGGGTGACCGCACGCGGCCAGCCAGTTGGCGAGCATCAGGTGACCGCCCTCGGTGAGCACCGACTCCGGGTGGAACTGCACGCCCTCGATGGGCAGCGTCCGGTGTCGCATCGCCATCACCACGCCGGAGCCGGTCCAGCCGGTGACCTCCAGTTCGTCGGGCAGTGTCTCGGGAAGCACGGCGAGCGAGTGGTACCGGGTGGCGGTGAACGGGTCGGGCAGACCGGCGAGCACGCCGACCGAGCGGTGGCGTACCTCGGAGGTCTTGCCGTGCAGCAACTCGGCGGCCCGGGTGACGGTCGCGCCGAACGCCTCACCGATGGCCTGGTGGCCGAGGCAGACGCCGAAGATCGGCAGCTCGCCCGCGTACGCCCGGATGACGTCGAGGCAGATGCCGGCCCGGTCAGGGCTGCCCGGCCCGGGTGAGAGCAGGATGCCCGCAGCGCCCACCCGGCCGACCTCGGCGACGTCGATCTCGTCGTTGCGGCGGACGTCGCAGTCCACACCGAGCTGACCCAGGTACTGCACGAGGTTGAAGACGAACGAGTCGTAGTTGTCGATCACCAGAACGCGCACGGTCACCTGCTCGGGGAGGGCGGCGGGGTGTTGTTCTGGTCGGTGTTGTACGGCAGGTCGTGCTCGTCGCCGGCCGGCGTCTCCCCGGTCACCGCGTCCCCGCCGCCCGGGTCGCCGGGAACGCCGGAGTCCTGGGTGACCTGCACGTCGTCGAACGGCAGCAGGGGCTCGGCCCACGGGAAGGCCACGTACCAGAGCAGGGCCACCGTGGCGGCCGCGAGCAGCACCGAGCCGGCCAGCTTGCCGGCCAGGCCGAATGGGAGCTTGCGCCAGATGAACGCGTACATCGGATCAGTTTCCCAGCTCGATCGGGCGGCCCGCTGATTTGGACTGCGTGTGGTCCAACTCGGCGTGGATGATCAGGCGCTGGTAGTTGTCCCACTTGGGGTTGCAGGTGGTGAGCGTCAGCATCCGCTTCGTGGGCCTCTTGTCCGGTTCGCCGGGCACCGGGGCCACCACCTCGACCTGTGTCGGCTTGACGATCCGGGTCTGCGACACCCGGTAGACGAACCAGTCGGTCTTGCTTTCGACCACGATCACGTCGCCGTCGTTCAGCTCGTCCAGCCGCCAGAAGGTCGCCCGGTTGCGGTGGCCGGCGACGGAGAAGTTGCCGACCTGTCCGGGCAGCACGCTGGTCGGGTAGTGACCCGGGGCGTACCGGATGTCGTTCTGGGTGACGCCCTCGACCACCACCCAGTTCTTGTCGAGCTTGGGGATGTAGAGGCCCGCGATCGGCTTGCCGTGCACCGCCGGGGACGGCTTGGCGCTCGGCGTGGCCGCCGGGGCGACCGTGGGGTCGGTCGCGCCGCCCCACTCCTGGGCGAGTTGGCTGTTGAGGTCGTTCTGGTGGGCGTCGACGATGGCCGACTTGCCCCAGACCTCGTAGCCGGCGAAGAGCAGCACGACCAGGCCGAAGGTGATCAGCACCTCGCCGGTGACCCGGACGCCGGCGCGCAGCCGGGAGCCGAATGACGGGCGGGTGAGTTCCGAGTAGACGCTCTTGTAGCCCTCGCCGGTCTGGTGCGGCCGAAGCTGGACCACCCGCTCGCCCCGGCGGGGTCGGGGAGGCTCGGCGGCGTTGTCGTCCGCGCCGCGCGGCTCGTCAGGCGTTGCCGTACGGGGAACGGCGCCCATCAGCGCCGTGGAGTCCATGGCCGGAGGCCGGGGTGCCGGCCCGGACGGTACGGCGGGGATGAGCGCGGTGGCATTCGGGTCGTCCGGCCGGCCCGGACCGGCTGGCGAGACCGGGATGCCCGACGCGCTGGCCGGGCGTGCGGCCCCACCAACCTTCGGTATGAACGCGGTCGGGGCATCGCCGCCGGCCGGGGTCGAGGCGCGGGGGGTAGTCGAGGCGCCGGACGGGGTCGAGGCGCGGGGGGTAGTCGAGGCGCCGGACGGGGTCGAGGCGCGGGGGGTAGTCAAGGCGCCGGACGGGGTCGAGGCGCGGGGGGTAGTCGAGGCGCCGGACGGGGTCGAGGCGCGGGGGGTAGTCGAGGCGCCGAACGGGGTCGAGGCGCCAGGGGTAGTCGAGGCGCCGGCCGGGGTCGAGGTGCCGGGGATGGTCGAGGCGCCGGACGCTGCGGGCCGGGTGGAGCCGCCGGGAGCCGTCGGTCGTGCAGGGGTGCCCGGAGCGCCGCCGGGCCCGGTCGGGCCGCTGGGCGGGCCGCTGGCGGTCGCCGGGCGGGTCGGTGCTGCGTCGGGAGCCGGAACGCGCCTGGGGTCGTTGCCTGGGGCGGCCGGCCGGACCGGCCCCTGCGAGGGGGGCGTCGTCGGTCGGCCAGGAGCGACGGCGGAGGGCTGGCCGGACCCGCCGTGCGGAGCCGAGCCGGCCACTGCGGCGCCGGGCCAGGGCGGCGGCGCCGCCAGGCTCGGGTGCTGTGGAGCTGCCGGGCTCGGGTGCTGTGGAGCTGCCGGGCTCGGGTGCTGTGGAGCGCGCTGCGGGTCGGGCCGGCCGGCGCTGGGCGGGGCAGGGTGATCGGTGCGCGCGCCAGGGCCGGGACGACCCACCTGCGACGGGGCAGAGCGGTCGGCCGGGGGCGGGTCGGCGGCCCTCGGCGGCTCGGGAGCTGCCGCCGGACGCGTCGCCCGTGGCCGACTGGGCAGCACGGGCTCAGGCCAGTTGCCGGTCGGGGGCCGACCCGGTGTCGGCTCGGGCCGCTGCGGGGCCGGCTCGGGCCGCTGCGAGGTCGGTCCGGGGCCTTGCGGGGTCGGCTCGGGTCGGCCCGGGGTCGGCTCGGGTCGCTGCGGGGTCGGCTCGGGTCGATCGACCTTGGGCAGGAAGGCGGTCGGTTCGTCGGCCTGGTCCCGGTGCCGCCCGTCGCGGCTCTCGTCCGGGCCGCTCACCGGGGCACCGTCGCCGAGCGCAGCGCGGTCGAGTCCTCGAAGGCCGGGACGGTCACGGTGGAGACGGACTCCTTGTAGCCGAGTTGGTAGTCGTCGACTGCGTCCTTGAACAACCGGACTCCCTCAGAGCTGGCGAGGGCCTGCTGGAGGGCAGCGGGATCGCCGATTGCTACGATCTTGAACGGTGGGGAGTACACCCGACCATGGAGCAGCAGGGTGTTACCGACGCAGCGTACCGCGCTGGTTGCGAGCACACGGACGTTCATGATTGACATGGCCTGCGCCCCACCCGCCCACAGTGCGTTGACCACCGCCTGCACGTCGCCCTGGTGTACGACCAGGTCGTCGTTGGTGGCGTCGGAGTGGGCCTCGTCGTCGTGCTGGGGCGCGTCGTTCAGTTCGACGGTCACGGCCGTGCCGGTGACGGCGGTGAACCCGGCTGCCTTCAGGCTGCCCTGGGCGCGGGCCTGCTGGGCCTTGATCGGGGCGTCCGAGTCGGCAAGTGTGTTGGTGCGTCTTTCGACCTCGTCGCGGAGGGTGGCAGCGCGGCCCTCGCTCGCGGCGACCTGCTGCTGGCGCTCCTCGATGAGCTGATTGAGCTGGGGCCGCCGGTCCTCGCGTAGAGCGGTGCCGCCCGCCGTGGTCGCGGTGGTGGTGAAGAGCAACCCCGCCGCGGCGGCGATCAGGGGCACCCCGATCGACCAGCCTGGTCGGCGTTGGCGCGGCCGCCGGGGCAGCAGTCCGGCGACGGCCCGTCGGAGGACCTTCTGCCAGGAGGCGGCGCCGGATGTGTACTCCACCGAGCGTTCCTTCCGCGTGTCGGGGACTGGCGCGTGCCGGCCGGGCCGGTGATGCGAACAGTCCCGCCCTTTTCGGTCACTCCATGTACCTGCCTGACCCCATTCGTGGTCCAGGCGGCCGTTCGGGACTACGCTAGCTGTCGAACATTATTGGCCATGAACCGTCGCCTCCGCGTCCGGTTGTCAGGCCGGACGAGGTCGTCACCCCCTCTGGAGAGCGCCGTGCCCAAGTCTCAGGTCCGCAAGAAGAAGGTGTACACCCCGCCGACGGACGTCCGTCCGACGACGACGGCGGCGTCGCGCAAGCCTAGCCCGGTGTGGTTACCGATCACCGCGGTTGCCCTGATCGTCGCGGGCATCGGCTGGCTGGTCGTCTACTACCTCTCCGAGCAGGAGTACCCGGTCGCCTCGTGGCAGTACTGGAACCTGGCGGTCGGCTTCGGCGCGATGGTCGCGTCGCTGGTGCTGCTCTCCCGCTGGCGCTGAGCCTGGTCCGGGCGCCGTCACACCTGTGGGCCGGCGCCCCCACACCGAAGGATCCAGGTCACCCACCACGCCCCTGCCCGGCAGGACCGGGCCGGGCACCCTATGGTGTCCGCAGGCAGCGTGGCCTACTGCGAGATGACTCACGTTACTGCTGGGTAACCTTGCGCGTAGGCTGCACTGCATGACCGAGCGGAGCGAGGTCATCGACCGGTCCGGTCGCAGGTGTGGCAGCGGTGCGACGCTGGCTCCGCCCTGCCCCGGCCCCGGTTGCTGAACCGCTCGACAGGCAGCAGACCGGGGAGGCCAACTCGATGGGCAGCGTCCAGATCGTCACCACGATCCTCGCGGCCGGCATCACCGCCGTGGCGGTGTGGCTGGCGGTGCGCGCGGTCGTGAAGATGACGGCCGTCATCCGGCTGGGGCAACCCGCTCCGGAGCGGTTCGCCGACAAGGGCGCCCGCACCAGGAAGATGCTGGTGGAGACCGCCGGCCACACCCGGATGCTCAAGTGGGGCGTGGTGGGCGCCGCCCACTGGTTCGTGATGGTCGGCTTCATCGTGCTGTCACTGCTGGTGCTCGAGGCGTACTTCGAGGTGGCGACCACCGACGGCGGGTTGCCGATCATCGGGCACTGGACGATCTTCGGCCTGGTCACCGAGATCATCGGGGTGTTGGGCCTGGTCGGCATCCTGGTGTTGATGGCGATCCGGCTCCGCAACCGGCCGACCCGGCCCGGCGGCCGGTCCCGGTTCACCGGCTCGACGATGTGGCAGGGCTACTTCGTCGAGTGGATCGTGCTGCTGGTCCTGATCTTCGGGTTCGTGATCCGCGGCTTCAAGGTCGCCACGGACCACTTCGAGTTCCCGTTCTGGGCCACTCCGGTCAGCCACGCCGTCGGCGCGGTGCTGCCGGACTGGGCGGACGGGGTGAGCGTCGCCGCCGCCATCAAGATCATCATTTCGATGACCTGGCTGATCGTCATCTCGCTGAACGTCACAATGGGCGTCGCCTGGCACCGCTTCCTGGCGTTTCCCAACATCTTCTTCAAGCGTGACCCGGAGAAGCCGGCCGGCTCCGGTCTGGGCCCCCTGCGGCCGATGACGAGCCAGGGCAAGCCGCTCGACTTCGAGGAGGCCGACCCGGAGAAGGATCAGTTCGGTGTCGCCCAGGTCGAGCAGTTCACCTGGAAGGGCCTGCTGGACTTCAGCACCTGCACCGAGTGCGGTCGCTGCCAGTCGCAGTGCCCCGCCTGGAACACCGGCAAGCCGCTGTCGCCCAAGCTGCTCGTGCTGAGCCTGCGCGACCACGCGTACGCCAAGGCCCCCTACCTGCTGGCCGGCGGCGGCAAGGACCTCACCGGCGAGGAGAAGGCCACCCAGGCGCAGCTCGCGCACCTGGACGTGCTGTCTCTCGCCGAGGGTGACAAGCCGCTGATCGGGACGGCCGAGGAGGGCGGCGTCATCGACCCGGACGTGCTCTGGTCCTGCACCACCTGCGGCGCCTGCGTCGAGCAGTGCCCGGTGGACATCGAGCACGTCGACCACATCGTCGACATGCGGCGCTACCAGGTGCTGATCGAGTCGAGCTTCCCCTCCGAGGCCGGCGTGATGCTGCGCAACCTGGAGAACAAGGGCAACCCGTGGGGCGCCCCGCAGAACACCCGCGAGGACTGGACCAAGGGCCTGGACTTCGAGGTGCCCCGGGTGGGTGAGGTCGACGACTTCGAGTACCTGTTCTGGGTCGGCTGCGCCGGCGCGTTCGAGGATCGGGCCAAGAAGACCACCCGTGCGGTGGCCACCCTGCTCAACGAGGCCGGGGTGAGCTTCGCGATCCTGGGCGAGGGCGAGACCTGCTCCGGTGACCCGGCGCGACGGATCGGCAACGAGTTCGTCTTCCAGATGCTCGCCCAGCAGAACGTGGAGACGCTGAACGAGGCGTTCGAGGGCCGGGAGAAGGCCAAGCGCAAGATCGTGGCAACCTGCCCGCACTGCTTCAACACGCTGGGCAACGAGTACGGCCAGCTTGGCGGCGAGTTCGAGGTCGTCCACCACACGCAGCTGCTGGCCCACCTGGTGTCCACCGGCAAGCTGACGCCGGTGCAGCCCGTCGACGGTGGCGTGACGTACCACGACCCCTGCTACCTGGGCCGGCACAACCGGGTCTTCGCCGCCCCTCGTGAGGTCCTCGGCGACGCCATCGAGGGCGAGATCACCGAGATGCCGCGCAACAGCGAGCGCTCCTTCTGCTGCGGCGCCGGCGGCGCCCGGATGTGGATGGAGGAGAAGATCGGCAAGCGGATCAACGTGGACCGGGTCGAGGAGGCCATGGCCACCGGGGCGAAGACGGTCGCCGTCGGCTGCCCGTTCTGCTCGACGATGCTCAACGACGGGGTCAACGGCAAGGGCGCCGGCGAGCAGGTCGAGGTGATCGACGTGGCGAGCGTGCTGCTCCGCTCGGTGAAGCCGGATCAGCCGCGGGGGGACAAGGAGTCCGCGCCGGTCGCCGGCTGAGGCGTACCCCGAAAATCATCGGACGGCGGCGGCGCCCACGGGGTGCCGCCGCCGTGCCCGACCGCCCCGGCCCTCGCGGACCCGGCGTGGCACAATCGCGCCGAGGTGAGGCGATATCGACGGCCTGCTCTTGACCACGCTGCTGCCACTGGTCGGCTTCGTTGCGCTGACCGCCGGCAACGCGTTCTTCGTCGCGGCCGAGTTCGCCCTGGTCACGGTCGACCGGGCGGAGATCGACCGTCGGGCCGCCGCCGGCGACGAAGCCGCCCTGAAGGTCCGCACCGCGCTGCGGGAGCTGTCCTTCCAGCTCTCCGGGGCGCAGCTCGGGATCACCATCACCGCGCTGCTCACCGGCTACCTGGCCGAGCCGGCCCTGGCCCGGATCTTCACCCCGCTGCTGCGCCCGTTGGCCGGGGAGAACACCGAGCGGTTCACCCCTTTCCTGGCGCTGGCCCTGGCCACACTCATCTCCATGCTGTTCGGTGAGCTGGTGCCCAAGAACGCGGCGCTGGCCCAGCCGATGCCCGCCGCGCTGGCCACCGCCGGGCCGATGCACACCTTCTCCCGGACGTTCGGCTGGGTGATCCGGGGCCTGAACGGCTCGGCGAACCGGCTGGTCCGGGCGCTCGGCGTGGAGCCGCAGGAGGAGCTGGCCAGCGCCCGCTCACCGGAGGAGCTGGGCCTGCTGGCGGCCATCTCGGCCCGTGCGGGCGCGCTGCCCAGCGACACGGCGATGCTGCTGCGTCGCACCATCCGCTTCGGCGACAAACGGGCGGCCGAGGCGATGACTCCGCGGGTCGACGTGGTCGCGCTGCGCTCCACCGCCACGGTGGCCGAGCTGCTCGAAGAGTCGCGGCGGACCGGCCGGACCCGCTTCCCGGTGTACGAGGAGACCCTGGACCTGGTCACCGGTGTGGCAGGCGTGCCGGACGCGCTGGGCGTGCCGTTGGCGGCGCGGGCGTCGACAGTGGTCGCCTCGGTGGCCCGGGAGCCGGTGTACGTGCCGGAGAGCCTGGATCTGGACGGCGTGCTGGCGGCGTTGAAGGCGGCCGGGGCGGACCTGGCCATCGTGGTCGACGAGTACGGCGGCACGGACGGCGTGGTGACGATCGAGGACCTCGTCGAGGAGTTGGTCGGAGAGATCGCCGACGAGTTCGATCCGGCCAGTGTGGACGACGCCGGGCCGATCGAGCTGACCGTGCCGGGCGGGGAGCGTACGGTGCTCGTCGACGGGGTGCTGCGCTCCGACGAGTTGGCCGAGCAGACCGGCTTCCGGCTGCCCGAGGGGCCGTACGAGACGTTGGCCGGGTTCCTGCTGGCGCGGCTCGGGCACATTCCGCTGGCCGGCGAGACGGTCGACGCGGACGGCTGGGAGTTCACGGTGGTCGAGGTGGAGCGGCACCGGATCGAGCAGGTCCGGGTGTTGCGCCCGGCGGAGCCGGACACCGATGACTGAGCTGCTGGTGACCGTGCTGCTGCTGCTCGGCAACGGGTTCTTCGTGGGCAGTGAGTTCGCGCTGATCGCGTCCCGGCGGACCGTGATCGAGCCGCTGGCGGCCGGCTCGAAGCGGGCCCGCTGGGCGCTGTCGGCGATGAACCAGATCCCGCTGATGATCGCCGGCGCGCAGCTCGGCATCACGGTCTGCTCGCTGGGCCTCGGCGCGATCGCCGAGCCGGCGCTGGCTCATCTGCTGGAGTCGCCGTTCCACGCCGTCGGCCTGCCCGAGCGTGCGGTGCACCCGGTGGCGTTCGTGCTCGCGCTCGGCGTCGTCGTCTTCCTGCACACGGTGGTCGGCGAGATGGTGCCGAAGAACATCACGCTTGCCGGTCCGGAGGTCTCCGCCCTCTGGCTGGGCCCGGCCATGCTGGCGTTCTGCGTGGCTACCAAGCCGCTGCTGCTGGCCATGAAGTGGGCGGCGCGTCGGGTGCTGGCGTTCTGGCGGATCGAGGCGACCGAGGCCGTGAAGACGGTGTTCACCGCCGAGGAGTTGGCCGGGCTGGTGTCGCAGGCGCGTACCGAAGGGCTGCTCGACGCAGAGGAGCACGCCCGGATCACCGGGGCCCTGGCCCTGCACACCCGGACCGCGGCGGACGCGTTGCAGCCGTGGTCGACGGTGGTCACGGTTGCCGAGGACGTCTCGCCGGCGTCGCTGGAGGTGCTGGCGACCAGGACGGGCCGGTCCCGGTTCCCGGTGGTGCAGCGGTCCACCCGGCGCGTCCTGGGCTTCGTGCACGTCAAGGACGTGCTCGGTTACGCCGGGCAGGGTCGCCGGGCACCGGTGCCGGCGCAGGTTTACCGGCCGCTGGCGGTGGTGCCGCCGGAACGTACGCTTGCCGATCTGCTGCTGGCGATGCGCCGGGAACGGCGACACATGGTGCTGGTCAGCGATGGTCGGCGTCCGCTCGGTGTGGTCACGCTCGATGATGTATTGACCGCAATCGTTGGCTAATCAACCAGCACCCTTGGTGTGCAAGCGGTTGCGCCACAGTGATGGTGACTCGGCTCGCCTTGATTCCGGTGCGGCGCTTCCCTAATGTGGGGCACCGACCGCTGTGGGTCGTCTGCCTCGGCCCTTCCCTCACGCGAGGCGCCCGGCGGTCGGTTGCAAAGGAGTCGGTGCCGGTGGCAACCATGCCCCCTCATCGTCACGCCCCGGGACTGTCCGCTCGGCCGGGCGGTCTGCGCCGGGTCGCCCACCGTCTGCTCGTACTGGTCGCCGCCGCCGCGGTAGGTGCCGGAATGCTCGCCGTGCCGGCGCAGGCCGAGCCCACGGTCGACGAGATCGAGGCCCAGATCGACAAGAAGTGGGAGCAGTTGGAGCCCACGATCGAGCAGTACAACAAGGTGCGGGCGCAGCTGAAGGTCAACCGGAGCAAGTCGTCCGCGTTGCAGAAGAAGATCGAGCCGCTGGCACTGCAGAGCGAACTGGCGCTCAGCCGGGTCGGTGACCTCGCCTCCCGCTACTACATGTCGGGCCCGTCGCAGGAGATCGGCGCGCTGCTGGTCAGCGCCAAGCCGGACACGCTCACCGAGCAGCTCACCCTCCTCGACCGGCTGGCCGCGCAGGAGCGCAAGCAGGTCGCGGGCGTCCTGGCCGTGCGGGCCAAGTACGACCGCGAGAAGCAGAAGCTGGACGCGCTGATCACCACGCAGACGAAGCAGCAGAACGAGCTGGCGGCCAAGAAGAAGCAGATCGACGCCGAGATCAAGAAGCTCGAGGCGTCGATGCCCAAGACCACTGTCAAGACCGTCGGCTGTCCGACCATCAACGGTGTGCTCGCCGTGGCCGCCCAGAAGGCGATCAAGACCGCGTGCCAGCAGGTAGGCGATCCGTACGTCTGGGGCGCCGTCGGCCCGAACTCGTTCGACTGCTCGGGGCTGACCCAGTACGCCTACAAGTCGGCCGGGATCTACCTCACCCACCACACGGGTGACCAGTGGAACGAGGGCAAGGCCGTCTCGCGCGCCGACGCCCGTCCCGGTGACCTGGTCTTCTTCTTCTCCGGCCTGAGTCATGTGGGGCTGTATCTGGGCAACAACCAGATGGTGCACGCGCCACGTGCCGGCAAACCGGTGCAGGTGTCCAGCATCAACACCATGCCCGTCGCCGGGTTCCGCAGACCCGGCTGATCCACCTCGCGCACCACGACGGCCCCCGGTCACAGCGACCGGGGGCCGTCGTCGTCTCTCAGCGAGGTGTCTCTCAGCGAGGCGTCTCTCAGCGGGGCGCGCCCACCGGGGACGGCAGCAACTGCACGTCGGCGAGGTCGACGTACATGATGCGGTGGCCGAACTGGATCTGCGCGTACCGGTTCTTGCCCCGGATCACCGTCCAGTCGCCGGGCGAGGAGCCGTCGAACGTGCTGGCCCGGTAGTACTCGCCGCCCAGCACCGCGCCGACGGCGTAGCGCTGCCCGGCGGCCAGCGTGTACTGCAGCGGCGAGATCGCCTGGTAGGGAACGCCTGCCGGGTAGGCCGCCTGCTCCGGGTACGCCCGCCCGTACACCGGGATGGTGGCCCGGCCGGCCTTCGGGGTGGCCACCACGCCGACGGTCCAGGTGGCGGTCGGCGCGGACGCCGGGTTGTGGAACCAGGCCCGTTGCCCGAGGTACCAGATGGCCGTCCAGTCGCCCTGCCGCCCGGCCAGGGCGTACGTCTGGCCGGCGGAGGCCCGGGCGCCGTGGTCCGACACGTCCATCGTGTTCGGGGTGCCGTCCGGGCGCAGCGCGATGTCGTTCACCAGCGGCGCGTCCTCGGACGGCGCGGTGTGCAGCACCACCGACGAGGAGCCGCGCGGCGCGCACGGCGTTCCTGGGGTGACGCATCCGGTGAACGCCGGTTGGTTGGTCGCGTAGTCGGGGTCGATCCGGACCAGCCCGGTGGCCGGGGTGCCGGTGTCCAGGCGCGGCGCGTGCAGCAGGTCGAAGTAGTGCGTCCAGTCCCAGTAGGGGCCCGGGTCCCAGTGCATCCCACGCACTGTCGAGGCGATGGTGCCGGGCACGTTGTCGTGGCCGATGATGTGCTGGCGGTCCAGCGGGATGCCGTACCGCAGCGCCAGGTGCCGGACGAGCTTCGACGAGGTCCGGTACATCGCCTCGGTGTACCAGGTGCCCTGCGCGGCGAAGCCCTCGTGCTCCAGCCCGATCGACTTCGCGTTGACGTACCAGTTGCCGGCGTGCCAGGCGACGTCCTTGGTCTTGACGTGCTGGGCGATGTGCCCGTCCACCGAGCGCAGCGAGTAGTGCCAGCTCACGTACGTCGGGTCCTGGACGAGTTGCAGGGTGGTCGCCCAACTCGCCTCGGTGTCGTGGATGACTATGTACTCGATCTTCTGCCGGGCGGGCCGGTCGGAGAGGTCGTGGTTGCCGTAGTCGCCGTCGCCGAACGCCTCGTAGGGGGCGGGGATCCACTCACAGGACACGGTCCGGGGGCATTCCAGGCCGTCCGGGCGGGCGAGTCGTCGCAGGCCCAGCCGGTCCAGCCAGGAACGCTCGGGTCGTACCGCGCGGGCCGGCAGCGTGACCCGCTGGCCGTCGTCGGTCACGCGGGTCTCGCCCGCGCCGATGGTGGTGAAGACCTCGTCGGCGAAGGCCGCCGCGGCGTCGGCGCTGTCCGCGCCGGCGTAGCGGGCCACCGCGCCGTACCAGGTGGCCGGGTCGGTGCCGGCGCCGACCGGGGCGCCCACCTCCCGTTGGTACGCGGCCAGCAGCGCCGCCCCTCCCCGGATGTTGGTCGTGGCGTCGGTGCGCAGCGCCTCGGGGGCGGCGCCGGTCAGCGCGGCGGCGACGTCGACGGTCTGCAACGCGGCGCTGGGCGGCGCGGGATCCGTGGCCGGTGCGGGTGCCCGGACGGCACGGGAATCGTCGCCGCGCGGATCCTCGGTGCCGGCGTCGTGGTGGCCGCGCGCGGGTAGGGCGGCCACGTGGCGGGCGTCGGTCAGGTGCATGGGCCCGTAGCCGCCGCTGGTGCTCGGGGTGCCGGCGTTGCTGTCCCAGCGGGACTCCAGGTAGGAGACGCCGAGCAGTACGGCGGCCGGCACCCCGTACTCGGTCGACGCCGCGGCGTACTGCTGTTGACGGTCGGCGGCCGGCGCTGCGGAGGCGGGACCGGCGCTCAGCGGTACGGCTGTCGTTGCGGTGACCACCGCGACGACGAGCAGCGCGCGCCGGCCGGCGGACAGGGTTGGACTTTCCATCGAACCCCCTAGATTGCTGGTATCGGTCTGGTCACCTTCGCGCCGGCCGGGAGTCCGCGTCAATACCTTTCTATCTATCAAAGCGTGCAGAAAGAAACTTTCATTTACTCTCGGTGATCCCCTCCAATCGGTACGGAGTGTCACGGCCGTACGGGTTGCGGATCGGTAACGGCCGTCTCTACTCTGGTCATTTGTCGGCCCGGTAGCAGGTCTGCCCAGCCGGGCGGTAACGGACCGACACCGCCGAGTCGCTTGCGAGCGAGCCGGGGACCCAGGTTCCCCCGGGGTGAATCCGCAGCCAATGCGGTAGGGCGCCAACTTCCCGCCCGAACCCGTCAGCTAACCCGGTAGGCGGTCAGGAAGAAGGAGTACGGAACCCCGGTGGCCCTCCATGCCCCGCGGCCGTCGTCCGAACGGTCGGCCTCGGCCAACCCGACGTCGACCATGCCGCGTCCACGCTGGTCCCGCTTCACCACCGCCCTTGCCGCCCTGGTCGGCGTCGCCGTCGTCCTGACCGGCAGCGCCACGGCGGCGCACGCGGACCCGTCCGTCGCCGAGATCGAGCGCCAGATCGACGCCGACTGGAACAAGCTCGAACCGGTCATCGAACGGCACAACGCCACCCGCGCGGACCTGGCCGTGAAGCGCAAGCAGGCCGACACGCTCGCCGCTCGCATCACGCCCCTGGAACGCCAGGTCGACGCCGCGATGACCAAGGTCAGCGCGCTGGCCGTGCGGGCGTACATGGGCGAGAACCTGTCGACTGTCAACACGATGCTCGGCAGTCGGTCGCCCAGCGAGGTGGTCGGGCAGCTCGAGATGCTCGACCGGTTCGCCCACAACCAGCAGGAGGACGTCCGGCAGGTCGCCGACCTCCGCGACGAGCTGGCCCGGCAGAAGGCGCCGCTCGACGAGATGGTGGTCCAGCTGACCCGGACCGAAGCGCAGTTGGCGGCGAAGAAGAAGCAGATCAACGACGAGATCGACAGGCTGCAGAAGCTGCGCCTCAAGGTGTACGGCAACGGCGGCGGCGGTTCGCTGCGTCCGGCGCCCTGCCCGGCCAGCTACCCCGGCGGCGCCGCGGGCACGGCTGTCAAGTTCGCGTGCGCCCAGATCGGCAAGCCGTACGTGTGGGGTGCCGAGGGTCCGAACTCGTACGACTGTTCCGGGCTGATGCTCGCCGCGTGGGCGAAGGCCGGCGTGTCGCTGCCGCACAACGCCGCAGCGCAGAGCCGGGTGACCAAGAACGTCAGCAGGGGCGATCTGCGCGCCGGTGACCTGGTCTTCTACTACAGCGACATCCACCACGTCGGCATGTACGTCGGCGGCGGCTGGGTGGTGCACGCCTCCCAGGCCGGTCAGCCCGTCAAGATGAAGAAGGTCGACGACGGGCCGATCCACAGCTACGGCCGTCCCGGCTGACCGACGCCGGACGCAGCAGGGCCCGTCGCGATCTCATCGCGGCGGGCCCTCGTCGTCTCCTAGCGCGTCGGCCAGGCACGCCAGTTCTGCCAGGAGCGGCTCGGCGTCGGCCCTCGCTGACCCTGGTACCGCGAGCCGTAGACCACCGAGCCGTACGGGTGCTCGGCCGGCGAGGAGAGCCGGAAGATGCAGAGCTGGCCGATCTTCATGCCCGGCCAGAGGGTGATCGGCAGGTTCGCCACGTTGGACAGCTCCAGCGTCACGTGGCCGGAGAAGCCCGGGTCGATGAACCCCGCGGTGGAGTGGGTGAGCAGGCCGAGGCGGCCCAGTGAGCTCTTCCCCTCCAGCCGGCCGGCGAGCTGGTCGCCGAGCGAGATCACCTCCAGTGTCGAGGCGAGCACGAACTCCCCCGGATGCAGCACGAACGGCTCGCCGTCGGGCACCTCGACCACCGAGGTCAGGTCGTCCTGCTGCATGGCCGGGTCGATGTGGGTGTAGAGATGATTGTTGAAGACCCGGAACAGTCGGTCGAGTCGGACGTCGATGCTGGACGGTTGGACCAGGGTGGGCTCGAACGGCTCCAGGCCCAGCGTGCCGGTCTTGATCTCGGAGACCAGGTCACGGTCGGAGAGCAGCATCGGACCACCATAGCGAGGGCCGCGGTGACCAGCGTGTTGAGGTCGCTCCTCGTACATTTGTTCGATAGAATGCCCGCATGGCTTCCTGGTCCGAATTCGCCGCCGACGAGCCCCGCCTCGCCGACGGGATCCGCGTTCTCCTGCAGCAGTACGGGCCGGGCTTCGGCTATCTGGCCACGGTCCGCGCCGACGGCGGGCCCCGGGTCCACCCGGTCTCCCCGGTCATCACCGACGAGGGTCTCTTCTGTTTCATCATCGACTCGCCGAAGCGTCGTGACCTCGAACGGGACGGCCGCTACGCGCTGCACTCCTTCCCTTCGGAGGAGAGCGACGACGAGGCGTACGTGGCGGGCCACGCCTGGCCGGTCGCCGACCCGGGCCGGGTGGCCCGGTTGGCGCAGAGTGCCCGGGCCGAGCCGCAGGTCGACTGGCGGCTGTTCGAGTTCACAGTCGACGTGGCGATGTTGACCCGTCGCGAGCAGCACATCACAGGCGTTCCGGGTGTCACTCCGGGCCGCCCGGCAGTGCGGGTCTGGCTGGATCCGCAATCCCCGCCGGCGCCGGCCGCGCCTCTCTCCGTACCGCAGACGCGCCCGACCCGACGCAGCCGTGACGTCCAGTGCACGGCCGCCTGACCGCGGGCCCGGTCCGGTAAAAACGCCGGTGCCGGCTCCGTCGCGACGGAGCCGGCACCGGGTGTACGCGAGGAGAGCTACGCCGCGCGGTACGCGTTCCACGCGGTCAGCATGCGGCTCGCCTGCCCCGGGGTGAACTGGTACATGCACGAGTCGTAGGTGTAGTCCATGAAGTTGGTGATCGGGTCCAGGCCGGTCGCCGAGCAGGTGTTCCGCCCGGTCGGGCACTCGTAGGCCGGTGACGCCTCGGCCGGGGTGTCACCCACGCTGTCACCCGAGCCGCCGCAGCCACCCTGGAACGTGTGGTAGAGGTTCAGCCAGTGCCCGATCTCGTGGGTGCCGGTGTCGCCCTGGTTGTAGTTGGTGGCGGCGCCCCCCGGGAGGGACTCGTTGAGCACGACCACGCCGTCCATGCTGCTGAGCTTGCGCTGCGGGAAGGTCGCCCAGCCCAGCAGGTCGTCGCTCAGCTCACCGAGGTAGATGTTGAGGGTGCTCTTGCCGCCCACCCGCAGCGACGACTTCATCGAGCGCTCCGCTGACGAGCCGTCGACGATCGGGTACCAGGACGGGTTCGTCACTCGGTTGATCTTGTCGAGTCGGAAGGAGAAGGCGGTGGCCGCGCCGCCGGTCCCGCCCGCGTAGGCCTGGTTGAGCACGCTGATCTGCGAGGTGATCAGCGAGTCCGGGATGTTGCCGCCGGCCCGGGTGCTGTCCCGCTGGATCACGTGCACCACCACCGGGATGGTGACGGTGGCAAGCGTCGTGGCGCCTGCGCGGAAGTTGGCGCGCTCGCGCAGCGCCGTCGCGAGGTCGGCCTCGCGTTCGCGGACCTGCTTCGCGGTCAGCTCGTTGGGCTCGTGGGTGCTCGCCGCGCCGGGCCTCACCCGGGCGTCGGCGTGGCTGTCGGTCGGCTCCGCGCAGGCGCCACCAGGCGCCGCGGAGAAGGCCGAAGCAGCCGGAACGACGCCCACGGCAGCGGTGCTCAGCAGCAGCGCGAGGGTCGTCGATGCGACACCGGCGGCACGCCGGGTCAGCAGGTTGGGACGGAGTCCCATGGGCCCACCTCTTTCTCGCGGCGCGGCAGGGGGTGTGTCACGCCGTGGCTGGGAACGTGTGGCAGACGTTACAACCCATCGACGCATTTGAGAACGGACACATGTTGCCGCGCGGAGACTTTTTCGTGTCTGCAGGTGGTGCGGAGGCGACCTGCCGTCATCTCCCAGCCTCGGCGGGTGGTGGGACGGGTGCGCGGGGGTACCTGGGTGCACCGGCCCGGTGCCTCAGGTACAGTGGTGCCGCCTGCGGGTGTAGTTCAATGGCAGAACATCAGCTTCCCAAGCTGACAGTGCGGGTTCGATTCCCGTCACCCGCTCCACGCACGGAAGCCCTGGTCAGGACCGATGGTCCCGCTCAGGGCTTCCGTCGTTCTGGATGGCTGCAACGGGGCGCTGTGCCATCAGCCCGCCTCGGCGCCCGTCCCGTCGTCCTCGGCGGGCGGTCGCGTCCGACGCCTGCTCGGCTTGCGTCGGGCCGTCCTGACGGCCTTGTCGATCGCGTCGGCGATGACCTGGTCGGCCTCCCGATTGGCCTGCTGATGGATCAGCGCCGCATGGGGACTTTCGTGGCCCATCCGGGCCATGATGTCTCGCAGGCTGGCGCCGGGGCGCCCACGACGCGAGCGGTGCCTCGCCCGCATAGCCACTCATGTGCGGCGGTCCGGTGCGCGGGCTACCCGGCGGCGCAGCTGACGTTGTTGAGCGTGAACGCGATCGGCACCGCGTCGCTGGCCTGCCAGGTGCCCAGGACGCCGAAGACCACCGAGGCGCCCGGCGCCACCAGGGGGTTGTAGCTGGCGTTCCGGGCCGTGACGGTGGCACCGCTCTGTTGGGCGGTGGCGGACCAGGACTGGTCGATGTGCTGGTCACCGGGGAAGGTGAAGCCGAGCGTCCAACCGTTGACCGGCACGGTGCTGGTGTTCTTGATGGTGATCTGGGCGGTGAAGCCTCCCGGCCACTCGCTCCCGGTGCGGTAGCTCACGGTGCAGGGTGCCGCCGGCGGCGGGTCGATCGGCACCGTGGCGGTCTGGGTGAGCTCGCCGCCGGTGGCGTCGTCCTCTACCCAGACCGTGACCTGCAGACCGGTGGCCGTACAGCCGGAGGGCACGTGGTAACCCTCCTGCCAGCTGAAGGTCGCGCCCGGATCGACGGTGACCGTCCAGCCGGGCAGCGAGGGGAGGGCCGGGCAGCCGGTGGGGATGCCGGGGGTGGAGCCGACGAACCGGCCGTAGATCGCCGTGGAGACCTGTTGCTGTTGGGCGGTGCAGTTCTGCCCGACGGCCGTGGCCCTGACGACCTGGCCCGCAACCACCCGGGGCGGGTTGAAGGTGAGCGACTGGATCTGGACGGTACCGGCGCAGGCGTCGGCCGGGACGGTCGCGCCGGTCGGGGCGGTGCCGGCCGGATCGGCCTGCGCCGCCGCTGCGGGGACGGCCAGTGCACCGGCGGCGCAGACGGCGGCCGCGGCGAGGGTCAGGAGCGTACGCAAGAGGGCCCTCCTGGGTGAGCCGGGGGATGCGGGTCTCGCCAGTTGACCGCGATAATAGATGTCTGTCAATTGACCGGATCGGCGGGCGTCTCCATCATGCGTCGCACCGGCTCGCCGCCGGAGACCGCCGTGACCTCCCGACCGCCCCCCTCGGCCAGGACGGGTTGGCGCTGCCAGCCGGACAGGTCGGCCGGATCGGCCGGTGCCTGGGCGCACAGCACGTAGTGCCGGGGCGCCATCGCCGTCGGGTAGCCGAACTCCTTGCGGCCCGCGCTGCGACCCGGATCTGGGATTGTGTGCGTTGTGCATGAGCTCGTGGAGCGGGTCGATGATCAGGACCGGGTCCTGGGAGTGGTGGACCGAGGCGAGGCTGTCCGTCGCGGCTGGCTGCACCGCATCGCGACGACCATTTGCCGGGATCAGCGGGGCCGGATTCTGGTGTATCGACGCGCTGAGGGCCTTTCCAGATTCCCCGGCTACTACGAGGTGAGCTTCGGCGGGGCCGTGGATGTCGGTGAGTCGTATCAGGCGGCCGCTGCTCGGGAGCTGGCCGAGGAGCTGGGTGTCGACGTGGCGGTGCGCTTCATGTTCAAGTTCCTGTGTCGAGGTGAGGTCGGCCCGTACTGGCTCGGCTTACATGAGGCCGTCATCACCGGCGACGTGGATCCTGATCCCCAGGAGGTGGCCTGGTTTGGCTGGATGACGAGGGGCGAGCTGCGGCAAGCCGTCCAACATCGGCGCTTCATCCCTGACGGGCAGGAAGCGTTCGGGCGTTATCTTGCCTCGCAGTGACATGTGGTCCGTGCTCATTGACAATTGTCGAACTCGCCGGTGGGTCACGTCGTCCCCGTGAACGCCAGCGCGCTGCCCTTCGCGCCGTCGGCCGGAGCCCGAGAGACAGGGAAGGGCCCGGCGAATTCGCCGGGCCCTTCCGATCGTTCGCGGGATGCCGCTACTTCAGGTAGGTCCCGTTGAGGGTCATCGAGCTGCCCATCGGGCCGCCGATCCACCTGCCGAGCTCGACCGCCTGCGGCTCGCTGACCACGCCCGCCGAGCCGAAGACGACGGCGGTGTCAACCGCGCCGCTGAGCAGGTCGGCGTACTCCTTCGCCTTCGGGTGCAGCGTGTCCTGGGTGCCGACGGTCAGCATGAGAGGGCCGTTCAGGGTCGCCATCAGGGCGCCGCCGGCGAGCGCGTCCGGCCAGTCCATCCCGGTGGCCAAGCCGACGGTGCCGCCCCTGCCGAAGAACTGCACGTTGACGGAGAGGGCGGTCTCGAACCGGTCCCGGCCGGCGAAGTTGATTGTCAGGTACGGGTCGACCGCAGCGGCTGCCTGCTTGCCGACCGCGATGAGCTGGCTGCCCCCGGCGGCCCGGGCATCGAGGTAGGCCTTGGTGTCCGATGACAGCTTCTCGTCGTTGGTCAGCACCACCACAGCGGAAGTGTCGGTGCCGGGCCGGTTGCGCGATCCGGCCGCGGCCCCGGCGGCCAGCGCGTCGGGGAAGTTCATGCCGGTCGCGACGAGGACCTCCTCCGGGGTCGGGTCGATGGCGTTGGCGATCGCGATCGAGGTGGCGAAGCGGTCGGCGCCGGCCAGCCGGACGACCCTGAAGCCGAGACGCTCGACGGCGGTGCGCACGGTGTTGGACAGCGCACCCTCGCTGCCGAGCAGGTAGACGGTGCCGCCGTCCGGGAGCACCCGGCGGATCTCGTCGGCGGTCTGCGGCTGGAGCGCGGTGGGCGGGGTCAGCAGCAGCGGCCCCTTCTTGGCCGCGGCGAGCGCGGAGCCGCCGAGCGCGTCGGCGTACGTGTCGGAACGCGACAGCACGACGGCGCCGGCCCGCGGTCGGACGTCGGCCGGGTCGTCGTACTTCCCCCAGTGCGACTGGGATGCGGCCACCGCGGTGCCGAACCGGTCCTGGCCGGCGACCCGCACCGTGCGGTCCAGGAGTTGCGGCTGGTACGCCGGCACGCCGCTGAGCCCGTCGAGGGGGTAGACCTTGTCCTGCATTCCCCCGATGGCGTAGACCCTCACCACGGACGAGCTGGCGGACCCCTCCACGCGCTGGTTGGCCATCACGAAGTCGCCGCCCGGCGCGAAGTGGGGATTGTCGTAGCTGGCGCCGTCCGGCGTGACGCGGTTCTCGAGCCCGCTGTGAAGGTCGATGTTCCAGAGGTGGCCGTCCCGGACGAACGCCACCTTGCGTCCGTCGGGCGAGATGGTCGGGTTGCTGGCGTTGGTCGCGATCTCCTCGAAGCGCTGGGAGGTGATCACCCCGATCTCCGGGACGCCTGCCGGCTTGCCGCTGCCGTCACTCTGCTGACGTTGGGCGACGACGGTACCGGCGTTGTCGCTGTCCGGGTTCGTGTAGTTCCGGCCGTCGTCGGGGCTGATGGCGTCGGTCTCGATGCCGTTCAGGTTTCGGGTGTGCTCCAGCCGCCAGGGACGGCCCAGCGGCTTGGCCGCCCAGACCAGCTCATCGGTGCGCCCGATCCACTGCGGGTCGCGGCGTTGGGTGTCGGTCTCGGGCCAGACCGCCGTGTGGACATCGTCCGGATCGTCGTAGCGCAGGGTGAGGATCGCGCCGTTCTGGTTGACGAAGGCGGCGCGGCTGCCGTCGGGAGACCAGGAGGCGTAGTTGATCTTTTCTCCGGCGGAGTTGGTCAGGACCCGACCGTCGGCGAAGGTGATGGAACTGCTGCCGTTGCTGGCCGTAGGCGCGAAGGGGTTGGCGCTGAGGCCGGTGGAGGCGGTGGCCGGAGTCGGGGTGACGGCGAACGCCACCGCAACGGTGGCGAGAACCGGTGCCATCGTCGCGGCGAGCGGCCGTCGGCGCTGGTGTCGAGGCAAGGGGATCCCCTCGGAGGAGGTAGATGGGACAGCCGGGCCCAGGCGGACGATCACATCTGCGGCGCGGCGGCAGTTGCACGATACGTCCTCAGGACCAGTCTCGACAGCCCGCCTGGGGCCTGCCGTCGGCTCGGTCGGAGGGTCCGTTCCCGCGAAGCCGAGCCGGGAGCGGTCCACATCGTGGAACCGATGCTGGTGACATGCCGGCCTGCCGGTGGGTAACCGGCGCACCGTCGATCATGGAGACCACGAAGTCGGTCGTCGACTATAGAGTCTCCCGTGCGTGCCGCCCTCGTCGGAAGCAACGAGGCACGGAGTGAGCGCGCTTCCCAGCAAGGAGTTCTCCACGTGCCTCGATCTTCGATTCGGGGTCCGGTCGCTGCGGCGTCGGCCCTCGCAATCACCACGACCGTTCTGCTGACCGGCGGCACACCTGCGACGGCCAGCCTCCCTGGCTCGGGCAGCGTGCTGACCAGCAGCAACGGCGGCACCGCCATCACGTTCCACGGGGATCCGTCGCGGACCTCGCTCAGCTCGCCGGACACCATCACGGACGCCGCCTGGTCCCCGGATGGCAGCCAGGCGGTCTACCTCGACCAGCAGGCGGGCATCAAACGCATCCGGTTCAACGACGGCGCGATCCGCTACACGGTCAGCTCGCCGCCGGATGACGGGGTTCGACGCGGCAGCCTGACCTGGTGGGCCGACGGTAGCGCTGTCGCGTGGTCGGAGAAGAACTCCGCCAGCTCGCCCTGGCGGGTGGCGACTGAGCGGGTCGGAGGGCTGCTCGGCAACAGTTGGCTCTCGCCCAGGGACGGGAAGCACTATCTGAATCCGGATGGCGGCCCCGGCCAGCTGGTGGCGTTCCAGCGTCAGGACGACAACGGTTCGGGTCTGCCGACCGGCCAGCCGGCTGTCATGCTGTACGACGGCGCCCAGGAGGGGTTCGAGCGCTGGAGACTCGTCGACGATAACGGGTCCAATCCGTCGATCTCGCCGGACGGTTCCCGAGTGGCCTTCGTTCGCGCCGGCCGGATCGTCGTGTCCGATCTCGCCGGTGACAACGAGGTGACCATCACCCCCACCGACGTCCAGTACGACAACCCCACCTGGTCGCCGAACGGCACCTCGTTGGCGTTCAGCAGGGTTACCTCGACGGGTGCGTGGCCGGTGTACACGGCCTTGGCGGACGGTACGGCCGTGCCGTCGGCGGTGCCGGGTCTGAACGGTGTGCCGGCTTACCAGCCGCAGCGCAAGGAGCGGGTCGCGCGGGTGTCCGGCGCGAGCCGGTTCGAGACGGCGGTGGCGGTGTCCCGGGCGCGGTGGGTCGATGGTGGGGCCTTCGCGGCGGTTCTGACGCGGTCGGACACCTACGCCGACGCGCTGAGTGGCACGGCACTGGCGGCGGCGAAGGGCGGCCCGCTGTTGTTGACGCCTTCGGCTCGGCTGGAGGCGACGACCAAGGCGGAGATGCAGCGGATCCTGGTGCCGGGACACAGCACGGTCTACCTGTTGGGCAGCACCGGGGCGCTGTCGACGGCGGTCGAAAACGAGGTCCGGGCCATGGGTTACGCCGTGCAGCGGCTCGCCGGCCCGGATCGCTTCGCGACGTCCGTGGAGATCGCGAAGGCGATCGATCCGAATCCGGGTCAGGTGCTGCTGGCCACGGGGATGAACTTCCCGGACGCTCTGGCCGCTGGCGCCGCAGCCGGTGCCACAAACGCGGACTTCGAGCGCTACGAGGCCGCCGTGGTGTTGCTCACCCGCGACGAGGTGATTCCTCCGGTGACGAAGGCGTTCCTCGACTCGCAGCCGAAGGACCAACGAATGCTGTACGGCATCGGGAAGCAGGGCGGGGCAGCGGCCTACGCGTACGACCCGGTCGGTCCGTACGTTCGTGGGGTCTGGGGCGAGAGCCGGTACGAGACGGCACACGACGTCGCCCTGGAGTTCTTCGAGGGCCAGCGGTACACGGGCTTCGCCACCGGTACCAACTGGCCGGATGCGTTGACCGGCGGCGCGCTGATGGGCGTGCTCGGTGGCCCGTTGATGCTCACCCCGGGCAACGACGCCACCCTCGCGACCCACGCGGCCTCGCTGCTCAAGGAGTCCAGCGGGTCGGTGCACACCGGGTTGGTCTTCGGCTCGTCCGCGGTGGTGAGCACGTCGCAGCAGACGCAGATCGGGGCCTGGCTCGGTGGGCCGCTCGGGGCGACGTCGTTGAGCAATCCCACCAACATCGGGCGCTAGTCCGCAGAGCGAGAACGACACAGCCCCTGCCCGGACGAACCCGTCCGAGCAGGGGCTGTGTCGTTCTTCGGTTCTACCGGCTGAGCCGCTTCTGTCCGGCCACCACCGCTGCCTTGATCTCGGCAGTCGACCGGCCAGGCCCCGTCGCCGCCGTACGCGCACCAGCGGGCGTGCCGGTCCGTACGGCTGGGGTGTTGTTCTCGGACAGGTAGCCTGCCGGGCCGCTCAGCAGCGCGCCCGCCGCGCTCTGCTGCTCTGCCCAGACCACCGGCTCACTGCCGAAGATGAGCCCCGTGTGCACCGAGCCGCTGAACTCGTCGAGCACCTCAGAGGCTTCCGGGCTGAGCTGGGTGCTGGTCCCCGGGGTGAGCATCAGCGGCCCGCCCAGCGAACCCATCAGCGCCCCACCGGCGAGCGCGTCCGGCCAGTCGCTGCCGGTGGCGATTCCGACGTGGTTCTCGCCGCCGAAGAAAGCCCAAGCGGTCAGCGCTGCTGTCTCGTACCGACTGTCACCAACCACCGGCACCGAGCCGTACGCCGCACTGGCCTGGGCGGCGTACAGGCCGATGCCGTACATCTCCGTGCCGGCCGGCAGCGCGTCGAGATAGGTCTTCGTGGCGGGCGCGAGCGTGGCGTTGTTGGTCAGCACCAGGACTGCCGTCTTTCCGTCCGCACGGACACCGCCGGTGGCGGCACCCGCGGCGAGCGCGTCCGGATAGTCCATGCCGGTTGCCGTGAGCACCACGTCGGGGGTGGTGTCGATGGCATTGGCGACGGCGATGGAGGTGCCGAACCGGTCGGCACCGGCCAGCCGGACCGTCTGGTAGCCGAGCGCCCTGATCTGGTCCTGCACGCTCTGGCTCAGCGCGCCGGTGCTGCCGAGCAGGTAGACGGTCCCCCCTGGTGGGAGGATCCGCTGGATCTCCGCCTTGGCATTGGGATCGAGCGAGGTGGGCGGGGTGAGTAGCAGCGGGCCCTGCTTGGCCACGGCCAGCGCCGCGCCGCCGAGCCCGTCCGCGAACACGTCCGAACGGGACAGGACAACCGACTTGGCCTCCGCCTGCTGGCCACCGATCGTCCCGACGCCCCGCCAGAGCGACTGGGAGATCTTCACGGCGGTGGTGTGCCGGTCGGTGCCGGAGAGCCGGACCACCCGGTCCCGCCGCAGCGGCTGGTACGCCGGCCGGCCGGCCTTTGCGGTCACGGTCGGGGTGTCGGCGGTGCTGCCGCTCGCCGTGACCTCGGCCACCGTGTCGCCCTGACTGAAGGCGATGACCTGGCCGCTCGGGGACCAGGTCGGGTTGTCGTGGTCGACCGGGTTGCTGGTGACCTGCACCAGGTCGCCGCCGGACAGGTTGCTGACCCAGATCTGCCGGTGGGTGCCGTCCGACCGGACGAAGGCGACCCGGGTGCCGTCCGGCGAGATCGACGGGTTGCTGGCGTCAGTGGTGATCTGTTGGAAGTTGCCGAAGTTGATGATGCCGATCTCCGGCGTTCCGGTCGGAGCGCCACCGCTGTCGGCTTGACGCTGAACGACCAGGCGGAAGCTGAGGTTGGTGTCCGGATTGAGGTAGTGCATGCCGTCGTCGGGAGTGACCCGGACCGGCTGGTACCCGAACGAGCTGACACTCTGCTCGATTCGCGACGGCTTGCCGGCCGTCTTCTCCGCCCAGATCACCCGGTCGCCGTTGCCTACCCACTGCACGTCGGTGCGTTGGGCGGTCGGGTCGGTGTCCGGGTCGAGGATGGGATAGACGTTCTCGCCGTCGTTCCACCTGACGGTGGCCACGTAGCCGTCGTCGGTGACGAAGACACCCCGGCTGCCGTCCGGGGACCAGGCGATCTGGTCGATCGGATAGGACGTCGTCAGGGAGACCGGGCCATGCACTGTGGTGCTGCCGTCGGCGATGGTCAGTCGGCCGCCGGTGCTCGGCAGCGCCGCGTGCGCCGGGCTCGCGACCGTGATCCCGGCCGCGCCGACGACGAGCACCACGGCCGCGACGGCCGGGCGACGGATGAGATGTTGAAGCAAGGAGACTCCCGAGTAGAGGGGGCGCGATCTCTCCGGTGGGGCGGCCGGACTCTCCCGGCTGCCCAGGGGCGCTCGGACGGACCCTACTGTGATCGCCGACGATGCGATGTACCGTCCGTGCTCCCTCGGGGACGACATCACGCGTTCGCCCAGGACGGCCCCGGATCGTCGTCGGCAGACCGGTCGGCCGATTGAGCCTCCTCTGTATGGTCAATTCACCCGACCGACTCTCCCTCAGGGCGACGGGGGAGCAAAGGATCTCTTAAGGTTCTCGCATCTGCGCCGCCCCGCCCCGGATCAGCCGGTGGACGGGTGGAAACCTACGGCGTTCTCTTTCAGCAGGGAGTTCCCTTGCCTTCATCCCTTCGCAGGTCCGCCGCGCTTGCTTCGGCCCTCGCAGTCGGCTCCACCGCGCTCATCGCGGGCGCGCCGGCCGCCAACGCCAGTCTGTCGGGCTCCGGCGAGGTCCTGACGATCAGCAACAAGAGCACGTCGATCAAGTTCATCGGTGACGCATCGCGCACCGTGCTCAACAACCCGTTCGGCGAGACGATGGCTAACGCCTCCTGGTCGCCGGACGGCAGCCGGGCTGCCTACATCGATCCGGACGGTGGCATCACGTCGATCCGCTTCGACGGCAAGGGCGACCTGTGGTACGTCGCTCCGCCCGAGGACGGGGTGACCCGTACCAGCCCCTCCTACCGGGGCGACGGCGGCAGCCTCGTCTGGGGTGAGAAGGCCGGTTCGAGCGGCAAGTGGGTCGTCCGGGTCGCGCCCAGCAGCTCCGGCGCCTACGGCGGCCAGCTCTCGCCAGCGGACGGCCAGCACTATCTCAACCCGGACGGCGGCCCCAATTCGACGGTCGTCTTCCAGCGGCAGGCCGACAACGGTTCCGGTCAGCCGACAGGCGCCCCCGCCGTGATCCTCTACGACTACAGCAGGCCCGAAGCCGAGCGGGTGACCCTGGTCGACGACAACGGGGCCAATCCGTCGATCTCCCCCCAGGGGGACCGGATCGCCTTCGTGCGCAACGGTCAGATCATCGTCTCAGACCTGACCGGCGAAGGTGAGGTGGCGGTGACCAGCAACGCCGCCGCGCACGACAACCCCACCTGGTCGCCGGACGGCAAGAAGATCGCCTTCAGCCAGGGCACCCAGGTCGCCACCGCCGCAGCCGACGGCACGACGGCGGCCAACCCGACGGTGGTCTCCACCACCGCTGGGGTCCCCGCCTACCAGCCGCGGCGCAAGGACCGCGCGGTCCGGCTCTCCGGTGCGTCCCGGTTCGGCACGGCTGCCGCCGTGTCCCAGTCGCACTGGAAGTCGGTGACCGACCAGAGCGACACGCGGGAGCAGGCCGGCGCGGTGGTGCTGTCCCGTTCGGACACCTTCGCGGACGCGCTCAGCGGCTCCGCGCTGGCGGCCGCCAAGCGGGGACCGTTGCTGCTGACCCCGTCGACCAGCCTGGAGGCGAGCACCAAGGCCGAACTCCAGCGGGTGCTGGCGCCGGGTGGCGTCGTCTACCTGCTGGGTAGCGCGGGCGCCCTCTCCACCTCGGTCGAGAACGAGGTCAAGGGGCTCGGCTACACCGTGCGTCGGCTGGCCGGCGCCGACCGCTTCGGCACCTCGGTGGAGATCTCCAAGGCCATCGACCCCACGCCGGACCTGGTGCTGCTCGCCACCGGCATGAACTTCCCCGACGCGCTCGCCGCGGGTGCGGCGGCCGGCTCGTTCGACGCTCCCGGCAGCGGCACCAGCGCCGTGGTGGTGCTCACCAACGACGCGGCGCTGCCGACCGCGACCAAGAGCTTCCTGGACTCGCTGTCGAACACCGACCGCGTCATCTTCGGGATCGGACGCGGCGCCGCCGCGGCCGCCGAGGCGTACGACCCGTCCGGGATTCCCCTCTTTGGTGCGGGGCGCTACGAGACCGCGCTCCTCACCAGCTACGTGTTCTTCGGTGGGTCGTCGCACATCGGCCTCGCCACGGGCACCAACTGGCCGGACGCCCTCGCCGGCGGTGCGCTGATGGGCCTGCTCAACGGCCCGTTGATGCTCACCCCGGGCACCAGCGGCACGCTGGGCGTCGAGGCGCAGTGGCTGCTGGACGAGAACAGCGCCTCGGTGCACACCGCGTTGATCTTCGGATCGACGGCGGTCGTGTCGTACAGCCAGCAGACCCAGGCTGGCACGTGGATCGGCGGCCCGCTCGGCTTCAGCCGGGTGGACAACCCGACCAACGTCCGCATCGCTGCGGGTGCCCGCTCCACGGCGGGGCTGCGCACCACCGGCGGTGCCGGCGTCCGTACGCCCGAGCAGGCGGTCGCTGCGGCGAAGGCTCTGACGGAGCGGAAGACCCGCCGCTAGGCGGTACACACCCGCCGGTCCGCCGGCGTTGCGCAATGGAGGAGCCCGGTCGTTTCGACCGGGCTCCTCCTGTCTCTGCGGCGATTGATGACTGACTGGACTGCCACCCGCACCACTGTCGAACGAGTCCGGAACGTTTGACCCGCTTTGCCGGACAACCCGGTCGGCGGTGGATCGCTAAGCTGTGACGGCCGCGTTGCCGCGCGCCCCGATCGGGCCCGCCCGCTCCGCCTTTCACATTGACGCGAGGCTTTCCCAGCGTCACGTCAACCCGGTCCTTCGCCCGTCTCCTCCGACGGGCGTACCGCACGAAACGGGGAGTTCCACTTTGTCATCCACGTCTCCACGCCGAGCGCTCGCGATCGCCTCGGCGCTCGCGATCGGCGCCACCGGCCTGGTGGTCGCCACGCCGGCGGCGCACGCCAGCCTGCCCGGCAGCGGCCAGGTCCTGACCATCAGCAACGGCAGCAGTTCGGTCCAGGTCATCAGCGGCACCACCCGATCCACGTTGAAGAACCCCGACGGCGAGGCGATGCGGGACGTGTCCTGGTCGCCGGACGGCAGTCGGCTGATCTACCACGCCCCCGACGGCAAGATCAAGTCTCTCCGGTACACCGGCGCGGACACGGTCCGGGAGGTCAACTACTTCGTTCCCAGCGACATCGAGCGGGCGGGCACGTCCTGGCTCGGCGACGGCAGCAGCGTGGTCTGGGCGGAGATGTGGAAAACCTCCACGTACTCGAGATGGACCATCCAGATCTCGGAGAGCACCTGGGGCGGCTGGGCCGAGACGATCTACGTCGGTGACTCCACCAAGCACTACCGGAACCCCGATGCCGGCCCCGGTCAGACGATCGTCTTCCAGCGGGAGGACGACAACGGCAGCGGTCAGCCGACCGGCCAGCCGGCCGTACTGCTCTACGACGGTGCCAAGCCGGAGCTCAACCGGGTCACCGTGGTGGACGAGCACGGCGCCAACCCGGCGCTGTCGCCGGACGGCCGCCGGGTCGCGTTCGTCCGAGATGGTCAGATCATCACCTCCGACCTCACCGGTGCCAACGAGGTGGTGATCACCAGTAACCCAGCGGCCCACGACAACCCGACCTGGTCCCCGGACGGCGGGACTATCGCCTTCAGTCAGGGCACGACGGTGGCGACCGCGCCGGCCGACGGCTCGCGGGCAAGTACGCCGACCGTCGTCTCCACCACCGGTGGGGTGCCGGCCTACCAGCCGCAAAAGAACGACCGGGTCGCCCGGCTCTCCGGCGCCAGCCGGTTCGACACCGCGGTCCAGGTCTCCCGGTCGCACTGGGCGACCGCCGCTGACCCGAACGACCGGCGGGAGAAGGCCGGAGCGGTGGTGCTGTCCCGGTCGGACACCTTCGCCGACGCGCTCGCCGGCTCGGGTCTGGCGGGGGCGAAGCGCGCGCCGCTGCTGATGACCCCACCGACCGGCCTCGAGGCGGGCACCCAGGCGGAGATCCAGCGGGTGCTGACCACCGGTGGCACGGTCTACCTGCTCGGCAGCCCCGGCGCGCTCTCCAGCGCCGTCGAGAACGAGGTCCGGGCCCTGGGCTTCCAGGTCAAGCGACTGGCCGGCACGGATCGGTTCGGCACCGCGGTCGCCATCGCGAAGGAGGCCGACGTCGACCCGGCCTTCGTGTTCGTGGCGTCCGGCATGGACTTCCCGGACGCACTCACCGCTGGTTCCGTCGCCGGTAGCGAGATGTTCCCGGGCACGACCTACGGCGTGGTGGTGTTGAGCAACGGATCCGCGCTGCCTCCGGCAACCGAGTCCTACCTGGACTCCCTGACCACTCCCTCGGTGTGGGGCGTCGGACGGGACGGTTCCGCGGCCGCTCTGTCGTTCGACCCGAACGCGTACGGTCTGTTCGAGGCCGACCGCTACGGCACCGCCGCCTACGTGGCGCAGATCTTCTTCGCCGGCCAGCAGTACGCCGGCATCGCGACCGGTGCGGACTGGCCGGACGGGCTCGCCGGCGGGGCGCTGATGGCTGCCCTGAACGGCCCGCTGCTGCTCACCCCCGGAACGGCGACCGATCTCGGTGTCGCGGCGCGCGATTCGCTCGACGAGACCAGCGGCGCGGTGAAGGAGGGTCTGGTGTTCGGTGCGGCCGCGGTGGTCACCAACCGCCAGGCGTCCCAGGTCGGGACGTGGATCGGCGGTCCGCTCGGCTCGGCCTCGGTCACCAATCCCACCGACGTGGGCGTCACGCTGAGGCGTGCTCCGACGGCCGCTGACGCCGCGGCGGCACGCGCCGCACAGGACGTGGAGCGGGCCGCGGTCGCCGAGGTGGTGCGCAACGCGCGGCAGGCCGCCAACCGGTAGGACCACGACCAGCGCGGCGCGGCGGGCCGCGCCGGCCCGGTAGGGCGTAGGGAAGGGCTCGGCCACGACGGCCGGGCCCTTCCTCGTACTGCGGGGACGGCGGCCGGGCCCGGCCCGCCGACGGACATCGGGCGGCTCGCCGGCGCGGGCGCCACGCTGCGCTCCTCCGGGCCGGCCGCCGACGACATCCGACGGAAGAGCGGTGGCGGCTGAGGCCCGAGGTCCGGTTCACTTCGTCGCCGTCGGGCCGCCGCCGCTGCCCCGGTCGTCGAGCACGAGCGGGGATCTACCGCTCACCGCGTACCGGATGTGGGTGACCTGCGGTGTGGGGATGACCCGGGTCGGCGTCAGCTCGATGGCCTCCTTGTCGCCCAGGTCAAGGTCCGCGTCGAGCAGCCGCAGGCCGGTGCCGAGCACGACCGGTACGACGTGCAGCTCCAACTCGTCGAGCAGGCCGGCCTTGAGCACCTGCCGCACCAGGCTGCCGCCTCCGGCCACGGCGACGTTCCGGCCGGCGGCAGCCGCGCGTGCCTGCTCGACGGCGCTGGCCACGCCGTCGGTGACGTAGGTGAAGCTGGTGCCGCCGCCGCGCAGGAGGGTTTCGCGGGGCCGGTGCGTGACGACGAAGACCGGCGCGCGGAACGGCGGCTCCTCGCCCCAGGGCACCTCGCCGCCGTCGGCCATCCGCCGGCCCATGACGTACGCGCCGGCGGCGCCGAACGTCTCGGCGATCACGTCGGAGTTGGTGTCCTGCTCGCCTCCGGCGAAGCCCTGTCGCTCGCGCCAGGCCCTGGCGTCGGTCACCCAGCGGGTGACCCGGAAGAACCCGGCGCTCTCGGCCGAGTCCATCCAGTCGCCGTCGCCGTCGAACAGCGGGCCGGCGTAGAACCCGTCCACCGACACGGACAGCTGTGCGGTCACCTTCGTCATGTTGCTTTTCCCTCTCCTCGGGCGGCACCAAGCGGGTGCCTGCTCGAAGGGAGGTCGGAGCCGATCGGGAGCCCCCTACCGCGACCCGCTGTGACGTGGGCCACACCGAGGGAGCTACGGTCTGCGGTCGACGATCGCCGCCTCGATCCGCAGACCGATGCCGGTCAGGATGAGAAAGGCGGCCAGGAGCTGCGGTTTCAGCCCACCACTGCCGGACGACATGGTGAGCAGCGTCGTCAGGAAGCCGGCAACCAGCGACACGGTGCCCAGGACTCGCACCGTGTCGGCCCGCCGTGACCGTGGGTCCACGACGGAACGGTAGCGAAGGCCCGGCGTCCGTGATGCCCCGCAGCGTCGGCGCACCCGCGCGGCTCGCCGGTGTATCGCCGTCGCGCTCCGAGTGCAGGTATATCGGGCGCGGCTAGGCTGGCGATCATGCGGATTGGCATCGTGATCCTGGCGGACCAGCGTTGGGCGGAGTCGCAGCGTCGCTGGCGGCAGGCCGACGAGTGGGGCTTCGACCACGCCTGGACGTACGACCACCTGGGCTGGCGGGACCTGGTAGACGGCCCGTGGTTCGACTCGATGGCCACGCTGACCGCCGCCGCGACTGTGACATCCCGGATCCGACTGGGGACGCTCGTGGCGTCGCCGAACTTTCGGCACCCGGCCGCGTTCGCCCGGCAGATCACCACGGTGGACGACGTCTCGGACGGCCGGCTGCTGCTGGGGCTGGGCGCGGGTGGCATCGGCTTCGACTCGGCGGTGTTGGGCGGTGAGACGTTGCCGCCACGGCAGCGGGTCGACCGATTCGCCGAGTTCACCGAGCTGCTGGACCTGATCCTGCGCGAGGATGGCACGACCTGGCGTGGTGAGTGGTTCGCCGCGGTGGACGCCCGCAACAACCCCGGCTGCGTGCAGCAGCCCCGGGTGCCGTTCGTGGTCGCCGCGAACGGCCCACGGTCGATGCGGCTGGTGGCCCGGTTCGGTCAGGGTTGGGTGACCACCGGCACCGAAGCCGACGACGTGGAGGGCTGGTGGGGCACTGTGGCGGCGCTGTCGGAGCGGATGGACCGGACGCTGGACGAGGCCGGCCGCGACCCGGCGACGCTGGACCGCTACCTGTCGATGGACGCGGCACCTGTGTTCTCGCTCAGCAGCGCGCAGTTCTTCGCCGACCAGGTGGGTAGGGCAGCCGAACTTGGCTTCACCGACGTGGTGACGCACTGGCCGCGCGCGAGCAGTTGGTACGCGGGCGACGAGGCCGTCCTGGCCGACGTCGCGACGCGACTGCTACCCGAGCTGCGGGCCTGAGCCACCGCGCCAAGCGGCGGCCGCGCGCGGGTGGCGAGGGCTCAGGTGCCGAGATCGCCGCTGGCCACGCCGCCCTCGCCGCCGGAGACCAGCCGCAGACGCAGGCAGACGATCGGGGTGTCGTCTTCGACGGGACTGCCGAGTCGCGCCCAGTAGGCCGAGTGTCCGGCCCGCCACTCCTCGATCGAGCGGTCGCCCTCGCCCTCGGCGCGGGCGAACTCCCAGGGCACGTCGCCGAAGCGGACCACCTCGACGCCGGTGATCTCCACGACGCCGGCCAGCGCGTCGTTGTCGTCGACAAGCGCGAGCCGTTCGCCGACCTGCTCCAACTCCTCGCCCTCTTCCGTGTACTCGGCGAGTCGACCGGCCGTCGCGGTCTTCACGCCGGCCAGCACCAGGGTGTTCAGGGTCGCCCGCAGCTCGCCGGGAGTGCCGAGGGCGAGCGTGCGCAGAGCACCGATCCGAGGCCACATCCTGCCGAGGCTAGGCCAGCGCGGCCGGCACCGCCGCCGTAATTCGGCCGGCGCAGCTCAGATCAGCTGCGCGGCGTAGCCCGCGGCGTCGAGCAGCCGCCGGTCACCGCTGGCGGCGTGCGCGTCGAGGACCGCGTCGGCGAGCTTGACCACGTGCGCGTCGCCGTGCCGGGCCGCGCGGGCGAAGACCTCCGCCGGGGTCCCGGCGGCCACCGACGGCGGCGCGATCCCGTCGGTCGGGGCGTACACCGAGGTCACGGCCGCCGTCGCGGCCCAGGCCGCGGCGAGGCTCGGCGCCCACAGCGCCCGGTCCAGTGCCGGGAGGGTACGCAGCACGGCGGTCGGCGCGGTGACCGCGTGCACCAGCATGATCGGCTCGGCGTGCCCGTAGCGCAGGTAGTCGAGGCCGGCGCGGTGCACCAGCGCGGCGAGCCCGTCCTCCGCCTCGGTCGGCGTCCGCGCGGGGCGCAGCGCCGCGAGCGCCGGTTCCCATCGGGGTACGCCCACCAGCCGGCCCAGCCGCTCCCGGATGCCCCCGGTCTGGTGGTCGATCCGGGGTAGTCCGGCCAGCGCGGCGGCCACGTCCGGTCCCGTGCTGTCCGGCTGGGCCTCGGGTGGGCCCGACGTGGCGGCGGTGAGTAGCCGGTCGGCGCCGGGCACCGGCTGCCAGCGGGCGGCCCAGTAGCCGAGGGCCTGGCCCAACTCGGTGAGCCGTTGCGGGCTCTCGTCGTGCAGGTGCAGGGCGTGTACGGCGTGTCCGACCCGGATCACCCCGTGCGTGGCGCCGGCGGCGATGCCGGGCATCAGTCGGGGCCACCACGTGCCGAGCACGTCCCGCCACGGCTGCTCGCGCAGGCGCCTGTCGAAGTACGCCAGCCAGTCCCCGGCCCGCTTCGCGTCGCCCAGCGCCGCCCGCCAGTCGTCGATCGGGCGCAGCCCGCGGGGCAGGTCGTCGAGCCGGCTGAGGTAGTCGTCCAGCCAGCGGTGCACTCGTTGCCCGTGCCCGTGTCGCGCCAGCGCCTCGACGGCCATCGGACCGTGGTTGGAGAGCCAGCCCTCGTATTCGGGGCCGGTTCGGTGCAGTCGGTCGTACGCCTCGTCGAGGATGCCGTCGCTCATGCGTCGATCGTCGAAGGTGAAGCGGGCTTCAGGTCAAGAGGGCAGATCCGTGCCGGAGATCAGGCCGGTGATCCGCAGGGCGGTGGCGGTCTCGGGCGGGCAGTCGACGGCCACCACCGAGGTGCCGAGCACCTGCGCGCCGCGCCTCGCGCAGATGTCGTAGAGGGCGTGCAGCTGCGCGCCGGTGCGTACCCAGTCGTCCACGACCAGAACGCGGTCGCCGGGGCCGAGGTGCCGGTCCCGGACGGCCAGGTCGACCTGCCGCCCCCGGTAGTCCGGTGGGCTCTGCGCCCAGGTGAGCGGGCCGGCCGGCAACCTGCCGTCGCCGGGCTTGTGTGCGGCCACGAAGCCGACCCCGAGGGCGGTGGCGGCCAGTGGCCCGAGCAGCAGGCCGGTGACCGCCGGGGCGAGCACCACTGTCGGGCGGGCGGCCCGGTACGGAGCCACCAGGGCCGGTCCCAGTTCGGCAAGCACGCTGGGGTCGCGCCACCAGCCGGAGATGTCGCTGACCAGGTGGCTGGCGTCGGGGCCGGGGTCGATCCAGCGGAACAGGGCGGCCAGGCGTTCGGTCAGCTCAGCGGGCATCGGTCCATCGTGCGGCACGGGTGCTCGGCGCGTCCGCACCCGGGCCGGTCGACCCACCCGGGCTCGGATGATCGGCTACACGTAGTATGTCAAATACGGGTATAACACCATGATCACGTTGACTTCGGAAGTGCTTCTCTCGTTACGGTCCGACCCGGTTTGTTCAATCGACGAAAGGACCGGCCGGTGGTAGGCAGGCACTCCCGTACCCGCATCTTCTCCTCTCCGGCGGGCATCGCGGCCACCGCGGCGGTCGGCGTCGCCCTCGCCGTCGGTGGCACCGTCGGCGCCGTCCAGCTGACCTCGGGCTCCGGGCAGTCGAGCCAGACGGCTCTCGATCTCACCCCGACCACCGCCCCCGCCAGCCTCGCCCCCAGCTCTCCGACCGCCTCCCCGAGCGCCAGCGCCTCGCCGAGCGCGACGGCCAGCCCATCCGCCAGTCGGTCGGCGCAGGCCGCCTCCCGGGGCAAGGTCCGCACCGCGGCGCCGAAGCCGCGCCCGACCGCGAAGAAGACCACGCCGGCGGCGAAAGTGCTGGAGAGCGGCTCGTGTGGCGCCTCCTTCTACTCCGACGGGCAGCTCACCGCCAACGGCGAGTCGTTCAACCCGGACGAGTTGACAGCCGCGCACAAGACGCTGCCGTTCAACACCAGGGTCCGGGTGACCAACCCGAGCAGTGGCAAGTCGGTAGTCGTGCGGATCAACGACCGTGGCCCGTTCATCGAGGGTCGCTGCCTGGACCTGTCCCGCGCCGCGTTCGCGACCATCGCCTCGACCGACGTGGGTGCGCTCACCGTCCGCTACGAGGTCCTCGGCTGAGCGCAGCCGGGAGCGCCGTTCCGGCCGCGCGCCTGGGCCGGCCGGACAGAACACCCTCGGACGACGGGCCAGGTTCATTCACCGGTTCACGTGGATCAGGCATGCTGTCCCTCGTACCCACGCGACTCCTCCAGTCGGGCCGTAGCCCGCTGAGCCCCGGATCCCGCGCCGGCCTCGGCGCGGCCCTCATCCTGCTCGCGATCGTCTCGGGGCTGGAGGCGGCCGACGGCCGTCGGGCGCACTACATCGCGCTTCTGGCGGCCGCCCCGCTCCTGGCCGCCGCCCTGGCGGCCTGGCGGGTGGTGCTGGGCGTCGGTGCCGTGGCGACCCTGATCGGGGTGGGCTTCGCCCTGGTCGAGCCGAAGATGATGCTGGTGACCTCGGTAAACGTGCTCGGTGTGGCGCTCGCGAGCGGGCTCGCGGTGGCGGTGGCCTCGATACGCCAGCGGCAGGCGGAGCAGATCACCGAGTTGACCAAGCTCGCCTCGGTGGCCCAGCAGGCGGTGCTGCGCCCGCTCGGGCCGCAGGTCGGCATGCTCTCGGTGGCCGGTCGCTACATCTCCTCCACCGCCACGGCCGAGATCGGCGGCGACCTCTACGAGGCGATCGACACCCCGTACGGCGTCCGCATGATCATCGGTGACGTCCGTGGCAAGGGTCTGGACGCGGTCCGCCTGGCCAGCATCGTCCTGGGCTCGTATCGGCACGTGGCCTACGAGCGGGCCGACCTGCGCGCCGTCGTCGCCGACCTGGACCGTGCGGTGGCCCGCAACGTCGGCGACGAGGACTTCGTGACCGCCGCGCTGGTGGAGGAGCGGGGCGGGACGCTCACGATCGTCAACTGCGGGCACCCGTCGCCGCTGCTGCTGCGCCGGGGCGCGGTGATCCCGCTGGAGCCGCCGGCGCCGGCGCCGCCGCTCGGATTCATGCCTGTGGTACGCCCCCGCGTGGAACGCCTGGAGCCCGGCGACCGCCTGCTGCTGTTCACCGACGGTCTCGGCGAGGCCCGGCGGGACGGCGAGTTCTTTCCCACCGCCGACCGGGCGTGGCGGCTGCTCGGGCACGGCACGGTCGCCGATGGGCTCGCCTCCCTGGAGACGGCCCTCGTCGAGTGGGTGCACGGGCACCTGGACGACGACATCGCCCTGGTCCTGATGGAGTACGTCGGCGCGCGCACGGGCGCGACATCGGCCGTCCCGAGCTGGGAGGTGGGCGCCGCCGAGAGCTGAGCTGGGGCGGCGGCGTGGAACTGTGTAATCGCCGTCACTTGGGTGATCGGCTTGTCGCTGCCTACCCGCGAGTAATACAGTCGGGGTTACTGATCGGTAACACCTGTCCGGAAGCGGGGCCAGCGAGCATGACCCACTACAAGAGCAACCTTCGGGACCTCGAGTTCAACCTGTTCGAGGTCTTCGGGGCGGACCGGGCGTTCGGCCAGGAGCCGTACTCGGAACTCGACACCGACACCGCCCGGAGCTTCCTCGCCGAGGTGGACCGTCTCGCCCGCGAGGACCTGGCCGCCAGCTACACGGACAGCGACCGCAACCCGCCCGTCTTCGACCCGGTCACGCACACGGCGCCGCTGCCGGAGTCGTTCAAGAAGTCGTACCAGGCGTTCATGGACTCCGAGTTCTGGCGGCTGGACCTGCCGCCCGCGCTGGGTGGCACCAACGCACCGCGCGCCCTCTGGTGGGCCCTCGCCGAGCTGGTGCTCGGCTCGAACGCGCCGGTCTGGATGTACGCCTCCGGCCCGTCCTTCGCGCACGTGCTGCACGTCGAGGGCACCGAGCGGCAGAAGGGCTGGGCCAAGCTCTTCATCGACAAGCAGTGGGGCTCCACCATGGTGCTCACCGAGCCGGACGCCGGCTCGGACGTCGGCGCCGGCCGCACCCGCGCCGTCCAGCAGCCGGACGGCACCTGGCACATCGAGGGCGTCAAGCGGTTCATCACCTCGGGCGAGCACGACCTGAGCGACAACATCGTCCACTACGTGCTGGCTCGCCCGGTGGGCGTGGAGGGCGTCGGCGGCCCCGGCACCAAGGGCCTGTCCCTCTTCGTGGTGCCCAAGTTCCACTTCGACGAGACCACCGGCGAGCTGGGCGAGCGCAACGGCGTCTACGCCACGAACGTCGAGCACAAGATGGGTCTGAAGGTCTCCAACACCTGCGAGGTGACCTTCGGCGAGCACGGCGTACCCGCCAAGGGCTGGCTGCTCGGCGACAAGCACGACGGCATCCGGCAGATGTTCATGATCATCGAGTACGCCCGGATGATGGTCGGCACCAAGGCGATCGCCACCCTCTCCACCGGCTACCTCAACGCCCTGGAGTACGCGAAGAACCGGGTGCAGGGCGCCGACCTGATCCAGCAGGCGGACAAGACCGCCCCGCGGGTCACCATCACCCACCACCCGGACGTGCGCCGCTCCCTGCTGCTGCAGAAGTCGTACGCCGAGGGCCTTCGTGCTCTGGTCCTCTACACCGCCACCTGGCAGGACCGGGTGGCCATCGCCGAGGCGGCCGGCGACGAGAAGGCCACCAAGCTGGCCAAGCGGGTCAACGACCTGCTCCTGCCGCTGGTCAAGGGCGTCGGCTCGGAGCGGGCGTACGAGCTGCTCGGGCACGAGGCCCTACAGACCTTCGGCGGCTCCGGCTTCCTCCAGGACTACCCGCTGGAGCAGTACGTCCGGGACGCCAAGATCGACACTCTGTACGAGGGCACCACTGCCATCCAGAGCCTGGACCTGATCTTCCGCAAGATCGTCCGGGACAACGGCAAGGCGCTGCTGGCGGTCTCCGGCGAGATCCAGGAGTTCATCTCCTCCGAGGCGGGCAACGGCCAGCTCAAGGAGGAGCGGGCGGCGCTCGGCAAGGCGCTCGCCGAGATCCAGAACATCCTCGGCGTGCTGACCGGCTGGCTGGGCGAGGCGCAGGGCGGCGACACCCGCGCGCTCTACAAGGTCGGCCTGAGCAGCCGGCGGTTCCTGCTGGCCATTGGTGACCTGGTCGTGGGTTGGCTGCTGCAGAAGCAGGCCGACGTCGCCCTCAAGGCCCTGGCCGGCGACGTCTCCGCCACCGACAAGGCGTTCTACACCGGCAAGGTGGCCGCCGCCCGATTCTTCGCCCGCGAGGTGCTGCCGCGCATCGGCGCCGACCGGCGGATCATCGAGGGCGCCGACCTCGACATCATGGACCTCCCGGAGGAGGCCTTCTGACCGTGCCACGGCACACCTGACGGTTCCGGGTCGCACCACCCGGTACCTACCTGCACCGGCGGCCGGCGGGCACCTGTCCCGCCGGCCGTCGCCGGCTCCGCACCCGGTCGCGGCATTGGGCGAGCCGGGTCGGGTAGGCAGGCGACGTGGCGGGTAACCGTCGCGTGACCTCGAAAGGGAACGCCCAGAGCCACCGCACGGGGGTGCAGCGCACATGGGTGTAGGAAGCGGCATCTTTCTCATCGCGCTCGGCGCGATCATGACCTTCGCGATCAGGGCCAACGTCTGGTGGATAGACCTGCGCGCGGTCGGCTGGGTGTTCATCCTGGCCGGACTGGCCGTGCTGCTGACCACCCTCTGGTTCTGGCAGGACCGCCGCAAGCGGGCCCGGACCCTCATCGTCGAGGAGAACCGGCTGTCTCATCCGACCGCGATGATGCCTCCGCCGCCGGACCCGCCGCCGCCGACCGCGCCACCCTCCTGATCGCCTGAGCAGGTACGCCTGAGCCACCCGTCGCGCCCGGCGGGTGGCTCAGCCGCGTGCCGTGTGCCGCTGTGCGACAGGTGCCCCGCCGCGGCCCCACTGGGTCCAGGTGGCCGCGCTACGGTGCACGGCCAGCTCGGCGGTCCGTAAACCCTCCTCGTCCGACGTCTCCGGGTCGAGAAGGGCCGACAGGAGCGAGACGCCCGGATTGTGGGCGATGAGCAGCACGACCCGAGCCGTCGGATCGGCGGTGCGGACCAGCGCCAGCAGCTCCTCGGGGTGGGCGTCGTACGCGCCGGGCTCATAGCGGACGGTCGGGCGGGGACCTGTCGGCCCACCCTCCGGCGGTGAACCGGCCATCCCCATCGCCGCCCCGTGCCAGGTCTGCCGGGTGCGCCGTGCGGTCGAGCAGATCACGACGTCGGGCAGCAGGTCGTGGTGGGCCAGCCAGGCGCCGGCCGCCGCCGCGTCGGCCTCTCCGCGAGCGCTGAGCGCGCGCCCGGCGTCGTCCGTGCCATCGTCGCCCTGCTCCGCCTTCGCGTGCCGGAGCAACACCAGTGTCCTCGTCTCGACGTGGCTGTCCGTCATGCCACCAGCTTGCCCGATTGGCGATCTCCCTGCCGGGGTAAGTCCAGGGATGCCGCACCCCCTACCAACGGCCGCGGCGGGCCGTACGCCAGGTTAGAGCCGAGGAGCGAGACATGGGCATTGGTGGCAGCATCTTCCTGATCGCGCTCGGCGCGATCTTCGCATTCGCCGTGGAGGCCGACCTGGGTTGGCTGGACCTGACCGTGGTCGGCTGGGTGTTGATGCTCGCCGGTGTCGCCGGCCTGCTCACCACCCTCTACTTCTGGAGCAGCCGCCGCCGTACGGTGGTCGCCGCCCCGGTCCGCGAGGAGCGCGTGGTAGCCGACCGGGTGGTGCCGGTCCAGGGCGACCAGGTCATGCAGGAGTACCGCGAGGTGCGTCGGCCGGGTCGCCCGGTCTGATCCCGCACGCGCACACTCCGGGGTCCCGCAGCGTGGCGGGGCCCCGGCTCGCGTGTGTGGGGGTGCGCCTCAGGCGAACAGCGCGAAGTAGATCGCGATGTGGTGGCACAGCGCCGCCAGCAGGGTGCACGCGTGGAAGAACTCGTGGTGGCCGAAGACTGTGGGCCACGGGTTGGGGCGGCGCAGCGCATAGAAGATGGCGCCGACGCTGTAGATGGCCCCACCGGTGATCAGCAGCACCAGCGCCGCGACACCTCCGCCGTGCAGAATCTGCGGCAGCATGGCCACCGCCACCCAGCCGAGCGCCAGGTAGAGCGGTGCCGAGACCCAGCGTGGCGCGTGCGGCCAGATCACCTTGAGCGCCACACCGGCCAGTGCGCCACCCCAGACCAGGGCCAGCATCACAGTGGCCTGCCGGGTCGAGAGCAACATGGCGCAGAGCGGGGTGTACGTGCCGGCGATGAACACGAAGATCATGCAGTGGTCCATCCGGCGCATCACCTGGTAGCCGCGTTCCGACCACACGCGACGGTGGTACAGGGCGCTGGTGCCGAACAGCCCGCAGACCGTCAGGCTGTAGATGGCGCAGCTCACCAGGGGTGCCCAACCCGGCCGGGTGGCGGCGATCGAGCAGAGCACGATGCCGCAGACCACGGCCACGAAGAAGGCGTACGTGTGCAGCCAGCCGCGCATCCGGGGCTTGCCGATGTCGACCGGCTTCAGGCGAAGCGGGGCGGAGGTGGTCACGGCATCAGGTTACGGCACCGTAGGTTACTTTCAAGTAGTCAGGCCGGTGACACCGCGCACCGTCACCGTGAACACCATGCGGGTGCGGGATCGGCGAGGATGAGTCGATGCGGATCCGACCCGCCGGAGTGCACGCTCTGCTGCTGGACTGCACCGAACCGGCCGACATCCCCGAGGCGGCCCTGGTCGAGGCGTGGCGGGCAGAGTTGTGGCACCGCCGCGAGCAGGGTGACCTGAGCGCTGTCGAGATCGTGCCGGCGGCCCGCACCATCCTGCTCGACGGTCTGCCCGACCCCGCCGCCACAGCCGACCTGCTGTCCCGCTGGGCACCAGCCGCTGCCGCCGCTGCGCGCGACGCCGTCCCGGCCCGCGCCAGCGGCGACACGACCTGCGGCGGCGACACGACCCGCGGCGGCGACACAGACCGCGCCTGCCGCGACATCGCCGCGAACGCCGGCGACCACGGTGCGGAGGTCGTCGTTCCGGTCGAGTTCGACGGGCCGGACCTGCCCCTCGTCGCCGAGCACTGGGGCGTCGACGTTCCGGCCGTGCTGCGCCGCCTGACCGACACCCGGTTCCGGGTCGCGTTCTGCGGGTTCGCCCCCGGTTTTCCGTACCTGACCGGGCTCCCCGCCGACCTGGCGCTGCCCCGGCTGCCCACCCCCCGACCCCGGGTGCCGGCCGGCTCGGTCGCCCTCGCCGGCCCCTACGCCGGCATCTACCCGAGCGCGTCCCCCGGCGGCTGGTTGCTGGTCGGCCGGACCGACCTGCCCCTCTTCGACGTCGACGACGACCCGCCCGCCCGACTCGGCCCCGGCACCCGGGTCCGGATGGTGGCGACATGACCCGTCCGGCCGAGATCGAGGTGCTCCGCGCGGGCGCGCTCACCACCGTGCAGGATCTGGGCCGACCCGGCTGGGCACACCTCGGCGTACCCCGTTCCGGGGCCCTCGACCCGACCGCCCTGCGGCTCGCCAACCGGCTGGTCGGCAATCCCGAGCAGGCCGCCGGCTTGGAGATCACGCTGACCGGCTGCACGCTGCGGCTGACCCATGCCGCCACCGTGGCGATCACCGGCGCCGAGGTGGCGGTGCGGGCCGGCGACCGTCCGGGCGACACCGGCCGTCCGCTCACCGTGCCGGCCGGGACCGTGCTGCGCGTCGGCCCCGCCCGTCGGGGCGTACGGAGTTGGCTCGCCGTGGCCGGTGGGATCGACGTGCCGCCGGTGCTCGGGAGCCGCGCCACCGACACCCTCGCCGGGCTCGGCCCACCCGTGCTGCGCGACGGCGACCGGCTGCCGCTGGGCGTGCCGGTGGCCGAACCCGCGCCGGTGGACGTGACAGTCGGCCCGCCACCCGCACCCGAACTGCACCTGAGCGTGCGCCTCGGCCCCCGCGACGACTGGTTCACCCCGAGCGCCCTCGACCTGCTGTTCGGCACCCCGTACACCGTCAGTCCGGTCAGCAACCGGGTCGGCGCGCGGCTCGCCGGCGCGGCCCTGCCGCGCGCGGTCGCCGGCGAACTGCCAAGCGAGGGCATCGTGCTCGGCGCGGTCCAGGTGCCGGCGGACGGCCAGCCCCTGATCTTCCTCGCCGACCACCCGACCACCGGCGGTTACCCGGTCATGGGGGTGGTCACCGACGTGACCCCGCTCGCGCAGGCCCGGCCAGGTACTACCGTCAGATTTCATGGACCTCAACGCTGACCTGGGCGAAGGATTCGGCATCTGGCGACTCGGTGACGACGACGCGCTGCTGGCCCTGGTGACCTCCGCAAACGTGGCCTGTGGCTTCCACGGCGGAGACCCGTCCACCATGCGGCGGGTCTGCGAGGGCGCGGCGAAACGCGGCGTCGCGGTGGGCGCGCAGGTCGGCTACCGGGACCTGGCCGGCTTCGGCCGGCGGCGCATCGCATACGACTTCGCCGAGCTGCGCGACGAGATCACCTATCAGTTGGGCGCGCTGGACGCGTTCTGCCGGCTCTTCCGCACCCGGGTCCGCTACCTCAAGCCGCACGGGGCGCTCTACCACGCGGCCGCCACCGACGAGTCCCAGGCGGCGGCGGTGGTCGCCGCAGTCAGCGGCCACGACCCCGAAATGCCCGTGCTCTGCCTGCCCGGCTCGACGCTCGCCCAACTCGCCGTCGGCGCGGGCCTGCCCGTGGTCGCCGAGGCCTTCGCCGACCGCGGCTACCTGCCCAACGGGTCGCTGGTGCCGCGCGGCGCACCCGGCGCGCTGATCACCGATCCGGAGGAGGTGGCCACCCGGGCGGTACGGATGGCCACCGAACGGACCGTCGTGGCGGTGGACGGCACCGTGATCCCCTGCCCGGTGGAGTCGATCTGCGTACACGGGGACACACCGGGGGCGGTCTCCGCCACCGAGCTGGTCCGCGCCTCCCTGATCGACGCCGACGTCCCGCTCGCCCCGTTCGCCGCCTAGCCGTCGGGGCGCTTCGCCGCCTAGCCGTCGAAGCGCGGGGCCGAGCAGGCGTCGAGGCCGCCGGGCCGATCAGGCGTCGAGGCCGCGCAGGACCAGCGGAAGCCGGGACGCCGCCCCGTCGACCACCCGCACCGGGACGCCCCAGTCCTGCCGGGTCAGGTGGCAGGCCGCGTGTTCGACGTCCGCGTCGCAGGTCGCCGCCTGCGCGGTCACCTGGAGCACCCCGCCGGTCGCCTCGCCATTGAGCACCAGCCGACGGGACAGCTCGGTGCCGGTGCCGGCGCCCTCCAGCAGCAGCTCCGGCGGGGAGGCGGAAACCACAAGCCGGGTCGACGGCCCGTACGTCTCGTCCAACTTCTGCCCCGGCGCGGGCGTGAAGACGATGTCCAGGGTGACCTCGCCCGCCGCCACGTCGGTCGGCTTCCGCTCGGTGCGATGCCGGGGGCCGTCCACGGTGCTCGCACCCGCCGCCGACAGCGCGCCGGGCGCCAGCCGGGTCAGGCGGTGCGCGGCGGACTCCACCACCAGCACCTCACCGGCCGGGGTGAGCACCAGGTCGCTCGGCTCGGCCAGCCCGTCCGCGACAGTGGACACCTGGCCGGTGGCCGGGTCGAAGCGGCGCACCGCGCCGTTGTAGGTGTCCGCGATCAGCACCGAGCCGTCCGGCAGCGCGCACACCCCCAGCGGGTGCTGGAGCAGCGCCGACTCGGCCGGCCCGTCCACGTGCCCGAAGTCGAAGAGCCCCTGCCCGACGGCGGTGCCCAGCACCCCGTTCTCGACATACCGGACGGCACTGGTCTCGCTGTCGGCGATCCAGAGCCGGACGCCGTCGGCAGAGACCGACAGCCCCGACGGCTGCGCCATCCACGCCTCGGCCAGCGGGCCGTCGCGCAGCGCCTCCACGGTGGTGCCCGCGTACATGCCGGCGGTCCGCTTGATCGGGTCGAACCACCAGAGCTGGTGGATGCCCGCCATCGCGATGATCAGTTTGTCGTCGTACCAGGCCAGGTCCCACGGTGAGGACAGGTCCACGGAGAGCGCGTCGTGCGCGTGGTCGTCGACCGAAGCCCGCCACTGCCGGCCGCTGCCGGCCACGGTGACCACCTCACCGGACTCCAGCCGTACGCCGCGCAGCAGGTGGTTCACGGTGTCGGCGACCACCAGGTCGTAACCGGCGACCTCGGCGACGTGCGTGGGCAGCAGGCAGAGGCCCTGCGGCTCGGAGAACGTCGCCGCTTCGGCCGGCCCGTCGGCCCGACCCCGCTCGCCCGAGCCGATCCGGCGCACCGGCGTCTCGCCGTCCGGGGCCACCTCGACCAGGGAGTGCCGGGCCGAGTCGGAAACCAGCAGGTTGCCGTCCGGCAGCAACACCGCCTTGCCCGGGAAGCGCAGCGCCGTCTCCGGGGCTGGCGGCGGGACGTACGGGCCGGTGCCCCGGTGCAGGGTGCCCTTCGCCTCGTGGGTGGCGATCAGCTCGTCGATCAGCCGGTCCAGCCCCTCGGCGTGGCCCTCGCCGGCCATGGTGGCCACCACATAACCCTCGGGGTCGATCACCGACAGGGTCGGCCAGGCCCGGGCCGCGTACTGCTGCCACATGTCCAGCTCGGGATCATCGAGTACGGGATGGTGCACGCCGTACCGCTCGACGGCCGCGACAAGTGCGTCGGCGTCCTTCTCGTGCTCGAACTTCGGCGAGTGGACGCCGATCACGACGAGCACGTCGCCGTACTTCTCCTCCAGCGGCCGCAGCTCGTCGAGCACGTGGAGGCAGTTGATGCAGCAGAAGGTCCAAAAATCAGCGAGGACGATCTTTCCGCGCAGATCCTGCAGGGTCAGGTCCTTGCCGCCGGTGTTGAGCCACTGCCGGCCCCGTAGCTCGGGTGCCCGTACGCGCGCTGTCGTTCCCATGCCTGTCAGCCTGCCACGCCCCGCGGGCCCGGCCCCCGTGACCCGGGCGACAGGGTGTCAAGACGACGGCGGGGCCACGGTTGCCCGTGGCCCCGCCGTCGGTGCGTCTACTTCGTGGCCGGCTTGAGGCAGAGCACCCGGTTGGTGCCCTCGCCGGGCAGCACCACGTGGGGCTGGACCGGGTCGGCGCACTTGTCCTTCGCGTCCACCTTGGAGACGATCGTGAACGCGCCCGCCTCGCCGCAGTTCACCGCCGACGCGCCCTGGCCGACCTGCTTCACGCAGGTGCCGACCGCCGGGTCGAAGGCCTTTGAGTCGTCTCCACCGTCGAACTTGCCGAGCAACATCAGCAGGCCGAGCGGCACCGCCAGGATGAGCACGGCGGCGACCAGCACCGCGGCCAGGACCCGCCCGTTGCGCACCTTCGGCGTCGGAGCCTCAACCTTGGGCTCGTCCGCGTCCGGCTTGAACGCGTCGAACCGCCCCTGGTCCGATTCGGTGGCCTCCTGGCCCCAGGACGGCACCGGCTGCTGCGGCGGCGGGAAGGCCGGGAACTGGCCGCCCGGTGCCTGCTCGCTGGCCGGCCCACCGAAGCTCGGCGCGGCGCCCACCGCAGCGGTGCCTGCGGCCGGTGCCCCGAAGCGGTCGGCCGGGCGCTCGCCGCCGGACTGCGGTCGAACCCCGTTCACGGGCCGGTTGTTGCCGGGCGCGTCGACGAAGGAAGGAACTCCGGGTGGAAACGCCGGCGGCGCGGCCGCGGCGGTGGGCTCGCCGAATCCGTTGGGCGCCGACGCGCGGTCCCGGTCGTCGAACTGCGGCTCGGACGGCGAATCGTCGCCCCAACCGGGGAAGCCCTGCCGATCCGGTCCGTTCTGCCAGCCCGGCGTGGCCGGGCGCTCCGGCGTCTGCTGCCAGTCGGGTGCGCCGGCGCGGCCGGCGTCCTGTTGCCAGTCGGGCGTGGCGGGGCGCTCCGGCGCCTGCTGCCAGTCGGGCGTGCCCTGGCGGCCGGCGTCCTGTTGCCAGTCGGGAGTTGCCGGACGGTCCGGGGCCTGCTGCCAGTCGGGCGTGCCCGGACGCTCGGTACCCGGGTCGGCCTGGAACGCGTCCGGGGCCGCCTGCTCCGGCTCGTTGTCCGGCTCGGGTCGGGCCGGGCGGCCGTACACCCGGGGTTGTGGCGTGGCGGCGCTCGTCGGCCGCATGGCCTGGTCGGCCGGGGGCATCACCCGGCTGGCCAGCGGTACCGAGGCGCTCGCCGAGGCGCGGCCCGCCGCGCCGGCGGCCGACTCGGCGGCCGACTCGGCGTCCGAGGCCGGTACGACAGCGCGACCCGCCCCGGACTCCGGGGAGGTACGCGGGGCAGGTACCACGGCGGCGCTGGCCGATGCCTCCTCGGCCCGGCCCCAGGCGGCCGGCTCGGCCTCGTACGGTGCGGCGGCGTCCGGGGTCTCCCGCTCGGCGTACGCCGGCTGCTCGGGGATCGGCGGGTACTGCGTCGAGGGCGCGTAGTCGGCCGGCGGGGCGGCGGCGAGGCTGGCGCCCGGCACGCGCTGCTCCTGCGGGGGCAGCGGCACCGCGTTGGCGGGTGAGATCCCCGGCGCGGGCGCGGGCTGGTAGATCGGCGGCTCGTCGGCACGGTCGGCGTCCCAGCCACCGCGTGACTGGGCGGAGGCCTCCGCCTCGGCGCGGCCCCACACCTCGCCCGGCGCCCACGGCTGCACCTCAGCGACGCCGGAGTTGGCCTGCACCGGGTTGTCCGGGCCGGCGGCGGCCCAGCCGGGCGTCGCGTCGTTGCCGGGCACGCTGACGCTGGCCCGGGCGGTCCCGGGGCCGGCCTGCTCGGCCGGGGGCCATGCAGTCGGTTCCGGACGCTCGGCCGGCTGGTCCTGCGGCGAGAGCACCCAGTCCGGTTGCTGCGGGCGGCCCTCGGCGCCACCCCATGCGGCGGGTTGCGGAGCCTCCTCCTGCGCGGTCCAGTTCGGTGCCGGGACCTGTGCCGCGCCACGGGCACCGGCCGACTCGGCCTGCCCCCAGGCGGGGGACGGCTGCTCGATCTGCTCGGCGGGTTGGCCCCAGGTCTGGGGGGCCTGCTCGGCTGGCGTCCAGACCGGCTGGTCCTCCCGGGCTGCGGCACCGACGGCCCAGCCACCGGACCCGGACGGGTCGTCCTGCGGGCCGGCTGCGCCGGCCCGGCCGGCGGACTGCGCCGGCTCGGCGTTCCATTCGGCGGCGGGCGGGTTGGCCTGTGCCGCGCCAGCGGCCCATCCGCCGGAGCGGGACGGGTCGTCCTGGGCGGGCCATGCGGCGGTGGCCGGGGGCACCTGCGCGGCGCCCCGGGCGGCCGGCTGGGCCTGCGCCCAGTCGGGCTGCTCAGGGGAACCGGCGGACCAGGCGGGCGCGGCCTGCTCGGGTGGCGTCCAGCCCTGCTGTGGGGGAGCCCACGGGGTGGGTTGTCCCTGCTCCGGCGCGCCACCGCCGGTGGCCCACGCGGGCTGTGCCGGGTGTCCCTGCTCCGGCGCGCCACCGCCGGTGGCCCACGCGGGCTGTGCCGGGTCGCTGGGCTGCGGTGCGGCGGCGGCACCCCAGGCGGGGTTCGGCTGCTGCTCGGACTGGGTCGCCCAGGCCGGGGTGGCGGACGAGTTCGGCCGCGCCGGTGGCGGGGGCGCCCAGCCCAGGTCGGGGCCGGCGGCGTTGTAGCCGTTGTCCGGCTGCGCCGGGCGGTCGCCGTACGACGCCGGTCCGCCGGCGCCCGGTGACACCTCGTCCGGCTCCTGGCCGGGGCGGTGCGGGCCCTCGGACGTCATGGGTGCGCCTCCTCCATCACATGTCGGCCGCCGGTGCCGATCGGTCTCCTCGGCATGGCTGCCGGCGTCACCGGCGTACCGCCGTGCCGGCTCCCCGCACCGTATCCGTTGGGCGCACGCGGCGTCCAAGGAGCACCGGTCGTCACTCCCCGTCGCCGGGTGGTGTCGAGCAGCTTCTATCGGCTCGGCGTCGGCCGGGCCGGCGGGCGGCGACCGAAGCCCACCGTACCGGGCGCTGCGGCAGGGCGGAATCCCGGTGTCAGGTGCTGGCGGAACGCCGATGGCCCACCCGGTGAGCCGGGTGGGCCATCGATCTGGAGGAGGTGCGGAATGTCGTGGAGCGTCAGCTCATGTGACGCTGGGCGATGACGAGGAGTTCCTCGCGAACGGCCGGCGAGTTGGCCGAGCGCAGCGCGTGCTCGATGGCACGGGCGCGGCGGTTGGCGTCGCGGTGGTTGCGGATTCGCTCGATCATGCTCATGGCTTGGGTCCCCCTGGCTATTCGGTTGTCGGCCCCTGATGCCTCTATTCAACAGCAGAACCCGACCAACTTCCATCGATTATTAGGTGAGCTGAGACACCTGCCTAATAATCAAAGGTCAACAGGGTTCGCGGCCGACGGTTTCGTCGCTCAACGGACACGGCCGGTGTGCCGGGCGTTAACCCGTGGCACACCGGCCGTGGCTGGCGTTTCGGACCGGTCAGGTCCAGGCGAGCAGTGCCGCCTCGGGGTCGGCGAGGAAGTCGCCGATGTCGCGCAGGAACTTCGAGCCCAGCTCACCGTCGATGATGCGGTGATCGAAGCTCAGCCCCAGCGTGGTGACCTGCCGCGCCTTGACCTTGCCCTTGTGCACCCACGGCATCTCCCGCACCGCGCCGAAGGCGAGGATCGCCGACTCGCCCGGCGGCAGGATCGGCGTTCCGGTGTCCACCCCGAACACCCCGACGTTGGTGATGGTCAGGGTGCCGCCGGACATGTCCGCAGGCGAGGTGCGGCCGGACTTCGCCGTCTGCACCAGGGCGTTCAGCGCGTCGGCCAACTCCCGCAGCGAGAGCCGGCCGGCGTCCTTCACGTTCGGCACGATCAGGCCGCGCTCGGTGGCCGCCGCGATGCCGAGGTTGACGTACTCCTTCACCACGATCTCGTCGCCGGCCCAGGTCGAGTTGACCATCGGGTGACGCTTGACCGCCAGCAGTACCGCCTTCGCCACCAGCAGCAACGGCGAAACCCGGACGTCACGCCACTCCCGCCGGCCTCGCAGGCGCTCCAGTGCCTTCATCGCCCGGGTCACGTCGACGGTCAGGAACTCCGTCACGTGCGGGGCCGTGAACGCCGAGCGGGACATGTTCTCGGCGGTGAGCTTGCGGACACCCTTGACCGGGATGCGCTGCTCACGATCGGCGCCGAAGCTCGCGGCGCTCGTCGCGGTCGAGGTGGCCGCGACCGGCTCGGCCGTCGCCGCAGCCCCGCTCGCGGCCTGCTGTACGTCCTCCCGGGTGATCGAGCCCAGCGGCCCCGACCCGGTAAGCGTGCTCAGATCGACGCCGAGATCCTTGGCGAGCTTGCGGACCGGCGGCTTGGCCAACACGAGCCCGCCCGTCGCCGGACCGCCGTGCCCGTTCCGGACCGGCTCCGGTGCCACCGGCGCCGGTGCCACAGGCGCCGGTGCGACAAGCGCCTCGGCCTGCGCCGGGACGGCACCCTTGCGGGGCCGGCGCTTCGCGGCGGTGGTACGCGGGCCGTAGCCGACAAGCACCGCCGTCCGCCCGCCCGGGGCGACACCACCGATCAGACCCGGCTCGATCATGCCCTCGGCCGGGGCCACCTCGACGGCCGCCAGCGAGGCCGCCGACGGGGTGGGCAGGTCACCGGTGGGCGTGGCAGTGGTCGACGGGGCGGGGTCCAGCGGGCCCGCGCCCGGGTCGGTGTCGATCGCGATGATCGGCGTACCGACCTCGACAGTGGTGCCCTCCGGGTGGTGGATCGCCTGCACCTGTCCGGCCCACTTCGCCGGGATCTCCACCGCCGCCTTGGCCGTCTCGACCTCGACGATCGGCTGGTTCAGCTCGATGGTGTCGCCGACCTTGACCAGCCAGGCCAGGATCTCGCCCTCGGTCAGCCCCTCGCCCAGGTCGGGCAGGTTGAACGTCTTGATCCGGGACATGTCGCTCACCAGCCGAAGGTGCGGTCGACGGCGTCGAGCACCCGGTCGAGGTCCGGCAGGTACTCCTCCTCCACCCGGGCGGCCGGGTAGGGGGTGTCGAAGCCCGTCACCCGCAGCACGGGTGACTCCAGGGAGTAGAAGCACTCCTCGGTGATCCGGGCGGCCAACTCGGCCCCGAGGCCGATGTTGGACGGCGCCTCGTGCACCACCACCGCGCGGCCGGTGCGCTTCACCGACTCGTAGGCGGCGGCGAGGTCCAGCGGGGACAGCGAGCGCAGGTCGATGACCTCCAACTCCCGGCCGTCCTCCGCGGCGGCCGTCGCGGCGTCCAGGCAGGTCCGCACCATCGGCCCGTACGCCAGAACTGTCACGTCGGTGCCGGGCCGCACGACCCGCGCCGAGTGCAGGGGGTACGCGTCGGACAGCGGCGCGTCCAGGTCGACCTGGCCCTTCTCCCAGTAGCGTCGCTTGGGCTCCAGGAAGACGATCGGGTCGTCCGAGGCGATGGCCTGCTGGATCATCACGTACGCGTCCTGCGGGTTGGAGCAGGTCACCACCTTCAGCCCGGCGGTGTGGGCGAAGTACGCCTCCGGCGACTCGGAGTGGTGCTCGACCGCGCCGATGCCGCCACCGAACGGGATCCGGATGACCATGGGGATGCTGAGCCGGCCGCCCGAGCGGTAGTGCATCTTCGCCACCTGCGACACGATCTGGTCGTACGCGGGGTAGACGAAGCCGTCGAACTGGATCTCGCAGACCGGCCGGTAGCCACGGATGGCCAGGCCGACGGCGGTGCCGATGATGCCGGACTCGGCCAGCGGGGTGTCGATCACCCGCTGGTCACCGAAGTCCTTCTGGAGCCCGTCGGTGATCCGGAAGACGCCGCCGAGCTTGCCGACGTCCTCGCCCATGATGATGACCTTGGGGTCGGTCTCCAGGGCGCGGCGCAGACCGGTGTTGAGGGCCTTGCCGAGGGTGAGCGTCTCCGTGGCCATCAGTGGGCGCTCCCCTCGAACGACTCCATGTAGCGGTTGAACTGCGCGCGCTGCTCGTCGAGCAGTGGTGACCCGTTGGGGTAGACGTGGTCGAACATCGTCACCGGCTCCGGGTTGGGCATGCTGAGGACCCGCTCGCGCAGGTGCACCGACTCGCGGCGGGCCTGCTCGTCGACCTCGGCGAAGAAGGCCGCGTCGGCGATCTGCTGCTTCTCCAGGAAGGCCTTGACCCGGGCGATCGGGTCCTTGGCCTGCCACGACTCGACCTCGCTGGCGATCCGGTAACGGGTCGGGTCGTCGGAGGTGGTGTGCGCGCCCATCCGGTAGGTGTACGCCTCGATCAGGCTCGGGCCCTGCCCGTGCCGGGCGTTGTCCAGCGCCGTGCGGGTGACCGCGTACGACGCCAGCACGTCGTTGCCGTCCACCCGTACGCCGGGGAAACCGAAGCCGGCGGCACGCTGGTAGAGCGGGACGCGGGTCTGCCGCTCCAGCGGCTCGGAGATCGCGTACTGGTTGTTCTGGCAGAAGAAGACAAGCGGCGCGTTGAACACGCTGGCCCAGACGAACGCCTCGTTCACGTCGCCCTGACTGGTGGCGCCATCGCCGAAGTAGGCGATCGCGGCCTCGCCGTCGTCGGTGCCGACCTTGCCGTCCATGGTGATGCCCATGGCGTACCCGGTCGCGTGCAGGGTCTGCGCGCCGATGACGATCGTGTACATGTTGAACTTGAACTCGTTCGGGTCCCAGCCGCCCTGGTCGACACCGCGGAACAGGCCGAGCGGCATGATCGGGTCGATGCCCCGGCAGTAGAGGACGCCGTGCTCCCGGTAGGTCGGGAAAGCCATGTCCTGCGTCCGCAGCGCACGCCCGGAGCCGACCTGCGCGGCCTCCTGGCCGAGGAGGCTGGCCCAGAGGCCCAGCTCGCCCTGGCGCTGCAGGGCGGTCGCCTCGGCGTCGAGCTTGCGGACCAGCACCAGATCGCGGTAGAGCCCGCGGTATTCCTCATCGGTGAAGTCGACGCGGTACTCGGTGCCGTCCGGCCCGGTGGCGCTGTCGATCCGTTCACCGTCGGGGGTGAGGAGCTGCACCAGCTCCTGGTTACCGGCTGCGCCCTTCCTGGAGCGGGGTGCAGCCCGCCTGCCGCGGGTGGTGCCCCCGGGGTCGCCCTTTGCCATCGGTGTCTCCCTGTCGTGTCTGCGTCGGCACCGGGGGGTCACCCGGCCACGCAACTCGTGCGCCTGCCCGGCTGCTGCCGGACCGGTTCCTGGCGGCCGCGCCTAGCCCCGGTGGGGGTTGCCGCACGGCGTGAGCCGGGTTCTGGCCGAACCCGGATCGGGGAGCGCCGGCGCCGGGCCGCGCCTGCCGCGAGGGTGCGCGGAGGTCACGGCTGCGTTGCCGTCGTGCTCCATATTCGCAGAGCAGGTGAGCGCGCCCACAGTACGCCCGCCCCGCATTCCGACCGCCCACGGTTTGGGGGCCTTTGTCGCCATCGTTGCGCCCCGCGTCCACCGGGCGATCCGGTGCTGATTCGTCACCGTTCGGTCAGTGCCGCGTGTCGACACGCGGTGGATGTTGGCTGACGCAGGGTAACTGGGCGAGGCTGATTGCCGCAGGAACGTACCGATCGGGTGATTGGCCGGATTCTCGCCGGTGGACGCCCGGTGCGTGCTCCAACAGCGACGACAAGGGGTGTGCGGTGGACGAGCCAGGTGACGGTCCCGGCACACCCGCTCTCGGCCGCCACCGGTCTCCGGGCGGCTACCGCCGGGTGATCGGGTCACACCGGGCACCGGGCGCGGGTGGCCCCGCCCGGGGTTACCTGCTCACCGTCGCCCTGCTGGCCGGCACCGCGTCGATGCCCGTCCTCGCTGCGGTCAGCGCGGGCTCGGCCACCCCGGGCAGCAGCGCGCTACCGGACACCAGCACCCCGTTCATCCCGACCCCGTCGGTCGGGCCGGTGGTCATCCCCATGCCGGTGACCAGTCAGCCGCCGCTCACCCTGCCGTCACCGGGCACACCCAGCGCCGGCCCGACCGCGACCGCCGAGTGGGTCCCCGCCGCTCCCTGGCGTCTCCCGGACGGGTCGTGGTCCGGCCCGACAGGCGACGACCGGGTGCCCACCGGCCGGGACGAGCCCGCGCCGCCCGCGCCGCGACCCACCCGCAGCGCCCCGCCGGCCCCGCCTCCGCCGCCGTCCAGCCCGTCGCCGTCGCCGGTGCCGACCGGCTCAGCGGACCCCGAGCAGACGGAAGCGCCCGCGCCGAGCCCGACGCCGACCGGCCCGACGACACCCAGCGCGACCGGTTCGTCGTCCGCCACTGCCGTCCCCACCAGCACCCTCTCCGCACCCGCCAGCACGATTCCGCCGTCGACCGACCCGGGTCCGTCGATCACCCCGGGCCCGTCGGCCAGCCCGCCCGAGCCCACCACCGCGCCGTCACCGGCGGTGTCGCACTCGCACAGCGCTTCGGCCCCGCCCGCCTCGCGCAACGCGTCGGCGCGCCGGGTCGCGGGTGTCGGTGTCGGCCCTCGGTGATCAAGGGATGTGCGTCAGGAGTCTCGATCGCGGTGACGCGAACTTCTTGATCATCCGGTTGATCGCGCCCGTCGGCGTAGGCCGGGCCGGCGGGCCTGCCGGCCGGACCCACGCATCCCACCCTCTCCCCGGCGGTACGGTGACGAGCAGGCGACGCCGAGACGGCGGCGGTGGGCGATAGGCGCGTACCGGAGGGGGTGGCGTGGGCGGCGGTGCGGAACCCCGCCCGGTCGCCGCCCGGCCCGGTCCGGGGCTGCGGGTCGCCCGACTGGTCACCGAGCTGACCGCCCCGGCGGTGCTGGTGTCGCTGCTGATGATCGCCGTGAGCTGGCACAGCACCCGGGGCAGTGGTCGCGGGCTGCTCTGGGGTCTGCTCGCGACGCTCTTCGTCACCGGCATCCCGTTCGCCTACATCGTCGGCGGGGTCCGCCGCGGTCGGCTCACCGACCACCACATCGGCCTTCGGGAGCAGCGCCGGGTGCCGCTGCTGGTCGGTCTCGGCTCGGTCGCCGCCGGGCTCGCCCTGCTCGTCGTCCTCGGCGCGCCCCGGCCGCTGCTGGCGCTGGCGGTGGCGGGGCTGGTCGGCCTCGTGGTGGCCGTCTCGGTGAGCCACTGGTGGAAGATGTCGATCCACTCGGCGGTCTCCGCCGGCACCTTGATCATCCTGGCGCTGACCTTCGGGCATGGTTTCCTCGTGGCCGCGCCGCTGTTGGGCGTGGTCGGCTGGTCCCGCGTACGCCTGCGGGACCACACCGTGTCGCAGGTGCTCGCCGGCGGTGTGCTCGGCGCGCTGATCGCCGCGGTCGTCTTCGGTCCACTGCGCTGAGCGACGTCGCCGGGCGAAGTGCGCCGGGCGACCGTCTCCGGACCGCGCCGGGCGACCGTCTCCGGGCGGGCGGCGTGGGGCCGCCCGCCCGGCGGTCGTCAGGCGCCGTCGTCGGCGAGGCGGTGCCGGTTCGCCTCGATCCAGGCGTCCAGCGCGGCCGGGTCGTCCGGGTCCACGCCGTCGGCCATCAACTGCGCGACAGCGGCCGTGGCCGGGCTGCGCCGCTCGCCTGTCGAGTAGAGCCGGGCGAACTCGGGCACCATCTCCTCGATCGCCTCGTCGGTGCGCGTCGCGGCCGCCTCGGGCAGCCCGCGCTGCCGCGACGCGTACCGGGCCCAGGCGCGCAGCACCCGGGGCAGCATCGCCGCGTCGTCCATGTCCAGCACGGCACGGCGGTGCACCCAGTCGAGCAGGAAGAGCCCGGACACCGCCGGGCTCCACCGCATCGGGTCGGCGTCCGGGAAGGAGGCCGAGTGGTCGAGCAGCAGGCTCAGGCAGAAGTGCAGCGAGGCGAGTTCCGGGCCGTCGACGCTGTCGAGCCCGAACCGGGCGGCCTCCGGCGCCGCCAGGAACCGCCGGACCAGCTCGGTGCGCTCCGCGGCGGACGGCGGCTCGACCTCCGCCGGGCCGGTCGGATCGGCGGCCGTGGGCAGCAGCGCCAACCGGGCGCCGACCAGCGCGCGGTCGGTGGCGAGCGAACCCTCGTCGGGAAGCTCGGTCAGGTCGTCGGTGACCGAGAGGTGACGGGCCACCTCGCCGCGCAGTCGGGACGGATCCTCGGTGCGGAACCAGGTCAGCTCGTCGTCGGCGCACATCTGCCGGACCTGGTCCAGGATCCGCTCCGCCGGCCCGCCGACGAAGATGTCCTTGGTGATCCCGATGTTGTGGTCGATGAGGGCCACCAGCGCGTGCTCCGGGCCACCTGCCGCGTCGTCGTACGCGAAGGTGGCGAGGTAGGAGGTCTGGTCGCCGTACACGTCGCCGTACGCCCAGCTGCCGGTGAGGTGCACTCGGCCGAGCTGACCGGACCAGGCGGGCGCCTGGCTGCCCGGACGCACCCGCTCGGCGCCCTCGGCGGTCGGGACGAGCGTGGCGAAGACCTGCCGGATCGTGGTGGCCGCCGCGATCCGACGGCGGGCCGTGGCGGCGAGGAACGCGGTGACGAACTCCCGCACGGCGGTGTCGCGGTCGGTTTCCGCGATCGCGTAGACACTGCCCAGCAGCGCGCTGCCGAGCATCTCGGCGTCCAGGGCGGACTCCAGCTTGGTCACGTCGCGTGCGGCGTGCAGCACCGCGTCGTAAGGGGTCTGAGGCGTGGCCATGCTTCGACCCTACGCCGGTCGGGGCGTACGCAGAGGCGTCAGCGGCGGGCGGCGTCCCGCAGCGCGTCGCGTGCCTGCGCGTAGGAGGCCAGCACGATCCGCACCGGGGCGAGCACGTACTCCTCGCCGACGCGGGCGACCTGGGCCGTCAGCCGCTGCTCGGCGCGGCTGCGGGCCCGGCGGGCGGCCCAGCGCACCACCGGGCGGGTCAGTGCTGCCACCAGCAGCCCGGCCAGCAGCCCGCCGAGTAGCAGCAGTGTGGGCAGCGGCACCTGGCCGACCATCGGGTTGTCCAGCGCGGGCAGGCCGAGCGCCCGCAGCGCGTAGCCGAGCACCAGCCAGCCCAACCCGACCACGGCGGCCAGGGTGACAAGCCACTGCACACCGCCGACGATCCGCCACCACAGCGGCCGTCGGCCCAGGCCGAGGTCGGTGCCGGCGATCGTCTGGTCCAGCGCGTCCGGTAGGTCGCCCAGGCGGGACCGGGCGGCGGAGGTGACCGCCGCCGGCCAGGCGGCGGGCAGATCGGCGGCGGCCCGGTCGGCCACCGCGCGGATCGCCAGACCGAGCGCCGAGCGCTGGGCGGCGGTCGGGTCGGGCACCGAGGTCGCCGCGACCAGGCTCTCCGCCGGGTCGGCCTTGTCACCGGACGGGCCGGGCAGGTGCAGCCGGCGCAGCGGGTCGGGTCGGAGCCGACGCCAGCCCCGCACCAGCGGCCAGCCGGTGGCCGCGCCGGCCCGATGCCGGTACGCCTTCTCCACCGCCTCGGTCACGGCCGGCACACCTGCCGTGCCGGCCAGCGCCCGGTTCAGCGCGCCGACGGCCGTGTCGTCCGGGCCGCCCGCCGGTCGGGCCGAGCCGACCAGTTCGTCGAGCCCGGCGACGACCGAGTCGACGTCGCCGGCCAGCCGACGCAGGGCGGCCTGCCGTTCGGCGACCGTACGCTCCAGCGCGGCGCGTAGCCCGACCATTCCGGCCGGGTCGATGGCGGTGGTGGCGAGCAGCGGTACGCCGGTCAGCCCGTCGGAGTCGAGAAGCCGGCGCAGGTCGTCCAGGACGCGGGGCAGCTCGGTCGGCGACAGCCGGTCGGCCTGGTTGAGCACGACCACTGTGACGTCGCGGTGCCTGTGGAACTCGCGTAGGTAGCTGTCGTGAATGACCCGGTCGGCGTACTTCTGCGGGTCGACCACCCAGACCACCTGGTCGACCAGGCCGAGCAGCCGGTCCACCTCCAGTCGGTGGGACCGCTGGACCGAGTCGAAGTCGGGCAGGTCGAGCAGGATCAGCCCGTGCAGCGCCGTCTCGTCGTCCCCGTCGAGCGCGCTCTCCCGGACGAAGCGGTGCCGGGGCAGCACCCCGGTCCAGTCGAGCAGCCGGTTGGCGCCCTCCAACGGCCCCCACACGCACGCGTGTGTCACGCCTGTGGTCGGCCGGCGGACCCCGACCGGGGAGAGTTCCAGCTGGGCCAGCGCGTTGAACAGGCTGGACTTGCCGCTCCCGGTGGCGCCGGCGAGGGCCACCACCGTGTGGTCACGGGACAGCGCGAGCCGGGTGCCTGCCCGCTCGACAAGTGTGTGCGCGGGCACCAGCTCGGCGTCCGGCAGCAGGCCGTCGACAGCGGTCAGGAACCGGCGTACGGCGTCCAGGCGGGCGATCAACGCGTCGGGGTCGACACGCTGGTCGCCGCGGAACGCCTCGCGTACCCGGCCGGCGATGTTTGTCACCGCGAACCCTCCTCGTCGCCGACCGGCAGGCCGTCGCCGGTGGCCAGGCCGCTGCGGTGCCGGGCCAGTTCGACCCGGCCGGCCGCCCGCCGCAGCGCGTCGCCGGCCGCCTCGGCGGGCCGGGCCTCGGTGGTGCGGGCCAGGAAGCGGTCGGCCTCCGCGTCCAGCAGCGTCCGGACCCGCGCCACCAGGTCGACCCGGGCCTTGGCGGCGAGGGTACGCACCGCCTGGTCACCGAAGATCGCCTGGAGGACGGCCTGCGCGGCGACTGTCGTGCCGGCACCGGTGGCCAGCTCCAGCCCGGTGGGGATGAACGCTGTCGAAGCGAACACGGCGATCATCACGGCGAGCCCGGTGGCGTTCACCGCGTACGCGGCCGTGCGGGCCACGAACCGCTTGTCGCCGCCCTCGACCCGGACCAGCTCCAGCACGGCGCGTTGCCAGTCCCGGACCATCCGTTCGGCGCGTTCGGGCAGGTCGTCGCTGGGGTAGGCGAGCCCCGGCTCGAGCAGGTCCGCTCCCGCCGGGTGTGCCTTCCACCCGGTGTACGCGGATTCGGCGGCCTCGGACGCGACGCCCCGCAGCAGGGTGATGAGCTGCGACTCGATGGCGTTGCGCAGCTCGGCGGCGGGCGCGGGCCGGCCGGTGACGGCGGCCACCACCCGGTCGCGGAGTCGCCCGATGCGGGCCTCCAACGTGCGGAAGAACTCGCCGGTGCCGACGAACTCCTGCCAGCGGGCCAGCACCTCACCGCGGAGCAGTCGACCGTCCTGAAGGCCCTGCTCGACGGTCCGCTCGGCACCCCGGTACGCCGCCCGGACCCGCTCGTCCAGACCGTCAGCGGCGGTGACCTGCTCATCGGCGGCGTCGGCCAGCTCCTCGACGGCGGGGTGCAGGGCGGCCAGCGCGCCGTCCAGGGTCTGCCGGACCACCGCCGCGCGGGCGTCGGCGTCGGCGGCCAGCCGGGCGAACCAGTCGGACAGCGCCGCCGTGACACCCTCGGGCAGCAGCCCCTGACCGTCGACCCAGGTCTCCGGGAGGACGAACAGCGGCGCTCGGCCCAGATCCTGTGCGGCGAGCATCTCGGCCAGGTGCGCGGCGATCTCGTCGCTGGCCTCGGCGGGTACCCGGTCGAGCACCATGGCGATCACGGCGCCCCGGGCCCGCGCGCTGCGCAGCAGCTCCCAGGGCACCGCGTCGGCGTACCGGGCGGCGGTGGTGACGAAGAGCCACAGGTCGGCGGCGGCGAGCAGTTGGCTCGCGAGCGCCCGGTTGGCGTCGACGACCGAGTCGATGTCCGGCGCGTCGAGGAAGGCCAGACCCGGCGGCAGGGCGGGGGCGGTGACCAGGTGCAGGGACCGTGGGTCGTCGCTCGGCTCGGTGGTGCGGGTCAGGCCGGGCAGCAGGTCGCCCTGCCGGAACCAGGACGCGTCGGCCGGGTTGCAGACCAGCACCGGGGAACGGGTGGTGGGCCGCAGCACGCCGGCGGCGCTGACCCGGGCCTTGACCAGGCTGTTGACCAGGGTCGACTTGCCCGCTCCGGTGGAACCGCCGACCACCACGAGCAGTGGGGCGTCCAGTCGGGCGAGGCGGGGCAGGAGGTAGTCGTCGAGCTGGTCGGTGAGGGCGCTGGCGGTGTGCCGGGCGGAGGCGGCGGAGGGCAGGGCGAGCGGATAGCGGGTGGCGCCGATCGCGGCCCGGAGGCCCGACAGCGCGCCGGGGAGGCTGTCGTCCCCGGTGGTGGCGGGCGGCTCCTCCGCGGCGTCCGGCGGGCCGGTGCGGGCTGCGACGGCGGGCGCGCCGGAACGGGTGGCGGAATCGCCGTGCGTCGTCACCGCTAAAGCGTGCCCGACCGATGCAAGGGAAGACAACCGGACGGTAATAACGGCTGGGTTGCGTCGGGTCGGCTCAACTCGACTTGACGATTCGCCAGCGCGTGGCACTATTGAGTCAAGTTCACTCAACTTGTGGTGGGGTCCGCTGCGGGCGGTGCCCGCCAGCAGCCCACGGGCGACGCCCGTCACCTGCACAACCTTACGAAGCGAGGAAGCGAAGATGGCACGTGCGGTCGGTATCGACCTCGGCACGACGAACTCCTGCGTCAGCGTTCTCGAGGGCGGTGAGCCCACCGTCATCGCCAACGCTGAGGGCTCGCGGACGACCCCGTCGATCGTCGCGTTCGCCCGCAACGGCGAGGTGCTCGTCGGTGAGGTCGCCAAGCGCCAGGCGGTGACCAACCCGGATCGGACGATCCGTTCGGTCAAGCGCGAGGTCGGCACGAACTGGTCCGTCGACATCGACGGCAAGAAGTACACGCCGCAGGAGATCTCGGCCCGGACGCTGATGAAGCTCAAGCGGGACGCTGAGGCGTACCTGGGCGAGCAGATCACCGACGCGGTGATCACCGTCCCGGCCTACTTCAACGACAGCCAGCGCCAGGCCACCAAGGAGGCCGGTGAGATCGCCGGCTTCAACGTGCTGCGGATCGTCAACGAGCCGACCGCGGCCGCCCTGGCGTACGGGCTGGACAAGGGCTCCAAGGAGCAGACCGTCCTGGTCTTCGACCTCGGCGGCGGCACCTTCGACGTGTCGCTGCTGGAGCTGGCCGAGGGCGTCATCGAGGTCAAGTCGACGAGCGGTGACAACCACCTCGGTGGCGACGACTGGGACCAGCGGATCATCGACCACCTGGTCAAGACGTTCCGCGGCGAGCACGGCATCGACCTCGGTCAGGACAAGATGGCCCTCCAGCGCCTCCGTGAGGCCGCCGAGAAGGCCAAGATCGAGCTGTCCGCCGCCACCACCACCAACATCAACCTGCCGTACATCACCGCCGGCGCGGCCGGCCCGCTGCACCTCGACGTGACGCTCAGCCGCGCCGAGTTCCAGCGGATGACGCAGGACCTGCTGGACCGCTGCAAGGGCCCGTTCGAGCAGGCCGTGAAGGACGCCGGGATCAAGATCTCCGACGTCGAGCACGTCATCCTCGTCGGTGGTTCGACCCGGATGCCCGCCGTGACCGACCTGGTCAAGCAGCTCACCGGTCGCGACCCCAACAAGGGCGTCAACCCGGACGAGGTCGTCGCCGTCGGCGCCGCCCTGCAGGCCGGCGTGCTCAAGGGTGAGGTCAAGGACGTCCTGCTGCTCGACGTGACCCCGCTGAGCCTGGGCATCGAGACCAAGGGCGGCATCTTCACCAAGCTCATCGAGCGCAACACCACCATCCCGACCAAGCGCTCCGAGGTCTTCACCACGGCGGACGACAACCAGCCGTCGGTGCTGATCCAGGTGTTCCAGGGTGAGCGGGAGATCGCGGCGTACAACAAGAAGCTCGGCACCTTCGAGCTGACCGGCCTCCCGCCGGCGCCGCGCGGCGTGCCGCAGATCGAGGTCGCCTTCGACATCGACGCCAACGGCATCGTCAACGTGCACGCCAAGGACCTGGGCACCGGCAAGGAACAGAAGATGACGATCACCGGCGGCTCCTCGCTGCCGAAGGACGACATCGAGCGGATGCGCCGGGACGCCGAGGAGCACGCGGAGGAGGACAAGCGCCGTCGCGACGACGCCGAGACCCGCAACGTGGCCGAGGCGCTTCAGTGGCAGACCGAGAAGTTCCTCGCCGAGAGCGGCGACAAGCTGCCCAGCGAGAACCGGGAGCAGCTCAACGAGGCGCTCGGTGAGCTGCGCGGCGCCCTGGGCGGTCAGGACATCGAGAAGATCAAGACCGCGCACGAGAAGCTGGCGCAGGTCTCCCAGCAGGCCGGTTCGCTGCTCTACTCCCAGCAGGCCGAGCAGGGCCAGCAGCCGGGCGGCGAGGCCGGTCCGGGTGCGACCGGTGCGACGGGTCCGCAGGCCGGCACGGCAGGTGGCGCCGACGACGTGGTCGACGCGGAGATCGTGGACGAGGACGGCAAGAAGTGACAATCGGCCTCCGACACGTAAGCACGGCGAAGGGGATGAGGTAGCCGCATGACGCAGAAGCCACGAGCCGCCGACCCGGGCGACACCGGGTCGACGCCGGGTGGCTCCGCGCCCACGGAGCCGGCCACCGGCGACGGGGAGCGGGTCGTCATCCGCAACAACCGCAAGCTCACCGATACGTCGGAGCCGGAGGGGACCGCCGCGGACGCGGAGACCGGCGCACCGGCCGAGGGCCTCGTCGAGGACGCCGAGGTCGTGGTCGACGAGATCGAGGTCGAGGTCAACGCCACCGACGGGCCGGAGCCGTCCGGCCCGCCGGTGGTGGACGCCCCGGCGCAGCCGGTGGACGGCGGTGGTGTCGGCACGTCGCTCGGCGCCGAGCTGGAGGCGCTCCGGGCCGAGCTGGACGAGCGCACCCGAGACGTCCAGCGGGTGTCGGCGGAGTACGCCAACTACCGCAAGCGGGTCGACCGGGACCGCAGCCTGGTGCAGGAGCAGGCGACCGGCTCGGTGCTGGCCGCGCTGCTGCCGATCCTCGACGACCTGGACCGGGCCCGGGAACACGGCGACCTGGTCGGGCCGTTCGGAACGGTGGCGGAACAGCTCACCACCGCGCTGGGCAAGTTCGGCCTGAACGCCTTCGGCGAACAGGGCGACCCGTTCGACCCGACCCGGCACGAGGCGGTCGCGCACCAGACCTCGGCCGAGGTCAGCGAACCGACCTGCGTGCAGGTCATGCGACGCGGCTACCAGCTCGGTGAGCGGCTGCTGCGCCCCGCGCTGGTCGCGGTCGCGGATCCGGAATAGTGCGAGACGGTGACCGGGCCGTCCCGTCCCCCGCACAGCGGTGGGCGGGACGGCCGGGCCACGACGGTCGGAAGGAGGAGGTGGTGGACCGGTGAGTTCGAAGGACTGGCTCGAGAAGGACTTCTACGCCGTGCTCGGCGTGGACAAGGCCGCCTCCGCGGATGACATCAAGAAGGCGTACCGCAAGCTGGCCCGGGAGTCGCACCCGGATCACAATCCGGGCGACCCGAAGGCCGAGGAGCGGTTCAAGGCCGTGTCCGAGGCGTACAACGTGCTGTCGGACGCCGGCCGCCGCCGGGAGTACGACGAGATGCGGTCGCTGTTCGGTTCGGGCGCGTTCCGGCGCAACGCCCGGGCCGGCGGTCAGCCGGGTGGGATGCCGTTCGACGTCTCCGACCTGTTCGGCGGCGGTGCCGCCGGTGGCGGTGACCGCCGCTTCGGCGGGGCCGGCTTCCAGGACCTGTTCAGCTCGATCTTCTCGGGCGGGCAGGCCGGTGGGCAGGCCGCTCCTCGTGGTCCGGCGCGCGGCCGGGACGTGGAGACCGAGGTGGCACTCGACTTCGGCGACGCTGTGCGCGGGGTGACCCTGCCACTGACGTTGCGCGCCCCCGGCGTCTGCGACACCTGCCACGGCAACGGCGCCAAGCCCGGCACCCAGCCGCGTACCTGCCCGGTCTGTCACGGCGCCGGGGTCACCACCCGCAACCAGGGGTCGTTCAGCTTCTCCGAGCCGTGCGGCAACTGCCAGGGCGTCGGCACCGTGGTGGAGGAGAAGTGCCCGGAGTGCCACGGCAGCGGCGGGGTCACCAAGACCCGCACGATGAACGTGCGCTTCCCGGCCGGTGTGGCCGACGGTCAGCGCATCAGGCTGGCCGGGCGCGGTGAGCCGGGCGAGCGTGGTGGCCCGGCCGGCGACCTGTTCGTGCACGTCAAGGTCCGGCCGGACGAGCTGTTCGGGCGTACCGGAGACGACCTGACGTTGACGGTGCCGGTGACCTACGCGGAGGCCGTGCTCGGCACGGACCTACGAGTACCCACGCTCGACGGCGCGGTGACGTTGCGGGTTCCGCCGGGCACGCCCAGCGGGCGGGTGCTGCGGGCCCGGGGCAAGGGTGTGGTCCGTCGCGACGGGCAGGCCGGTGACCTGCTGGTCACCCTGGACGTGGTGGTGCCGGCCCGGCTGTCCGACGAGGCGCGGGCGGCGCTTGAGGCGTTCGCCGAGCAGAGCCCGCCGGCGGCGCGGGAACATCTCGACGCCCGGGTGCGTCGGGTCGGTTAGTCCGGTGGGATGGACGCGGAGGTGAGCGGGATGTCGGGCGAGTTCCTCGGTTCGGGTGACCCTGCCTACGAGGCCAAGGTGCTCATGATCTCGGTGGCGGCACGGATGGCGGGGATGCACCCGCAGACCCTGCGCCAGTACGACCGGTTGGGGCTGGTGCAGCCGGGCCGGGCGGCCGGCGGTGGCCGCCGGTACAGCGTCCGGGACGTGGTGCTGCTGCGCGAGGTGCAGCGCCTCAGCCAGGACGACGGGATCAACCTGGCCGGCGTCAAGCGGATCATCGGGCTGGAGCGGTTGCTGGAGCAGGCGCAGCAGCGGGTCGCGCGGCTGGAGGCGGAGCTGGACGCCGCGTACCGCCGGGTGGCCGAGCTGGAGTCGCTGGCCCGCTTCCCGGGCCGGGATCTGGTGCCGACCAACCGCACGTCCACGGCGCTGGTGGTCTGGCGTCCCCGCCGTACGCCCGATCGCTGACCCTGTTTCGTCGGCCTGGCCCGTGCCGGATTTTCCGGCGCGGGCCAGGCCGCTTCCGTTAGCCTGTCGATACGGGTCCTATCGCCTTAATTCGGGCCTATCGGCGCGGTTGGGGGAGCGATGGCGGAGCCGGCGAAGAAAGTGGCCCAGCAGACGGAGGACCGGCTGGAAGACCTGGCCGACACCGTCCGGGAGAAGTTCGACAGGGTGACCGAGGGAAGTTTCCGGGATCGGATCATCGAGGGACGGTTCGCCGAGGAGTCCGACGGCGACCATCGTCGAGCCGAGACCGAGCGCAAGCAGGACTGATCCGGTAGCCGACGTGCGGGCCGGGACCCACGGGGGGTCCCGGCCCGTTCGCCTAGCGTCTTTGATCCACTCGGTTTCCTGGAAGTCGTGGTGTTCGACTAAGCGGGAAAGCCCGGTTTCCGGGAAGGCGAGTTGACCAAGAGCGTTCGGATGGGATCTCAGCCGAGGCGGCGGTTTTCGCGGACCAGGCCGCCCTCGCACCAGTCCCGATAGACGAAGAGATCCGGTCGGGCCAGCAGCACCCGGCCGTTGTGCGCCCAGATCCTCATCAGCTCGTCGCCGTCGCGCTCGGCCTGCTCGACCAGCTTGCGGAAGCGGCGCTTGGGGTGGGCGCGGAAGTTCGTCCGGATGCCGTCCGCGGCGTAGATGTAGAGGCAGTGCAGCGCGAAGCGCCGCGCGGGGCAGGTCGGGTCCATGGCCAGCTCGAAGAGCGTCAGCACCAGGCGGTCGCCGGAGACCAGCAGGTCCCAGTCGGGTGGCATGGAAGCCAACGGCACCGAATCGGGCTGGAACGCCCAGGCTCGCAACTCCGCCGGCGTCGGATCGACGGGGTTGGCAAAGCCGTGGAACGTCGACTCCTGCACGCTCACCGGCCAACCTTCCGCTCTCGCCCGCGTCTGGCAACGCTGCCTGCGGACCGTGGCTGCTGGGGCGAAACGGTAACCCGCCGCCGGTTGCTGCGGTAGTACCCGCAGGGAGCAATTCGGCATCCGCCGGCCGGGGCGGCCCGAACGCCCGTTCGGGTGTCCTGGCCACCACCGCTGCCGCGCCGAAGGGTACGGCAGCGGCGGTGCGCGTCAGTCGTGGATCGGCACCGGGTCCCGCCGCTGGGCCGCCGCGCGGTTGCGCAGCCACCGCTTGAACCACGGGAAGTCCGGCAGCCGCGCCAGGATCGGCCCGGTCACCACGGTGATCAGGACGTACGTCGCGGCGAGCGCGGCCAACCGCGGCTCGACGCTGCCGGCCGCGACCGCGAGGCCGGCGATGACGATCGAGAACTCCCCTCGGGGTACGAGCGCCAGGCCGGCACGCCAGCGACCGGGTTCGGCGATACCGACCCGGCGGGCCGCGAGGTAACCGGTGAGCGTCTTCGTCGCCATGGTGACAACGGCCAGCGCGAGCGCCGGCAGCAGCACCGGCGGAATGTCCTGCGGGTCGGTGGTCAGGCCGAAGAAGACGAAGAACACCGCCGCGAACAGGTCCCGCAGGGGCGAGAGCAACTCGGTGGCGTGGTGCGCCACCGGGCCGGAGAGGGCGATGCCGACCAGGAACGCGCCGACCGCCGCCGACACCTGGAGCGACGCGGCGAGGCCGGCGATCAGCAGGGTCAGGCCGAGTACGCCGAGGAGCAGCGCCTCCGGGTCCTTCGCCGACAGGGCGGACGAGATGAGGTGGCCGTACCGGATGGCGACCACGAGCACGATCAGCACCGTGCCCACCGCGACGGTGAGCGCGATGCCGCCGCCGAGCAGGCCGGTGCCGGCCAGGACGGCGGTGACCAGCGGCAGGTAGAGCGCCATCGCCAGGTCCTCGATCACCAGCACCGAGAGGATCACCGGGGTCTCCCGGTTACCGAGCCGACCCAGGTCGGCGAGGACCTTGGCGATGACCCCGGACGAGGAGACCCAGGTGATGCCGCCGAGCACCAGGGCGGCCACCCAGTTCCAGCCGAGCAGCAGGGCGAAGATGGCGCCGGGTAGCGCGTTCAGCACCCCGTCGATCAGGCCGGCCGGTGCCGCCGAGCGGAGATTGCCGACGAGTTCGTTGGCCGAGTACTCCAGACCGAGCATCACCAGCAGCAGGATGACGCCGATCTCGGCGCCGACCGCGAAGAACTCCTCGCTGGCGTCGAGGGGTAGCAGCCCACCTTGCCCGAAGGCGAGCCCGGCGAGCAGGTAGAGCGGAATGGGCGACAGGCCGAAGCGCCGGCTCAGCCGACTGAGCAGCCCGAGCAGCAGCAGCAGCGCACCGACTTCGATGAGCAGTGTGGTGAAATCGTGCATCCGCCTCAGCCGTCCGGGTCACTGTCGGCGAGGATGGCGGACACGCCGTCGAGACCCTGACGGGTCCCGACCACGACCACCACGTCACCGGCCGCGAAGCGGAAGGAGGGCTCGGGCGACACGTTCACCGTGCCGTCGCGCAGCACCGCCACGATGGAGGCGCTGGTGCGGGTACGCGCCTTGGTGTCGCCGAGCTTGCGGTTCACGTACCGCGACCCCGCCGGAATGGCGATCTGCTCGGTGAGCAGACCGGCAGCCTGCTCGCGCAGCCCGGAGAGCTGACCGAGCATCAGCGACGCGCCGAGGATGTCGGCCAGCGCCTCCGCCTCGTCGTCGGTAAGCGGGATGTCCGCCTGGCAGGCGTCGGGATCATCCGGGTCGTAGAGGACAAGATCACGGCGGCCATTGCGGTGGGAGACCACGCCCAGGCGGCGTCCGGACTCCGTCACCAGATCGTGGCGTACCCCGATCCCCGGTAAGGCGGTCTGCTCGACACGTACTCGCACCCGTCCAGGCTACCGCTAGGTAAACAAAAGGCAGATCTTGCAGCGAGCACACCGTGATCGACTCGACTTCGGCGATATCGGGGTATCCCAGTGGCCCGGATACCCCGATATCCAGGAAGTCGAGTCGATCTAGAGGCGCGGACTGGTCAGCGGAGGCTGGCGAAGAACTCGCGGATGTCGCCGACCAGGACGTCGGTGGCCTGGTGGGCGGCGTAGTGACCGCCGACGTCACCGCGGCCCTCGACGTCCGTCTCGTACGCCGTCCAGCGGACGATTTTCGCGTGGTCCCGCTCGGCGAACCGGCGGATGGACTGGAAGTCGCCGGGGAACATGGCGAGCGCGGTCGGTGCCGTGGTCGGCTCGGGCGGCTGCTCACCTGCGTGCGCGTCCTCCCAGTAGAACCGGATCGCCGAGGCGGCCGTGCCGGTGAACCAGTAGAGCGCGACATTGGCCAGGACGAAGTCGTCGTCCAGGCTCTCGTCGAAGAGTTGGGCGTTCCAGGCCAGCAGCCCGACGGGCGAGTCGGCCAGGCCGTACGCCAGGGTCTGCGGTTGCTGGCTGTGCACCTGGTTGAAGGAGAACTTGTTCTCGTAGAACCACTGGAGGTGCCCCAGCGCCGCCTGGTCCGCCTCGGACAGTCCGGCGAACTCGGCCGGGTCGCCGGACGGGAACGAGAAGAGCTGGGTGACGTGCACGCCGAGGACGTGTTCGGCGTCGATCCGGCCCAGCTCCGGTGCGACCATCGAGCCGGCGTCGTTGCCGATGGCGCCGTAGCTGTCGTACCCCAGGCGGTTCATCAGTTCGGCCCAGGCGCGGGCGGTGCGGAAGCGGTTCCAGCCGGCGCTGCGGGTGGGGCCGGAGAACCCGAAGCCCGGCAGCGACGGGATGACCAGGTGGAAGGCCGGCGCGGCCGGGTCGTTCGGCTCGGTGAGCGGGCCGATCACGTCGAGGTATTCCAGCACCGAACCGGGCCAGCCGTGGGTGAGCACGAGGGCGGTGGCGTCTGCGCGGGACGACCGGACGTGCAGGAAGTGGATCTGCTCGCCGTCGATCTCCGTGACGAACTGCGGGTGCGCGTTCAGCCGGGCCTCGACGGTCCGCCAGTCGAACCCGTCCCGCCACCTGTCGACGAGCGCGCGCACCCGATCGCCGCTCATGCCGTACGCGTCGTCGGTGCCGGGCAGCGCAGCGGGCCAGTTCGTGCGACCGAGGCGGGTGGCCAGGTCGTCGAGGGCGGTCTGCGGGACCTCGACGCGGAACGGACGGATCGCGGTGCCGGTCATCTCGAACTCCTTCGGAACGGAATGTTTCGTTCTGCAATGACAGTAGCAGAGCGGAACGATCCGTTCCACTGTTAGGCTGACGGCATGTCAACGTCCCCCAGGCCCCCGGCCGGCCGCCGCGCCCAGGCCGCCCGCAACGACGAGGTGATCCTCCAAGCCGCCCGCGCGGTCTTCCTCGACGACCCGAAGGCGCCGATCGCCGCCGTCGCCGACCGCGCCGGCGTCGGCATCAGCGCGCTCTACCGGCGGTACGCGGGCAAGGAGGCCCTGCTGCGCCAGCTCTGCCACGACGGGTTGCGCCGCTACCTCGCCGTGGCCGAGGAGGCGCTCGCCGAGCCGGACGACTGGGCCGCGTTCGCGGGGTTCCTGGCCGGGGTGGTCGACGCCGACGTGCACTCGCTCACCGTCCACCTGGCCGGCACCTTCACGCCGACCGAGGAGATGGGCCGGGACGCGCTGCGCGCAAGCGAGCTGGCTGCCGCGTTGGTCGAGCGGGCGCACGCCAGTGGGCGGTTGCGCGCGGACGTGGTCGTGCAGGATCTGGGGCTGGTCCTGGAGGCGTGCGCGGCGGTGCGGGTGCCCGATCCGGAGCGGACCCGTCAGCTGCGCCGCCGGCAGCTCGCCGTGCTGCTGGGTGGACTGTCGACGGCGGCGGACTCCGATCCGCTGCCCGGCCCGCCCCCGGCGGCCGGGGAGTTCGACTGGCGGTGGCGCCTGCGGGAGTGATGGGCGTCACAGCGGTAGGGTTGAGTGGAATACGCTCAACTCTGGTTGTGTCCAACCCAGTGGACAACGCCGATCCGGGGGAGCCCATGAACACGGAAAGACTCACCACCAAGAGCCGCGAGACCATCACCGGCGCCGTCGCGCTTGCCAACCAGCGTGGCCACGCCACAGTCGAGCCCTGGCACCTGCTGCTGTCCCTGCTGGACACCGACGGCTCGACCGCCGCCGGCCTGCTGCGCGCCGTCGGGGCCGACCCCGCCGAGCTGCGTCGGGCCGCCCAGCGGGCGGTCGACGCCCTGCCGGCCGCGCGGGGCTCCAGCATCGCCGAGCCCACCCTGGCCCGGGAGTTCGTCAACGCCATCGGCGCGGCCGAGCAGATCGCCCGGCCGCTCGGCGACGAGTACACCTCCACCGAGCACCTGCTCGCCGGCCTGGCCCAGGTGGGGGGCGCGGTGTCCGCCGCGCTGAAGTCGGCAGGCGCCACCGAGGAGGCCCTGGTCGCCGCCTTCCCGACCGTTCGGGGTGGCGACCGGCGGGTCACCACCGCCGATCCGGAGCAGACCTACCAGGCGCTCACGAAGTACGGCGTGGACCTGACCGCCAGCGCCCGCGACGGCAAGATCGACCCGGTGATCGGCCGGGACTCGGAGATCCGCCGGGTGATCCAGGTGCTCTCCCGACGTACGAAGAACAACCCCGTCCTGATCGGTGAGCCCGGCGTCGGCAAGACCGCCATCGTCGAGGGCCTCGCCCAGCGGATCGTGGCAGGCGACGTGCCCGAGTCGCTACGAGACAAGAAGCTGGTCTCGCTGGACCTCGGCGCGATGGTCGCCGGCGCGCAGTACCGGGGCCAGTTCGAGGAGCGGCTGAAGTCCGTCCTGGAGGAGATCAAGAACTCCAACGGGCAGGTCATCACCTTCCTCGACGAGCTGCACACGGTCGTCGGCGCCGGCAAGGGCGAGGGTTCGATGGACGCCGGCAACATGCTCAAGCCGATGCTGGCCCGTGGTGAGCTGCGGATGGTCGGCGCGACCACCCTCGACGAGTACCGCGAGCACATCGAGAAGGACCCGGCGCTGGAGCGCCGCTTCCAGCCGGTGCTTGTCGGCGAGCCGACGATCGAGGACACCATTGGCATCCTGCGCGGGCTCAAGGAGCGCTACGAGGTGCACCACGGCGTACGGATCACCGACGCCGCGCTGGTCGCCGCCGCGACGCTCTCCGACCGGTACATCACCGATCGGTTCCTGCCGGACAAGGCGATCGATCTGGTCGACGAGTCCGCGTCCCGGCTGCGGATGGAGATCGACTCCCGTCCGGTCGAGGTGGACGAGATCGAGCGGGCGGTCCGCCGGCTGGAGATCGAGGAGATGGCGCTGGCCAAGGAGCCGGACGCCGCGTCCGCCGAGCGGTTGGCGCGGCTGCGCCAGGAGTTGGCCGACAAGCGCGAGCAGCTCACCGTGCTCTCCGAGCGCTGGCAGACCGAGAAGAGCCACATCACCAAGCTCTCCACAGCCAAGGAGGAGTTGGAGCGCCTGGGCGGCGAGGCCGAGCGGGCCGAGCGGGACGGGGAGTTGGAGCGTGCCGCCGAGCTGCGCTACGGCCGCATCCCGGCCCTCAAGGTCGAGCTGAAGCAGGCCGAGGAGGAGCTGGCCCAGCTCCAGGCGGACGGCGCGATGCTCAAGGAGGAGGTCGGCGCGGACGACATCGCCGCGGTGGTCGCCTCGTGGACCGGCATCCCGGCCGGCCGCCTGCTGGAGGGCGAGACGGCCAAGCTGCTGCGGATGGAGGAGTCGCTGGGCGGCCGGGTGGTCGGCCAGGCCGAGGCCGTCGGCGCGGTCTCCGACGCCGTACGCCGGGCACGGGCCGGTGTCGCCGACCCGGACCGCCCGACGGGCAGCTTCCTCTTCCTCGGCCCGACAGGTGTCGGCAAGACGGAGCTGGCCAAGGCGCTCGCCGAGTTCCTCTTCGACGACGAGCGGGCGATGGTCCGCATCGACATGAGCGAGTACGGCGAGAAGCACTCGGTGGCCCGCCTGGTAGGTGCCCCACCCGGGTACATCGGCTACGAGGAGGGCGGGCAGCTCACCGAGGCGGTGCGCCGCCGGCCGTACTCGGTGATCCTGCTGGACGAGGTGGAGAAGGCCCACCCGGACGTCTTCGACATCCTGCTCCAGGTACTCGACGACGGTCGGCTCACCGACGGGCAGGGCCGCACGGTGGACTTCCGCAACGCGATCCTGATCCTCACGTCCAACCTCGGGTCGTCGGTGATCAGCGACCTGACGCTGGCCGAGGAGCAGCGTCGGGAGGGCGTCCTGGCCGTGGTGCGGTCGCACTTCAAGCCGGAGTTCCTCAACCGGCTGGACGACATCGTGGTCTTCGCCGCGCTGCGCGGCGACGACCTGCGCTCCATCGTCGACATCCAGCTCGACCGGATGCGACGGCGGTTGGCCGACCGCAGGCTCGGCCTGGAGATCACCGATGCCGCTCGGGACTGGCTCGCCGAGCACGGCTACGACCCGATCTACGGTGCCCGTCCCCTGCGCCGCCTGGTCCAGACCGCAATCGGCGACCAGCTGGCAAAGGCCCTGCTGAGCGGCACCATCCGAGACGGCAACACGGTGAAGGTGGACCAAACTCCCGGATCGAACTCCCTGACGGTGACCCCCGCCTGACCAGCGGTGATCAAGAGGTTTGCGTCATCGGGACGTCTTCTCATGGCGCAAACCTCTTGATCAACAGGGTGAGAGGTGGGCGGAGAGGGAAAGGGTTGGGGCATGTTCGGGATGCGTGCGGCTTGGGAGCGGGAACTTCGTGCGGCTGTTGACGAGTTGGTCGTTGCCGAGACGCTCGCCTTCGGTGGGGTGGGGATCGCGGGTGCGACGTTGCCGGTGACCGAGGCGTACCACCGCGTCGAGGCCGCGCTCGACGACCACCCCGAGGAGGTACGCCGGCAGCTCGACCGGCTGCTCGCCGAGGGCTCACCCGCCGGCCGGGCGTACGCCGCGACGCTGCTGGAGCGCGCCGACCCGGCGGCCGCCCGGGCGGCGTGGACGTCGCTGCGGGACGACCGCACCGAGTTCACCACCTTCGTCGGCTGCGTCATGGGGCGCTCCACCCTCGGCGACTACGCCACCCAGCGACTCGCGGCAGCGTGACCCTGCCGCGACACCAGCCGCCGGCCGCGTCGGCGTGGAAGAGCGCAGGGCGTCCGGGCATCCACAATGACCACGCCGGGCGACACGTCGGCTGCCCTCGGTAGCTGAGCTTTCGGTCACGACACGACTCAATTCGGTGCGCGAGGTTGTTACCGTCTGCGCCGACGTACCTGGGGAGGTGGTCGGGTGGACGGGGCGCTTGCGTACCTGGTGGCGGCGTTTGTCGTACTCATCGTGGTCGTGCTCGTGATCGTCGTGCGGACCCGGCGGCGGGCCGCGGCCCGGCCCACCGGAGTGCCGCCGGCCACCGGGCCCACCCGCGACGGCGCCCACCGACTGGCGCCCGGTGATCGCGTGCGGATCGGCCAGCGGGAGTACGTCGTGAGCGGCACCATCCGCCTGGTCGAGGGGGACTGGAGCTGGGTGCAGCACCTCCTCGACGACGCCTCCGGCACGCCACACCGGCTCTCCGTGGAAGGCGACGGCGGCCCCGAGCTGGAGTTGGTGCTGTGGACCGCCGAGCCCGGCGCGACAGTCACCCCCGGCGCCCCGACCATCGACCTCGGCGGGCTGCGGTACACCTGGGCCGAGACCGGGCAGGCGCGCTACACCGCCACCGGCGAGACCGGCCTGCCGCCGGCCGGGACGATGCGCTACCACGACTACCAGTCGGGTGGGAACGCCCGGCTCTCCTTCGAGGCGTACGGCGAAGAGGGTTGGCGGGTCGCCCGTGGCGACCTGCTCGACCCCGCCAACCTGGCGATCCGACCCACCGACGACGGGCGCTGAGCGACCCGACGCGCGCGCCGCGTTCGGCACGGCATGCCGGATTGGCCGGTTGCCGATACGGTGTGGGCCCGATCTAGGGAAGGAGAATCGTGGTCGATTCCCAGAGCACGCCGGCCCGTCAGCGGCCATCCACCGTGACCATTTCCAGCTACCTGCTCTACCTGTTCCTGGCGTGCCAGGTGATCAGTCTCATCGTCACCCTGTCCACCATCGGCAAGACCCGCGACGTGCTCCGCGACGCCTACTCGAGCAGTACCACCGAGGGCGCCGACCAGGTGGCGGACTTCGTCTTCGCGTTCGCCCTGGGCGCCGGCATTCTCGTGGTGCTGTTCTCGGTCGTGCTGGCCGTGCTGGCCATGTTCAACAACCGGGGTAGCAACGGTTCGCGCATCACCACCTGGATCGTCGGCGGCATCATGGTCTGCTGCACGGGTGGGACCGTGCTGAACGGCGCGGGCGGTGGCAGCTTCACCACCGGTGGGAACAGCGGCGGCGACATGCCGAGCGGCGACGAGGTCCGGCGCCGCCTCGAGGAGGCGCTGCCGTCCTGGATCACCCCGGTCAGCATCGCGCTCGGCGTGATCAGCCTGCTCGCGCTCCTGGCGGCGCTCATCCTGCTGGCACTGCCCAAGTCGAACGAGTTCTTCCGCAAGCCCACCGCGGCCTGGGAGCCCCCGACCCCCGGCGCCAACTACCCGGGCTACCCGCAGGCGTCCGGCCAGCCGGGCTACCCGTCGACCGGCCAGCCGGGCTACCCGTCGACCGGCCAGCCGGGCTACCCGTCCGGTGGCGAGCCGGGTTACCCGTCGACGCCGGGCCAGGCACCCGGATCGGAGCAGCCGGGCACGCCGCCGTCCGCGCCGCCGTCGGGCCCGTCCGGCACCGACCGGCCGGACGACACGCCGCCGGGCGACCGTCCCGGACCGACCCCGCCGTCGACCAGCTGACCGCTGGATAAGCACGACGCCGACGATCCCTCCGAGTAGGTTGCACCCGACGCCTACCGGAGGGATTCGTCGTGTCGTACCCCGAATCGGCACCGCCGCGCCGGCCCGCCGTGGTTCTGCTGGCCTCGACCGTGCTGCTGGTGATGGCGCTGGGCGCACTCGCGTACGCCGTCGTCGACCTGACGGTGCTGGGCCGGACCGTCGACGCGTTCCGGGCCGCCGCTCGCGACACCTCGGCGAGCTCGCAGCAGATCGACGACGTGGTGACCCTGCTGCGCGCGTCGGCGGTTCTGACCGCGGTGGTGGCCGCCCTCTCCGCGCCCGTGCTCGCCGGCCTGGCCCTCGGGCTGCTGACGGGTCGGCGCGGGGTACGGGTGGCCGCCTGGGTGGTCTGCGGGCTCGGCCTGCTCGCGGGCTGCTGCAGTGTGGCGGTGCTCGTCGGCGAGCGGGCCGCGCCGCTGCGGTTGGGCGCGGACGAGCGGGCCACCGCCGAGCTGCTCGGCCTCATCGCGGACGCGTACCCGTCCTGGTGGATTCCGCTCAACGCCGGGCTTTCGGTCGGGCAGGCCCTCGGTTACCTTGTGGTAGCAACGCTGCTGACCCTGCCGGCGGCGAACGCCTGGTTCGGTCGACACCGTCCGACGGCATCCACCGCGCCGTCCGCCCCACACGCGTTCCCGCCCGCACCGCACCAACCCCCGCAGCAGCCCGCCACGCCCCCGTACCCGCCCAGGTGAGGACCCGCCCGTGACGCTCGACCCCACGACCGCCGAGCGACGGGCCCTGGTCACCGGCGCCACGGCCGGCATCGGCGCGGCGTTCGCCCGACGCCTGGCGGCCGACGGCTGGCACCTGGTGCTGGTCGCCCGGGACGCTGGTCGACTGGGTGAGATGGCCGCGGAGTTGGGTGCGCGGCACGGTCGTCCGGCGGAGACGTTGTCGGCGGACCTGTCCACCGATGACGGCTGCGCCGCCGTCGAACGGCGACTGACGTCCGACAGCCCCGTCCACCTGCTCGTCAACAACGCCGGCATCAGCCTGAACAAGCCGTTCCTACGCTCCACAGCGGAGGACGAGGCACGCCTGCTCCGGCTCAACGTGCACGCCGTCATGCGACTGACCCTGGCGGCCCTGCGCCCCATGACCGAACGGCGCGACGGGGCAGTGATAAATGTCTCTTCGGTTGCGGGGTTTGGCGCGGTGATGCCCGGATCGACCTACTCGGCCAGCAAGGCGTGGGTCACCAATTTCAGCGACTCCGTCGGCCAGTCGGCACGTCCATTCGGTGTTCGGGTGATGGCTCTCTGCCCCGGCTACACCCGTACCGAATTCCACGAACGGGCCGGCATCAACATGTCGAAGACGCCGGAGTGGCTGTGGCTGCGAGCCGAGGATGTCGTCGACGAAGCCCTTCGTGACCTGCGAAAAGGCAAGTTGGTAAGCATCCCGGCATGGAAGTACAAGCTGGCAGTCGCCGGTCTGCGACACGCGCCGATCCGGCTGCTCCAGGCGGTCGCCCGCGACAACCGCGGCCGGACCGGCCCCAACAAGCGCTGACCCGTCGACGCAGGGTCCCGTCGAAAACGCCGCCGTCGGGCGTTGGCGCACCGCCTCCAGGCCGGTCGCTGAGCGTAGTCGAACATCGCCAACCATCGGTGCCTCGTCGGGCTGATCGGGGAGGGCCGTGCAGACGCCGTTCAGACTTGCGCAGTAACCTCTATCGCCATGGGGGACCACGACGACCTGCGTAAATTCATTACCGACCTGGCTGTGGTCCACGGACGGGTCGTGCTCTCCTCGGGGCGCGAGGCAGACTGGTACGTCGATCTGCGACGTGTCACGCTCCATCACCAGGCCGCTCCGTTGGTCGGTCGGGCGCTGCTCGATCTCACCGCCGACTGGGAGTACGAGGCCGTCGGTGGGCTCACCCTGGGCGCGGACCCTGTCGCGCTCTCGATGCTGCACGCCGCTGCTCCGACCGGCCGTGCCCTGGACGCCTTTGTGGTGCGAAAGGCGGGCAAGGCGCACGGTCTGCAGCGACGTATCGAGGGACCGGAGGTGGCCGGCCGCCGTGTGTTGGCGGTGGAAGACACGTCCACAACGGGCGGAAGTGTGTTGACCGCTGTCGAGGCGCTTCGCGAGGCCGGAGCCGAAGTCGTGGGCGTGGCGGTTATTGTTGATCGAGGCGCCGGCGACGCGGTGCGAGCCGCCGGATTGCCGTACAGGGCGGCCTATACGTTGGCTGACCTCGGCCTTGTGGCGTAAAAATTTGCCGATTCGGATCTGCTGATATGCAGGCGGATCGATGCTGCTGGTGGAAGGATGGAATACGTGGGAACTGCGTTGGCCGAAATGACAATGCCTCAGATCTCGCCGCTTGCCGGTGAGCCGATCGAACGTGCCGATGCCGAGCGTCTCGCGGGGGTCCTCAAGGCCCTCGCGGATCCCGCTCGGTTGCGGCTGCTCAGCCTGATCCAGTCGGCCCCCGAGGGCGAGGCGTGCGTCTGTGACCTGACCGCGCCGCTCGGCCTCTCTCAGCCGACGGTCAGTCACCACCTGCGTATCCTCACCGAGGCCGGCTTGCTGGAGCGGGAGAAGCGCGGTGTCTGGGCGTACTACCGGCTGGTCCCGAGTGCGATCGCGACGATCGCCGACCTGCTGACCCCGCCGCGTAAGCGGGCCACCAAGAAGGCCCGCTGACGTAGGCGCTGCGCACCGTCCCATGCCGGGGCGGTGTCCGGTGGCGAGCCAGGGGTGGCGCCACCGGTGGGTGATACCTGCTCGTCCTCGGCCGCACCGCCGCAGGGCGGGCCTGACATGCCGACGGCCGACCCCCTCACCAGGGGGCCGGCCGTCGTCGTATCTCGGATCAGCGTTCCTGGCCGTGCCCCGGGCGCCGGCGGTCGTGCGGGTGCTCGTCGTGGTCGAACTTCTCGCGTACCGCCTCGACCGCGCCCGCGGCGCTGGCCGCCGCGACCACCGCGACCGCCTCGCCGCGCTTGCGCGCCCGCCGGTCCCGCAGGAACTCGAAGAAGATCGGCAGCACCGAGATCAGGACGATCAGGGCGACCACCGGCAGGATGTAGTGGTCGATCTTGTCGCCGATGGCCCGGTAGATCCGATCGGCCAGCAGGTAGCCGATCAGCAGAATGCCGTCCACCCAGAGCACCGCGCCGACGATGTTCCACAGCAGGAACTGCCGCGCCGGCATGCCCAGAGCCCCGGCGACCGGGTTGAGGAACGTCCGCACGATCGGAATGAAGCGCGCCAGCACCACGGCCTTCGCCGGACCGAACTTCTGGAAGTAGTACTCGGCCTTCTCGACGTACTCCCTCTTGAAGAGCCGCGAGTTGGGCCGCTCGAACATCCGCCGGCCGTACCGCGCACCGAGCAAGTGGCCGAGCTGAGCGCCGAGGATTGCGCAGATCGGTCCGCCGATCAGCAGGCCGGCCAGGGAGAGCCGGGTGCCGTCACCGAAGATGGCATCCGCCACCGGCGAGGCGGCCACGCCGGCGAGGAACAGCAGCGAGTCACCGGGGAAGAAGAAACCCACCAGCAGGCCGGTCTCGGCGAAGAGGATCACCCAGACGCCGACCAGCCCGAAGGTCTGCAACAGGTCCTTGGGATCGAGCGGGTTCAGGGCGACGCTCTCCGTGAGGGCGCGGGTCTTCTCAGCTGTGTCCACGGCCACAAAGGGTACCGAAGCTCGTGGCCCGCGCCGCGCTGGACCGGATCCCACCACCCGCGGGCGCAACGTTCCGCCCACCCGTTCCCGTCATCTGGTGCAGGACCTCGGGAGGTGCAGTGACGTACGAGGAGTTCGCGGACGCGCGACTTGCCCCGCTGCTGCGGTATGCGGTGATGCTCACCGGTGATCCGCACCAGGCGCAGGATCTGGTGCAGGAGACGATGGTCCGCGTCCAGCTCAACTGGCGGCGGGTCGCCCACGCGGACTCACCCGAGCGGTACGTACGCCGGATGCTCACCAACCAGTACGTCGACTGGAAGCGCGGCTCGTGGATGCGCCGGGTACTGCTGCGCGGGGAGCCCGACGAGACCCTGCCGTCCTCCGCCGACCACGCCCAGTCCGCCGTGGACCGGGATCAGATCTGGACCTGGCTGTCCCGGCTGCCACGCCGGCAGCGCGCCACCCTCGTGCTGCGCTACTACGAGGATCTGCCCGACGCCGAGATCGCCGACATTCTCGGCTGTGCCGTCGGGACCGTACGTTCGTCCATCTCCCGGGCGCTGGCCACGCTCCGGGCCGAGTACGTGGAGGTTGGCTCATGATCGAGGATGACCTGCGGGCAGCCTTCGCCCGGCACGAGCCGCTGACCCCGCCGACCGGTCCGCTGCGCGCTGCCATCGACCGGCTGACGATCAGGCGACGCCGACGCCGTCGCCGCTGGCAGGCCGGTGGCACCGCGCTGGCCCTGCTCGGGGTGCTGGGGCTCGGGGTGCCCCTGCTGACTCCCGAGCAAGCGGGGCCGCCGCCGGCCGCCGAGCTGCTCGGTGAGTCCGGTCGGCCGACGCCCACCGGCGCGCTGAACATTCTGCTGCTCGGCATCGACGGCGACGGACGGACGGCTGCACGCGCGGATGCCGTGCTGCTGGTGCACATCCCGGCCGACCGCAGCCGCCCCTACCTGGTGACGCTGCCGCGTGACCTGGGGGTGCAGATTCCGGGGCAGGGAACCGACAAGCTGAACGCCGCGTTCCCGTTCGGGGCCGGGTTCACCCGCCCGGAGCTGACCAAGGGGTACGAGCTGACCCGGCGAACGGTGACCGAGCTGACCGGGGTCCGGGTGGACGCCGGCGTGGTGCTGACGTACCGCGCCGTGCGCTCGCTCACCGACGCCGTTGGCGGCGTCCCGACCTGCCTGCCCGAAGCGGTGCGCTCCGTCCACACGAAGCGGCTCTTCCCGGCCGGCTGCCACCGCCTCGACGGCGCCGCGTCGGTCGACCTGCTCCGCCAGCGCTACGGTCTGCTCTGGGGCGTCCAGGACCGGGACCGCAACTCCCGGGTCTTCGCCGCCGGCCTGGTGCGCCAGGCCGCCGACCAGGGCGTGCTCACCGATCCGGTACGCCTCGCCAAGTTGCTGACCACCGTCGGCCCGGACCTGGTGGTGTCACCCGACCGGGGCGCTGTGCTGGACCTGCTGCGGCTCGTCCCCACCCTGCGGACCGTCGATCCGGTCGGGCTCAGCCTGCCGGTCGCCGGGGTGTTTGAGAAGGACCGCTACCTGCGTACCGACCCGAAGCTCGCGCCGGAGTTACTGACCGCGCTGCGGGAGGACCGGCTCGGCGACTGGGCGGCCCGCCACCCGAAGCTTGTCGACAGCGCCCGCTGAGCTGTCAGCGGTAGTCGTCCTCGTCGGTGGTGACCACCCGGGCCTGCTCCATCGCGTCCCAGTCGTCGACCTCCAGGCCGCGCTGCGGCTCGGGGTCGACGTCGGCGGGGCCGACCGCTGCGGCCTGCTCGACCGCGTCGGCCGGCTCCGCCTCGGGGTCGCGTTCGTCCGCGGCGAGGTGGTCGCCGGGGGTGAAGTCCTCATCGGGCTGACCCATGGTCCCTCCCGGGTTGTCGGGGCACGATTCCCACCACCGTACGGGCTGCGTCGGTGCCGCGCGCGGAAGCCGAGTCGGCCGAATCACCCCGTGACGGCGCGCGCCGATGCCAGGATGGTGGCGTGGGCTTCCTCATCCGACTGGCGATCACCGCTGTCGCGTTGTGGGTGACCACGCTGATCGTGCCCGGCGTCGACGTGCACGGCCGCTCCGGTGGCAACACCGTGCTCACGCTGATCGTGGTGGCGCTCATCTTCGGCGTTGTCAACGCGGTGCTCAAGCCGGTCATCCGGGTGGTCGGCTGTGTGTTCTACCTGCTGACCCTGGGCCTGTTCGCGCTTGTGGTCAACGCGCTGCTCTTCCTGCTCACCGACCGGATCGCCCGCGGGCTCGACCTGCCGTTCCAGGTGGACGGCTTCTGGGCGGCGTTCTGGGGGGCGATCGTGATGACAGTGGTCACCTGGCTGATCAGCGTCATCGTGCCGGACCGTCTGGACACCCGGTGAGCGGGTGACACCCCCCTCGATTAGTCCGGCGCACCGCACCTGCGGGATACTGCCGGGCGGAGGACAGCGCGGTCCGGCGCACACGAGAACAACAGCGGCCAGCACGGCCGAGAGTGGTAAGTAAGGAGCGCATCACATGCCCATCGCTTCCCCCGAGGCCTACGCGGAGATGCTGGACCGCGCCAAGGCTGGCCGGTACGCGTACCCCGCGATCAACGTGACCTCCTCCCAGACGCTGAACGCGGCGCTCAAGGGCTTTGCCGACGCGGAGAGTGACGGCATCATCCAGGTCTCCACCGGTGGTGCCGAATACCTGTCCGGTCCCTCGATCAAGGACATGGTCACCGGCGCGGTGGCGTTCGCCGCGTACGCGCACGAGGTGGCCAAGAAGTACTCGGTCAACATCGCCCTGCACACCGACCACTGCCCGAAGGACAAGCTGGACGGGTTCGTGCGTCCGCTGATGGGCATCTCGCAGGAGCGGGTGAAGCGCGGCGAGCAGCCGCTGTACCAGTCGCACATGTGGGACGGGTCGGCCGTGCCGGTCGCGGAGAACCTGCAGATCGCCTCGCAGCTCCTCGACGAGGCCGCCAAGGCCAAGATCGTCCTTGAGATCGAGGTCGGCGTGGTCGGTGGCGAGGAGGATGGCGTCGAGAACGCCATCAACGACAAGCTCTACACCACCACCGATGACGGCCTGGCCATGGTCGAGGCGCTCGGCCTCGGCGAGAAGGGCCGCTACATGGCGGCGCTGACCTTCGGCAACGTGCACGGCGTCTACAAGCCGGGCAACGTCAAGCTCCGCCCGGAGATCCTGAACCAGATCCAGGAGGCGGTCGGCGCCAAGTACGGCAAGGACAAGCCGCTCAGCCTGGTCTTCCACGGCGGCTCGGGCTCTTTGCTGAGCGAGATCCGTGAGGCTCTCGACTACGGCGTGGTGAAGATGAACATCGACACCGACACCCAGTACGCCTTCACCCGGCCCGTTGCCGACCACATGCTGCGCAACTACGACGGCGTGCTCAAGATCGACGGCGAGGTCGGCAACAAGAAGCTGTACGACCCGCGGGCCTGGGGCAAGGCCGCCGAGGCCGGCCTGGCCGCTCGGGTCGTCCAGGCGTGCGAGGACCTGCGCTCCACCGGCACCACGATGACCAAGTAACGACGCTCCACCGACGGCCGGCTCTCCCTCGGGGAGCCGGCCGTCGCCGTCAGGTGGTCAGCAGGCGGACGGCCTCGTGGACGTCGTCGGTGAGGTGGATCGTCGTCGACAGGTCACCGAACGGGGACGCGGCAAGCAGCGGGCGCAGCAACGCCTCCACCGGCAACTCCCGCGTCCAGTAGTCGCGGTCCAGGAAGATGTACGCGCCGCTGGCCCCGTCGGTGCCGTAGTAGGTCTTGGTCGCCGCCTGGAACACCTCCTGCACCGTGCCCGCCCGTCCCGGCGCGAACACGATGCCGCCCCGGGCGAGCCGCAGAATCGTGTCCTCCCGGATGGCGTTCGAGAAGTACTTCGCGATCCGCCCGGCGAACAGATTCGCCGGCTCGTGCCCGTACAGCCAGGTCGGGATCGCCAGCCCACCGCTCCGCGCCCACCCGGCGTCGCCGGCACGCTGGCGGGGCACGCTCGCGTACCGCTGCCGGACCGTCAACGCCACTGCCGTGTACCGGTGGTGGTCGGTGAAGTCGGGCGCGGTGGCCAGCAGGTCGATCGCCGCGGTCAGGTCCGCCGCCGGCCGGTCCGCCAGGTACGCGCCGAGGTTCGCCGCCTCCATCACCCCGGGACCGCCGCCGGTCACCACCAGCCGGTCGGCCCGCGCCAGCTCCCACCCCAGCACGGCAGCCATCCGGTACGCCGCACTGCCGCGCCGCACCGCGTGCCCGCCCATGATGCCCACCACCGACTGCGGCCCGTACCCGCCCAGCCAGGCGCGGGTGGCGTCGGCGAGCGCGTTGTCCACGCCGTGGTCGTGCAGCCGCTGACCGAGCGCTTCCTTCACGTCCGGCAGCGCCCCGCCGTGCGCCCGGTAGTGCTCGTACACCCGGGTGTCGTACATGCCGGCGAACCCGCCCTCGGCGAACCCGGCGGCCAGGTCGTCCGGGGTGTAGAGGTGCGCCGGCTGGGTCGGGTACGGCAGCCCGGAGAACGGTGGCACCACGTTCGCGCCGCGCCGGACCAGGTCGGCGCCGACCTCCCGGGAGGCGAACCGGCAGCCGACGAAGAGCGTGCCGGTGACCTCGACGGCGGTCAGGTCGGGCACCGGGGCGAGGTCGAGGCGCAGCCCCTGCACGGTAAGCCCGGTCAGGCGCCCGGTGACCAGTCGCCTGTCGAACTCGTCCCGGGTCTGGATCTCGTCGGCGTGCAGGTGCGGTTCGATGACGTCCGTGGGAGGTGGGGTCGGCACCCGGCCATCCTGCCCCTTCGACGGGGCCGGCCAAACCCCGGGCGGGGCGGAAACGACAGGAGCCCGGCGGTCGTGGCCACCGGGCTCCTGCGTAACCGGGTCCTGGGGAGGCTCCGGACCATTAGTTGTAGTGGAAAACACCTGGCGGCGGCATAGGCCGCAGGCGTGACCAACTCCTCAGCCGTTCAGCGGAACGCGTCGGCCGACCCGCTCGCGTGTCGCCCTGTCCAGCGGGTTGAATGGGGCGATGCAGAACCTTTTGCCGGAGCCACCGGCCACCCTCCTGCCCGCGAACGACGAGGCCGACGCCGCCCTGGCCGCTGCCCAGGAGGCCGGCACCGACGAGGCGTTCGCCGAGGTGGCGGCCCGCTTCCCGACCTTCAGCGCGGCCTGGGGTGCGCTCGCGGCCCGGGCGTTCGCGGCCGGTGCGGTGGTGACGGGGTACGCGTACGCCCGCACCGGATACCACCGTGGCCTGGACCAGCTCCGCCGCAGCGGCTGGAAGGGCCACGGGCCCGTGCCCTGGTCGCACGAGCCCAACAGGGGCTTCCTCCGCTGCCTGTACGTGCTCTCCCGGGCCGCCGACGAGATCGGCGAGGCCGACGAGGCGGCCCGCTGTGCCCAGTTCCTGCGCGACTGCGACCCGGCTGCGGCGGACGCGCTGGCCAGCAACTGACACCGGCCCAGGGCCGGCCCGACGCCGGGCCGGCCCTGGGCGGCTACAACCCTTCGGCGACCGCTGCGGCGATCTTCAACCAGGCGTCCCGGGTGGCCGAGGAGAGCCCGCCGTACCGGATCGGTTCGCCGCTGTCGATGAGCCGCTCGTACGGCGCCAGCAGCACCGCCCGGGTCCGGGCCGCGAAGTGCTCCTGGATGGCCGGCAGGTCGATCTCCTTGCGGGACGGCGGCATCGACACCACTGTCACCGCCTGCCGGACCAGCCGATGCCTGCCGCTCTGCTCCAGGTGGTCGAGCATCCGGGCGGCCGTCTCCGCCGAGTCGTTACGGGCCGACATGGTGACCACGAGCTGGTCGGTGGCGTCCATCGACGCCTGCCAGTTCTGCGCCCGGACGTTGTTCCCGGTGTCCACGAAGATCAGCTTGTAGAACCGGCTGACCACCTCGCGGATCTCGGCGAACGCGGCAGCCGTCAGCATCTCGCCGCCGGTCGCCGACTCGTCCGAGGCCAGCACGTCGAACATCCCCTCGCCCTGCGAGCGGACGTACTGCGACAGGTCACCGACCCGACCGTGCGCTCCCTGGAACTGCCCGAGGTCGCGCAGCATGTCCCGCACCGTGCGGGAGTGGAAGTCCTGCTGGGCCCGCATCCCGAGGGTGCCCTGCGTCTCGTTGTTGTCCCAGGCCAGCACGTAGCCGCCGCGCTTCTGGCCGAACGTCATAGCGAGCAGCAGGATGGCCACCGTCTTGCCGGCGCCGCCCTTCGGGTTGACCACCGTCACCTGCCGCAGCCCACCGAAGTTGCGGCGCACCATCTCGATGTCCCGCTTGAGCTCCTGCTCGTGCCGCCCCGGCGAGAGCCGGACCAGACCCATCTTGTTGACCACCGCGCGTACGCCCATGGTGGCCACCGGGTCGGCGGGCCGGACCTGCCGGCGGCGGGCGAAGTCCTCGGCCGTCGGCGCGGCAGTGGTCTCCGGCGTCCAGGTGGCGTCCGGGTAACCGGTGGCCGGCACCCGCGCCACCGGGTCGGTCTCCTGATACTGCTGCGGCGGTGTCGGTGGGACCGCTGCGGCGCCCTGCTGCCACGGCGGCGGATACCAGCCCGGCGACGGCGGAAAGGGCCCCGGTGGCGGGGTCGGCACCGCGCCCTGCTGCGGCGGTTCGGCCGGTGCCGGGCCGGGGACCGCCGGCGGGTACGTCTGGGCGGAGTAGGTCTGGCCGGTGTACGTCTGCCCCGCTCCGGTGCCCTGGTCGAACGCGGGCGGTGGCGCGGGGATCGGTGGTGGTGCGGGAATCGGCGGTGGCGCGACGGTGGCCTGATCCTCTGCCGACGGGGGCAGGTTGGTCGGCCGCTGCGGCGGATACGCCCAGGGGGACTCGGTGGCCGGACGCACCGCCCCGACGGCCGGGCCGTCCTCCCCGGTACCGCCTGCTTCGTCAGCCTGCGGCACCGGTCCCGCCCCTGCCGCGGCCGGGTCTGTGGTGGAAGGGCCTGCGACTGCCGGGCCCGGCACGGCCGGGCTCGTCGTGGAGGGGCCTGCGGTGGCTGGGCCCGCTGCGGTCGGGTTTGCCACGGCCGGTCGGTCGACGGGCGTTGCTGCTGCCGTCGGGCGGTCCAGGGAGAACGGCAGGTCCAGGTCGACGCCGCCCGGCGCCGTCGGCGAGTGGGCGACCTGGCCTGGGCCACGCTCGTCCGCCGGCACCGTTCCGGTCCCGCCGCCCGTCGCCCTGGTTGCGGTGCCCGGCGCTCCGCTAGCGGTGTCGGTCGACCACGCCGCGGTGCCCGGTCCGCCGGTTGCGGTGCCCGGTTCCCCCGCTGCGGCGTTCGCTGACGCGGAGGTGGTCGCCGGCATGACCGCGTCGGTCGTCGGAGCGCCGGGGGCCGCCTGTGCCGTATCGCCGCCTGGGCCGAGGAGAGCGCCCACCCCCGGCGGAACCGGTGCCGTCGACGCGACGGGCGGCACCGGCGCAATGGCCGGCGCCGGCGGAATGGCGGGCGCGGGTGGGGTAGCAGGCGCCGATGAACTGGCCGGCGCGGGTGGGGTGGCTGGCGGGTCGGCCGGCGGCCAGCTCGGCTGTGCCGGTGCCCAGCCCGTACCTGCACCGTTCGGGCCGGTGGCTCCCCAGCCGTTCGGCGGCGGCACCGCCCCGGTCAGCGACGGGTAGTCCGACGGAGACGGCGGCGGCAGAGCTGCGGCCCCCGGCTGTCCGGGAACCGGCGGACGGCCGATCGGCGGCGCTGCCACCGGCGGCGCGACGGTCGACGATGGTACGGACGGCGACGGGCCACCCCGCCGCTCGGCGACAGCCGCCCACGGCGGCACCACGTCACCCGCGCCCCGCTCGGCTGGATCCGGCGGCCAGAGTGGCTCGATGTCCCGCTCCGGCACCGGCTGCTGGCCGGGCACCTGCGCCCGGTCGGCGTTCTTGTCCATTACGGTTCCTCCCCAGTCCTCCTGCGAGGATAGGCCCACCGGACGACCGGGGCCGGTCGGCACAGCCAGGGTCAGACCACCCAGACCGCCCAGGCGCCCGGTTCGATCCACCAGGAGCGCTTGCGGGTCAGCTCACCCTCGACGCCATCGTCGAGGTAGGGCACCTTTCCCTCCCGGGGCAGCACCGAGACGGCCCGTCCCCGGGCCCGCCGCACCTCCAGGCGTACCCGCTTGCGTCCCAACGCCGACCGGACGACCACCGGCACGGCCACCGCGACCTCGACCTGGCCGTCGGCCGGGTCCGGAGCGGCCAGCAGCGTCACGTCTTCGAGCGACGCGTACCCGCCGGCGTTGCCGATCGCGCAGACCAGCAGCGGTTCGTCGCCGTCGGTGAGGATGGCGTCGTCCACCTCCACCCGGGCCCGCCAGTGCAGCGGGCGGCCAGCGTCGTCGGCGGCGCCCAACAGGGCGCCGTCCAGGGTCACCGAGCCACCGTCGTTGCGCAGCAGGTCCAGGCGGCGTGGCGTGCCGTCCAACACGGCAGCGGCCACGGCCGCCGGGTCGCGGGGCAGCCCGAGCTGCGCGGCGAGGTCCCGGTGGGCGCCGCCGCGCGCCGGGTCGAGCGGGAGTACGGCGACCGGCGGCAGGTCGGGCAGGGTCCGGTCGCCGCGCAGGTCGGCCGGACGCTTGCTCGGCGCGGGGGCGTACCGCTTGACGAGCCGGCGCAGCACGGCGCGCAACTGCGCGTCGCTCGCCGTGGCGACGACCAGCCGTGTCTTGCCGTCCGAATCCGGCCAGGTGAGACCGTCCGGGCGGGCCGGACCGTCGAGCTGGGTCAACACCGCGTCGATTTCGGCGTCCGAGCGGGCGGTGGCCGTCTGCACACGAGCGCCCCGGGCGGTAAGCGCGTCGGCGCAGGCCAGCACCGGCACCCGGGGCCGATCGGTGGCGCAGACGTCACTCGATGTCCCGCTGGCGTCGGCCGCGGTCCTCCTGCCGTTGTCGGCCGCGGTCGTCTTGCCGGCGTCGGCCGCGTCGACGCCGGTGTCGCTTCCGGTCGCGCCGCCGCAGCAGGCCCCGCCGCTGCCGCAGCCCCCGGGAGCATCGCGCTCCGACGCGAGGGTGAGCAGCACCACGTCGTACACCGAAGGAGCCTCCTGCCTCTCGACGCGACCCCTGCCGGTCGCGCCGTCACTACTTGTTAACCTGACACCCCGGGCTCGCCAACCGGTCGCCACCTGGCACCCGAGCCTTCTGGAGGCGGAAAAGATGCCAGCGATCGTGCTCATCGGCGCTCAGTGGGGCGACGAGGGCAAGGGCAAGGTTACCGACCTGCTGGGTGAGCGGGTCGACTACGTCGTGCGCTACTCCGGCGGCAACAACGCCGGGCACACGGTCATCACCCCGGACGGCCAGAAGTACGCGCTGCACCTGATGCCCTCCGGGGCGCTCTCGCCGAGCGCGATGATCGTCATCGGCAACGGCGTGGTGGTCGACCCGAAGGTGCTGCTCGCCGAGATCGACGGTCTCGCCGAGCGCGGCGTGGACGTGTCCCGGCTGCGGATCTCCGGTGACGCACACCTCATCATGCCGCACCACCGAGCGCTGGACCGCGTGGTCGAGCGGTACCTCGGCTCGTCGCGCATCGGCACCACCGGCCGGGGCATCGGCCCGGCGTACGGCGACAAGGTCGCCCGGATGGGCATCCGGCTCCAGGACCTGCTCGACCCGGGCATCCTGCGCAAGAAGCTGGAACTCGCGCTGCGCGAGAAGAACCAGATGCTGTTCAAGGTCTACAACCGCAAGGCGATCGACCTTGAGGCCACCGTCGAGGAGTACCTGGAGTACGCGGAGCGGCTCAAGCCGTACATCGCCGAGACCCGGGCCATGCTCTGGGACGCCCTGGACCGCGGCGAGACCGTGCTCCTGGAGGGTGCCCAGGCCACCATGCTGGACATGGACCACGGCACGTACCCCTTCGTGACGTCGTCCAACCCGACCGCCGGTGGCGCCTGCGTGGGCGCGGGCATCCCGCCGACCGCGATCAACCAGGTCATCGCGGTGAGCAAGGCGTACACCACCAGGGTCGGCTCCGGGCCGTTCCCGACGGAGCTGTTCGACGCCAACGGCGCGCACCTGCGCAAGATCGGTGCGGAGTACGGCACCACCACCGGCCGGGAGCGCCGGTGCGGGTGGTTCGACGCGGTCGTGGCCCGCTACGCCTGCCGCCTCAACGGCGTCACCGACCTGGTCATCACCAAGCTGGACGTGCTCACCGGGCTGCCCAAGGTGCCGATCTGCGTCGGGTACGAGATCAACGGCAAGCGGGTCGACGACATGCCGATGAGCCAGACGGACTTCCACCACGCCACGCCCATCTACGAGGAGCTGGACGGGTGGTGGGAGGACATCACCAAGGCCCGCACCGTCGACGAGCTCCCGGAGAACGCCCGCCGCTACATCGCGAGGGTCGAGGAACTCTGCAACACCAGGGTGAGCGTCATCGGCGTAGGCCCAGGCCGAGAAGAAAACGTAGTCCAACACCCCCTCCTCCCCTAACCCCCGGCACCCGGCCCCGCCCCGCCCCGCCCCCGCCCCGCCCCGCCCCGCCCCGCCCCGCCCCGCCCCGCCCGCGTTGATCATGAAGTTATTGCCACTCTCCTCGGCGTGTCGTGGCAATAACTTCATGATCAACATGCACTGATCGGCTGGTTATCCACAGCGGGTCCGTGGTTGTCCACAGGGGTGGGTTTGGGGCGCCCGGGTGGGTCAGGGTGGCCGCGTGGACGCTTTGGAAGGTGCGCGGCGGATTGCGGCCGCGCGGGACGGGATCGTGACGCTCGGGGAGGCGCGAACCGCAGGCCTCACCACGCATGAGGTTCAGCGACTCTGCCGGAGCGGTCGATGGCGCTTCGTGGCACGTGGCAGCTATCTCGTGGACGCCGATCTTTATGACGGGGTGCCCAGACGGGCACGGATCAGGGCGGCGGTCGCCTCCTTCGGCCCGTCGGCGGCGGCAGTGCTTGCCACGGCGGCAGAACTGCACGGGCTGGCCGGTCTGCGGGCCACCGAGGTGATCGATCTGTCGGTGCCGGGCCGGGTTGCCAGGCCGGCCCGGGTCGCCCATCCGGAGGTGGTGGTCCATCAGTTGGTCATTCCGCCCGAACATCTCGTCCGAGTGGATGGAATCACCACTACCGAGCCGCTTCGGACCCTCGCCGACGTGAGCCTGCGGGTTGATCGTTTCTCGGCGGTGAGTGTGTTGGATTCGGCGTTGAATCGTCGGCTGATCACCGCGGACGATCTGCACTCCATCCCGCAGCTCGTCCGAGGCCGACGTGGTGCGGTCGCGGCTCGTAGCTACCTGGGCGAGGCGGATGGGCGGGCGCAGTCGCCGCTCGAGACGCGCGCTCGGCTTCGTTGTGTCGACGGCAGCGTGCCGCCCGATGCGCTGCAACTGGAGGTCCGCGACCACGACGGCTATCTGCTGGGCATCGGGGACCTGGGATGGCGTGGTCCCCTGGTCATCGCCGAGGCCGACGGTCGCGGCCCGCACGGCGTTCCCGAAGCAGTCTTCACTGATCGCCGCCGCCAGAACCGGCTGGTCAACGCCGGTTGGACGATCCTCCGCTTCACCTGGCAGGACACTCTCCGTCCCGATTACATCCCGTGGACTGTCCGCCAGGCAATCGCTGCCTCCCGACAGCGACATCGTTGATCATGAAGTTATTGCCACGACACGCCGAGGTCGTGGGCAATAACTTCATGATCAACGGGGTGGGTGGGGCGGACAGTAGGATGCTTGGTTGTGCGCGTTCTCTTGGTGGGTGGTGGTGGGCGGGAGCATGCTCTCGCGCTCGGGTTGGCCGGCGATCCGGCTGTTTCGGCGCTGATTGCCGCGCCCGGTAATCCGGGGATCGCCTCGGTTGCCGAGCTGCGGGCCGTCAATGCCTCCGATCCTTCCGCGGTGGCCGCGCTGGCCGTGGAGACTGCCGCCGACCTGGTCGTGATCGGGCCGGAGGCGCCGCTCGTCGCCGGTGTCGCCGACGCGGTACGCGCCAAGGGCATCGCCGTGTTCGGCCCGTCGGCCGAGGCCGCCCAGTTGGAGGGCTCGAAGGCGTTCGCCAAGGACGTGATGACCGCCGCCGGCGTGCCGACCGCCCGGGCGTACGTCTGCACGGACGAGGAGAGCACCGCGCGGGCGCTTGACGAGTTGGGCGCCCCGTACGTGGTGAAGGACGACGGGCTGGCCGCCGGCAAGGGCGTCGTGGTGACCGACGACCGGTCCGCCGCGTTGGCGCACGCCGCGGAGTGCGGCCGGGTCGTGGTCGAGGAGTTCCTCGACGGCCCGGAGGTCAGCCTGTTCGTGGTCACCGACGGCGAGGCGGCGCTGCCGCTGCTGCCCGCACAGGATTTCAAGCGGATCGGCAACGGCGACACCGGCCCGAACACGGGCGGCATGGGCGCGTACGCGCCGCTGCCCTGGGCCCCGTCCGACCTGGTGGACGGTGTGCTGCGCGACGTGGTCCACCCGACCCTCGCCGAGATGCGCCGCCGGGGCAACCCGTTCGCGGGCCTGCTCTACGTGGGCCTCGCGATGACGGCGACCGGCCCCCGGGTGATCGAGTTCAACGCGCGTTTCGGTGACCCGGAGACCCAGGTCGTGCTCGCCCTGCTGGAGACCCCGTTGGGCGGGCTGTTGCACGCGGCGGCCACCGGCACGCTGGCCGAGCACCCGCCGCTGCGGTGGCGGGACGGCAGCGCGGTCACCGTGGTGCTCGCCGCGCAGGGCTACCCGGCGGCGCCGCGCACCGGCGACGTGATCACGGGCGCGGATCGGCCGGGCATCATCCACGCGGGCACCGCCCGCCGGGCCAGCGACGGCGCGTTGCTGTCCGCCGGCGGCCGGGTCCTCTGCGGTACGGCCACCGGCCCCGACCTGGCGACCGCCCGGGATGCCGCGTACACGCTGGTGGACGGGGTGGAGCTGACCGGTTCGCAGCACCGCACCGACATTGCCGCCGCCGCGATCGACGGCCGGATCACCATCCCGGCCTGAGCGGCGCCCGGCCTGAGTGGCTGAGTGGTCGTCAGCCGTAGTAGCGGCGTAGTTCCCCGGCGAGCACCTTGCCGGTGGCGTTGCGGGGCAGGTACTTCACGAAGACCACGTCCCGCGGTACGGAGAATCGGGCCAGATAGTGCCGGACGTACTCCCGGACCGCTTCGGGGTCGAGGGTTTCGCCGGGGTGTAGGGCGAGGAACGCGGCCAGTCGCTGCCCGTACTCGGGATCGGGTACGCCGATCACGGCGGCCTCGCGTACCTGCGGTAGTTGGGCGAGGAGGTCCTCCACCTCGGAGGGGAAGACGTTCTCGCCGCCGGAGACGATCATGTCGTCGGCCCGGCCGTCGACGAAGAGCAGCCCGTCGGCGTTGAGTCGACCGAGGTCGCCGGTGTCGAGCAGGCCGTCGCGTGTCTCCCGGCTGGCACCGGAGGTGTAGCCCTCGAAGAGCATCTCGTTGCCGACGAAGATGCGGCCGACCTGTCCCTGCGGGACCGGCTGGCCGTCGGTGTCGAGCATCTCCAGGCGGGTGCCGTGCGGCGGTCGGCCGGCCGTGGTGGGTGCCTGGCGCAGGTCCGGGGGGCCGGCGATGGACGCCCAGGAGACCTCGGTGGAGCCGTAGAGGTTGTAGAGGACGTCTCCGTACGCGTCCATGAACTTCGGGGCGAGCCCGCCCGGCAGGGCCGATCCACTGACCGCGACGACCCTGAGCGGGGGGCGCGGGTCCGGTGGGGGCATTTCCAGCAGCCGTTGGAGCATCACGGGTACGGCGAAGAGGGCGTCGCAGCGGTGTGTCACGAGCGCGGCGAGCGTGGCGGCCGGGTCGAAGCGGCGGTGCAGCACGATTGTGGCCCGCAACGCGAAGCACACCTGGAGGGCAGCGAATCCCCAGGTGTGGAAGATCGGGGCGGCGATCAGCACCCGGTCCTTGGCGTGCAGGGGGATGCGGTCGATGATGGACACGAGCGGTCCGAAGCCGCTGGGTGTGGGCCGGCGGGCGCCCTTGGGCGCGCCGGTGGTGCCCGAGGTGAGCACGATGATCCGGCCGTCGCGCTCCGGCGGGTGCAGCTCGCCGGGCAGTGCTCCGGCCACCAGCTCCTCGCGCGCGCGCTCGTCGAGGCGGGGCAGCTCGGCGGGGAGGCCGAGGACCCGTTCGGCGAACTCGTCGTCGTGCACCAGCAGCCGCAGTCGCTGCTCCTCGGCGACGGTGGACAGTTGGGCGGCGGAGAGCCCGGTGTTGACCAGGACCGCGTCGACGCCGAGCAGGGTCGCCGCGACGATCGTCTCGATCAGTCCGTGATGGTTGCGGCACAGCACGCCGATCCGGTCGCCGGCCTGTACGCCGAGCCGGGACCGCATGGACCGGGCCATGCGCTCGGCCCGGTCGAGGAGCGTCTGGTAGGTCAGCTCGACGCCGTCCTCGTCGATGATCGCCGGCCGGCCAGGGTCTCGGGCGGCCGCCTGGCGTAGTTCGCCGGCGAGGCTCCAACCCCAGGTGCGCAACGCGTTGAGCTGCGAGGCGATCCGGACCGGGCGGCCCGGGTTGAGCAGGCCGCGCCGGGTCAGCGTGGCGACGACGAACGGCAGGTCCATGCCGCAGACCTCCTAGGGGTGGTATGCGGACGGGCAGTGGATCTCCCCGCCCGTCGAGGTGTCGTCCCTTGATCATGCACCGGGCGTGGCTGGAGGCCCAGTCGGCGTCGGCGTGGGGTGACGAAGACGGCACGGATCGTGGAATCCGCTGCCCCGCGAAGCCGCCGTGGTCGGCGTGACCGCGGGTCGAGTCTCGCCTGGCCGTGAATCAAACAATGTGAAAGCGAATGCTGACATGCCTGGGAATTGACAGCTAATCGCCTCGGGCGAGCCGGAGCCGGAGCCGTTCAGTGAACATAAACAGTTCTTCCAGACCGCCCGCGTACGTTCGGGAACGAAGGCCTGCGATGGAAAGGGCGTCGAGCGCTTCCATCGCCCAAGTAGCGCTTCCGAAAATGTGGAGGTTCGGTGAACCTGTTGAAAAATCGTACTCTCGCCGCAGGGGCGGGAATTGTCGTAGCCGTGACCGGCTCCCTCTTCGCGATTTCTTCGCCCGCCTCGGCGGACTACGCGTGCCCGGCGAGGCAGGTGTGCTTCTTCCAGGACAAGGACGGCCACGGAAGCCCGGCCACGCTGGCGGGTCTGGTCCAGGGTGGCGGCGGCGTCGCCAACTTCTCTGATCACAAGTTCCACAACGGTGTGAACCTCAATGACCAGGCGTCCTCCGTCTTCAACAACACGAATCAGTACCTGGGGGTCTACGAACACAACAACTACGGTGGGCGGTGGCAGCGGGTCAAGCCGTACGGGTGGGCCAACTTCGGGGGTGATGTCAAGAATGACAGCGCCTCGTCCGCCCGGTTCGTCGACGAGGGGTGCACGCCGGGGCGGGAGTGGTGCCTCTAGGCGCCTAGGTCTTATCGTCACGACCCAGATGTAGAGCGAGGGCCGGAATACCCGGCCCTCGCTCTGCAGCCCTACGGTCAGCGGATCTGCATGCCGGAGATCGCCCGGGAGATGACCAGTCGCTGGATTTCGGACGTACCCTCGAAAATGGTGTAGATCTTGGCGTCGCGGTACCAGCGTTCGACGGGGTGGTCGCGCAGGAAGCCGGCCCCGCCGAGCAACTGCACCGCCTTTTCGGTGACCGACACCGCCACCTCGCCGGCCTTGAGCTTGGACATCGAGCCCTCACCCGCGGTGAAGGGGCGGTTGTTGCGGCCCATCCAGGAGGCGCGCCAGACCAGCAGCCGGGCGGCGTCGATCTCCATCCGCATGTCGGCCAGCGCGAACGCGACGGCCTGGTTCTCGATGATCGGTCGTCCGAACTGGACCCGGTCCCTGGCGTAGTCCAGGGCATACTCGTAGGCGGCCCGGGCCACGCCGAGCGCCTGCGCACCCACCGTGGGTCGGGAGAGCTCGAAGGTACGCATCGCGGCCTGTCCGGTGGCCCGTTGCCCGGAGCGGGCCCGGTCCAGGCGTTCCAGCAGGGCGTCGCGTCCGCCGAGCAGGCAGCGGCCGGGTACGCGTACGCCGTCGAGGAAGACGTCGGCGGTGTGCGACGCGCGCAGGCCGAGTTTGCGCAGCTTGCGGGTCGCGGCCAAGCCGGGGGTGCCGGGAGGTACGACGAACGCTGCCTGGCCCCGGGAGCCGAGCGCGGGGTCGACGGAGGCGGTGACCACGTGCACTCCGGCGATGCCGCCGTTGGTGGCGTACGCCTTCTGGCCGGTGAGCACCCACTCGTCGGTGGCCTCGTCGTAGACGGCCCGGGTACGCATCGCGCCGACGTCGGAGCCGGCCTCCGGCTCGCTGGTGCAGAACGCGGCGACGGCCGGCGAGTCGACGTCGCCGAAGCACTGCGGCACCCACTCGACCAGCTGGTCGGGGGTGCCGGCGCCGTAGATGGCGGCGACGGCGAGCGAGGTGCCGAAGATGCTCAGGCCGATGCCGGCGTCACCCCAGAAGAGTTCCTCACTGGCGATCGGCAGGGAGAGCCCGGTCGGGTCGGCCCAGCAGGTGGCGAGGAACTCGAAGCCGTAGAGGCCGACCTTGGCGGCTTCCTGGATCACCGGCCAGGGAGTGTCCTCGCGTTCGTCCCACTCGGCGGCGGCCGGGCGCACGACCTCGGCGGCGAAGCCGTGCACCCAGTCGCGTAGATCCCGCTGTTCCTCGTTCAGGTCGAGCGAGAACTCGGCCATGTCAGGCCTTGGGGATGTCGAACAGGTTGGCGATGTTGGCGGCGAGGCCGAGGTCGCCCTTCGCCTTCAACTTGCCGGTCATGAACATCATCACCGGGTTGGCGCCACCGGAGACGATCTTCAGGAACTCGACCGGGCCCATGGTGAGGCTCAGCTTCGGGTCGTGCTGCGGGGTCTCGTTCACCTGGCACTTGCCGTCGGCGACGGCCACCTCGTAGGTGTCGCTGCCACCATCCGGGCGGCCGGTGATGATCCAGTGGATGACCGCGTTCGTGGAGCCGGCCCGGTCCGCGCGGAACAGCGACGGCATCCGGCCGAAGACCTCGCCCAGGACCTTGCCGCGCAGGTCACCGGCCATCACCTGGGCGATCTTGTCGTCCGGGGTGGACTTGACCAGCTGGGCGAACTCCTTGGGGCCGACGTTGGCGAAGTTGGCCGGGTCGAAGTCAGTCATCAGGTGCGCCTTCCGGAAGATTTGGCTACTCGTGCGTAACCCTACGCACGAGTAGGTATGCTCGCAAGGTGTCCAGCGTCCCCGCCTTCAAGCGCCTGCCGCGCGCCGTCCGCGAGCAGCAGATGCTCGACGCGGCCGTCAAGGTCTTCTCCCGACGTGGCTTCCACGCCGCCAGCATGGACGAGATCGCGGAGGACGCCGGCATCTCCAAACCCATGGTGTACGCGTACCTCGGCACCAAGGAGGAGCTGTTCGTCGCCTGTCTGCACCGGGAGGGGACCCGGATGATGCAGGCCATCGCCGGGGCGGCGGCCCCCGACCTGCCGGCCGACGAGCGGCTCTGGCGTGGGCTGCGGGCGTTCTTCGGCTTCGTGGGCGCACACCGCGACGGCTGGGCGGTGCTCTACCGGCAGGCCCGGGGCGAGCAGCCGTTCGCCGGCGAGCTGGCCACCATGCGGGCCCGGCTGGTCGAGGTGGTCGCCGGAATGCTCGACCACGCGCTGCGCGAAGAGGGCCGCGAGATCGCCGCCGTCGACCTGGAGGTCGTCGCGTACGCCCTGGTGGGGGCGACCGAGTCGCTTGCCGACTGGCTCGCGGACCACCCGGAGGCGGACCCGGAGAAGACGGCCACCCGGATGATGAACGTCGCCTGGCTCGGTGCCGCCCAACTGCTGCACGGCGTCACCTGGCGTCCACCGGCCGACTGACGGCCCCGGCGGAGACAGCGTCGCTGCCCGGCTCGCCGGACCGCGCCGCACGACGCCGGTTGCGGAGCCAGCGGACCACCTCGACGACCACCGTCACCGTCAGGGCGAGGCCCAGACCCAGCAGGAGACCACGCAGCGGGTCCTGCTCGAAGGCCAGCCCGCCCAGGTAGCCGACCAGCGCCGAGTAGAGCCCCCACGAGCTGGCGGCCAACGCGTCGAAGACCAGAAACCGTCGCCGGGGATAGCGCATCGCACCCATGGTGAGGGTGACCGCGGTCCGGCCGCCCGGAACGTAGCGGGCCACGGTGAGGATCAGCCCGCCCCGGGTGGCGATCCCCCGACGGGCCCGGTCGATGGCGGCTCGGCGTCGACCGTCGGGCGGCAGCCGGTCGAGCAGCCGGGTGCCGCCGCCCCGCCCGATGGCGTACGAGATGTGGTCGCCGACAAGCGCCCCGACGGCGGCCACCAGGATCACCGCCGGCAGGTACGGCGCTCCGGAAGCCGCGAACACCCCCGCGGTGATCACTGCCGTCTCGCTCGGCACCACCGGGAAGAAACCGTCCAGCACCGCGATCGCGAAGATCGCCAGGTACACCCAGGGCGAGGACATCGTGTCGTGCAGCAGGTCGAGTAGATCCATTATCCCGATGCTGGTGGGGGCGGCGTTGGCCGACATCGGCCAGCGGTCAGGTGGGCGCCACTACTTAGGTAGCCGCCGGCCCGGACTGCGGGTCGGGGTCATCCCCCACCTCACCCGGGTACGCCGCTGCGGGGCGACCCGATCCGCCGGCCGCGCCCTAGGCTCGCTGGGTGGCATCCAGCGCCGTCGCTCTCCGGCAGGTCGTCCATCGGTACGCCCCGCCGCTGCTCGCCGTCCTGGTCGCCGTAGCCGTCTGGGCCAGCGCGACCGGGGACATCGGTGTCCGCTCGCCTCTGCCGGGCGCGGTCGTACTGCCGATCGCGCTGGGCTCCGCGTGGGCCGCCGGCACGGTCCGGACCCGTCGCTGGCCGTTGTTCCTGGCCGCGGCGGTCGGCTGGTTGGTGCTCGCCGCGGCGGCCGCCGGGGTGCTGGCCTCGTACCAGGCGGGTCTGCGGCTGCGCGGTCGCCAACTCGCCGGCTACCTCGCCGGGGCGGCCCTGGTGCTGACCGGCGGGGTGCTGGTCGGGCTGGCGGTGGGTGGCGTACGCCGGATCACCACCGCCGCCACCGGCAACGTGCTGCTGCTCGCCGCCTGCCTGGTGGGGCTTCCGTTGGTCTTCGGTCTCTGGGTGCGGGCCCGCCAGGACACGCTCGCCGCTTTGCGGGACCGGGCCGAGCGGCTGGAACGCGAGCAGGAGGCCCGCGCCGACCGGGTCCGCGCCGAGGAGCGGACCCGGATCGCCCGGGAGATGCACGACGTGGTGGCGCACCGGGTCTCGCTGATGGTGGTGCATGCCGGGGCGCTGGAGGTGACCGCCGTGGACCCGGGGACCGTCGAGGCAGCCGCGCTGATCCGGACGACCGGCCGGCAGGCGCTCACCGACCTGCGCGAGGTGCTGGGTGTGCTGCGCCAGGCCGGACCGGCCGTGACGCCGGAGCGAGGGCTCGACACGTTGGACGAGTTGATCGGGGAGTCCCGTGCCGCCGGGCTGCGGGTGTCCCGGCGGGACGAGGGCGTGCCGACGGCACTGCCCGCGACGCTGGGGCGTACCGCGTACCGGGTGGTCCGGGAGGCGCTGACCAACGTGCGCAAGCACGCGGCCGACGCCGAGACGACCGTCTGCCTGCGCTACCTGCCCGACGGGCTGGAGGTGCTGGTCCGCAACGGCCCGTCCGAGGGCGGGTCGACGCTGCCCGGTGCCGGGCAGGGGCTGCTCGGGCTGCGGGAGCGGGTGGAGCTGCTCGGCGGCCGGTTGGAGGCGACTCCCGTGAACGGCGGCTTCCTGGTCAGGGCCCTGATCCCGCTGGCGGGTGCGGCGTGATCCGGGTGGTGGTGGTGGACGACGAGCAACTGCTCCGTGCCGGGCTGCGGCTGATCCTCGAAGCGGCGGAGGACATCACGGTCGTCGGTGAGGCAGCGGACGGCGCTGGCGCGTTGGAGCAGGCCCAGCGGTTACGCCCCGACGTGGTGTTGCTCGACGTGCGGATGCCGGGCATCGACGGGTTGACCGTCGCGCCCGAGGTGGTCGCCGTCGGCCCGAAGGTGATCATGTTGACCACCTTCGACCTCGACGAGTACGTGCACCGGGCGCTGCGGGCCGGCGCGGTCGGCTTCCTGCTCAAGGACACCCCGCCCCGCGAGTTGGCCGCCGCGGTTCGCACGGTGGCCGCCGGGAACGCGATGCTCGCCCCGACGGTGACCCGGCGTCTGATCAGCTCGTTCGCCGAGCGCGGTCCGGACCGCCGGGACGCGGCCCGTGCGCGGCTCGCACCGCTGACCGAGCGGGAGCTGGCGATCGTCCGGGAGGTGGCGCGCGGGCACGGCAACGCGGAGATCGCCCGGCGGCTGACGATGAGCGAGGCAACCGTCAAGGCACACGTCAGCCGGTCGCTGGCGAAACTCCACGCCGGCAACCGGGTGCAGTTGGCCATCCTGGTGTACGACGCCGACCTGCTGTGACAGGCGCGGGGTCAGTGGCGGGAGGAGGCGTGGCGGCGGACCCTGCGACGTAGCCACCGGATCCCCTCCAGCCCAAACGTGACGACCACCGAGATTCCCACCCCGACCAGCAGACCCTTCACCGGATCGCGTTCGAAAGCCAACCCGCCGAAGTAGCCGAGCAGTCCGCAGTACAGCGCCCAGGTGATCGCGCCGATGCTGTCGTACAGCAGGAATGACCGGCGGGGATAGCGCACCGCGCCCATGGTGAGGGTGACGGCGGTCCGCCCGCCCGGCACGTACCGGCTGGTGGTCAGGATGACTCCGCCGCGCCGGTCCACGGCCCGACGGGCCCACTCGGAGCTGGCCCGCCGGCGGCTGCCGTCGGGGAGGCGGGCCAGTCGGCGGGCGCCCCCGCCCCGCCCGATGGCGTACGAGACGTGGTCGCCGATCAGCGCGCCGGTGGCGGCGGTCACGATCACCAGGGTCAGGCTGGGATGCCCCCCGCTCGCCGAGAGCACCCCCGCGGTGATCACCGCCGCCTCGCCCGGCACCGCGGGGAAGAACGCGTCGACCGCGGTGAGCCCGAAGATCACCAGGTAGACCCACGGCGACGTGACCGTCCCACGGAGGAGGTCGAGCAGGGCGTCCATGCCCCCATGCTTGCCGGGCGCGACCTACCCGGTGGGCGAGTCGCCGGATCACGGCCCCGACTTGTCAGTCGGCGTGCACCAGGGCGGGTGGGGCGAGCAGTGGACCGCACGGGGTCTTGTCGTCGGCGGTGGGGCCGTGTGAGGTCAGTACCACGGGTGCGCCCAGCTCCGTGCCTATCGCCTCGGCCCAGTCCGTCGGTGGCTCGTCGTACACCGGCCGCGAGCGCAGCAGACGCGCGGTGAGCGCGGCCTGCCGGTCCAGATCCCCGGCCGGGCCGGGGTCGAGCCGGTCGGTGGTGTCGTAGCGGCGGCAGATCCGCAGGTCGGGGCCGGCGAGGTCGAGGTGGGTCAGCGCCAGGCCGTCGACGCCGCCGGCCGCGGCGAGGGCGTACCGGTGGGCGACCGCGTCGAAGTGGCCGAACCGGAAACGGCCCTGCCAGGGGTTCGTCGGGTTGTGCGGGTCGGCGAGCGGCAGGGCCGGGTCCTCGGTCACCAGTGGGCCGGCGCCGTGTCGGGTGGTGACGATCCGCAGCACCCCGAGCCGGGTCAGGTCGCCGGTCAGCCCCGCCTCGGCGAGCAGGCTGTCGGCGTTTGCGAACGTGGTGGTGCTCCACGTGGTGTACGGGTGGAAGCCGTGCCACTCGTCGAGCAGCACGCCCTGCGCGCCCTCCAAGACGCAGGTGCCGGCGCGCAGCGCCCCGGCGAGCCAGCTCTCGTCGACGATGGCGACCCGCCCGGCGAACCCGGTGAACGCGGGCAGACAGTCCTCGACCGGAGGCGCGTCCAGCGGGCCGAGCTCGGCGGTCAGCCGGTCCCGCAGGACGGTCAGTCGGCGGCGCAGCAGACCCGGGCTGCGGCAGTCGGCGACCCGGGGCGCGTCGTCCGGGTGGGCGAGACCGTAAGAGACGGCCTCGCCCACCCCCAGCCCGCAGGAGCCGTGCCGGTCGGCCCCCCGGGCGATCTCCCGGGCGCGGTTGGCGGCCCGGTGATACGGGGTGGCGAGCAGCGCTTCCCCGTCTACGGTCAGCCGGTCGAGCGCGTCGGGCACCCCGACCGTGGCGAGATGGTCGGCCTCGGCGGCCAGTGCCAGCGGGTCCACCACCACGTGCCGGGACAGGTGCGTACCGACACCGGGGTGGAACGTGCCCGCGCCGAACTGCGCGAACGTGTGGTGCCGCCCGTCGCGCAGCACGACGTTGTGCGCCGCCTGCGCGCCCCCGTTGAAGCGGACCACCGTGTGCACCTGGCGGGTGGCGCAGAGCCAGTCCACGACCGTGCCCTTGCCGGCGTCGCCGTAGCCGAGGTCGACCACCGCCACGTGCCTCACAGCCTCCTCACCCCGCCGGTGGTGTCGCGGAACGCCGGCAGCGTGGACACCTCGGCTCGCCGTCCCCGGCCGAGGCGGGCCAGGGCCTTCGACACGGTGCCGGTGGCGCTGGAACCGGCGTGGTCCAGGTGGCGCAGGCCCTCGTCCAGGTCGATGGCCTGCTCGCCGAGCCCGATGGTGAGTGCGATGGTCTCGCAGACCGCGTCCAGGTCGTCGAGCACGACGGCGTTCTGCCCGAGCAGGTCCCGCCAGAAGTCGAGCACTGTGGCGTTGCCGGCGTAGTGGCTGCCGGCCGGGAGCAGGTAGTAGGTGTCCCAGCGGCGCGTCACCTCGTCGACGACCTGCCGCAGCGGCACGTCCTCGCCCAGGTCGTCGCCGATCAGGCCGGCCACCTCACGGGCCTTGACCTGCTGATACGCCAGCTCGTCGCCGATGATGAACAGGTAGCCGCGCCGGCCGCGCTTCTCCCAGTTGTCGGTGACGGTGTGCCGGGCCATGAAGTACAGGGCCAGCTCGTACGACTCGCTCATCTGCCCGCCGCCACCGCCCTCCAGCACGATCCGCCCGAGGTCGTCGTCCATCCGGTTGTCCGACTCGAACTGGCCGACCTGCAGCGGCACGCGGTCGCAGGTGGCGTCGCCGATCGCGCCGAACATGATCTGCGGGTCGCTGGCGTAGCCCTGCCGTTGCAGCAGCCCGAGCAGTTGCGGCAGCTTGGTCTGCAGGGCGCGCGGCACCCTGCGCATCGAGCCGGTCACGTCGAAGAGCACCGCGATGGGCGTCGACTGCGGGTGCTCGTCGGAGTCGCGGCTCTCCCGGCTCGCGTCGCGGGGGTCGAGCGCGGGGTGCACGGTGCGCGCGCCGCTGTCGCTGTAGGAGAACGCGCTGCGGCCGGTGGATCGCCGGTAGCGGTCGGCGGCGTCGTACACGTCGGTGGACCAGATTCCACTGCCCATGACAGCTCCTTAGGGGGTGAGGGTGAAGGGTCGGAAGGTGCGTGGCCCGTAGAGCCGGTCCAGCACCTGGTCGAGTTCGCGCAGCAGACGCCAGGCGTCGTCGGGCCGGCCGTCCAGGTGCCGCTGCCGGCAACCCCGCGCGAAGGTGTGCAGTTCGCGGGGCGCACGCGGCCCCATCAGCCAGCTCATGCAGCGGCTGGCCATGGCGATGTCGGTGCCCGGGCCACAGGGCCGCCTGTGGAGGACCTCCTCCGGATACCAGTCCTCCTGGCCGGGCACCAGGGCCGGAATCGTGCTGCCCACGGCCGCGGAGAAGCACCAGTCGACGAGCACGACGCCGTGGGCGTCCGGCTCGATCAGCACGTGTCGCGGCAGGACCGCGCCGTGCACCAGGCCCGCCCGGTGGGCCAGGCCGAGCACCACCAGCAGCCGCCGCCACATCCAGGCCACGTCCCGGGCGTCCAACCCGTCGGGGTACGCGCGCCGCACCTCGTCCAGGTCGTGCAGGCCGGGCGCGGTGGCGAGCACGGTGATCCGCCGTTCGGCACCGGAGGCGGCGTCGCGGTGCGGGAACTCGTCGACGAGCCGGGGCACGTACGGCAGGTAACGCGGGTCGCCGCGCTCGGCGATGGTGTGCAGCGCGTGTGCCTCGCGGGCCATCAGGTCGTTGTCGGCGGGTCGTCGGGGGAGCTTGAGCAGCCGGTCGGCACCGACGTCGTAGAGGTCGGCCAGGTCACCCGAGTGGGCCGGGGCTCCGAGCCGGTAGTCGCCGAGGACGGTGACCCGCCGGGCCTGCCACCGGGTGGTGACGTGGACGAACGCGTCGAGGGCTTCGGCGCGTACCGCAGGGTCGGTCGGCAGGCGGTCGGGGTGCAGGGCCGCGACAAGCTCGCGGTAGCGGCGGGCCGGCTGGTCCGCGCCGAACAGGTCGGCGTCGGTGCGGGCCGCCGCGACCAGGCCGATGGCCTCGGTCGCCCTCATCGCACCGTCTCCTCACGGGCGGGGCGCAGCAGCGCCGGGTGCAGCAGGCGGGCGTCGCCGGCCCGGTAGAGCCGGGCGCGGGGGCCACCCCGGGAACCACCGCGCTCGGTGCTGGTGCCCGTGCTCTCCACGAAGCCCGGGACGGAGAGCACCTTGCGGTGGAAGTTTCCGGCGTGCAGCGCGTGACCCCAGACCGTCTCGTAGACGGCGCGCAGCTCGCTGATCGTGAACTCGGCGGCCAGGAAGCGCGTGGCGAGCGGGGTGTACTCCAGCTTGGACCGGGCCCGCTCCAACGCGTCGTCGATGATCCGGCCGTGGTCGAAGGCGAGCTGCCTGCTGGTCAGCGCGGTCACCGGCAGCCAGATCGCCTCGTCGGCGTCGGTGCCGGCGGCCGGGTCGGGCAGGTCGGGGGCGAACGCGAGGTGGGCGATCGAGACGACACGCATCCGCGGGTCACGGTCGGGAGCGCCGTAGCTGCCCAACTGCTCCAGGTGTACGCGGCGCAGCCCCTCCCCGCCGAGGCCGGTCTCCTCGGCCAGCTCCCGTCGGGCGCCGGCGGTCAGGTCCTCGTCGGGGCGGACGAACCCACCGGGCAGCGCCCAGTGGCCGGCGAAGGGTGCCTCGCCGCGCCGGATCAGCAGCAGGTGCAGCGCGTCGTCGCGGATGGTCAGGGCCACCACGTCGACTGTCACGGCGACCGACGGGTAGTCCCGCGGGTCGTACGCGGCCAGGAACTCCTGCTCGTTCATCGCGTCTCTCTCACTCTGAGAACATCTCGTTGTGAGAACAACTTAGCGCATGCGAGTGCCCCTGCCAAGGGGGCGCTCGTCAGCGCACGGGGCCGGCTGGCCGCGCGTCAGCGCACGAGACCCGCCAGGTGCGGTCGGCCGCGCGAGTCGTGCAGGGCGAACCCGCCGTCCGGCAGGAGGGTGAAGTTGACAGTGCTCGGCAGCGGTACGGGCAGCTTGAACGCCACCTCGACGGTGCAGGCGTCCGGCAGCCGGGTCTCCAGCGCGGCCAGGCAGCGCGCCTTGCTCCACATGCCGTGCGCGATAGGCCGGCGGAAGCCGAACAGCCGCGCCCCGAGCCGGGAGGTGTGGATCGGGTTGTGGTCGCCGGAGACCCGCGCGTACTCCGTGCCGACGCGCGGCTCCACCCGCCAGCGCGCCGTGGCGGCCGGTGCCGTGGGACGTTCTCCCCGGTCGCGCCCTGCATCGGCTCTGCGCTCCCGACCGAGGTACGTCGAGACGCCGCGCCACACCTCCTCGCCGTCGACCGAGCCGACAAGCACCACGTCCACCTGCCGCCCCCGGTCGTGTGGACGCAGGTTCTCCGCGTACGTCGTGAAGTCGAGGGTCTCGTCGGCGGTGATCGGGCGGCGCGTGGTGATCCGATTACCGACGTGCACCAGGCCGATCAGCGGAAGGGGAAAGCCCGGCGCGGTCATCAGCCGCAGGGCCAGCGGGAAGCCCAGGACGTGCGGGAACGTCGCGGGCAGCCGGTCGGCGAGCCGGAAACCGCAGACCCGGTCGTAGTCGGCCAGGTGCGCCCGGTCGATCCGCACCCCTGCCACGGCGAACTCGACCGCCGGCAGGTCGGCCCCGCGCCGTCCACCGCCGAGGCCGGGCAGCGTGCCGAGCGCGGCCCGCCGGTACAGCGCGCCGGGCGCGGGCATCCGGGGCAGCTCGACGCGCGTCCGGCCGCCCGTTCCGGCCGGACCGTCGCCGCCGAGGTCACCTGTCACCTCGGCTGCCGAGGCGGTCAGGTCATGGGTCTGCTCGACGCTCGGGTCGGTGCCGGCCGCTTCCGGCCGGCGGATCGCGTCAAGCATCTCCCGCGAAAGGATCTCGGTCGGGCCCTCGATCAGGTCGTGGACCGACAGGTCGTCGGGTTCCCTCGCGGGCTCTCTCCTTTTCGCCATCACGCCCCCAGCAGACTCTGGCCGCAGACCCGGACCACGTTGCCGCTGACCCCGCCGCTGGCCGGCCAGGCCAGCCAGCCGATCGTCTCGGCCACGTCCTCCGGCAGACCGCCCTGCGCCAGGCTGTTCATCCGTCGGCCCGCCTCGCGGACCACAAGCGGGATGCGCGCGGTCATCCGGGTCTCGATGAAGCCGGGGGCCACCGCGTTGACGCTGATGTTCCGGTCGCGCAGGGCCGGGGCGAGCGAGTCGACCAAGCCGATCACGCCGGCCTTGCTGGTGGCGTAGTTGGTCTGCCCCCGGTTACCGGCGATCCCGGCGATGGAGGAGACGCCGATGATCCGGCCACCGGCCGGGATCAGCTCCCGCTCCAGCAGCACGTCGTTGATCCGCTCCTGACTGGACAGGTTGACGTCGATGACCTGGTCCCACCGGTCGGCGTCCATCCGGCCGAGCGTCTTGTCCCGGGTGATGCCGGCGTTGTGCACCACCACGTCGACCCGGCCGTGTCGGCTTGCCAGGTGGTCGGCGAGCCGGGTCGGCGCGTCCGGCGCGGTCAGGTCGAGTTGCACCGCCGTACCGCCGATGTCGTTCGCCACCGCGGCGAGGGCGTCACCGGCCGCCGGGACGTCCAGGGCTACCACCTGTGCGCCGTCGCGGGCGAGGACCCGGGCGAGGGCCGCGCCGATGCCCCGGGCAGCCCCGGTGACCAGCACGACCTGCCCATCCAGCGGGCGGTCCCAGTCGGCCGGGGCGCTCGCCGGGCCGGCACCCACCCGGATCACCTGCCCCGAGACGTACGCGGACCGGCCGGAGAGCAGAAATCGGACTGTCGATTCGAGGCTCGTGCCGTTGGCGTCGCGAGTTACCTGGACGAGTTGTGCCGTGGTGCCCCGACCGAACTCCTTGCCGATGCTGCGGACCAGCCCCTCCAGGGCGCGCTGTGCCGTCGCCTCGCGCGGCGCCGGGCACTCGCTCGGCGGAGTGCCGAGCACGATCACCCGGCCGCTGGGCAGCAGCGCCCGGGCCTGCGGGTGAAAGAAGTCGTAGAGCTGACGCAGCTGGGTCGAGTCGGTGATGCCGGTTGCGTCGAACACCAGGGCGCCGAAGCGGTCCTGCGGTGCGGCCGCGCCGGTGTCGCGCAGCTCGACCCCGGCGGCGGTCAGGATCGCGGTGACCGGCTCGACGAGCCGGCCCCCGCCGGCCGCGCCGAGCAGGGCCGGCCCGGTCAGCAGCGGGTCGCCGGGGTGGTGTCGGCGCAGTCGCGGCGGGTCGGGCAGCCCGAGGCGCTTGACCAGCGCGCGGCCGGCGGCCGATTGGACGAAGCTCGCGTACCTGTCGGTCATGGGCGTAGCCTACTGGCGAGTAGGGTTCGAGCAACACTTGTCGAGGAGGCGGATCGTGCAGAGCATCCGGCGGGTCGCGGTCATCGGGGGCAACCGCATCCCCTTCGCCCGTTCCAACTCCCGCTACGCGGACGCGTCCAACGCGGATCTGCTCGGCGCGGCGCTGGACGGCCTGATCGCCCGCTACGGGCTGGCCGGGCAACGCGTCGGCGAGGTGGTGGCCGGCGCGGTGCTCAAGCACTCCCGCGACTTCAACCTCACCCGCGAGGTGGTGCTCGGCTCCCGGCTCGACCCGCACACCCCCGCGTACGACATCCAGCAGGCCTGCGGCACCGGCCTGGAGGCGGCCATCCTGGTCGCCAACAAGATCGCCCTCGGTCAGCTCGACGTCGGCATCGCCGGCGGTGTCGACACCACCTCCGACGCGCCGCTCGCGGTCAACGAGGACATGCGGCGCACACTGCTCAAGCTGAACTCGGCCCGGACCCTCGGCCAGCGGGTGAAGATCGCCGCGAAGCTGCGCCCGCTCCAGCCGTTCAAGCCGGAGATCCCGCGCAACGCCGAACCGCGTACCGGCCTGTCCATGGGTGACCACGCCGCCCGTACCGCCGTGCAGTGGCAGATCGAACGGCGCGCGCAGGACGAGCTGGCACTGCGCTCGCACCAGCGGCTCGCCGCCGCGTACGACAGGGGTTTCTTCGACGACCTGATGACGCCCTACCTGGGGCTCACCCGCGACCAGAACCTCCGCCCCGACAGCACCCTGGAGAAGCTCGGCGCGCTCAGGCCGGTCTTCGGCACCCGCGGCCCGGACGCCGAGCAGGCCACCATGACCGCCGGGAACTCGTCGCCGCTCACCGACGGCGCGTCCACAGTGCTGCTCGCGTCGGAGGAGTGGGCGCGGGAACACAGCCTGCCGGTGCTTGCCTGGTTCAGCTGGTCGGAGACGGCCGCCGTGGACTTCGTACACGGCGACGAGGGGCTGCTGATGGCCCCCGCGTACGCGGTGCCGCGGATGCTGGCCCGTGCCGGGCTGACGTTGCAGGACTTCGACTACTACGAGATCCACGAGGCGTTCGCCTCGCAGGTGCTGGCCACCCTCGCCGCCTGGGAGTCGCCGGAGTTCTGCAAGGACCGGCTCGGCCTGGACGCTCCGTTGGGCGCGATCGACACCGATCGGCTCAACGTCAACGGCTCCTCGCTGGCCGCCGGGCACCCGTTCGCCGCCACCGGCGGCCGGATCGTGGCCACGCTGGCCAAGCTGCTGGCCTCCAAGGGCAGCGGACGCGGGCTGATCTCCATCTGCGCGGCCGGCGGCCAGGGCGTGACGGCGATCCTGGAGCGCTGAACCGCCCCGACGGCCGACGCCCGCCACGGATCGTCGTGACGGGCGCCGGCGCGTGGTGGATCAGCTGAGGACGAAACGCTCGCCCGAGCCGATCGAGGTGCGGTCGGCGGTCAATGGTGACGACCCCAGGCCCGCGCTGACGTAACGGTTGTTGACTGTCGCCTTGAGGCTGACCGTCCCGTTCGTGTTGCGGACCAGCGTGAACGTCCCCCAGGGGCTGACCAGGCCGCTGGCGTTGATCAGCGGCAGGGCGCCGGCGTTCGGCGCGAAGACGAAGCGGTTGTTGGCGTGCGCGAACAACGCCACCTTGCCGTCGCCGAGATCGACGAAGTCGAACCGCTGGTTCTTGTCGAGGACGGAACTGCTGGCGATCAGCGGCTTCGACGCGGCGGTGTCGGCGGTCACGAACCGCTTGACGGTCGCGGTCCGCAGGGTCCGGTTGGCGTCGGCGAGGTTCACCCGGTGGAACCTCTCCGCGAAGGTGACCGCATAGGTGCTGGTGAGCAACGCGTCACCGGGGTTGTACACGCTGACGTACCGGCCGTTGGATGCTTTGAGGCTGAAGCTGCCGTCGGTGTAGCGGGTCACGGTGAACGTCTCGTTCGGGCCCACCGACGAACTGCCCGCCGAGAGCACGTCGACTGCCAAGAGGTCCGGACTCACGTAGGCGCCGGTGCGGTGGGCCAGCAGCGCCACCTGGTTGGTGCCGACGTTCACCAGGTCGAACGCATCGGCCGGCGCGAGGGTCGTGCGGTCGGCGACCAGAACGGGGCTCTGGTGTGCCGCGTTGCCGACACCGAGATAGTGGTTGTGGGCCAGGGACAGCAGACCGATCGTGCCGGCGGAGGGTAGGAAGCTCACGCTGTACGCCCTCGCCGCCGTCATGGTGTCCGCGAGGGTGGCGGTGACCGTGACCCGGAACGTCCCGTGCGAGCCGTACTGGTGTCGGGCCACCGGCCCGGACTGGGTCACGACCGTCCCGTCACCGAAGTCGAACCGGTAGGACACGACGGGCGTGAAGCCGGCCCGGGTGGCCGAGGCGTCCGCGGTGACCCACCCGGTCCCGGGCTCCTGGGTCAGGGCTGCCAGCACGACCGGAGCGGGAAGCGATTCGTGCGTGCCGCGGTCGGCCCAGGGGACGGGCCCGGCTCCCGTGTTCGCCCTCGACGGGTCGTCGCCGCGACTGCGGCCCAGGACGTCCGTCGCCGGGAAGCCAGGAGCAGCCGAGTTCGCCGAGTCGACACGCCCCCACTCGCTGGAGTCGTAGCTGTCGTGGGCGCCCTGTCCGGAGGCGGCGTGGAACTCCTCCAGGGTCATCGGCCGGTCCCAGGCGTAGCCGGTGGACTTACCGGTGTTGTTGTAGTCGACGACAGTCTTTCCGCGGGACTCGGCGTACACCCCGATCTCCACGCCGTCGGTCGAGGACGACGCGCAGAGACCCGTGTTGTTGGGGCCGCCGTTCCTGATGACCACGTTGTTCTGGACCGAGATGCGGTCGGACGTGCCGTCGACACGGACACCGTCGCCACAGCGATCCTGCACGAGGTTGTTGCTGACGGCGGTGCCGATCGCCCCCCGGATCTGGATGCCGTCACCGTAGCCGCGGTTGATCTGGTTGTTGGCGATCACGGTGTCGATCGCACCCGGCCGGACGGCGATGGCCGCCCCACGGAAGCCGGCCACAGTGCTCGCGAGGATCCTCGTGTCAGCAGCCTCGACGTCGATCCCCGCGCCCGCTCCGGCGTCGGCGTCGCTGTTGCTGAAGGTGGCCTTGGTGATGGTCACCCCACTGCTCGCCGCGTCCAGGAACAGGCCCGTGGCAAGCCGTGTGCCGACGCCGATGGCACCCCGTACGGTCACTCCGGTCACTCCGGACAGCCGGAACGCGGGGTGGGTCGATGCTCCGGTGGCACTGACGCCGACATCGTCGAGGACGATGCCGTCGGAGTCCTCGATGTCGACGGCCGGTGCCTCCATCGTGCCGACGATGCGGAAGCCCTTGATGGTGACGTGGCTCTGGTGGTGGACGACGGCACCGGCGGTCGGCCCGGTGAGCCGGACGAAACCGTTGGTGGCGGACACGCCCGCGAGGATGGTGATCGGCCGTTCCGCCGTGCCGGAGACGGGAACGCTGAACCGTTCCGCGTACGGCCCGCCGTCGACCGTCACGGTCTGGCCCGGGCCGACTCTGGCGACGGCCGCCCCGATGGTGCAGAAGGGCTGGTCGACTGCGCCGACACCGGTGTCGGTGCAGCGCTCGGGGACGAGGTTGTTGACGTACAGGACGGTGGTCTCGGCGCGGGCGGGGCTAGCGGACGGCAGTAGCGTGCCGCCGAGCAGCGCGATCGCCGCGAGCCCGACGAGGCGTGATGTGCGCATACGGTGTCTCTCACAGCGAAGGGAGACGGCCGGGATCGGCCGGAGAAACCAGATCATGGCGTATTCGCCGTCTCCTGTCCGCCCTGTCGGGCAACGCAACGACAACGGGTCGGGTCAGCGACGGCAGAAACTCCGACGGGCGGGCAACCTCGCCGCCGTGACGCTTCGTCCCCTGGACATGAGACGAAGAAGTGCCCGCCGGACGGCTACCACCGGCGCGCGGACGAGGTGGACCTGATGGCGCCAACGAGATGCCGGTCGAGCTACGGCTGGGCGAGCAACCTTTCCGGCCCTTCTTTCCGTTCCCCAGGCATGAGGCGAACGCAAGGTCCAGCGCGGTGAATCGGGCCGACGAGGACGACTACCGGCAGTTCGTCAGCGCCCGGTTGGAGCCCCTGCGCATCACTGCGTACCTGCTCTGCCGGGACTGGCACACCGCAGACGACCTGGTCTCCATCACCATCGGCAAGCTTTACCAGCACTGGCGGCGCGTCCGGACGATGGAACACGTCGACGCGTACGTGCGGGGGATGCTGACCAACGCGTGGCTGGACGAGCGGCGCCGGCCGTGGCGGCGCGAGAAGGTCACCGACGAGCTGCCCGAGCAGGCCGACGTAGCCCTGCCGCAGGCGGCGCTGGCCGACCGGGAACTGCTCCTGGACCTGTTGGCGCAGCTTTCCCCGCGGCGGCGGGCGGTGGTGGTCCTGCGCTTCTACTGCGACCTGTCGGTCGAGGAGACCGCCCGGGCGTTGGGGATCAGCACAGGGACGGTGAAGAGCCAGGCCGCGCGGGGTCTGGAAAGCCTTCGGACGCTGGCGACGGTGGATTCGGCATTGAGCGGAGAGAGCGCGTGAGCTACCGGACAGCTTTCAGAGAGGCCGTTGGAGAAATCCCGCCGACCTCGATCGACATGGATCGGGTGATCGATCGACAGCGGAGAGTCGCTCGGCTCCGCGCTTGGGGTGCCTCCGGAGCGGGCGCGGTGATGGTGCTGGCGATCACCCTCACGATGATGCCCCGGCCGCCCGAACCGGCCCCGCCGAACGTCGCACCAGTGGTTCAGCCGTCTATCACCACTGCGGCGGGTACCCCTGAGGACGCGAAGCGCCTGGAGGACTCCTTCGTGGCCGCCCTCGTCCGCGAGGTCCCCAACCTCACCTGGCCGGAGTCCGCCTCTCCAGACATCCCGAAGCTGAAGGTGGGCGCCAGTCCCCAGACCACGCTGGAGAGCTACTCGATGTGGACGACCGTTGGCGCTGGCGGTTCGACCGCCGAGGTGAGCACGCGTGTCTGGCGGCTGGGAGAGGAGATCTTCGCTGAGACGGGCTGCGAGGAAGAACGGCCCTCAGATCTGTTCGAGTACGCGTGTGCGGAATCCAGCGGCCCGGACGGAGCGCAGGTCAGGACCATCGAACGCGCCTTCATCGACGCCAAGGCGAAGGACCGGAAGGGGGAGCATCAACTCAACGTCAACCTGCTTCGACGAAGCGGGACGCTGGTCACGATGCGGGTTTACAACGACCCAGGGCAGGGTGAACTGCCACTGACCGCCGGGCAGATGATTGCCGTGGCATCCGACCCCGCTCTGGCTCTTGGCCCCCTTCCGCCCGGCGTGACCGTGCGACCGCCCCTGGAACCGAGGCCGGGCGAGTCCAGCGCCCCGGACGTCCAGAGGAAGATCGACACGGCGGTCTTCGCCGCCCTGCGCGCCCAGGCACCCGGGGTCAAGGCTGTTGGAGCCAGAGCGGCCCTGGAGGATGAGTGGACGGGCTCCGGTGGCGACAACAGCATCGACAAGTACTGGGGCCAGGCGGTTATCGCGGTTGACGGGCACAGCGGGCTCTTCTCGGTGCAGCTTGAGCGGGAGGGCTCCGGCCTCGCCGGTGATCTGACCTGCGGCCCACAGTCCAGGACGTACGCCTGCACGACCGGCGAGGGGCCGAACGGCGAACGGTGGCGGATCACCACCAACACGACCGGCGGCAGCGAGCGGAACGTGCAGGTGCTGCGGAAGGACGGCTCCCTTGTCTGGGTGTCCCACTCCCAAGGCCCCAAGGACGCGTTCGCGCTGACCGCTGAGCAGCTGAAGGCCATCGCCCTCGACCCGGCAGTCGCCCTTCCGGGGAAGTAACCCGACCGGTCGGTGATGGTTCGCAGGCCTCGACCCGGAGGGCACGGCCTCGGCGTGCCCTCCGGGCCGGGCGGACCGGCAGGTGTCCTGCCGGTCCGCCTGATGGCTTCTTCCTGCATCAGCAGGATCCGAGGCTCGTCGGGTGTGGCCCCCGTCGGGTCGCGCCGCCAGCCGGTGCCGGAGAATGGGACCGTGACGATCCCGAACGTGCTCGCCAACCGGTACGCCTCGCCCGAGTTGGTCGCCCTCTGGTCACCGGAGGAGAAGGTCCGGATGGAGCGGCGGCTCTGGCTCGCCGTGCTCCGCGCCCAGCGCGACCTCGGGGTGCCCGTGCCGGACGGCGTGGTCGAGGCGTACGAGCGGGTGCTCGACCAGGTCGACCTCGCCTCGATCGCGGAGCGGGAGCGGGTCACCCGGCACGACGTGAAGGCCCGCATCGAGGAGTTCAGCGCGCTCGCCGGGTACGAGCACGTGCACAAGGGGATGACCTCGCGGGATCTCACCGAGAACGTCGAGCAGCTCCAGGTGCGCGCCTCGTTGGAGCTGATCCGGGACCGGGTGGTGGCCACCCTGGCCCGGTTGGCCTGGCTGGCGTACGAGCACACCGAGCTGGTGATGACCGGTCGTTCGCACAACGTGGCGGCGCAGGCCACCACGCTGGGCAAGCGCTTCGCGTCGGCGGCGGAGGAGCTGCTGATCGCGTACGACCGGCTGGAGGATCTGATCGCCCGCTACCCGCTGCGCGGCATCAAGGGCCCGGTCGGCACGTCCGCCGACCAGCTCGACCTCTTCGACGGCGACGCCGACAAGGTGGCCGAGTTGGAGCGGCGCGTCGCCGAGCACCTGGGCTTCGCGCGGGTGCTGGACAGCGTCGGGCAGGTCTACCCGCGCTCGTTGGACTTCGACGTGCTGTCGGCGCTGGCGCAGACCGCCGCCGCACCGTCGTCGCTGGCGACCACGATCCGGCTGATGGTCGGTCAGGAGTTGGTCACCGAGGGCTTCAAGCCGGGCCAGGTGGGCTCCAGCGCGATGCCGCACAAGATGAACACCCGCTCGTCGGAGCGCGTGAACGGCTTTGCGGTGATCATCCGGGGCTACCTGTCGATGGTCGGCGAGCTGGCCGGTGACCAGTGGAACGAGGGGGACGTGTCCTGCTCGGTGGTTCGGCGGGTGGCTCTGCCGGACGCGTTCTTCGCCGCCGACGGGCTGTTCCAGACGTTCCTGACCGTGCTCGACGAGTTCGGCGCGTACCCGGCGGTGATCAACCGGGAGCTGGAGCGGTTCCTGCCGTTCCTGGCCACCACCAAGATCCTGGTGGCGGCGGTCCGGCGCGGTGTCGGCCGGGAAGTCGCACACGAGGTGATCAAGGAACACTCGGTCGCTGTGGCATTGGCCATGCGCGAAAAGGGCGCCCCGGAGAACGACCTGTTCGACCGCCTGGCCGCCGACGGCCGCCTCGGCCTGTCCCGAGCCGACATCGACACCCTGGTAGCCGACCGCAGCGCCTTCGTAGGCGCAGCGAAGACCCAGGTGGAAGCGATAACCCGCCGCATCACCACTGTGGTCGAAACCCACCCAAAGGCGGCAACCTACAGCCCACCCCCAATCCTGTAACCCCCCACCCCCTCCCTCCCTCCCCCTCCCCCCCGTCGATCATGAAGTTATTGCCGCGACACGCCGATGCGCAGGGCAATAACTTCATGATCAACCGGCCTTGACCGGGGTGGGTGCGGGGTGGGCGTTACTCGCCTGTGGGGGTTTCTGCTGCTGTTCTCAGGTTGGGGGCGCTTGCCGGTTCGGCGATGCCGCCCAGGGACTCCGCGAAGGCCGGCTCGGTGGCGGTCTCCGCCGCCACCGCCGGCTGGTCGGCCGGCATGACCTCGGGCATCTTGGGTACGGCGACAACCGCCGTGCCGTACGCGCAGATCTCCATCCACATCTCACCGCAGTCGCGGCTGTCGAAGCGCATGCCGATCACCGCGTTCGCGCCGAGCCGCAGGGCCTCCTCGCCGAGGCGGGTCACCGAGTCGGTGCGCCAGCGGGTCAGGTTGTCCGGCGCCATCGGGTCGTACGCGCCACCGCGCAGGTTCTTGACCCCCTCGCGGTATGGGTTGCGCGTCCTGGCCATTGATGACACCACCTCACCGAGAATCTGGCGGATCTCGTAGCCGGGCAGTTGCTCTGTCGTCACGACCAGCACGGTTCCGATGCTGTCAGGAGTTGCGCGACCCGATCGTGTGCCGTGTTCACCTGATCGGATGCTGCAAAACGACGCGGCGCGGACGGTAGGCACGGTGTCGACCATCCGCGCCGCGCGGGCGCTAACGGTCGGACACCGGCCACCGAGGTGATCCAGGCCCGGTTGTACGCGTCTTGAGCTGCTGGATGCGGAGCAGCCGCGGTAGCAGGTCATGCCCCACCCGTAGATCGAGTTGGTCGATCCGACGGGCGGGTTGCCGCCGGCCAGGGACGCCGCCGCGGTGCTGATGCTGCGGTAGACGCTGCCGACCCGCACGGACATCAAGTTATATCAATGTGTGGCAGGGCCGACGAGCATCGTTTTCAAGAAGGTCATCGAGATCAACCGATGTAACGATTCGGCTACCCGGCGTGCCGTATCTGCCCTGGTGGGGCCGCCTGTCCCGCCCCGTCGGTCGTCCCCGACGCCGGTTATGTGGATCACTGCCTGGACTGCGCCCGGCCGGTGCGTCCGCGGCGGTATCTGCCAGGTACGCTGGCTGCGCTCGCCCATTGTGGGTCGGCACCCAACTGCGTACACAGTCAGGAGTGCCCAGTGCCTCGCGTCGTCGTCGACGTCATGCTCAAGCCCGAGATCCTCGATCCGCAGGGCCAGGCCGTCGCAAACGCGCTGCCCCGGCTCGGCGTCAGCGACGTCGCCTCAGTGCGGATCGGCCGGCGCATCGAGATCGACTTCACCGGTGAACCGGACCTGGACCGGGCCCGGGAGATCGCCGACAAGCTGCTCGCCAACCCGGTCATCGAGGACTTCACCGTCCGCCTGGTCGAGACCGACGAGACCGCGGACGCCCGATCGTGACCGCCCGGGTCGGTGTGGTCACCTTCCCCGGCTCGCTCGACGACGGGGACGCGGCCCGCGCCGTACGGATCGCCGGCGCCGAGCCTGTCCGGCTCTGGCACGGTGACCCGGATCTGCACGGTGTGGACGCGGTCGTGCTGCCCGGCGGCTTCTCCTACGGTGACTACCTGCGCTGCGGCGCCATCGCCCGGTTCGCGCCGGTGATGGAGACGCTCGTGGACGCCGCCCGGGGTGGCCTGCCGGTGCTCGGCATCTGCAACGGCTTCCAGATCCTCTGCGAGGCGCACCTGCTGCCCGGCGCGCTCACCCGCAACCAGCACCTGCACTTCCGCAACCGGGACCAGGTCCTGCGCGTCGAGTCGGCCGGAACCGCGTGGACCAACGCGTTCCAGCCCGGCCAGGAGATCCTCATCCCGGTGAAGAACGGCGAGGGCTGCTACGTCGCCGACGCCGCGACGCTGGACCAGCTCGAAGCCGAGGGACGGGTCGTGGCCCGCTACGTCGGCGGCAACCCCAACGGGTCACTGCGCGACATCGCGGCCATCACCAACTCCGCCGGCAACGTTGTCGGCATCATGCCGCACCCCGAGCACGCCGTGGAGGCGCTCACCGGCCCCTCGCTGGACGGCCTCGGCTTCTTCACCTCCGTCCTCAAGCACCTGGTGGGGGCGCCGGCGTGAACGCGAGGAGTCGTTCAGGCGGGCACGAGCGCAGCGAGGAGAGGTCATGACCACCCATCCGGACCCGGTACGGGACACACCGGAGGCGTACTCCGCCCCGGCGCAGCCGACCGAGCCGCTGGCGCAGCCCACCGCCCCGGCAGCCGCTCCGGCCCGGCCGGCGACCGCCGACTGGACCGACGGAGTGGACACCGTGCCGCGTGCCGGTGGCACCCCGGGCGAGTTGCAGCCGTACACCGAGTTGGGCCTGCGCGACGACGAGTACGACCGGATCCGACAGATCCTCGGCCGTCGACCCACCCAGTCCGAGCTCGCCATGTACTCGATCATGTGGAGCGAGCACTGCTCCTACAAGTCGAGCAAGGTGCACCTGCGCCAGTTCGGTGAGAAGGCCCCGCACAGCGACCGCCTGCTCGCCGGCATCGGTGAGAACGCCGGCGTCGTGCAGGTCTCCGACGAGCTGGCGGTGACCTTCAAGGTCGAGTCGCACAACCACCCGAGCTTCGTCGAGCCGTACCAGGGCGCGGCGACCGGCGTCGGCGGCATCGTCCGGGACATCCTCGCCATGGGTGCCCGGCCGATCGCGGTCATGGATCCGCTGCGTTTCGGCGCGGCGGACCACCCGGACACCGCCCGTGTGCTCACCGGCGTCGTCGCAGGCGTGGGTGGCTACGGCAACTGCCTCGGCCTGCCCAACATCGGCGGCGAGCTGGTGTTCGACCCCTCGTACCAGGGCAACCCGCTGCTCAACGCGCTCTGCCTGGGCGTGCTGCCGGTCAGCCGGCTACAGAACAAGGCCGCCGCCGGCCCGGGCAACGTCGTCGTGCTGATGGGCGCCAAGACCGGCCGGGACGGCATCGGCGGCGTGTCGGTGCTGGCCAGCGCGACCTTCGACGAGGGCAGCGAGGCACGCCGCCCCGCCGTGCAGGTCGGTGACCCGTTCACCGAGAAGCTGCTGATCGAGGCGTGCCTGGAGCTGTACGACGGGCAACTGGTCGTCGGCATCCAGGACCTCGGTGGCGCCGGTCTGACCTGCGCGCTCACCGAGACCGCCGCCGCAGCCGGCACCGGCATGCGGGTCTGGCTGGAGCGGGTGCCGCTGCGCGAGCCCTCGATGGACCCGCACGAGATCCTGGCCAGCGAGTCCCAGGAGCGGATGCTGCTGGTCGTCGAGCCGGAGAAGCTCGACGCCGTGCTCAAGACCGCCGAGAAGTGGGGCGTCCTCGCCACCGCGATCGGTGAGGTCACCGCACCGGAGCCGGACGGCCGCCCCGGTCGACTGCTGATCACCTGGCAGGACCACCTGGTCGTCGACGTGCCGCCGGGTTCGCTTGTCGACGACGGCCCGGTCTACGCCCGGCCGATGCGCGAGCCGGCCGACCTGATCCTGCTCCAGGCCGACCGGGCCGAGACGCTGCCCCGTCCGGCCGACCCGGAGGCGCTGCGGGAGACCGTGCTGCGCATGATCGCGTCGCCCAACCTGGCCGACAAGACCTGGGTCACCGAGCAGTACGACCGCTACGTGCTCGGCAACACCGTGCTCGCCCAGCCGGAGGACGGCGGCGTGATCCGGATCGACGAGCGGACCGGGCTCGGCGTGGCGCTGTCGTTGGACGGCAACGGCCGGTACGCCCGACTGGATCCGTACAACGGCACCAAGCTGGCCCTGGCCGAGGCGTACCGGAACGTGGCGGTGACCGGCGCGACGCCGATCGCCGTGACCAACTGCCTCAACTTCGGCTCCCCGGAGGACCCGGGTGTGATGTGGCAGTTCGCCGAGGCCGTGCGCGGCCTGGCGGACGGCTGCCTGGAGCTGGGCATCCCGGTCACCGGCGGCAACGTCAGCTTCTACAACCAGACCGGCGCGGCGCCCATCCACCCGACCCCGGTGGTAGGTGTGCTGGGCGTGCTGGACAACGTCGCCGACCGGGTGCCGATGGGCTTCGTCCCGCGCCCCGGTGGCGACCACGACCAGCTCTACCTGCTCGGCGAGACGAACGTGGAGCTGTCCGGCTCGGAGTGGGCCTGGGTGACGCACGAGCACCTCGGCGGCATCCCGCCGCAGGTCGACCTCCTTCGTGAGAAGGCGCTGGCCGAGCTGCTGGCCGAGGCGGCCCGCGTCGGCCACCTGGCCTCCGCGCACGACCTCTCCGACGGTGGTCTTGCCCAAAGCCTGGTCGAGTCCTGCCTGCGGCGTGGCGTCGGTGCCCGGATCGCCGTGCCGGAGCAGTTCGCCGGCGGCTCGATGCCGTTCGTCTACCTGTTCAGCGAGTCCGCCACGCGGGCGCTGGTGTCGGTGCCGCGTGGCCACGACAAGGCGTTCGCCGCGCTCTGCGCCGAGCGGGGGGTGCCGTTCGAGCTGATCGGCGTCACCGACCCGACGGGTGGCGCGCTGGAGGTGCACGGCCAGTTCCGGATCGGTCTGGACGAGCTGCGGACCGCGCACACCGAGACGCTGCCGCGTCTCTTCGGCGGCGCCGCCGCCGTCGAGGTGCCCGCACCGGCCGCCGGCGTGGCGGGCGCGGTCGAGGGCGTGCCGCTGCCGGGCACCCCGGCCGAGCCGGTGGACGCGTCGGAGGTGCTCTCCGAGCCGATCGCCTCGGCCGGTCCGTCCCCGCAGACTGGAGCCGTCGACCCGGTCGGGTCGGAGCAGCCGGGTGAGTCGTCCGAGTCTGACCCCGGTGCCGCCGAGCCGTCGCCTGACGAGCGCTGAGGCGTTGGCGGCGGCCGTCCACGGCCAGCCCGGGTCGGGCGCCCGCTTCGACTGGGGCCTGACCGGGGCGGCCGAACTCGGCCGGGTCTGCGCGGCTTTGGTGGTGGTGGACGTGCTCTCGTTCACCACCGCCGTGGAGGTGGCGGTCGCCCGAGGCATGCGGGTGCACCCGTTCCCGTGGGGTGAGCAGGCCGCCGAGTACGCAGTCCGGGTCGGCGCGGTCGCCGCGGTGGGTCGTCGCCTGGTGACGGCCGACCATCCGTGGTCGCTGTCGCCCGCCGCGCTGAGCGCCGCGCCCGTCGTGGCGGATCTGGTGCTGCCCTCACCGAACGGCTCCGCGATCAGCGCCGCCGCCAGCGCCACCGGGCTGCCGGTGGTCGCGGCGTGCCTGCGCAACTCCCGCGCCGTCGGGCGTTGGCTGCGCCGCCAGGGGTACGGCACGTCGGACGCCCCGATCGGGGTCATCGCCTCGGGTGAGCGGTGGCCGGACGGGTCGCTACGGCCGTCGGTCGAGGATCAGCTCGGCGCGGCGAGCGTGCTGGACGCCCTTTCCGGTGTGCCGGCTGGCCTCTCCGTGGAGGCGGCCATGGCGCTCGCCGCTCTGGCCAGCACTCCGGACGTCCCCGCCGCGGTGCGCGGGAGCGTGTCCGGTCGGGAGCTGACCGAGAGCGGCTTCGGCGCCGACGTCGACATCGCCGTCCGGGTCGACGTTTCGGATGTCGTGCCGGTCCTCCGCCAGGGCGTGTTCTCCGCCGCCTGACCGACGCGGGTCGCCGGCCGCCGCGCCTGGGCGGTGCCGCACGTCGGTCTGTCTGCGTGATTACTCGGTTTCCTGGAAAGCAGGCCGTCCGCCACACCTCGACACACCGACTTCCTGGACGGCGGGGTCGATCACGACGAGCCGGTGCGGTGATCGAGGGCTCGGCGACCAGCGGCAGCAACGGAACGGCCGCCCGGATCTCCGGACGGCCGTTGTCGTGGTGCTGCTTTGTTGGATGCTGTTCGGTCAGTCGTCCAGCCAGTCGAGGCGTCGGCCGCCCCGCTCGGTGGGCGGCGGACCGTCCGGCCGGGCCCGGCCACCCTGCTGCTGGCCGTAACCCGCCTGGTCGTAGCCCCGGTCGTCGTAGCCGCCGCGTTGCTGCGGGGGCTCCTGGCCGTAACCCGCCTGGTCGTACCCGCCGCCCTGCTGCTGGCCGTAGCCGCCCTGGTCGTAGCCCCGGTCGTCGTAGCCGCCGCGTTGCTGCGGGGGCTCCTGGCCGTAGCCGCCCTGGTCGTACCCGCCGCCCTGCTGCTGACCGTAGCCGCCCTGGTCGTACGCGCTCGTCGATTGGCCGTAGCCGCCGGTCGGCTCCGCCGTCCGACCGCCGCCGTACGGGGTCGTCGGATCGGGCTGGCCGTAGCTCGAAGCCTGCTCCGGCTGGTAGACGCCTGTGGCGTACGGGTCGGCGGGTGCCGGGTATTGAGTGCTGTCACCTGTGTACCGGCCGGTCGGCTCGTCGAAGCGCTCGCCGTAGCCTGCCGCGCCGGCGGGAGCGGGCGGGTAGCCCGCGGCACCGGCCGGAGCCGTGTAGTCACGGCTGCCGTAGCCACCACCGGAGGAGGGCGCGCTGCCGTAGCCGCCACTCGGGGCCGCCGCGCCGCCGTAACCCGCGCCCGAGCCGGGCGCGGCGCCGTAGGCGTCCCCTGCCGGGCCGGCGCCGTAGGCGTCCCCCGCTGGGCCGGCGCCGTAGCCGCCATCAACCCCGCCGGCGCCGTAGCCGCCATCCGGCGTTGCCGCCGTGCCGTAGCCGCCGCCCGAGGAGGGCGCATTGCCGTAGCCGCCGGCGCCGTAGCCGCCCGGGGCGGGCTCGTCGCCGTAGCCGGCGCCTCCCCAGCCCTGCTGGCCCGCCGCACCGTAGGGCTGTGCAGGCGCTCCGTACGGGTCCGGTGGGACGTCGTCGACCACCGGGCGGTGCATCATCGTCGGCGCCTCGCTCAGCGCCGCGCCGCCGACCATGGTCGGGTCGGGCCCGCCCCCGGGGCGGTTGACCACCCGGGTCCGGTCGTCGGCCCCGTGGAAGGCACCCCGGGCCGCCGGCACGGCGCCAGCCGCGCCGGCCGCCGCCGGCTCGTCATCGTCGTCGCCGCTCTCGCGGCGCTTCATCCAGAGCAGCACGATCGTGCCGACGCCGGCCGCGACGAGCAGGCCGCCGAGCAGGATGATCAGGTACGACCCGATGCCGCCGCCGTCGTCCTCCTTGCCGGCGTTCGCCGCGGCGCCGGGGCTGGCCTCCTCGGAGGGCTCCTCCTCGGTGCCCTCCTCGGTCGCCTCCTCGGTGGGAGTGGCCTCGGCGCTGGCGGACGGGGTGGCGCTGGGCGTCGCGGCGACCCCGATCTCCAGGCTGATCCGCTGGCCGGTGATGGACTGTCCGGCGTTGGCGTTGAAGCTCTTGAACGCCTTGATGTTGTCGGAGGACGCGCCCAGGTCGATCCGTCCGGGAGTGATCGGGGCGCTGGTGCTCCCGGTGAAGCGGAAGTTACCGCTGCCGTCGCTCATGGCGTCGTAGCGGTGGCCGCCGCTGTCCTGGAGGATCACGAAGGCGTTCGGCACCGCGGTGTTGTCGGCCTTCTTGACGACCTTGCCGGAGACCGACTTCACAGTCTGGTTCTGCTGGGGCGTCGGCGGGGCCGCCTTGGCCGTGAGGTTGACCGTGGTCGAGCCCTGTCCGTTTCCGAGCCCAGCACTAGCCTTGACGGTGATGCGGGCGGACCCGTTTGAGGCATCGTCGGCCAGCTTGAACTTGGCTGTGTAGGTGCCGCCCTCGGTCACGTTCCCTTGCGAGCAGCCATCGACGCACTGGAGCTTTGAGTTGTCAGAGCTGACAGTGACGTCGGCGGGCACGACCGGATCGTCGAAGCTGAGCTTGTAGCTCACAGTCGTCTCGCCGCCGGCCTGGACAGTGCCTGGGGAGGCCGAGACGTTTGTGACGTTGGGTGCGGCCAGGGCTGGTGTGGCGGGGACGGCGAGCAGAGCGCCGGCAACCAGCGCTACGACCACACCGGCCCGCTGCTTCCAGGCACGTCGGTGTGTTGACACGTCCACCGCCTTCCGGGCTGACTTCCCTTGACCGGCGGGGCGCCGGGCCGGGGATCATCACGGTACGAATACGCCGTCGGCCACTATGCCTTGTCTGACTGGATCGGCGCGACCCAGGGCCAGAGTCGGGTGCTTCACCTGTGCGTCGTATCGTCCCGTCGTGTCCTCTCCGCACAGTAAGTCCGCCGCCGTAGCGGCGGCTTTGTCGGCGCTTGACGAGGGTCGTACACCCGAACGGCCGGTACTCCGGGAGGCGGTCCGGTCCTTGTTGACCGTCCTCGCGGAGCGCGCCCCCGGCCGATCGGTGGAGGTGCGCGTCCCACCATACGGTGCGATCCAGTGCGTTCCCGGTCCTCGACACACCAGGGGAAACCCACCGAACGTCGTCGAGATGTCTCCGCAGACCTGGTTGGAGGTGGCCACCGGGCGGATCGGGTGGATGGAGGCGGTCACCGACGGTCGCGTGCAGGTGAGCGGCGTTCGGGCGGACCTCTCGGCATTCCTGCCCCTCTAGCTGCCCGGATGTCCGAGTGATCGTAACTCTCGGCAGGGAAATCGTGACTATCTGTATTGACGGTGACTCGCGTACACTGTCAGGCGACGACAGTGGTCCCGGCCGAGGAGTGTGGATCCGCACCGTGATCCCCGCCAGGCCGGTCCAGACCAGCGTGAGGGAGCGGTAGTGCCCCGAGGCGACGGCCGGCTGAGCCACGACCTTGACCCCCAACGACCCGGCCCCCAGGACGCCTGCGGCGTCTTCGGCGTCTGGGCCCCAGGTGAAGAGGTCGCCAATCTGACCTACTTCGGCCTCTATGCCCTACAGCACCGCGGGCAGGAAGCCGCGGGCATCGCGGTGAGCGATGGCTCGGGCGTGGTGGTCTACAAGGATCTCGGCCTGGTGGCCCAGGTCTTCGACGAGCCCACCCTGGCCAGCCTGCGCGGCCACCTGGCGATCGGGCACGCCCGATACTCCACGACCGGCGCCTCCAACTGGGAGAACGCCCAGCCGACCATCCGGTCGACGAGTTCCGGCACGACCATCGCGTTGGCCCACAACGGCAACCTGGTCAACACCGCCGAGCTGGAGAAGGAGGTCGCCGAGCGCGGCCTCGTCGCGGACGGCTCGACGAACGACACCTCGCTGGTGACCATGCTGCTGGCCAGCCGTCCGGACCTGTCGGTCGAGGCGGCCGCGCTGGAGGTGCTGCCGCAGCTGCGCGGAGCGTTCAGCTTCGTCTTCATGGACGAGTCGACGCTGTACGCGGCCCGCGACCCGCACGGCGTCCGCCCGCTGGTGCTCGGCCGGTTGGAGCGTGGCTGGGTGGTGGCGAGCGAGACCGCCGCGCTGGACATCGTCGGCGCCAGCGTGGTGCGTGAGGTCGAGCCCGGTGAGCTGATCGCGATCGACGAGGAGGGGCTGCGCTCCACGCGGTTCGCCGCGCCGGAGCCGAAGGGCTGCCTCTTCGAGTACGTCTACATCGCCCGCCCGGACGCGACAATCGCCGGGCGTAACGTGCACGCGGCGCGGGTGCAGATCGGCCGGCAGTTGGCCAAGGAGCACCCGGTGGAGGCCGACCTGGTCATCCCGGTGCCCGAGTCCGGCACGCCGGCCGCGATCGGTTACGCCGAGGCGTCCGGCATCACCTACGGCGCCGGCCTGATGAAGAACCCGTACGTGGGTCGCACCTTCATCCAGCCGTCGCAGACCCTGCGTCAGCTGGGCATCCGCCTCAAGCTCAACCCCCTGCGGCAGAACGTCCGCGGCAAGCGGCTGGTGGTCGTGGACGACTCGATCGTGCGCGGCAACACGCAGCGGGCCATCGTGCGGATGCTGCGCGAGGCGGGGGCGCTGGAGGTGCACGTCCGGATCTCCTCGCCGCCGGTCAGCTGGCCATGCTTCTACGGCATCGACTTCGCCACCCGGGCGGAGCTGCTGGCCAACGGGTTGGACAACGACGGCATCCGGCGCTCCATCGGCGCCGACACGCTGGGCTACGTATCGCTTCCCGGCCTGATCGCCGCGACCGAGCAGCCGAAGACCCGGCTGTGTCGGGCGTGTTTCGATGGGGAGTACCCGATCGAGCTGCCAGCCGGCAACCTGATCGGCAAGCACGTGCTCGAAGGGATGGGCCGCCGGGTCGCCGACGCGACGCCGGAAGCCCCGGACAGCTTCGGCCCGCTCGTCGCCACTCCGGGTGGCGTGACCGCAAACCGCCCGTAGCACCAACCGGCGCGGCCCGGCCACCGCCGGCGCGGCACCGAGAACCACAAAGGGGAGAACCGTGACGCACGTGTCCGAGCGCAGCGGCGCAGGAAGCAGCCCGACGGGCGCCGGCGGCGACCACCAGCCGTGGACGGGTGGTGCCGGTCGGCAGACCCGTAAACGCTCGGTCTCGTACGCCGACGCCGGGGTCTCGATCGACGCGGGCGACCGCGCCGTGGAGCTGCTCAAGTCGAAGGTGCGCGAGACCCGCCGCCCGGAGGTGCTGGGCGACCTCGGCGGCTTCGCCGGCCTGTTCCGGCTGGACACGAAGAAGTACAAGAGCCCGATCCTGGCGTCCTCCACCGACGGTGTGGGCACCAAGCTGGTGATCGCCCAGCAGATGGACATCCACGACACGGTAGGCATCGACCTGGTCGCGATGGTCGTCGACGACCTGGTGGCCTGTGGCGCCGAGCCGCTGTTCCTGCTCGACTACATCGCCACCGGCGAGGTCGTTCCGGACAAGGTGGCCGAGATCGGCGCGGGCATCGCCGACGGCTGCCGGTACGCGGGCTGCGCGCTGCTGGGCGGGGAGACCGCCGAGCACCCCGGTGTGCTGCGCCCGGACGAGTACGACATCTCGGCGACGGGCGTCGGCGTGGTCGAGGAAGCCGACATCCTCAGCCCGGAGCGGGTCGAGGTGGGCGACGTCGTCATCGCCATGCGCTCCTCCGGTCTGCACTCCAACGGCTACTCGCTGGTCCGGCACGTGCTGCTCGGCGCCGCCCGGATGCGTCTGGACATCGTGATCGACGACTTCGGGCGGCAGCGGACCCTGGGCGAGGAGCTGCTCACCCCGACCAAGATCTACGCCAAGGACTGCCTCAAGCTGATCGCCGAGGCCGAGGTGCGGGCGCTGTCCCACATCACCGGCGGCGGCATCCCCGGCAACCTGGTACGGGTGCTGCCGGAGCACGTCGACGCGGTGGTCAACAGGTCCACCTGGAAGCCGCAGCCGATCTTCGACCTGATCCAGTCGAAGGGCCGGATCGACGACCACGACATGGAGTCGACCTTCAACATGGGCGTCGGCATGTTCGCGATCGTCTCGGCCGAGGACGCCGACCGGGCCCTGGCGACGCTTACCGGCCGTGGGGTCGAGGCGTGGCAGGCGGGCGAGATCATCGAGGGCACCGGCAACGTGCAGATGGTGGGTCAGCACACTCGCGGCTGATCACGCTCCGGTGATCGTACGGGCACCTGATCAGGGCTTCACCCGAGTGGCCAGTGCCGCCTAGCCTGAGGGGCTCGGGCTGGGCGGAGGAGGGTGATGGCTGCTGGTGAGGTGTCGTTCAGCGGGATGCGCGGTCTGGCCGCGGTCCCGTCGTACGTCGTCATGCAGCCGACGACCCTCTGCAACCTCGACTGCGCCTACTGCTACCTGCCGTTTCGAGCCGTTGACCGGCGGATGCCGGTGCCGGTGGCCGAGGCGGTGGCGGCGGCGGTCAACCCGTGGGCGGCGGCCGGTCGCTTCTCCGTCGTGTGGCACGGCGGCGAGCCGCTTGCCGCCGGCCGGGAGCACCTGGCGGACCTGATCGCGCCCTTCGGGCCCGAGGTCGAGCACCACGTGCAGACGAACGCCACGCTCATCGACGACGAGTGGTGCGCCTTCTTCGCCCGCCACGAGGTGCGGGTGAGCGTGAGCGTGGACGGGCCCGCCGAACGCAACGGCGACCGGGTCAACCGCGGGGGTCAGCCGGCGTACGACCGGATCCTGCGCGGTGTGGCGGCGCTGCGCCGGCACGGACTGCCCTTCTCGGCGCTGGCCGTGGTGTCCCGGCCGGCGCCGGGGCTCGCCGCCGAGTTGTACGACTACTTCCTCGGGCTGGGCTGCGACGTGCTGGGCATCAACATCGAGGAGACCGAGGGCGTCAACACCCGCGACAACAGCCACGACGCTGCGGCGGTGACGGCGTTCTGGGCCGAGTTGGTGTCGGCCTGGCGCAAGGAGCCCCGGATCCACCTGCGCGAGGTCGAGTGGTCGCTGCGGTACGCGGCGGCGGTGCTCGACGGCGCGGCGGACGGCGTCCTGCCCCGTCGGCTGGACCCGATCCCGACGATCGGGCACGACGGCTCGGTGACCGTGCTCTCGCCGGAGTTGGCGGGCTTCACCGATCCGCACTACGGGGACTTCAGCAGCGGGAACGTGCTGGCCACCCCACTGGCCCGGATCCTGACGGACGCGGCGTCGACGCCCTGGGTGGGCGAGTTCCTCACGGGCGTGGAGGCGTGCCGGGCGTCGTGCCCGTACTTCGGCTTCTGTGGTGGCGGTCATGCCGCCAACCGTTACTTCGAGCTGGGGCGTTTTGACGGTACGGAGACCGAGCACTGCCGCAACAGCAAGATCCGCCTATTGGAGGGAGTGTTGGAGCATGCCCGAGACCACCAGTCACCGGCGGCCTGAGCGCGAAGCGGACGACGCCCCGGACGGAGTCACCGAGCGGGTGCGGGAGGCCGCCCCCGGGCTCGTCGCGCTGCTCCAGGAGGCCGAGGACGCACGGCGGCTGCGGGCGGAGGTGTCGGGCGGAGACGGCGTCAGCGCGGTCTGCGCCTGGAACCACTTCGAAAACATCCCGACCTTCTACAACTGGAACAACCGGCCGCGCTGAGGCCGACGGTGATCAGGGGCCTGTCGGCCGGTCGGAGTGACCTCCGGCCAGGGCAGGCCCCTGATGATCGCACCGATCTCGCTCCCGATGGGCACATGCGTGAGCACGCGGGGCTTACCGCGTGCTCAGCTGCGTCGAGAGGTCAGCGGGTCGGTCGGACCCAGGGATCCGGGTCGTCGTCCGCGTGATTCTCATCATCGTCGTCGACGAACTCTTTTGAGTCGTCGTCGAAGTGGTGCTCAGACTTACCAGCACCCGCCAGTTCGCGCTGCAAGGCGGTGAGGTCGGTGTTCGGGGAGTGGTACTTCAACTCCCGGGCCACCTTCGTCTGCTTGGCCTTAGCACGGCCGCGCCCCATGGCTCGACCCCCTCGCACAGAATGCGGGGCAGCCCGAAGGCGGGCCCCGATGACGTCAGGCATCTCTCGTGGCTCTTACGGTACATGGGGATGCCATCGTTCGGCACCTCGGGTTACCGTCAGCCGGCTCTGCGCGTCGCGGCGATCCGGCCGTCACCCAGTGTACCTGGTAAGGAGCGGAACGAAGAGCACCCGTGACACCGGACAAAACACGCCAAACTTGACCCGGCTTCAGCTTACCGAGTCGGGCCGGCGCGAGAGGCCCGGAGGCGGATCCCGGTCGATCCGCCTCCGCCCCCGGATGGTCAGCGCAGGTGGATCGCGCGCAGGCGACCGACCTCGGCCATCCGCCGCTCGGCCAGCCGGTCCGCGGCGACCGCCGGCGGCACGCCCTCGGCGTCCGCCAGGTGCAGGATCTCGCGAGTGGTGTCGTAGATCCGGGTGGCCCGCAGCTTCGCCCGCTCGAAGTTGAAGCCCTCGATCTCGTCGGCCACCTGGATCACGCCGCCGGCGTTCACCACGTAGTCCGGCGTGTAGAGGATGCCCCGGTCGGCCAGCAGCTTCTCGATGCCCGGGTGCGCGAGCTGATTGTTCGCCGCTCCGGTCACCACCTTCGCGCGCAGCGCCGGCACCGTGTCGTCGTTCAGCGCGCCACCCAGCGCGCACGGGGCGTACACGTCGATGTCCGCCGCGACCAGCGCGGTGGCGTCGTCCACCAGGGTGACCTGCGGGTGGTTGGCGCGTACCCAGGCCAGGGCCTTCGGGTTGACGTCGGTGGCGACCACCTCGGCGCCGTCCTCCAGCAGGTGCCCGGTCAGGTACTTGCCGACCTTGCCGAGGCCCGCGACGCCGACGCGCCGGCCACGCAGGCTCGGCGTGCCCCAGACGTGCTCGGCGGCGGCCCGCATCCCCTGGAAGACACCCCACGCGGTCAGGATGGACGAGTCGCCGGCGCCGCCGTGCTCCACGCTGCGGCCCGTCACGTACCTGGTCTCGCGGGCGATGATGTCCATGTCGGCCACGTAGGTGCCGACGTCACAGGCGGTGTAGTAGCGGCCGGCCAGCGACTCCACGAAGCGGCCGTACGCGCGCAGCAGCGCCTCGCTCTTGATCTCCTCCGGGTCGCCCCAGATGACGGCCTTGCCACCGCCCAGGTCCAGGCCGGCGAGAGCGTTCTTGTACGCCATTCCGCGGGACAGGTCGAGCACGTCGGCGAGCGCGTCGTCCTCGCTGTCGTACGGGTAGAAGCGGGTGCCGCCGAGCGCGGGCCCCAGCGCGGTGGAGTAGATCCCGATGATCGCCTTCAGGCCGCTCTGCTTGTCCTGGCAGAAGACGACCTGTTCGTGACCTGTCGATACCGGGTCGTCGGTGCTCGCGAATACGCCCATGACTGGCTCCTACAGTGGTGTGCGTTCCTTGTGGGACGCGGACCTGGTGGACGCCGGCGGGGATGCTGCCGGTGCGGTCGAGCCTAGTATCGGCCGCCGTGCGGCTGCCCGACGTGCCACCGTCGTCCCACGTTGCGGCGCACGTGGTCCGGCCGCTGGCTCCGTACGGGTGCGGTTCGTGGGAGGATCGCGCGGTGCCGTCGCTCTTCGCTTCTTACCTGCGCGTGTACGAGCCGCTGACCGCCTTCGACAGGGACCGGCAGAGCTACTGGCGCCGCTACGCCTCGGAAGGGCGCGCGGTCGCCCCGGTCGAGGGTCCCGGCCGCCAGCGAACGGCGGTGATCGAGGCGTTGGGTGCGGGCTGGACCCGGTTGCCGGACCTGCCCGAGGAGGCGTACGTCCTGGAGACGGACGACGGCCTGCTGGTCTGCCCCTGGAACCTGCGCATCCGGGTCGCCGAGGCGGCGCTCAACGCCCGGGACGGGGTGCCTGCGGTGCTGGCCGACGCGTTCGTGCCGCCGGTGCTCGCCGGGCAGGCCAGGGCGGTCGTCGACGACTGGCGCAGCGGCGCCCGGGTGCTGGAGCACGGTGTGCCACGGGTGCACGAGCAGATCGCCACGTGGGGTGTCCCGCTGCGGTGGTTCGTGCTCTTCGACCCGGCGGAGCGGGATCAGGTCACCGAGCCGGGGCGGCGGGCGCTGCGCTACCGGACGGAGATCTCCAAGGCTCGTCGCCGCTCGTCGCGGGCGTTGTCGGTGCTGCGCAAGTCGGTGGGCGAGGCGCCGATCACCGAGGCGGTGGAGGAGGCGGCCCGCTGGCTGGAGGAGTTCCACCCGCGCTCGGTGGTGGAGCTGGACTACGGCGGCCTGGTCGACCTGCTCTCCGACGAGACCCTCGCCGCGGACGACTCGCCCGAGCTGGTCGCCGGCGGCCTTGCCGGGCTGTCGCGGGGCGAGGCCGAGGAGGCGTCCGCCGCGTACGACAAGCTGGTGGCCCGCTGGCGTGCCGTACAGCTGCTGGAGCGGTGCAACTAAGGCATTTCGCCCCTAGGAGCGCTCCCAAGGTGAGGTGTGCTCGTAGTTGACGCATCACGAACCGTGATCATGAGTCCGAATAAGGTAGTTTCTGCCGTGTAAAAGTCGTAAAAATCGGGCATGGTTCATCCGTCCGTCTAGGGACCTTCATCCGTTCGGCCCATGTCGGACATCGGGGACTAGCCGGACCATGGGAGACGCGTCGGCCGGCGGGACCCCGGCCGATGTCTATACATGTGGAGGAGTGACCGATGGCATCGCGAACGCACGAACCAGAGCCGCTACTCACGCCGGCCGAGGTGGCGTCGATGTTCCGTGTCGACCCGAAGACGGTGACCCGGTGGGCGAAGGCGGGCAAGCTCAGTGCCATCCGTACCCTGGGTGGCCACCGTCGATACCGCGAGTCGGAGGTCAGGGCGCTGTTGCAGGGTCAGATCCCGCAGCAGCGGCAGGGCGACTGAGCGGCATACGTTTTTTCGGTAGGGGCGGTGGATCTCGGTCCGCCGCCCCTTTCCATGCCCGGACTCAGCCCTTCGGTTCGGTCAACGTGACCCGGATGCCGACCGTGCCGCCCTCGCCGCGGCGCAACCGGCTGCCGAGCAGGCTCAATCGACCTATCACCCGGTACTTGTGCTTGAGCAGGTCGCGGATCCGGCCCGTGTCGCTGCCACCGGAGATCGTCGCGTGGGCGGGCACCTCCGCCCCGTGCGGCCGGCCCCGCACGTCGCACGGGGCCACGGTCACCTCGCCGTTGTGGCGGATCCGCTTCACCTTCCCCGAGTCGGCCCGGGTCCAGACCGCCAACGCCTCACCGTCGCGGACCGCCCAGACCGGGGTCGGCACCGCCCGACCGTCCTTGCGGAAGGTCGTGAGCAGGAGGTACTTCTCGGCCGACAGTCGGTCCAGCGTGGTCACGCCGCCAGAATACGACCGGTGCGGCCCTCCGAGGGCTGGATAGCATCAACGGCGTGACGGGGGAGCCTCTAATCGGTGACGTGTTCGGGGAACTGCTGCGGGACACACTGGCCGTGGCCACCGGGGTCGGGCCCCGGCCGCTGGTCGGTGGTCGACTGCCGCGACCTGTCATCGAGATCATCGAACGGGAGGACGGTCTGATCAACGGCGCCCCGGCGGCGCACTACCTGGACGGGCCGGCAGAGTGGCAGCCGTACGACCATCGGGCCGTGGACCGGGTCCGCGGCGAGACGCTTGACATCGGCACCGGCGCCGGCCGGATCGCGCTGCTGCTCCAGGAGCGCGGCGTACCCGTCACCGGGCTGGACACCTCGGCAGGGGCGCTGGAGGTCAGCAGGCGTCGCGGCGTACGCCGGCTCGTGCACGGGACGGTGGACACGCACGTCGCCGACGGCCAGCGGTACGACACGTTCCTGCTGCTCGGCAACAACCTCGGGCTGTTCGAGGGCAGGGACCGGGCGCCCGGCTTCCTGGCCGCGCTCGCCGCGCTGGCACGACCGGGGGCGCAGATCATCGCGCACGGTACAGACCCGTACGGCACCACCGATCCGGTGCACACCGGCTACCACGAGCTCAACCGTCGCCGGGGACGGTTCGGTGGCCAGTTGAGGCTCCGGCTGCGCTATCGGGAGCTGAGCACCGGGTGGTTCGACTACCTGGTCTGCTCGCCGGACGAGTTCGCCGAGCTGGTGCGCGGCAGCGGCTGGCGGCTGACCGATGTGGACGACCGCGACGCCCCCTACTACCTGGCCACCCTGCGCCTCGTTGCCTGACCCGACAGAGAGCCCTCGTCGAGGGCCCTCTGTCGGCAGATCAGACCTGGACGGTCGGGGGCAGCTGCTCCGGCGGGAGGCCGCCATCGCCGTCGACCACCTCGTCGGGGGTGCCGTCCTCGTCGATGTCGACCATGGTGATGTCCACCTTGCCGTCACCGTCGGTGTCGAACTGGAACAGGTCGGCCTTACCGTCGCCGTCGGTGTCCACCACCCACACGTCGGTCTTGCCGTCGTTGTTGGTGTCGGCGCGCAGCAGGTCGACCCGCTCGTCGCCCCGGGTCTCCACGATCTCGGAGTCGGTGCTGACGCTCTCCGGTGCCTGGCTCATCTCGATGCGGTCCTTCCCTTGAGTTGACGGGCCGTACGTACCCGATCGCGCGCTCCCCCACGCATCGGCGGGTCGTCGTGCTGTTTAGGGTCGCACCATGAGCGAGCGGAGCGGGCCGGGCACCCGGGCCGGCGTGGCGGGGACCCCGCGCGCCACCGGGGCGGACAGGGAGGCGTGATGAACGATCGTTTCGTGGTCGTCGGTGCGGGCACGATGGGGCTCGGCATCGCGTACGTGGCGGCCGGGGCCGGGCACGCCGTCGAGCTGGTCGAGGTGGATCCGGCGCGGGGCGCGACAGCGCTGACCCGGCTCGCCGACCTGTGGGAGCGGGCGGTGCAGCGCGGCAAGCTGACCGCCGACGAGGCCGCAGCGAACCGGCAGCGGGTGACGCTGCGCCCGAGCCTCGGCGAGGTCGCCCCCGCTCCGGGGGTGATCGTGGAGGCGGTGCCGGAGCGGCTCGACCTCAAGCGCACGGTGTTGCGGGACGCCGCCACCCTGAGCCCGGCCCTGCTCGCGAGCAACACGTCGAGCATCGCCATCGGCGAGTTGGCAGCGGGCCTGGACGCGCCGGAGCGCTTCCTCGGCCTGCACTTCTTCAACCCGGTCTGGGCGATGGCCCTGCTGGAGATCGTGGTCGGCCCGGCCACCGCCGAGGAGACGACCGCGGCGGCCGTCGCGCTCGCCGGCCGGCTCGGCAAGGACCCCGTCGTCGTACGCGACCTGCCCGGCTTCGCCACCTCCCGGCTCGGGGTCACCCTCGGGTTGGAGGCGATCCGGATGGTCGCCGACGGGGTGGCCAGCCCGGCCGACATCGACAAGGCGATGGTGCTGGGCTACCGGCACCCGATCGGGCCGCTGGAACTCACCGACCTGGTCGGCCTGGACGTGCGGCTGGACATCGCCCGCACCCTCCAGGCCGCGTACGGTGACCGCTTCGCGCCGCCGCAACTGCTCGTGGAGATGGTGTCCGCCGGGCGGCTGGGCAAGAAGTCGGGGCACGGCTTCTACCACTGGGAAGGCGGCGTGAAGCGGTGAGCGCGGTCATCGACGGAGGGTGGGCACGGTGAGCGGTCTGCGGATCGAGGAGCGGCCGGATCGGCTCGTGGTGACACTGAGCCGGCCGGAGAAGCGCAACGCCATCGACGCCGACCTGATCGGCGAGCTGCACCAGGTCTGCGCCGAGTTGGAGGCACGCCCCCGACTGCTGCTGTTGACCGGCGGTGCCGAGGGCATCTTCGCCGGTGGCGCCGACATCGGTCAGCTCCGCGATCGAGGCCGCGCGGACGCCCTGGCGGCGATCAACTCGGCGGCCTTCGCGCGGATCCGGGCGTTGCCGATGCCGAGCGTGGCCGCCGTCGACGGTCCGGCGCTGGGCGGTGGCGCGGAGCTGGCGTACGCCTGTGATTTGCGCGTGTGCACGGCGCGGGCGGTCTTCGGCCAGCCGGAGGTGCGGTTGGGCATCCTGGCCGGCGCTGGCGCGACCCACCGGCTGCCCGCTCTGGTCGGCGAGGGCCGGGCCAAGGAGTTGCTGTTCACGGGCCGGCGGGTGGACGCCGCCGAGGCGCTGCGGATCGGTCTGGTGAACCGGGTGATGGACGAGCCCGGCGAGCTGCTGGCGGTGGCGCACGGGCTGCTGGACGAGATGGCGCAGGGCTCACCGCTGGCGTTGCGGCTCACCAAACTGGCGGTGGACGCACCCGCCGCCGCACATCCGCAGCTCGATCTGGTCAGCCAGGCCGTGCTCTTCGAGGACGAGGAGAAGCACCGCCGCATGACCGAGTTCCTGGAGCGCCGCCGGGCCCGCTGACACGGAACGGCCGCACCGGCTCCGAAGCCGGTGCGGCCGCTGCGGTCCGCGGTGGTGCTCAGTGCCGGATCTGCATCCCGGAGTCGGCGATCGCCCGGATCACCTGGGCAGACTCACCGAAACCGATGATGAGTACGGCGTCCGCCCCGAATTCCTTGATCTCCTTCGCGCCGCCGGTGAAGTCCACGGGGGCCGCCTTGGCGTCGGCCGGAGGGTCGTACGTGAGCAGCTTGAGTCGGTCGGCGGGGATGCCGGCCTTCTCCAACTCGTCACGGACGGTGGCCTGGAGGCCCTCACCGTAGGAGTCCTTGCGGGCGACGATGACGATCTTCTGCGATCCGTCACGGAGGACGACGTCGGCCAGCGCCCGACCCTGCAGGCTGTCCGGCGGGGCGGTGCGGAAGTAGAGGCCCTTGTCCTCGATGTCGGTCAGGCTGGCGTCGGTGTTGCACGGCGAGAAGAGGATCTTGCCGGCGCGGACGACGTCCGGCAGCACCTCCCGGGAGATGCCCGAGGCGCCGGCGCCGATGATGATGCTGACCCCGTCGGCCACGTGCTTGGCGACGGTCGCCTTGGCCACCGCCGTGCTGGTGCCGTCGTCGCCGTCCTTCCACGTCACCGGCTTGCCCAGCGCCCCGCCAGCGGCGTTGATGTCCCTGATCGCCAGCGCGGCGGCGGCCGCCATCGGCGGGTACGCGATCGCCAGGTCGCCGGTCTTCGGCAGCAGACCACCCACGATCAGCGGCTGCTGGTCGTCGTTGCTGCCGGGGCGCGGCTTCCTCGCCTTCGGCGGGGTCTTGGTGCTCGCAGCGGACTCGGCGCCCGCGCCGACAAACTCGGTCTTGCCGTCGTTGATCTGCTGGCCGTCGAAGGTCAGCGTCGCGTAGCTCGCGGTGGCCGGCTCGCCCTTGTCGGTGAAGCCGGCACGGCTCAGCGAGACGCTGCGGTACTCGATGTCCTGCCCGGACCGGGCCAGCGCGAGGCACGTGGCAGGGTCCTCGCAGCGCTGACCGTTGTTGGTCACGCCGACGATCTGCTTGGCGATGGCGGCCGGGTCGGTGCTGCCAGCCAGTTGGGCGGCGAGCACACTGATCACCACAGCGTCGTACGTCTCGGCGGAGTACAGGTAGTCCGTCAGCGCCGGATTGACGGACCGTAGCCGGCTCTTGAAGTCGTCGGGCAGCTGGGTGAGTGGCGTGGTCCCCTTCATCCCGTCGACGAGATCCGCGCGTTCCTTCAACTCCGCTGGGTAGGAGTTGAGCATGTTGCCGTCCGTGCCGTAGAGGCGCACCTGTTGGGCGCTTCCCTCTTCGGCCTTTTCATCCCCGCAAGCGCTTGTGGCGAGCAGGATCGTCGCGCAGGCAGCCAATGTGGCCACCCGCGAGCGGCGTGATACGAGCATGGTCGTCCTTCCTCCGGCGAAGGTCCGCTGCGCACATTAGCGTGCCGGGGCCGGCCGCGGGACCGTGGAGGTGGCGAAATGCGCAGGTCGCTCGCGTCGAACACACAGAGTGACGAAAATGCTGGGCCTTGACCCCCCGTCCTACTGTGCGCTGGGTGACGGACCTACCACAGCAGACGTTCGACGACGCGACCGCCGTGCTCCATTCGGCGCTGGCCGGCGATGGGGAAGCGGTGACAGGTGCGTTCGACGCGGTCGTCGACCGGGCCGGCCTGCCCGGCGCGTACGGGGTCGCCTGGTGTCTGGCGGCGACGATGGTCGGCGACGCCCCGCCGAGCAGCGGATGCGCGCTGGACTTCCCGGGCATCGAGCAGGCGGATTACGACACCCGCTGGGTGGCTCGCTTCGTGAGCGCGTACGCCAACCGGGACGTGTCGACCGGGGAGGCCCTGTTCGGGGCGGCCGCCGCCGACGGGCAGCTCTCCGACTGCCTGCTCACGCTCGCCGGCTCGACGATCGCCACCCTGCGCAGCCGTGCCGGCTGACCGCGCCTCGGCGGGCGCGGCGCCCCGGCGGGGTGCCGCGCCCGCACGGACAGCTCAGAAGGCGTGGTACGCGACCAGCGGCTCGTACTCGTAGCGGACGGTTTCGAAGCGGACCCGGAAGTTGACCCCGTCCCGGACGTTCGTCGCCACGGTGATCCAGCCGGAGTTGGCCGGCAGGTAGGTCCAGTAGTTGCAGTTGCCGGTCTTGTCGATGAAGATCACGCAGGCGTCGGTGCCGTACGCGCTGGCGTTGCGCACGTTGATGTCGCGGCACCGGCTGGTGGTGCGGTACGGGCCGGCCTGGCCGCCGTAGCCGCCGGTCTGGAAGAACGAGCGCACCGCCCCGCCGTAACAGGTGGCGAGCGGGGCGAAGAGGTTCGGCCCCGAGGTGAAGTCGGTGGAGTCGGCGGCCTGCGCGGCCGGTGCGGCGGCCTGAGTGGCCTGAGCCGCCTGGGCGGGTGCGCCGGTTGCGAGCAGCGCGGCGGCAGTGGCGACGGCGAGCAGGCGGGCGGTCGGGGATGACATGCGTGCCTCCGGAAACGGTTAACTGACAGTCCGTATTGGACGGTCGAGCTGGCCGTGACGATGATACTGATCGATCAATGTGGCCGTGGTCCCAGATCGTCCGCCGTGTGTGATAGCTCTGTGGGCATGTCCGAGGCCATGCTCAGCAAGGTGCGCAAGCTGCTCGCCCAGGCCGAGGACCCGGCCTGCACGCCCGCCGAGTCGGCGGCCTTCACCGCCAAGGCGACGGAGTTGATCGCCCGCTACGGCGTCGACAGGGCGTTGCTCGCCGTACGGGACCCGACCACCGACCCGGTCGGCGACCGGGTGCTCGACATCGTCGCCCCGTACGCCCGGGACAAGGTAGGCCTGCTCGCCGCCGTCGCCGAACCGCTGCGATGCCGCTGCGTCCGTCGCCGGCAGGGCAACGGGTTCGCGGTGCACCTCTTCGGCTTCGCCAGCGACCTGGAACGGGTGGACCTGCTCTTCACCTCACTGCTCGTGCAGGCCGCGCACGGTCTGGCGGCCACGGCGGTGCCCGCCGACGACCATCCGGCCGCCTTCCGGCGGTCCTGGCTCGCCGGCTTCGCGGAGGTGATCGGGGGTCGGCTCTGGGCGGCCGAGACGGCGGCGGCCGGCGAGTCGGGTGGCCCGTCGGTGGCGCTGGTGCTGGCCGACCGCTCCGACCGGGTGCAGCGGCGACTCACCGAGGAGTACCCGCGACTGCGAACCGCACCGGCGCGCCGGCTCGGCGGCACGGGCTTCGGCTCCGGGGCGGAGGCCGGGAGCCGCGCGCAGCTGGGCGGTCGGGGCCTGGATGGCAGCCGGGCCGGTCGACAACTCGACCGCTGACCGCTGACTGCCGCTCGGGATCGGGATCGGGCCCGGGCGACGCTCAGGCCGGATCGGCGGGATAGGGGCGGGACACCGTCGTGAGGTAGCGGGTGAGCAACTCGTGCCAACCCGCCGTGAGCGCCTTGCGGTATCCCTCGGCCGCTTCTCCGTGCCGATCGAAGTGTCGGTGCTCCAGTTCGACGCGGGTCCGTTCGGGCCCGTCGGGAAGGAACAGCACCTCGACCTCGCTCGCCTTCGCCGGGTCCGGCACCGGCACCCGGTCCGGACCGATCTGCCAGGCGAAGACCAGCCGTCGCGGCGGATCCCACGTGAGCACGCGTCCCCAGTCGGCGCGGAAGCCGTACGGGCCGATCTCGTAGAGCATGCCGCCGGCCCGTGGCTCCATGCCCAGCTCGGCGAGGGCCTCCGGACCGGACCACGTGTACTCGGTGACCCACCAGTCGGTCAGCTCATCGGTGAAGACCGCGAACGCCCGCTCGGCGGGACCCGGGGCGAGGAGACTGCACCGCAAGGAGAACCGCTCCAGGTCCTGCCGGATGTCGGCCGGATCAGCCATCCCCTGTCCCATAGGCCCGGACCATACCGGCTGATGCCTCGGTGTGCAGCTTCGCGAGGTGCTCTGTTCCAGACAGTGGGTTGCCGAGCCGTCACGGACGGGATGCCCCGCCGGAAAGCGGGTAACCGCGCCGAACGGCCCGGAGGACCGGGTCCGCGTACGGGAGCGGGAGAGCATGAGCGAGAACGCGCAGCAGCGGAGTCCGAACCGGGACGTCGACGCCGGGGATCCGGACGTCCTGCTCGACATCCCGAACGTCTCGGTCGACTCGATCCGACTCGCCGTGGACGGGCTCGACGCCGACATCTCGCTGCGCGTCCGGTTGGCCAACCTGCTCCAGCTCGACGCCGGCGTACGGGTCCACCTGCACGGCGTCGAGTTGGACATCGACGGGGTGCACGCCGAGGCGCAGCTACGGGTACGGCTGGAGTCGTTGGTGGCACTCCTGGGCCGGGCACTTGACACGATCGACAACAACCCGCAGGTCATCGAATCCCTGTCCCGAGCTGCCAGCGGCGCGCTCGAGGACGTCAATCGCGGTACCGAGCAGTTGACCGCCGCCGGCGCCGCCGGGGTCACCGCCCTGGCACAGCACTCCGGGGTACGCGACGAACTGGCCCGACAGGCGGGCCTGCCAGGCGAACTCGGCGACCAGACGCGAGCGCAGCGCGCCCGCCCGGCGGAGTCCCGGCCGGCGGAGGGGCAGCCGCCGGAGTCGCGTCTGAAGGGCCGGTGGCCTGTCGATCGGGGCTCCGCGCAGGCGCACCCGAACTCGGCGGGGCAGGGGTCCGAGGGGCAACGGCCGCCTGAGGCCCAGGGCCGGCAGCAACCGGAAGGCGGTCCGCGGCAAGACCGGCCCGCACCGGCTGGTTCGTCGACCGGTAAGCCCGCCGATCAGCAGGGTGGCTCGCCACCCTCCGGTCCTGGCGGGTCCCGGGGTCCCGCCAGCGAGGGTCAGGGCGGTCAGGGCGGCGGTGGTGGCAGGCCTGCCGGACAAGCCGCCGGCGGTCACGGCAGCGGCAACCGGGCTGGCGGCAGCGACCAGGGCGAGGCCCGTCAGGCCGGTGGTGCTCGGGGCGGTGGTGGTCAGGCCGGTGGTGGTCAGGCTGGCGGTGCTCAGGCTGGCGGTGCTCAGGCCGGTGGTGCTCAGGCCGGTGGTGGTCAGGCCAGTGGTGGTCAGGCCGGTAGTGGTCAGGCCGGTAGTGGTCAGGCCGGCAGTGGTCAGGCTGGCGGTGCTCAGGCCGGTGGTGGTCAGGCTGGCAGTGGTCAGGGCGGTGGTGGTCAGGGCGGTGGTGGTCAGGCCGGCAGCGGTCAAGGCCGTGGTGGGCAGAGTGGCGACGGTCAGGGCGGCATTGGTCAGGCCCGTGGTGGTCAGGCCGGCAGCGGTCAAGGCCGTGGCGGGCAGAGTGGCGACGGTCAGGGCGGTGGTGGTCAGGCCGGCAGCGGTCCAGGCCAGGGCGGCGGTGGCCAGGGCGAGGGTGACCAGGGCGGCGGTGGTGTGTCGGGTGGGGCGTATGCCGCAGCTCAGAGCGCGGCGCAACTCGCCGAGCAGGCCGGGGAGACCCTGCGGCAGGCGGGACGCAGCGTGTGGGAGGCGATCCAGGGCGGGATGGCCCAGCACCGTCACCAGGGCCGCCGCGATCAGTGATCACGGCCGGCGCAGGCCGTCGTACGCCTTGGGCTGCGGTGATCGACTCGAGTTCGGCGATATCGCGGTATCCCGGTCGCTGCGATACCGCAATATCGCCGAAACCGAGTGGATCAAGGACGGGCCGGGCGATCACGGCGCGGGCAGAAAAAGCAGAACGCCGACCGCGTTTCCGCTGGTCGGCGCTCCTGTAGCCCGGCGAAAGGCTATGTGGCCAGGGGCGGGGTCGAACCGCCGACCTTCCGATTTTCAGTCGGACGCTCGTACCAACTGAGCTACCTGGCCGTGTTGCTCGGCTCATGCTACCTGCCAACCGGACGAACCGCCGGCAGGGTCACCTGCTCCGATACGCAGAACGCCGCGCAAGGCGCGGCGTCAGCGCTGCGGTCCTGACGGGACTTGAACCCGCGACCTCCGCCTTGACAGGGCGGCGAGCACTCCAACTGCTCCACAGGACCTAGCTTGTGTTGCTCCGGCTTGCGCCGGTCGTGCCCCCAACGGGATTCGAACCCGTGCTACCGCCTTGAAAGGGCGGCGTCCTGGGCCGCTAGACGATGAGGGCGGCCCCGCCATCATTGCACATTCGCAACTTCAAGCGGACTTGCTCCCATCCGGCCCCGCCGGAGGCTTGGAAAGCATACGTGATGCCTGGCGGGACGACAAAATCGGTATCGCTGAAGCCGTTGTGAACCGCATAACCGCAGGTCAGGCCCAATCTAGCGGAGTCGGGTGATCCCGAAGCGGTGCTTCAGGTCGGCGATCAGGCGCGGGCAGGCGGCGAGGGTCGCGCCCCGGTTACCGCCCCCGTCGTGCAGCAGCACGACGGAACCGGGACGCGCGGCGTTGTGGACCCGCCTGGCGATCGTGTCGGCGGTCGGCTTGTCCCAGTCCTGCGGGTCGACGGCCCAGTGCAGCGGGTGCATGCCGAGATCCTTCGCAACGGCCAGGACCTCGGGCGTCCACCGACCACCGGGCTGCCGGTAGAAGGACACCGGCGTGCCCGGGGAGGCCGTCTGGATGGCCTTGTTGGTGCGGGCCAGGTCGGCCCGGATCTCGGCCTCCGGTCGGCGGGCGAGGTCGAGGTCGTGCCGCCAACTGTGGTTGCAGAGCTGATGGCCTTCCCGGACGATCCGCCGGATCAGCTCCGGGTGCCGCTGGGCCTCGAAACCGATCACGCAGAAGGTGGCCGTCACGTGGGCCGCCCGCAGCTGGTCGAGCACCTTCGGCGTCCAGGCCGGGCTGGGCCCGTCGTCGAAGGTCAGCGCGACGGGACGTACGCCTGTGTTGCGCCGTAGCCCGGCCGGGAGCTTCGCCGGCAGCGGTCGCAACGGCGGCTTCGGTGGCTTCGTGCGGGTGGGCTTCGGCGTCGGGGTGGGCGGGGTGGGCGGGGTGGTCGACTCGACGGGTTGCGGCCCGCCAGCGGCGTGGACGGTGCTGTCTGGCTGAGCGCAACCGGACAAGACCAGCACCACGGCGAGGACGGACGCCAGGGCGGCGCGGGCTTGCATCTGTTCGCTCCCGGGGGTCTGGGCAGGCGGACTTCCTCGACGGTAGTGGAAGCGGCCCGGGGACCGACAGGCCGGTCACGCCTCCCGCGACTGGTCCAGCGAGTCACGGACCGCCACCGCGAGGGAGACCGCCTCGGCCAGGTCGACAGGCCGGACCACCCCGGCGGGGAGCGTGTCGGCCCGCCAGCCCGGGCCGGCGGCGAGGATCAGCAGCGGGCGGCGGGGTGCCGCGAGCAGCGCGCTGAGCTGGGCCGGGTCGGCGGTGGGTCGGGTGTGGGACCAGAGCACCACGGCCGCCGGACCGGTGCGGTTGACCGCCTCGACGAGGGCGGCCACCGGCACGCGGGCACCCAGCATCCGGTAGCTCACCCCGGCCTCGGCGAGCGCGGCGGCCAACGCTTCCAGGGGGAGGGTGTGCTGCTCCTCGTCGGAGCAGGAGAGCAGGATCCGGGCGGGGCCGCTGGGCGCTTTGGCCTGGCTGGCTGCGGCGAAGGCCTCCGACACGCAACGGGAGACCAGGTGTTCGACCTCGATCAGGCCGGCGGTGGTGGCGTGCCGGTCACCGATGCCGGCGAGTACGGGGCGCAGCAGGGTCTCCCAGGTGGCGACGACGCCGCTGGCGGCGATCGTGTGCGCGATGGTCTCGTTGATCGCCGCCGCGTCCAGGCGCATGGCGGCGCGGGCCAGGCCTCGGGCGGCCGGGCCGGCGCGGCCCACCGGGATGGCGCCCCCGCCGTCGCGTCCGGGCGGGCGGATCCGGCTCCGGGCGACGGCGTCCACGGACGTACGGTCCGGTGCCTGCCGCGCCCACCGGGCCGCCTCGGCGGGGCTCACGCCCTCGGCGGTCAACCGCCGCATGGTTTCGAGGCGGGCCAGGTCGGCCGGGGTGTAGCGGCGGTGGTGGCCGGGCACGTGCTCGCTGGGCCCGAGCCCGTAGCGCTGGTGCCAGGTACGCAGCGTGGTGACCGCGACCCCCAGCCGGCGCGCGACGGCGCCCGCGCTCAGCGCCTCATCGGCCACCCGACCGCTCCGCCGCGTCATCCGCCGACGATCCGGACGGGATCATGGTCGAGCCGGGGGCGCCCGACGGAGCACCCGAGGGGCGCAGCAGACGGTTCACCACCCCGCCCAGCCAGGGTGCGTACGACCGGGGGTCGCGGTCGAGTTCGGCCTCCAGGGCGGCCGGGTCGGCCCAGCGCAGCTCGGCCACCTCGTCCGGGTCGGGGCGCAGCGGCGCGGCGGGCAGAAACTCGCCGCGCAGCACGTGGTCGTACTCGAACTCGACCCGCCCTGTGGTCGGGTCCTCGGCGTAGTAGACGTAGACGCCGACCTCGGTCAGCTCGACCGGGCCGGTGCCCAGCTCCTCCTTCAGCCGTCGGTTGGCCGCTTCGGCAAGCGATTCGCCGGGTCGGGGGTGGCCGCAGCAGGAGTTGGCCCAGCGCAACGGGAAACGGGTCTTGACCGCCGCCCGTCGTTGCAGCAGCACCTGGCCGTCCGGGTCCATCAGCAGCACCGAGAAGGCCCGGTGCAGTTGCCCGGGCGGTTGGTGGGCGGCGGCGACCGTGGTGTCGCCGTGGGCTCGTCCGGCGTCGTCGACCAGCTCGACGAGGTGATCCTCGCGACTGGTCATCGGCCTTCTCCGGTGATCCGGCCGGCGGCCAGCTTGCCGGAGATCAACACCATCGGTACGCCCACACCCGGCTGGGTGCCGGAGCCGACGAAGACGACGTTCGACAGGTCGCGGTGCAGGTTCGACGGGCGGAACGGCCCGGTCTGGAAGAGGGTGTGCGCGGCGGCGAACGGGGTGCCGGCGGCCATCCCCTGCTCGGCCCACTCGGCGGGGGTGATCGCCTGCAACACCTCGACCCCGGCGCCGAAGCCGACGTACCCGCGCTCCTCCAGAGTGCCGATCAGTTGATCGCCGTAGCGCCTGGTCAGGTCGCCCCGCCACTCGAACGGTGCCCGGTCGAGATTGGGCACGGGTGCGAGCACGTAGTAGGTGTGCCGATCGGGTGGGGCCACCGACGGGTCGGTCCGGCTGGGGTTGGTCACCAGCAGCGACGGATCGGTCATCAGCTCGCCCCTGCGGATGACCTCATCGAAGGTGCCCTTCCACGCGCGTCCGAAGTGGATGTTGTGGTGGGCGATCTTCGCATATCCCTGCCGCGAGCCGACGTGCAGGACGACACAGGAGGGTGAGTAGGTGAGGCGTCGCGCGGGCGCGGCGGGGAGCAGGTCCCGGTAGGCGACCGGTAGGTCCGGGTTGAGTACCACGACGTCCGCGGGCACGAGCTCGCCGTCGGCGGTGAGCACGCCGGTGGCCCGGCCGTTCGCGGTCTGGACCCGGGTCACTGTCGTGTCGTACCGGATCTGCACGCCGTGCTTCTCGGCCGCGCCGGCCATGGCCCGGGAGACCGCGTGGATGCCGCCGCGCGGGAAGTAGACCCCGGCCACCGAGTCGAGGTACGCGATGACCGCGTAGATGGCCAGCGCGTCGTGCGGGGCGAGCCCGGCGTACATCGCCTGGAAGGAGAAGATCCGCTGGGTGCGCGGGTCCCGGAAGAACTGGTTGATCTTCGTCTGGAGGCGGCGGAAGGCCCCACCGGTGAGCAGCTTCAGCAGGTTGCCGGTGATGAGGTCGGTGGGCGCGTCCAGGTTGCGCTCGATGAAGTCGGCCCGTTCCAGCCGCCACAGCTCCCGGGCGTAGTCGACGAAGCGCAGATAGCCGTCGGCCTCCCGTGGCCCGCAGACCCGGGAGATCTCGGCCGCCATCCGCGTGGTGTCGGTGAGCACGTCGAGGGTCGAGCCGTCCGGGTAGTACGCCCGGTAGGCCGGGTCGAGCGGCGTGAGGTCGAGCCAGTCGTGCAGCTCCTCGCCGACCGCCCCGAGCGCCTCGGCGATGAGGTCGGGCATCGTGAGCACCGTCGGGCCGGTGTCGAACTCGTACCCGTCCACGGAGAGCCGGCCCGCGCGCCCGCCGGGGACCGGCTCGCGCTCCAGCACGGTCACCTGGCGGCCACTGCCGGCCAGGTGCAGTGCGCAGGCGAGCCCACCAAGCCCGGCGCCGACGACCACCACCCGGTCCGTCCGTCCCGTCACCGTCCGCACGTGACCACCTCCTCGAGAAGATCGCTCATCAGGCCCGCCGGCTGGTGGCGGCGGTGGCCAACCCGGTCAGCGCGGTGCGCGCCGTCCGGTCCACGGGTGCGCTGTCGAGCGCGGCCAGGGCGTCACCCACCCGCTCGGCGATCATCCGCTCCACCCGGGCCACCGCGCCGGTCTCGGCGACCAGGTCGGCGAGCCGGTCGATCGGCTCGCCGTCGGCCTGCTCCAGGGCCTTGAGCTGGCCGGGCGTGGCCAGTTGCCGCGCCAGCATGAGCAGCGTGGTCGGCTTGCCGGTGCGCAGGTCGTCGCCGGCCGGCTTGCCGGTCGCCGCCGGGTCGCCGTAGACGCCGAGCAGGTCGTCGCGGAGTTGGAACGCCTCGCCGACGGCCAGGCCATAGCGGGTGTACGCGGTGACGAGCGCGGCGTCCGCGGTCACCCCGGCCAGGAAGGCGCCGAAGAGCAGCGGTCGCTGCACCGTGTAGCTGGCGGTCTTGTAGCGGGCCACGCGCAGCGCCCGGTCGACGGACCAGCTGGTCGGGTCGTTCTCGCCGAGCACGTCCAGGTACTGACCGGCGACGGTCTCGACGCGCATCTGGTCGTAGCAGCGGCGGACCTCGAACAGCCGGGCCGGGGTGATGGTGGCGCGGGCGAGCAGCTTGTCGGCCCAGACCATGCAGAGGTCGCCGATGAGGACGGCGCCTGCCTCGCCGAAGCGGCCGGGGTCGCCCCGGTGGCCGGCGGCGACGTGCTGCGCGGCGAGCGCGACGTGTGCCGTGGGCCGGCCGCGGCGGGTGGTGGAGGCGTCCATCACGTCGTCGTGCACCAGCGCGAAGGTGTGCAGCAGTTCGAGCGCGGCCAGCGCGGGCAGAACCGGTGGGAGGGGCTCGGTGCCGCCGACAGCTCCGCGCCAGCCCCAGTAGGCGAACGTGGAGCGGATCCGCTTGCCGCCGACCAGCACGGCCTCGCGTGCGGCGGACGCGAAGCCGCCCATGGCCGCGTCGATCTCGGTGAGTGCGTCGACCTCGGCGGTGAGGAAGGTGGAGAGGGTCTCGTCGACCGCCGTGATCAGGTCCTGGGTGTACGCGGCCAGGACGGCGCGGACGGGATCGTCCCTGTCGCCCTGGGCCGCCGGCGCCACACGGGTCGCGTTGCCCGCAACTGCGTCGTTGGCCATGTGGGCGAGCGTACCCTAGGGTACGAGTTGCGTCGATTGGTGCGTCGATAATTGAGGAGGGCCGGTGGACACGGATCTCACCGCTGCCTATGACCGGTGTCGTGAGCTGCACAAACGGCACGGGCGTACCTACTATCTCGCCACCCGGCTCCTTCCCGCGTGGAAACGACGACATGTGCACGCCCTCTACGGATTCACGCGGTACGCCGACGAGATCGTCGATCGCACCGAGGACCTGCCACCGGCCGAGCGGGCCGCTCGTCTCGACGACTGGGCCAGCCGTTTCGTGGCCGGTCTGCGCGGCGCGCCTGTCGACGACCCGCTGCTGCCGGCGGTGCTGCACACGATCGCCGTCTTCGATCTCGACCGGGACGACTTTGCGTCGTTTCTGAAGAGCATGGCGATGGACCTGACCGTCACCTCGTACGCGACCTACGACCACCTGCTCGACTACATGGAGGGCTCGGCGGCGGTGATCGGCACGATGATGCTGCCGATCCTGGGCAGCAGCGATCCGTCGGCGGCCCGTGAGCCGGCCCGGCAGCTCGGCTTCGCCTTCCAGCTCACCAACTTCATCCGCGACGTTGCCGAGGACCTGGACCGGGGCCGCACCTACCTGCCCGACGAGGACCTGGCGAAGTTCGGCGTCACCCGCGACGAGCTGGCTGAGGCCAGCGCCCGCGGGCGCGGGACGCCCCGGACGCGCGAGCTGATCGAGTACGAGGTGACCCGGGCCCAGGCGCACTACGCCGCCGCCGCGCCCGGCATCACCATGCTCGCGCCGGCGTCGCAGGCGTGCATGCGCACGGCGTACGCGCTCTACGGCGGCATCCTCGACGAGGTGGCAGCGCAGGACTACGACGTCTTCACCCGCCGGGCCCTGGTGCCGCAGCGGCGGCGGATGGCGGTGGCCGCCCGCGCTCTGCTCACCTCGACGGGTACCCCGGTCATGATCCCCGGGCCGACGGTCCAGCCGGCGGCCCGGTGACGGCGGGCACCGCGATCGTGCTCTTCACCCGCGACCTGCGGGTGCACGACCACCCGGCGCTGGCCACCACCTGCGCGGCGTTCGACCGGGTGGTGCCGCTGTACGTGCTCGACCCGGCGCTGGCCGGGTTGTCGGCCAATCGCACCCGGTTCCTGCACCAGGCGCTCGCCGACCTGCGCGACGCGCTGCGCGAGCGCGGCGGTGACCTGGTGGTGCGGCGCGGCGACCCGGTGGCCGAGACGATCCGGCTTGCCGGTGAGGTCGGCGCGACAGCCGTGGCGCTCTCCGCCGACGTCAGCCGCTACGCCGCCCGGCGGGAGCGGCGACTGCGCGCCGAGTGTGAGCGGCACCGGCTGCGCCTGCGGCTCTTTCCGGGGCTGACGGTGGTCGAGCCGGGCGCGTTGCGTCCCGGGGGCGGAGGCGACCACTATCGCGTGTTCAGCCCGTATCACCGGGCGTGGGCTGCCACGAAGTGGCGCGACGAGTTGGCAGCGCCCCGCCGGATCGCGCTGCCCGACGGGGTGCGCGTGGGTCGGGTGCCGACGCCGCCGGCCGGGGAGTCACCGGACGCGGCCACCGGTGGCGAGCGGGTCGCCCGCCAGCGGCTCACCGACTGGCTGCCCGAGCTGGGCCGGTACGACGACCAGCACGACGACATGGCCGGCGACGACACCTCCCGACTCAGCCCGTACCTGCGTTTCGGCTGCGTGTCCCCGCTGTCGGTGGCCAACCGTGCCGGCGACCGGTCCGGGCCCTTCGTTCGGCAGGTCTGCTGGCGCGACTTCTACTACCAGGTCACCGCCGCGTTTCCGGAGATCTCGACGGCCGCCTACCGCCGGGGCGCCACCGAGCAGTGGCGCTACGACGACGATGCCCTGGCGGCCTGGGCCGAGGGGCGGACCGGGATGCCTGTCGTCGACGCCGGGATGCGGCAGATGCGGGCGCAGGGTTGGCAGCACAACCGGGCGCGACTCATCACCGCCGGCTACCTGACCAAGCACCTGGGCCAGGACTGGCGGGGCGGTGTCGCTGTCTTCTTCCGCTGGCTGCTCGACGGGGACGTGGCCAACAACTCGGGCAACTGGCAGTGGGTCGCCGGCACCGGCAACGACACCAAGCCGTACCGGGGTTTCAACCCGGTCCGGCAGGCCGAGCGGTACGACCCGGCCGGCGACTACGTGCGCCGCTGGGTCCCGGAGCTGTCGACGGTGTCGGGAAAGGCGATCCACCAGCCGTGGAAGCTGCCCGAGGCCGTCCGCCGCACGCTCGACTATCCGCCGCCGCTCGCCGTGCCCGGCACCGACCCGGTCTGGCTGCGCTGATCAGAGGCAGGAGTGGACCACCTCGGCCAGTTCCTCGACGCGGTCGTGGTCGGCGAGCCGCGCCGTGACGTACGCGAGGGTGTAGCCGCGTCCGGGGTCGGCCCACGCGCTGCTGCCGCCGAGCCCACCCATGCCCCAACTGCCGTCCGGCTCCCACTGCATGCCCAGCGTCCACCGGACCTGGCGGTCCAGCAGCACGTCCGTCCCGTCGTACTGGACCCGTGTCGCCTCGGCCACCAGTTCGGGGCTGAACAGCCGTACGCCGTCGAGGACGCCACCGGCGAGCAGGCCGGCGTAGAGCCGGGCCAGGCCGCCGGCGGTGGCGTGCAGGTTGACCGCCGGCATCTCGGCGCCGCGCCAGAGCGGGCTGTTCAGCACTGCCAGGTCCAGCCCGCCGGCCGGATTGCCCATCGCCCGTGCCCGCAGCGAGCCGGGCTCGCCGAGCTTCCGGATCGGCCACTGCGGGTCGCCGTAGCGCAGGTCCGCGCAGCGGCGCTGGTCGGCGTCGGCCAGTCCGAAGCCGAGGTCGAGCTGCCACGGACCGGCGATCTCGTCGGCCAGGAAGCGGCCCACGCCGCGGCCGTCTACCCGGCGGACCAGCTCGCCCACCAGGTGCCCGTACGTCCAGGCGTGCTCCGCGGCAAGCGACCCCGGCGTCCACTCGGGGTCGGCGGCCGCCAGGTCGCCGGCGAGCAGCGCCCAGTCGGCGACCGCGGTGGCCGGCCGGGGCACCGGGAAGGCCGGTAGCCCGGCGGTGTGCGACAGGACCTGCCGCACGGTGGCCGGGGTGCGGAACTCCGGCCAGTACCTCTCGACCGGCGAGTCGAGGTCGACCCGCCCCCGGTCGACGAGCAGCAGCAGGCAGAGCGCGACCACCGGCTTGCTCACCGAGTAGACGTTGACAAGCGTGTCCGGCCGCCACGGTTGGGCCAAGGGCCCGTCGCCGGTCCGGGAGCCGCCGACCAGGTCGAGCACGGGCCGGCCGTCGTACCAGACGGTCAGGCTGGCGCCGGACTCCCGGCCGGTGGCGAGCAGGTCGTGGAAGTGGTCCCGGACGGGTTCGAAGCGTGCGTGCATCCGATCACCGTAGGCGGTGGGGCGCGCTGACCGTGCCGACTTTTCCGGACCCCGGTGGTCGGGGCGAGGCCGCTGGGGGATGCTGGTCCGATGGCGGAGCCGGAGCTGGTGGATGTGGTCGTGGTGGGGCTCGGGGTCGGTGGCGAGGAGGTGGCCGGGCGGCTCGCCGAGGCCGGCCTGAGCGTCGTCGGCATCGAACGGGACCTCGTCGGTGGCGAGTGCCCGTACTGGGGCTGCATCCCGAGCAAGATGATGATCAGGGCGGCGAACGCGCTGGCCGAGGCGCGTCGGGTCGACGGGCTCGCGGGCACGGCGCAGGTCCGTCCGGACTGGGCGCCGGTGGCGAAGCGGATCCGCGAGGAGGCCACCGACACCTGGGACGACAAGGTCGCGGTCGAGCGGTTCACCGGCAAGGGCGGCCGGTTCGTCCGGGGCAGTGGTCGGCTCGACGGCCCGGGGCGCGTCCGCGTCGGTGACCAGGTGTTCCAGGCCCGGCACGGCATCGTCCTGGGCACCGGCACCCGGGCGTCGGTGCCGCCGATCGACGGCCTGGCCGGCACGCCGTACTGGACCAACCACCAGGCGATCGAGGTCGAGCAGCTGCCCGAGTCGTTGCTGGTGCTCGGCGGCGGCGCGATCGGGCTGGAGCTGGCCCAGGTCTTCGCGCGCTTCGGCGTCCGCGTCACTGTGGTGGAGGCGCTGGACCGGGTGCTGGCCGTCGAGGAGCCGGAGGCGTCCGAGGTGGCCGCCGCGGCGCTGCGCGCCGACGACGTTGAGATCCACACCGGTGTACGCGCCGAACGCGTCGCGTACGACGGCGACCGGTTCACGCTGCACGGCGTCGGGGGCGCGCAGTTCACCGCCGAGCGACTGCTCGTGGTGACCGGCCGTCGGGCGCACCTGGAGGAGTTGGGGCTGGACACCGTAGGTGTGGACGCCAGCCAGCGTTACCTGCCGGTCGACGACCGGCTGCACGTCACGGACGGGATCTGGGCGGTGGGTGACCTGACGGGGCAGGGCGCGTTCACCCACATCGCCATGTACCAGGCGGGAATCGTGGTGGCCGACCTGCTGGCCCACGCTCGGGAGGCGACGGCGGGGGCCGACGCCAGCGGGACCGCGAGCGTCGTCGGTGGTGCGATGGGCGCTTCCAGCTCGCTGGCCGCCAGCGGGTCGAGTGGGTCGGCCGGCACCGTGCCGCGCGCCGACTACCGCGCGCTGCCCCGGGTGACCTTCACCGATCCCGAGGTCGGGGCGGTCGGGCTGACCGAGCAGCAGGCCCGTGAGCGCGGCATCAACGTGCAGGTCGGTTTCACCAAGCTTGGCAGTTCGACGCGGGGGTGGATTCACCGCGTCGGTGACGAGGGGTTCATCAAGCTCGTCGCGGACGCCGACCAGGGCGTGCTGATCGGCGCGACGTCGGTCGGCCCGGCCGGCGGTGAGGTGTTGTCCGCGCTGGTGGTGGCGGTGCACGCGGCCGTGCCACTGAGTCAACTGCGACACATGATCTACGCGTACCCGACGTTCCACCGTGCCATCGAGGACGCGCTGCGCAACCTGTCCTGACGACGTGGAACGGCGACAAGCCACGACAATCTGACAGCAAGATTTGCCCGTCCGACTGTTCAATTCTTTCATTACGGTGACGTACGATTGCGGCCGTGACCAAGAGGTTGACCGAAGTTGCCAAGAAGGCGGGCGTCAGCGAGGCCACCGTCAGCCGGGTGCTCAACGGCCGGGACGGTGTCTCCGAGACGACCCGGACAGCGGTGCTCACCGCGCTGGACGTGCTCGGCTACGAGCGGCCGACAAAGCTGCGCGGCGAGCGTGCCCGGCTGGTCGGGCTGGTGCTGCCGGAGCTGCAGAACCCGATCTTCCCGGCGCTCGCCGAGGTGGTCACCGGCACCCTCGCCCAGCGGGGCTACACCCCGGCGCTCTGCGCCCGCACCATCGGCGGCGTGTCCGAGATGGACTACGTGGAGATGCTGCTCGACCACCAGGTGTCCGGCGTGATCTTCGCGGGTGGCTCGTACGCGCTCACCGACGCGCGGCACGACCACTACCGGCGGTTGACCGACCGGGGCCTTCCCGTGGTCCTGGTCAACGCAGGCGTGGACGAGTTGGGCTTTCCGCGGGTCTCCACCGACGACGCGGTGGCGGTGGAGCAGGCGTACGGGCACCTGCGGTCGCTCGGCCACGAGCGGATCGGGATGGTGCTCGGCCCGGAGGGGCACGTGCCGTCCCGTCGCAAGCTGGACGCCATGGTCCAGGTCGCGGGCTGGGGCGAGGCCGACGCCGAGTGCGTCGAGCGTTCGAGCTTCTCGATGGAGGGCGCGCGGGTCGCCGCGACGAAGCTGGTCGAGCGTGGGGTTACCGGCATCATCTGCGCCAGTGACGTGCTGGCCCTGGGGACCATCCGGGCCGCCCGGCGGCTCGGGCGCGCGGTGCCGACGGACATCTCGGTGGTGGGCTTCGACGACTCCGCGTTCATGACCTGCACCGACCCGCCGCTGACCACCGTGCGGCAGCCGATCGAGACGATGGGGCAGGCCGCGGTGGACCTGCTGGTCACCCAGATCGAGGGTGCCGGCGTCCTGCAGGACGAGCTGCTGTTCGAGCCGGAGCTGGTGGTACGCGGCTCCACGGCGCCCGCGCCCGGCCGCTGAGCGCGCCCCTGCCGTACTGACCGACCGCCTCCACCGGCCGTCGACCGCTTCCCGCGGTCGGCGGCCGGTTTTTCGTGGTCGCTCACCGTGCGCCGCCACCGCCGGACCAGATGGGACCGAAGGCCGGCAAAACGGGCCTAAAACACGTTCCTGTCGGTGTCTGTCGTAAGGATGTCGAGTCTTTTCAGAACACAGTCGACACCTTGCTGAAATGAGTCGTCCTCGTTACAGTGACTCCACTCACACCTGGCTCCGGCGCAGCTACTGGGCGTCAGGTCGCATCACCGCAGATCAGCGCATCTCATGGAGACACCCGTTCCCGAAGGGATGGACAGATGTCCGTACCGCAATACCGAAGGGCTGCGGCGCTGGCGCTCGTGGCCGGCCTGGGGTTCAGCCTCACGGCATGCTCCACGAAGAGCGACGACAAGGGCGCGACCGCCGGCGGCAAGGTCACCATCACGGTCGACTGCCAGCCGGTCGGCGCCCAGAAAGAGCTGTTGAAGAACTGGAACGACGACGTCGTCGAGTTCCAGAAGCAGAACCCCGACATCGTCGTCAAGAGCGTGAGCGTCGGCGAGCAGTGCAACAACCCGCCGGACTTCACCGCCCGCCTCGCCGGCGGCACCGTGACCGACGTGTTCTACGGGTACATGACCGATCTCCAGCAGGTGCTCGACTCCGGTCAGGCGATGGACATCACCGGGGTCGTCAACAAGGACACCATCCCCACCTGGGACAGCGTCGACCCGGCGCTCAAGGAGGCATTCACCGACGGTGGCAAGCTCTACGCCGTCCCGGTGAAGAACTACTCGATGGGCCTGGTCTACAACAAGGTCCTGTTCCAGAAGGCCGGGCTCGACGTCAACAACCCGCCCAAGACCTGGGCCGAAGTCCGGGCCGCCGCCAAGAAGATCTCCGCCCTCGGCAACGGCATCGCCGGCTACTCCGAGTACAGCGCCGGCAACACCGGCGGCTGGCACTTCACCTCGCTGCTCTACTCGCAGGGTGGCCAGGTGCTGACCCCGGACGGCAAGAAGGCCGACTTCAACAACGCGACCGGCAAGCAGGTCCTGCAGAACATCAAGGACATGCGGTACGGCGACAACAGCATGGGCTCCCGCCAGCTGCTGCAGTGGGGTGACCTGCTGACCAACGCCGGCGCGGGCAAGGTCGGCATGTTCATCGGCGCGCCGGACGCCACCCAGGCGATCGTCAGCCAGTTCCAGGGCAAGTTCCAGGACTGGGCGATGGCCCCGCTGCCCGGCCAGGACGGTCCGGCGAAGGGCACGCTCGGCGGCGGCGAGGGCTACTTCTTCAAGAAGGACCTCTCTCCGGAGCAGGTCAAGGCCGGCCTGAAGTGGATCGCGTACCAGAAGCTCACGCCGGGCAAGGGCCAGTTCGACTACGTCCGGGCCAAGCCGCAGAACTACCCGGTGGGTCTGCCCCAGCCGCTGCTGTTCGCCAACGGCAGCGAGGCGCAGAAGCAGGAACTCGAGCTGCGCAAGGCGAACGCGAACGTCGACACCGCCAACTTCGCGATCTTCGAGGCGACCCCGGTGCCGATCAAGGGTGAGCCGCGCAACGCGCAGGCGATCTACGCGGTCCTCGACGCCGCGATGTCCGGGGTACTGACGAACCCGAACGCCAACATCGACGCGCTGCTCAAGACGGCCGAAGAGAAGGTCAACCAGCTCCTGGCCGCCGAGAAATGACCGGCAGGTGTGGGGGCCGACCCGACGGCCCCCACACCCCGCGCCGCACCGTCCGCGTCACTGACTTCCGCAGGAGTTGCCTTGGCGATCACCGCCGTCCCGCAGGCCCCCAGGAAACCGGGTCGCCCGATGTCGCCGTACGCGACAGGGCCGCAGCGCACGAGCCTCGGCCGCAAGGTACGGGACAACCTCACCGGGCACGCGTTCCTGATCGGCGCCGTGCTCTGCTTCGTGGTCTTCTCCTGGTACCCGATGATCCGCGGCATCGTCATGAGCTTCCAGCGGACCAGGCGCGGCGAGACGACCTGGGTCGGCTGGGACAACTACTCCCGTCTCATCGCCGACCCCAGCTTCTGGCCCGCCTGGAAGAACACGCTCTACTTCACGGTGCTCGCGCTCGTGCTCGGGTACGCGGTGCCGTTCTTCGTGGCGATCCTGCTCAACGAGTTCCGCCACGCCAAGGGCTACCTGCGCGTCCTGGTCTACCTGCCGGTCATGCTGCCGCCGGCCTCGGCGCTGTTCCTCTTCAAGTTCTACGCGTACGACCCCAGCGAGGCCGGGCTGTTCAACGCCGTCCTCAAGGCGCTGCACCTGCCCACGTCGCAGTGGATGCAGTCGCCGGACATGACGATGCCGGCCATGGTGATCGCGTCCACCTGGATGAACATGGGTGGCGCCGTGCTGATCTACCTGGCGTCGTTGCAGAACATTCCCGGCGAGCTGTACGAGGCTGCTGAGCTCGACGGCGCGGGGATCTGGCGGCGGATCCGCCACGTGACGATCCCGCAGACCCGGCTGATCCTCGCGCTTTTGGCGATGCTGCAGATCGTCGCCACGATGCAGCTCTTCATCGAGCCGCTGATCCTCGCCAACGGCGCGGGCGCGGAGGATTCCGCGACCTCGGTGGCGTACCTCATCTACCAGCACGGGTTCTTCCAGAACGACCTCAACGGCGCCGCCGCGCTCGGCGTGATCATGCTCGTCGTGCTGGCCGGCTTCTCCGCCGTGTACGTGCGGCTGACTGCGAAACAGGACTAGGACGGCGAGGAATGGCACAGGATTCCGGAACCCGGACCCTCATCTCCCACTCCCAGCTCAGCAGGGGGCGCGGCAAGGTCATCTACTGGACGCTGCTGATCGTCGTCGTCACCGGCTTCACGCTCGTCTTCCTCGGGCCGCTCTACTGGATGGTCACCGGCGCGCTCAAGTCCGGTCAGGAGATCGCGCAGACCCCGCCTTCGCTGTTCCCGAAGGACCCGCAGCCGCAGAACTACATCGACGCGTGGAACAACCTGGCCCTCGCCAAGCTGCTGTTCAACACGTTCTACTACGCCATCGGGGCCGTGCTGTTCCAACTCGTCCTCGACAGCGCGGCCGCGTACTCGCTGTCCAAGCTGCGACCGATCTTCGGCAACGTGATCCTCGGCCTGATGCTGGGCACCCTGATGATCCCGGCGATGGTCCTCATCGTTCCGCAGTACGTGACGGTGCTCGACCTGCCGATCCTGCACATCAACCTGCTCGACTCGCCGTTCGCCATCTGGCTGCCGATGGTCGCGAACGCGTTCAACATCTTCCTGTTGAAGCGGTTCTTCGACTCGATCCCGGAGGAGCTGATGGCCGCTGCCCTGATGGACGGGGCGTCGTCGCTGCGCACGCTCTGGTCGATCATCCTGCCGCTGTCGCGTCCCATCCTCGGCGTCGTGTCGATCTTCGCGGTGACGGCGGTCTGGAAGGACTTCCTCTGGCCCAAGCTGGTCATGCCGTCGCCGGAGACCCGGACGGTGAGCGTCGGCATCTACACCTTCGCGGGTGGCACCCCGATGAACGTGGTGATCGCCGCGTCGGTCATCGCCGCCATCCCGACTGTCATCATCTTCCTGATCTTCCAGCGGAACATCATGTCCGGTCTGACCACGGGCAGCATCAAGGGATAGCCCACGACCGCAGTCAACCGCGCGGCGAACAACGACCGTTCGCCCCGACACATAACCAGGTCCGGCGAACCCGCCGACGTACTGACGCAGAAAGCAGGTGCTCGTGTCCACAGCTGACAGAAGTCCGTGGTGGCGTGGAGCCGTGATCTACCAGGTGTATCCCCGGAGCTTCGCCGACGGTAACGGCGACGGCATCGGTGACATCGCCGGCATCCGGTCCCGGCTGAACCACCTGTCCGCGCTCGGCGTCGACGCGATCTGGTTCAGTCCCTGGTACCCGTCGCCGATGGCCGACGCCGGCTACGACGTCTCCGACTATCGCGACATCGACCCGGTCTTCGGCACCCTGGCCGAGGTCGAGGCGCTGATCGCGGAGGCGCACGACCTCGGCATCCGGACCATCGTCGACGTGGTACCCAACCACTGCTCCGACGCGCACCCGTGGTTCCAGGCCGCGCTGGCCGGTGGCCCGGGAGCTCCCGAGCGGGACCTGTTCTGGTTCCGTCCCGGCCGGGGCCCGAACGGCGACGAACGACCCACCGACTGGATCGGCGAGTTCGGCGGCGAGACCTGGACCCGCACCACCAACCCGGACGGCACGCCCGGCGACTGGTACCTGCACCTGTTCGCTCCGCAGCAGCCCGACTTCAACTGGGAACACCCCCGGGTACGGGCCGAATTCGAGGACATCCTGCGGTTCTGGTTCGACAGGGGCGTGGACGGCATCCGGATCGACTCCGCCGGTCTGCTGGTGAAGGACGGAGAGCTGCCGGAGGTTCGACCGGACCACCAGCACCCGTTCCACGACCTCGACGGGGTGCACGACATCTACCGGGGCTGGCGGCGGGTTGCCGACTCCTACCCGGGCGAGCGTGCGCTGATCGGTGAGGTGTGGTTGCCGGACCGGCAGCGGTTCGCCAACTACCTGCGCCCGGACGAGCTGCACGCCGCGTTCAACTTCGACTTCCTCGGCTGCGCGTGGGACGCCGCGGCGCTGCGGGAGAGCATCGACGGCACGTTGAGCGCGCACGCGCCGGTCGGCGCGCCGGCCACCTGGGTGCTCTCCAACCACGACGTCACCCGGCACGTCACCCGCTACGGCAGGGCGGACACCACGTTCAGCTTCGCCGCCAAGCGCGAGGGGATCCCCACCGACCTGGAGCTGGGCACCCGCCGGGCGCGGGCCGCCGCGCTGCTGTCGCTGTCGCTGCCCGGCGCCGCCTACGTCTACCAGGGCGAGGAGCTGGGGCTCTGGGAGGTGGAAGACATCCCGTACGCGCTGCGCCAGGACCCGATGTGGGAGCGTTCCGGCCGGGTCGATCCCGGTCGCGACGGCTGCCGCGTGCCGCTGCCGTGGGCCGGTGAGGAGCCGCCGTTCGGGTTCAGCCCCGACGGCGCGGCGGCGCCCTGGCTGCCGCAGCCTGCCGACTGGAAGGACCGGACGGCGCTGGCGCAGACCGGCGACGCGGCCTCGATGCTGGAGCTGTACCGCGCGGCGATCCACCTCCGGCGGGCCGAGTCCGCACTCGGTGACGGCGAGCTGAGCTGGCTGCCCGCCCCGGACGGCGTGCTTGCCTTCAGCCGTGGCGGTGGCTTCCGCTGCCTGGTCAACCTCACCGACGCGGCGGTGCCGCTGCCCGCCGACGGGGAGTTGCTGCTGGCCAGTGGCCCACTCGACGACGGTCTGCTGCCCTCGGACACGGCCGTCTGGCTGCGTACCCCCGAAGCGGTGGACGGACCGCGCGCGGACGCGGCCGCCCTGACCTGATCCGACCGACGTGGGGCCGGCGGCCCCGTCCCGCCGCCGGCACCACCCACCCGCGCACCGCGCACGACGCAGAGGAAGGAGGAACGAGGGGGATACACCGCCACGCCGCAGCACCGCAACGGGGGACCTGGCCTGCCTGACGAAAGGGAGAGCGCAGCTCATGGCCAACCACACCACCGCCACCCCGCACCACCTCCGACACCCGGCACGCGTCGGGCTGGCCGCGATCGCCGCCACCCTGCTCGCCGCCACCACGGTGACCGCCCTCGCGGTCACCGGCACCGCCACCCCGGCCTCGGCGGCCGGGTTGTCCCCCTTCGACATCTCCGGCCGTGGCGCGACAGTCCCGTTCGTCGAACAGGAGGCGGAGAAGGCCGCGCACAACGGCACGAAGATCGGCCCGGACCGTCGCTACGGCACGCTGCCGTCGGAGGCGTCCGGCCGCGAGGCGGTCACCCTCGACTCCGTCGGCGAGTACGTCGAGTTCACGCTCACCGCCCCGGCCAACGCGGTCACCTTCCGGCACAGCCTGCCGGACAGCTCGGCCGGCACCGGGCGGGACGCCGCCCTCGACCTGCGGGCCAACGGCACCCTGCTGAAGTCGGTGCCGGTGACCTCGCGGTACGGCTGGTACTACGGCGGATACCCGTTCAACAACAACCCGGGCGACACGAACCCGCACCACTTCTACGACGAGACCCGGGCGATGTTCGGCACCACCTACCCGGCCGGTACGAAGATCCGGTTGCAGGTCTCCTCGACCGCCCAGTCGCCGACGTTCACCATCGACCTGGCCGACTTCGAGCTGGTGGGCGCACCGATCAGCAAGCCCTCCGGTGTGCTGGACGTGGTCACCGACTTCGGGGCCGACCCGAGCGGCGCGACGGACTCCACAGCGAAGTTCCAGGCCGCTGTCGACGCCGGTAAGGCCCAGGGCCGGGCCGTCTGGATCCCGACCGGCACGTTCACCCTCTGGGACCACGTGGTGGTCGACGGGGTGACCCTGCGCGGCGCCGGTCCCTGGTATTCGGTGCTCGGCGGGCGGCACCCCACCGACCGCAAGCGGGCCGCCGGCATCTACGGCAAGTACGTCTCCGGCGGCGGATACACGGGTGAGATCCGGTCGCACGAGGCCGGCGGGCCGAGCCGCAACGTCACACTGCGGGACTTCGCCATCATCGGTGACATCCGCGAGCGGGTGGACGAGGACCAGGTCAACGCCCTGGGCGGGGCGATGACCAACTCGGTGGTGGACAACCTGTGGTTGGAGAACACCAAGGTCGGGGCGTGGATGGACGGCCCGATGGACAACTTCACCATCCGCAACAGCCGAATCCTGGACCAGACCGCGGACGGGGTGAACTTCCACACCGGCGTCACCAACTCGACTGTGACGAACACGTTCGTGCGCAACACCGGCGACGACGCCCTGGCGATGTGGGCGCAGAGCGTGCCGAACGTCAAGAACTCCTTCACGCACAACACCATCGGCGTGACGCTGCTGGCGAACCACCTGGTCAGCTACGGCGGTCGGGACATCACGATCTCCGACAACGTGACTGCCGACTCGATCACCAACGGCGGTGGCATCCACGTCGCCAACCGCTACCCGGGTGTGCAGGGCGACACAGCGGTCCGGGGCACCTGGACGATCGCCCGGAACACGTTGATCCGCAACGGCAACTCGGACTACAACTGGAACTTCGGCGTCGGGGCGATCTGGTTCTCCGCCCTCAACGAGGCGTTCCAGCAGGCCACCATCAACATCACCGACACCGACATCCTGGACAGCTCGTACGCCGCGCTGCACTGGATCGAGGGCCAGACCAGCGGGATCAACCTCACCAACGTACGGATCGACGGCGCCGGCACGTACGCGCTCCAGGTGCAGGCACCCAGCCAGGTGTCCTTCACCAACGTGCGGGCCACAAACATCGCGCAGAGCAACCCGATGCACAACTGCGTGGGCGGCGGCTTCCAGATCACCCAGGGCAGCGGCAACTCGGGCTGGTACACGTCCACCCCGTACTGCGGGCCGTGGCCGGAGCCGCAGTGGGGTGGCGGTCCCAGCACCCCGCCGACGACCGGCCCCACCACCGCGCCACCGACCACCGCGCCACCCACCACCGCACCCCCGACCACGCCGCCACCCAGCGGCGGAAACCTGGCGCTGAACCGGTCCACGACCGCGACCAGCACCAACCAGAACTACACGGCGGGCAACGCGGTGGACGGCAACGCGGGCACCTACTGGGAGAGCGCCAACAACGCCTTCCCACAGTCGCTGACGGTGGACCTGGGCGCGGCCCGCTCGGTCGACCGGGTGGTGCTCAAGCTGCCCGCCGGCTGGGAACGCCGCACCCAGACCCTGTCCGTCCTGGGCTCCACCGACGGGTCGTCGTACGCCACCCTGGCGTCGTCCGCCGGCCGGGTCTTCGACCCGGGCAGCGGCAACGCCGTCTCGATCGGTCTGCCCTCCGGTGACCGCCGCTACATCCGGGTCACCGTCACCGGCAACACCGGCTGGTCGGCCGCCCAGCTCAGCGAGATCGAGGTGTACGGCGGCAGCGCCACCACGGCACCGCCGACCACCGCACCTCCGACGACGGCGCCGCCTACCACCGCCCCGCCGACCACGCCCCCACCCAGTGGGAACCTCGCGGCCGGACGGTCGGTCACCGAGACCAGCCACTCCGACGTGTACGCCGGGACCAACGCGGTGGACGGCAACGCCAACACCTACTGGGAGAGTGCCAACAACGCCTTCCCGCAGTCGCTGACCGTGGACCTCGGCGCCACCCGTTCGGTGTCCCGGGTCGTGCTGAAGCTGCCGCCGTCGTCGGCCTGGCAGACCCGTACGCAGACGCTGTCGGTGCTCGGCTCCACCACCGGCTCGTCGTTCACCACCCTGAAGGCGTCCGCCGGCTACACCTTCAACCCGGCCAGCGGCAACACGGTCACCGTTACCTTCACGGCGACCAGCCAGCGGTACCTGCGGCTGACCGTCACCGGTAACACCGGCTGGCCCGCCGGTCAGCTCAGCGAGTTCGAGGTCTACTCCAGCTAGGCCGACGGCCCCCGCCCGAGCTGGGCGGGGGCCACCGGTCGGACGCCCGGCGCAGCGCGGCGCCGGGCCCGAGGGCACCCGTCCCACACCGCACCGTCCCCCACCTGTCGCGGCACGACGGGCGTACCCCTGCACCCGTCACCGGGCAACGCACCCACACCACCCCCGAAAGAGGTGTAGCCACCCATGTCGAGAAACGGCCCCACCCGAGGCACCCCGCGTACCGGCTCGCCCGGTCCCGTCCCCCGACCGGACCGAGCCCACCGAGCCGGCCGACTGCCGGTCCGGCTGCTCGCCGGCGCGGTCGCCGGACTGCTCCTCGCCGCCGTCCCCGCCCTCACCCCCGCGACCGCGGCCCCGGCGGCGAAGCCGGCGCCGGCCCCGGCCGGGTCCGCCCGCGCGGCCCTGCTCGCCGGGCTCTCCGCCACCATGAGCGCCAGCAGCTACAACCAGAACTACGTGGCGAGCAACGCCAACGACGGCAACGCCTCGACCTACTGGGAGAGCGCCAACAACGCGTTCCCGCAGTGGATCCAGGCCGACCTCGGCGCCACCGTCAGCGTGGACCGGGTGGTGCTCAAACTGCCGCCGTCGTCGGACTGGCAGACCCGTACGCAGACGCTGTCGATCCTCGGCTCCACAAACGGCTCGTCCTTCACCACCCTGAAGGCGTCCGGCGGCTACACGTTCAACCCGAGCACCGGCAACACCGCGACCGTCAGCTTCACCGCGGCCAGCACCCGCTACGTACGGGTCCAGGTCACCGGCAACACCGGCTGGCCGGCCGCCCAGCTCTCCGAGGTCGAGGTGTACGGCGCCAGCGGCAGCACCGACACCCAGGCCCCCAGCGCCCCCGGCAACCTGGCCTACACCCAGCCGGCCAGCGGTCAGATCCGGCTTACCTGGTCGGCGTCCAGCGACAACGTCGGCGTGACCGGGTACGACATCTACGCCGGTGGCGCGCTGCGCGGGACCGTCAGCGGCTCGACGCTGACGTACACCGACAGCCAGTCGGACAGCGCCACCGTCTCGTACTACGTGCGGGCCAGGGACGCGGCCGGCAACCAGTCGTCGAACAGCAACACCGTGACCCGGACCGGCACCGGCACCCCGCCGACCGGCACCAACCTCGCGGTCGGCAAGCCGATCACCGCCTCCGGGTACGTGCACACGTTCGTGGCCACCAACGCCAACGACAACAACGTGGCCACCTACTGGGAGGGCAACGGCAACCCGAGCACGCTCACCGTGCAGCTCGGCGCGAACGCCAGCCTCAGCCAGGTCGTGCTGAAGCTCAACCCGGACTCCTCCTGGGGTGCGCGTACCCAGAACATCACGGTGCTGGGCCGGGACCAGGGCTCGTCGAGCTTCACCACCCTGGTCGGCGCGGCGAACTACACCTTCAACCCGAGCAGCGGTAACACGGTGACCATCCCGGTCCCCGGCGCCGCGGCCGACGTACGGCTCTCGATCGCCTCGAACAGCGGCGCACCGGCCGGGCAGGTGGCCGAGTTCCAGGTCATCGGCACTCCCGCGCCGAACCCGGATCTCACCGTGACCGGCATGTCGGTCAGCCCGTCCGCACCCGTGGAGACGAGCACCATCACCCTCTCGGCCACCGTGCGCAACGCCGGCTCGGCGGCCTCCGGCGCCACCAATGTCAACTTTTACCTGGGCTCCACCCGGGTCGGCACCGCGTCGGTCGGCGGCCTGGCGGCGGGCGCCTCGACCACTGTCAGCACCAGCATCGGCACCCGCGACGCGGGCAGCTACCCGCTCAGCGCGAAGGTCGACGAGGCCAACGCCGTCGTCGAGCAGGACGACACCAACAACAGCTACTCCAACCCGAGCCCGCTCGTGGTGAGCCCGGTCGCCACCAGTGACCTGGTCGCCTCGGCGGTGGCCTGGTCGCCGGGCAACCCGTCGGCCGGCAACACTGTCACCTTCTCCGTGTCGATCCGCAACGCCGGCAGCGTGGCGTCCGCGTCCGGGTCGCACGGCATCACGCTCACCGTGCTCAACGAGTCGGGCACCGTCGTGCGTACCCTGACCGGCTCGTACTCCGGTGTGATCAACGCCGGGGCCACCGTCGGCCCGGTCAACCTGGGCACCTGGACGGCCGCGAACGGCAAGTACACAGTCCGGGTTGTGCTCGCCGCCGACAGCAACGAACTGCCTGTCAAGCAGGGCAACAACACGAGCGACCGTCCGCTCTTCGTCGGGCGCGGCGCCAACATGCCGTACGACATGTACGAGGCCGAGGACGGCGTGGTCGGCGGCGGCGCGGCTGTCGTGGGCCCGAACCGGACCGTCGGCGACCTGGCCGGCGAGGCGTCCGGCAGGCGTGCGGTGACGCTCAACTCGACCGGCAGCTACGTCGAGTTCACCACCCGGGCCAGCACCAACACGCTCGTCACCCGCTTCTCCATCCCCGACGCGTCGGGCGGCGGCGGGATCAACTCGACGCTGAACATCTACGTCAACGGCACGTTCCACAAGGCCATCGACCTGACGTCCCGCTACGCCTGGCTGTACGGCAACGAGACGAGCCCGGGCAACACGCCGAGCGCTGGCGGGCCGCGGCACATCTACGACGAAGCCAACGTCATGCTCAACTCGACGGTGCCGGCCGGCAGCAAGATCCGCCTCCAGAAGGACGCGGCCAACACCACCAACTACGCGATCGACTTCATCAACACCGAGCAGGTCTCGCCGATCGCGAACCCGGACTCGGCCCGCTACGCGACGCCGGCCGGTTTCACCCACCAGGACGTGCAGAACGCCCTGGACCGGGTGCGGATGGACACCACAGGCAACCTGATCGGGGTGTACCTGCCCGCAGGCACCTACTCCACCTCGTCGAAGTTCCAGGTGTACGGCAAGGCGGTCAAGGTGACCGGCGCCGGGCCCTGGTACACCCGGTTCACCGCCCCCTCCGGCCAGGAGAACACCGACATCGGCTTCCGGGCCGAGAACTCGGCGGCCGGATCGTCGTTCGCGAACTTCGCCTACTTCGGCAACTACACCTCGCGCATCGACGGGCCGGGCAAGGTGTTCGACTTCGCCAACGTGTCGAACATCGTGATCGACAACATCTGGGCCGAGCACCAGGTCTGCCTCTACTGGGGCGCCAACACCGACTACATGACGATCAAGAACTCCCGGATCCGCAACCTGTTCGCCGACGGCGTCAACATGACCAACGGCAGCACCAACAACCTGGTCAGCAACAACGACGCCCGGGCCACCGGCGATGACAGCTTCGCGCTGTTCTCGGCGATCGACGCGGGCGGCGCGGACATGCGGGACAACATCTACGAGAACCTGTCCTCGACCCTGACCTGGCGGGCCGCCGGTGTGGCCGTCTACGGCGGCTACGGCAACACGTTCCGCAACATCTACATCGCGGACACGCTCGTCTACTCCGGCATCACCATCAGCTCGCTCGACTTCGGCTACCCGATGAACGGCTTCGGCGCGAGCCCGCCGACCCGTTTCGAGAACATCTCGATCGTGCGGGCCGGTGGGCACTTCTGGGGTGGGCAGACCTTCCCGGCGATCTGGGTCTTCTCCGCCTCGAAGGTGTTCCAGGGCATCCGGGTCAGCGACGTGGACATCGTCGACCCGACCTACAGCGGCATCATGTTCCAGACCAACTACGTCGGTGGGCAGCCGCAGTTCCCGGTCACCGACACGGTCTTCACCAACATCTCGATCAGCGGCGCCCGCAAGAGCGGTGACGCCTACGACGCCAAGTCCGGCTTCGGCATCTGGGTCAACGAGATGCCCGAGTCCGGGCAGGGGCCGGCCGTCGGGTCGGTGACCTTCAACAACCTCCAGTTGAGCAACAACGCGGTGGACATCAGGAACACCACGTCGACCTTCACCATCAACCGCAACTGACCCAGGCCGTACCGGATGCCGCCGGGAGGTTCACCCTCCCGGCGGCATCGCGCCGTGCCGGCCCTCGCCGGCGGCGAACCGGGCCGCCCCGGCCGCCGCGTCGGTGGTCAGCGAATCCATCCCGTACGCCAACTCGGTCGCCAGTGCCTCCGCCTCGGGTCGTCCGGCGCCGGCCAGCACGGCCGCCCGGTCGTTGCGCAGGCAGGTCTGCGGATGCCGGGCGATCTCCGCCGCCAGTTCCTCGGCCGCCGCCCGCGCCTGGCCCGGCGGCACCACCCGGTTGACCAACCCCATGGCGTACGCCTCGTCGGCGTGCACCGCCCGCCCGGTGAGGATCAGGTCCAGGGCGCGGCTCTCACCGATCAGCCGGGGCAGCCGGACCGTGCCCCCGTCGATGAGCGGCACTCCCCAGCGTCGGCAGAACACCCCGAGCGTGGCGTCGGACTCGGCGACCCGCAGGTCGCACCAGAGTGCCAGCTCGAGGCCGCCGGCCACCGCGTACCCGGAGATCGCCGCGATCACCGGCTTGCTCAGCGCCATCCGGGTCGGACCCATCGGGCCGTCGCCCTCCGGCTCGACGCGGTTGCCGCTCGGCGTGCCGATCGCCTTGAGGTCGGCACCTGCGCAGAACGTGCCACCGGCCCCCCAGAGCACGGCCACCGCCGCCTCCGGATCGGCGTCGAACGAGCGGAAGGCGTCCGCCAGCGCGCGCGCGGTCGGCCCATCCACGGCGTTACGTGCGGCCACCCGGTCGAGCACCACTGTGGTGACCGCACCGACCCGCTCCACCCGCACACCCATCGAACCAGCATGCCCGCCCGGCCCCACCCCCACAATCCCCACCGATCTTGCACTTCCGGTTGCCGGTTCGCGGCTTGTGTCCCGGATTCTCGGAGCAGAACGGGCGCGATCGACGGCGTGGGCGGCGCGGCGGATTTGTCGCCGCCGACCGGTTTGCGACGGCGATCGCCGGGAAGTCGGTACTCGTGCGAGCACTTTTGACGAAAGTCGAGCAGGACTCCCGGCTGGACCGCGCGGGTGACCGGTTGCAGAAGGTGGTCCTCGGCACGCTGCGACCGCGGCGGCTGCGGGACCTGCTGCACGGCGTGACGCTGGGGCATCCGCTGCATCCGGCGATGGTGCAGGTGCCGGTCGGCGCCTGGATCAGCGCCGCCGTGCTGGACCTGATGCCTGGTCAGCGCCGGCCGGCCACCGTGCTTGTCGGCCTGGGCACCGTCAGCGCGCTGCCGGCGGCGGTCGCCGGTCTGAACGACTGGGCGGCGCTCTCTCGGGACCAGCGCCGGGTCGGCCTGGTGCACGCCGCCGCGAACACCGTCGGCGTCGGCCTCTACGCCGGCTCGCTGGCGGCGCGGCTCTCTGGGCGGCAGGGCGTCGGGCGGACGCTCGGCTTCCTCGGCCTCTCCGCAGTCAGCCTCGGCGCGTACATCGGTGGACACCTGGCGTACAAGCAGGGTGCCCAGGTCAACCAGAGCGTGTCCGAGCTGCACCGAATGTCCGACGGCTGGCACTCGCTGGCCGACATGGCCACCCTGCCGCAGCGCACACTGATCACCCGGGAGGTCGACGACGACATCTCGGTGATCCTCTACCGCCACGGTGACGAGGTCACCGTGATGCTGGAGCGCTGCCCGCACCAGAGCGGGCCGCTCGGCGAGGGCGAGGTCCAGGAGATCGACGGCCACGCCTGTGTGGTCTGCCCGTGGCACGGCAGCGCGTTCCGACTCAACGGCGGCGAGGTCATGCAGGGGCCCTCCGGCAACGACCAGCAGATCCTGCCCACCCGCATCCAGGACGGCGTCCTGCAGACCCGCCTGCCCTGACACGCTCTGCCGAGCACGACCGGGCGGCGCCAGTGTTCGCGGGCCGTCGGGTTGGCGTCGTTCACCGGACGCCGCCGGTGTTTCCACTCTGTCGGGCCGGTGTTGCTCTCAGGCGATATGACTCACAGTCATAGATATACCTCTCAGGTATATCGCTCTCCGGACCATCCGCCGCCGCGTGCCCGCCGCGCGACCGGTCAGCCGCGTCGGTGCCGACCGGTCGACGGCTCGTCCGGCACGTGCCGTCGCCCGACGGGTCAGCCGCGTCGGTGCCGACCGGTCGACGGCTCGTCCGGCACGGCATCCCAGCCGGGCCCGCCGGCGGCCAGTCCGCGCTGGTCACCGCCGGTCCAGCCATCCTCGCCTGTCCAGCCCTGGTCGCGGACCCAGCCTTCGTCGCCGGTCGAGGCTGGCGCGCCGCTGAGGGTTGGGCCTCCGGTCGGCGGCGCCGTGCTCGCGGTGGCGGCTGCCGCACGGCTGGCGGCCCACGCGGCGCCGCTGCTCCGACGACCGGTGCGGGAGCTGCCGCTGCTTCGACCCGCGCCGCCTCGGGGCGCGCGGGTGGTCGTCGTCAACCGAGGGGCGGCACCGGCGGTGGCCGGTCGGCGGCGCAGCCCGAGAACCGCGCCGATCTGCGCACCGACGATGCTGGCCACGGCCAGCACTGCGGAGACCGCCAGTGGCCGGTTCACCCGGTCGGTGGTTCCGGCACGTGCCGCGCCGACGGTCATCGTGGGTGCCTGACCCGTCGACTCCGTACCGCCGGGGGGTGCCTGTTCCGCCCGTTCCGGGGCGGCCGGCTGCGGTGACGGTCGTGGGGCCGGCGGCTTGGGCGCGGCGGGCCGGCCGACGAGCTTGCCTGTGGCGTGCGTGCGGGCGCCCTGGTCGGTGGCCTCCGCCGGCAGCCGGAGCAGTTGGCCGGGGAGAATCCGGTCCGGGTCGTCCAGCCGGTTCAGCTTGGCGAGCTGTCGATAGTCGCCGAACTCGTCGAGGTACCGCTCGGCCACCTCGCCGAGATAGTCGCCCCGCGCCACGCGATACACCGGAGCGGCCTGGTCGCCGGCGCCCGGCCCAGGTGGCGCGACCAGCCCGAGCGGTCCGCTGCCGGCCGTTCTGATCGGCCCGCTCCCGGTCGTCGCGAGCGGCCCACTTCCGGGCAGTCGGGCGGCGCTGGTCGACGTGCTCGGCTGGGCGTACGCCGGACCGGTGTAGATCGCGGCGGCGCTGGCGGCGGCCGGACTGGCCGCGAGGATCAGCGCGACCGAACCGACAAGCGCGGCGGCGGCCTTCTGCTGGCGGCTCATCCCCGGCAGCCTCGGCGCTGGTCGGCGCAGGGTCTGCGCACCCAACTCGACCACGACGGAGAAGGCGAACGTGGCCCAGCCGAACCAGCCGGCCAGCGCCAGGGCCCGCAGAAAGAGCTGCCCATCGTCGCGGCTGGTCAGAGCGGTGCCCACCTCGGCGAGGGTGGGCAGATGGTCGGGCAGGGGATTGCCCGCGAAGGCGAGCAGCGCGACCGGCGCGCCAAGCACCAGAGCGCAGAGCACGACGAGCGCGCCGACGCCGGTGAGGACACGTCCGGTCCGCCGTACGACGGACCGACCCGATGCGGACATGGCGGCCTTCCTTCCTACGGTCCTGCGGTGATGGCCCGCGCGGTCGCCTCGCCGGTGACGGTGACCTGGTCGGCCAAGCCGAACAGCCCGAGCATCGAGCGGCGGTAGGTGATCGTGACGCGTACCTGGACGACGGTCTCCCCGGCGATCTGCGGGAAGGTGACGGTGTGGCCTGTGGTGGCGCCGGCGGCGGTGAGGTAGTCGGCGACGGCGACGCGGGCCTGCGGCTGGTTGATCCGCGTCGGCCCACCCTCGATCGCGGTGGCCCGGTCGATTGCCTGCCCGCCCGCGCGGGCGGCCTCGGCGGCCAGGTTGTCGGCGCGTTGCAGCGTGCGCAGCTGCCCGGCCCCGTCGAAGGAGAGCCCGACGATGGCCAGTACGCCTACCATCGCCACCGCCAGGAAGATGCTGATCCGCCCGTGGTCGCCGGACAGCGGACGGGCGTTCATCCCCGGCTCCGGTAGCGGTCCAGTGGCGAGGTGAACCGCGCCACGATCCGGTTCTCGCTGGGCATTCCGGGCACGGCGGCGAGCCGCAGGTCGCGGAGGGACACTCGACAGGCGATCTCGACGGTGACCGTCGCGTTCTGCCCGAGCGCGCTGCGGTAGGCGTTGTCGAAGCTGGTTTTCCTGCCGCCAACCGAGCCGGTGAACCGCAGCGTCGGAGCGTCGGTGCAGGCCAGACCCCGCCAGTCCAACTGTTGGCGTGCCGCGTCCCGGGCCGCCTTCCGGGCATCGCCCGCCGTCCGGGAGATCGAGGCGGCGCGGGCCGCGTCGTGCGCGGCGGTGTCGAGCGCCTCGGCCGCCACCGCGCTGCGTCCGGCCACGCCGGCCAGCACCATCAGCGCGATGAACGCGGGTGCGAGCACCGCCACCTCGATGGAGACCGAGCCCCGCTCGGCGGCCCGGGTCACGGGGGCGTCACCGGGGTCACCCGCTCCACCGGCCCGTGCGCGGTCTGCCGGATCGCGAAGTCCACACCGGGCACCACCGACAGGGACCGGCCGGTCACCGTGCAGGTCACGTCGACGTCGGTGGTCACGCAGGTCGGGCCCGTCGTCTCCCAGCCCACCAGCCAGCCGCCGGTGGCCTTCAGGAACCGGGTGGCGCTGGCCTTCCCGGAACCGTCGGACGCGTCGTACAGCCGCTGGGCGTTGACCCCGTTCTGCGCGGCGTGCAACGCGGTGGAACGGGCGAGGAAGACGGCCGCAATCTGGATCGAGGCGAAGAGCAGCACCAGGATCAGCGGCATCACCACGGCCAACTCCACCGGGTTGGCGCCCCGCTGCGGGTCGACGGCCGCGAGGCGGCGCCGGGCGGCGTTGACCGCTCGGCGCAACCTCGACAGCACGACTCGACGCATCCCGGCTACGGGCCGGGCTTCGTGTAGTTCGGGATGCCGTCCATCCAGTTGTTGGCCTTGGTCAGGGCCAGAGCGGTGACGGCCATGGCGACGACGACCAGGCCGGCGATGATCACCGCGGTGGGCACCGGGCTGTCGCCGCGCTCACCGTCCCGGCGCAGGTCGGCCAGGCGCGTCGTCAGCACGACGTGCAGGTAGCTGAGTATGGACATGAGGTACTCCTTCGGGGGACGGGGTCAGACGCGGGAGATGAACGGATAGAGAACGAAGCCGAGCAGCACGAAGACGAGCAGCGCGCCCGGGATGTCGAGCTTGCTGGTGACCCCCTCCGCACGGGCGAGGTTGTCGGTGCGGATCTGGTCGCGCAGCGAGTCGGCCCGGCTGCGCAGCGTCTCGTGCACCTGCGCGCCCTCGCTGCCGGAGGAGCGCATGATCGCGCCGACGTCGCCAAGCTCCGGGATACCGATCTTGTCGGCGAGGTCACGCAGTTCCTCCCACGGCGCGTGCATCTGCATCTGGGCGATCCGCAGCGACTCCTGAAGCCTGTCGAACACCCAGCCGTCGCAGACCGCGGCGGCCCGCTCCAAGGACTGCACCGGCCCGTGCGCCGCCGAGAGTTGCAACGCCACCAGGTCGAGATAGGTGCAGACCGCCTGGCGGAACTCGTCGCGGGCGGTGGCGGCCTTGGTCAGCACGGCGCGGTGTGCCAGCAGGCCGCCCAGCAGCGCCAGACCGAGGCTGCCGAGCACCGGCACGACAAGCGGAAACGGGACGCCGAGCAGCCACAGCGCCGCCCCGAGCAGAGTCGGCGTGGCCAACCCGATCAGGGCGGAGAGCAGCACCGACAGCGCGTACTGCTCGGAGGTCTGACCGATCAGGGCGAGCTGCATCTGCGGCGGCCGCAACCAGCGGGACATCCCGCTCAGCCAGTCGAGTCGCCGGGACGCGGGCGTGGCCACCCGGCCGGTGCCCGGCGGCTGATGCAGTCGGCGCAGCGCCGGCCCGAGCGCCGGTGCCGCAGGCACCAGCTCTCGTATCACCAGGAACAGGCCCAACCCGATCGTCGCCCCGCCACAGACCGCGACGGCGAGGTGCCAGTTGAGGATCAGCACGGCCGCCTCCTCGGGGCGTGCCGCGCCACGCTGTCCACGCTCACGCGATCACCTCCCGGGGGTCGGGCGCCGGCAGGAACCGGGCCGGCCGCTGCGGCTGGCTCATCGACCGCACCCAGGCCAGCAGGCCGATGAAGGCGGCGCCGAGCGCGGCCATCACCACCTGACCCGTCGGTGTGCCGTACGGCTTGATGTATTCGGTGTTGACCAGCCCGTACGCCAGCGTCGCCAGCGTCATGCCGGTGAGGAAGCGGACCGCGAACCGGGGCTGGGTGCGTTTGGCCTCGATCTCCCGGCGGGTCGCCACCTCCGCGGCCGCCGCGCCGGCGATCGAGCCCAGCACGTCGCCCAGCCGCTCGCCCCGGTCGGCGAGGTGCAGGATCAGCGCCGCCACCACCTGGTCGCAGACCGGGTCGCCGATCTCGTCGGCGAACGCCAGCAGTGCGGAACGGGCCAGCCAGCCGGCCTGCAACCGGGCGGCGAGCAGCCGTACCTCGTCCTCGATGCCGGGTGGCACGCTGCCGATCGTGCTGATGATCGCCTGTTGGAGGCCCTGACCCGTGCCGGAGACGTCCTTGAGTCGGCGGGTCCAATCGCCAACCGCCTCGATCCGGGCGATCGCCCGCTGCTCGGCCTTGCCCACCGCGAACAGCCACGGCGCGCCGGGCACCGCCACCGCCACCAGCAGGCCCACCACCGGCAGCCCGGTCAGCAGGAAGGCAAACGCCCCGGCGACCACCGCGGTGAGCAGCAGCATCTGGTAAGCCCGCCGCTCGGCGGGAGTGGCGCCGGAGCCGCGCCAGAGGCGGCTCAGGCCAGGCCCCGCTCCCGGGCCGGACTTGGCAGGGCGGCGGGTGCCCACCAGCGCGACGACCGCCAGCAGCAACCCGGCCACACAGGCGGCCCCGGAGATCACCGCGATCAACTCAAGGGTGTTTCCCATCAGGTCACCGCCGAGCCAGTCGGGTCTGTCGGGGTCGCCGCCATGCACCCGTGCCGGCCTCGATCCAGCGGGTCAGCAGTCGGACGTCGTACCCCACCCGCAGCAACTGGTCGCGGACCCGTTCGGGTAGGTGCCGGGGGACCGCGCGACCGTCCGGGCCGGGACCGAAGACGGTGGTGGTGGTGATCCGTCCGGCCTCACCGGCCCCGATCACCTCCTCCACGTGCGAGACGAACCGGTGCTTACGGCCGCCGATCGCGCTTTCGTCCTCGACTGTGACGTAGACGATCAGGTCGAGGGCGTTGCCGGCCATCCGGCGGGCCTGGTCGACTGTCATCTCCCGGCCGTGCGCCAGCGCCAGCTCGACGATCCGCTCACCCACCCCGGCCGCCGTACGGGCGTGGATGGTGCACATCGAGCCCCGGCTGGTGGTCATCGCCTGGAGCATCGGCACGATCTCCCGGGACCGCACCTCACCCACGATGATCCGCAGCACGCCCATGCGCAGCGAGAGCGGAATCAGGTCCGCGATCGTCACCTCGCCCGCCGGCCGGCCGTCGAAGCCGCGCTCGCCGTGCCCCTCCCGCGACTCGAAGCTCATCACCGCCCGGTGCCGATCGCGGCGGCGCGCCGGCAACAGTTCCCGGCTCTCCTCCAGCAGCACGTACGGCTCGTCGGGCGGGATCTCGTTCATCAACGCCCGGATGATCGTGGTCTTTCCGGCCCCGGCCAGCCCGGCGACCATGATGTTCAACCCGGCGCGCATCGCCGCACGCAGGAAGTCGCGCAGCAGCGGGTCGATCATCTCGTCCAGGTCACCCCGGGCGCCGGCCACGTCGTCGAGGCTCACGTCCAGGGTGTTGTGCTTGCGGATCACCGCGTACGGCCGGTGGCTGACCAGGAACACCGCGGCCAGTCGGCTGCCGTCGGGCAGTTGCAGGTCCAGGGTGGGCTTCACGGTGGACAGGGACCGTTCGGTCGCGCCGGCCCGCCGCGCCGCCGCCTGGAGGATCTCCACCAGCTCGGCGTCGCTGTCGGCGATCGGCTCGGCCCAGTCCACTCCGCCGCCGTGCCGGGTGATCCGCACCACGTCGCAGCCGAGGATGTGCACTTCCTCGATGGTGTCGTCGACAAGCAGGGTCTGCAGCCGGCCCAGGCCGACCAGCTCGGCTGTCACCTGGTCGAGCAGCAGGCGCTCCTCGCCGGCGGCCATCGGTGTCCCGGCGCGACGGACCGCGTCCGCGTACTCGGCGATCACCGTGACGGCCAGTCGGGCACGCTCGGTGTCCTCCTCGTCGACTGTGAACTCCCGGCCGCGCTGCCACAGGGTGAGCCGTTCGGTGAGTTCCCGGCGCAGCTCCCGGACCAGCTGGAAATCGATCCGGGGTCGCGGCGCCACCTCCGGCGCAGGCGGGGCCGTGGGCGCCGGCTGCGGTGTCGCCGTCAACTGGTGGTGCCGGCCGTTCGGCGGGGTCAGCGGGGGGGCGGTGGACGTCGCGTTCGGCGGCTGCTGACGCGGGTCGGTGGAGACGGGTTCAAACCGCATCCGGCACCCCCTGCTGCACCGGCCAGGCCAGCCGTGCGCGCCGGCGTTCCAGCAGCGCACCGACCGGTACCTCCAGCGCGGCGGCCGCGCGCAGCAGCGGCCGTCCGGACCGGACGGTCCCACCGAGGCCGAGCACCCCTGCGGTACGCGAGTCGTGCGGCAGCCGGGCGATCACCGGCAGTTTCAGCCCTCGACTGATCTCCGCGCGCCCGTGCCCGTCGCCGACCAGCAGCAGCCGCAGGGTGCCCGGCGGCACCCGGTGTTCGGCGAAGTCCCGCTCGATCGTCGTGACCACCGCCCGCGTGCCGGACAGGTCGGGCAGGTGGGCCCGGGTCACCAGCAGCACCACCGACGCGGCCCGCAGCAGTGGCCATGGTGGGCCTGTGACGTGCAGCCGGCCACAGTCGACCAGCACGTCGTAGCCGGGGCTGCCCCGGTCCAGCGCGTTGAAGTAGTCGGCGAAGCGCTGCCAGAGCGGGGTGACGCTGCCGGCCTGCGCCGGGTCGACCAACCCGGGTAGCAGCAGCCGTTCCCGGCGCGGCGCGTCCAGGTCGACCAGCTGGGACCAGAAGGCGCTCTCCAGGTTGCCGTCGCGCAGCTCCCCGACGGCCAGCTCTCCGATGCCGCGCGGCCCGTCCAGCTGACCGCCCAGGTAGCCGGCGAGGATCGACCCGCCGGCCGGGTCGCACTCGGCGAGGACCAGCCGGCGGTGCCAGGTCAACGCGCAGGCCAGCGCCGAGGTGGTCACGCCGGGTGAACCCTTCGCCGACACCAACGCGATGATCGCCATGCTCAGGCCGCCTCGGTCAGCACGACGGCGATCCGCTCCTGCGCGGACAGCGCCACCACGGCGGGTACGTCCCGGACGAGCAGCGCCAGGTACAGCACCCTCTCGTCGTCCGTCGGACTGACCATGTCGATGACGGTGGCCGTGAACCGGGTGCCCGCACCGGCGGCCGCCCCGGTGGCGTTGTCGTCGGGGGTGCTGACCAGCAGCACCTTGTCTCCGGGGTGCAGCGCACGGGCCGGCACCTGGGCGGTCTTCAGGCCGAGCGCGATCTGCTGCTGACCCGGGCCGAGCAGCGGGTCGTCGGTGACCTGCCCGAGGGTGAGCAGGGTGCCGGGCACCAGCGCGACCGCGGCCCGCTTGCCGACCACCTCGTCCAGCCGGCCCGCGGGCACCGGGCGCAACCCCCGGCCGCCGGCGACCTGCACAGTGATCAGATCGGAGGCGCTGACCTCCCGACCCACCTCCACCGGCCGGGCCACCGCGAGGTAGCTGCCGGTGGCCCGGACCGAGGTGACCGCGAACGCGGCCCCCAGCCCACCGAGAGCGATCAGGAGTACGGCGAGACCCAGCAGCCCCGGGCGGACGCGGCGTTGCCGGACCACCTTGGGCGGACTGACCGGCGCGTCCACCGGCCCGGTCGCGTTTCGCGTAGCCAGACTCACCGTTCGATCTCCATTCCCGACTGTGGGGCTCGCAGAATCGGCTCGCTCACCTGGTCACCACCTGGAGTTCCTTGATCACGACCGGCACAGTGCCGCTGGTCCGTGTCTGCGCGATCGGGTCACCCTCGTCGCCGTCGCCGGTCCACCAGCGCACCGTCCAGTACGTGGTGGCGCCCACCCGGTAGGTGCCGGCCTTCGGGTAGCCGCTGTCGTAGCCGCAGTCCGGGGAGGTCCTGCCGGCGCGCTTGCCCTTCGCGTCGTACGGGGTGCCGGCCTTGGTGCAGGTGACCGTGTCGCCGTTGCCCATGCTCCAGACGATCCGGTCGACAGTCGCCTCGATGGAGACGCGCAGCCCACGGTCTTCCGCGGAGGCGTTCAGCGGCCCGAAGTAGCTCGCGCTCGGGGTGGCCCACATCCACACCGGGAGGCCGACCAGGCCGGGGCCGATGTCCTTGCGAGGCGCCACCCTGAGCCGTGCCGGCAGCAGCTTGATCGACGCGAGGGCCCGGCGGGCCAGCTCCTCCGGGTCCGGCGGAGCGCCGAAGCCGGCCGGCGGCCCGTCGAGCAGCACCGTGACCTGGGTGCCGACGGCGCCCCCGTTGCAGGTCTGCACGTACCACTGCTGACCCTCGGCTGCCGGCTTCTGCGGCACGGCGAGCTTGTAGTAGCACCCGTCACCGTTGTTGAACCAGCCCAGCAGGTCGTCGTAGCAGGGGATCGTCCGCCCGCCCCACTGGCAGACACCGCCGCCGCCACCTCCGCCGGAGTCGCCACCGCCGTTGTCGCCACCGCCGCCGGGGCCACCCGGCGTGCCGGGCTCGTCGTCCCAGACGTTGCAGTCCGGTTGGTCGGGCGGGCACTCGACCCCCGGGTCGGCGCGTCGGGCGGCGGCGGCCGGCAGGGTCGCGCCGACCACCAGCAGCAGCGCCAGTCCGACTCCGGCGAGCATCCGCCGGGCCGCGCCGACCTCGCGGGTACGGGCTCTCCGCCCCCGGGTCAGCACGGCTGGTCCGGGTGCGCCGAGCCGGAGCTGATCAGCCAGCGACCGTCGGGATATCGGGTGGCGGTGGCGGTGGCCAGGTGCCTGCCGCCGCCGCTGCCCGGGACGATCCGCTGATCCTTGGTGTTGACCAGCCGGTAGCCGGTCGCGTCCAGGCAGTCCTGGATCTCCACGGTGGCCGGGTCCGAGTCCAGGCTGACGATTGTCACGCTGGGATCGGACGCCAGCGTCCCGGTACGCACGGCGCCGTGCTTCTTCGCGTCGCGAATGGACAGTTGCACCCGGGTCAGCAGCGGATCAGCGAGGAACCGGGACAGTTCCGGCGCGTGTGGATCGCTGCGTCGACTCGCCGTTCGCGAGGCCGCGAGATAACCGGAGTACGCCTCGAGCGCCGCCTTTTCGGCAGCTTCCCGTGCGGCGCTCGAATCCGTCCGCACGCCGTCGTCCCGCGTCGTCGCCGGTCGATCCACCGCCTCCTGCCCGCTGCCGCAGGCGGTGACCGGCACCACCGCCACGATCACCAGCAGGCAGATCGCCGCTCGCCTGAGCTGCCGTCCGCGCACCGTCGAGCCCTCCTTGTGATCGCCCGACGTGGCGACGAAGCACCGCCGCCGAGCATGCGGAAGCGCGTCCGGATCAGTGTCTCCGGAGCTGTTCATTGCGCTTCTGCATTCACCGTTACGGATCTTCTACAAATGCAGGGTCCCGTATCTTCCGGTTGTTGCTGTGAGGCTTGCGTCACACCCAAGGGGCGAGCATAGGCTGACGGTCGCCGATGCAACAGAGGCAAGTCATGTGAACACTCTCAGTGATGATGGGTGGTGGTGGCGGGTGCCAGTGCCGCAGTCCGGACGAGGGTCGGTTGAGGGATCGCCGACGGTCCGGCCGCGCCCGCTCGGGCGAATCCGTCGCCACGGCTGTGGTGGCCCCGAGAGTGGGACATCGCGCCCCCATCCCGGCATCCGGACTGTGCCCGGGAGTGGCGGACGGACCGCCCCGGCTACCGGGCCGACCGGCCGGATCCCCAGCCAGGAGATCGCCACGCGGCCGGTGGGCGACGTCGTTTTCCGCGCCATCCGCTACACCCGCGCGAACCTTCAGTCACGATCCGTGTTCACCTTCGCGGGGGACGCCCGACGTTCGGCGGGGTCGACGTGGCGCTGACCGGCCCCCCGGCACCCGCGCCCGGTCGGCGTGACCCGACCGATCGGGCCGAAGCGGGGTCCGTCGCGGGTACTGGCAGTCGTCGACGCGCAACTCGCCGCTGGGCAGGGTCGACCCGCTGGCTGGACGGCGGCGCCGTGCTGGCGACACTGACGGTCAGTCCGCTGCTGCGCCTGGCCGTCCTGCGTCACGCCGTACCCGCGGGCATTCCCAGCCGGACCGGCTGCGACGCCTGCGGCGCGGCGGTCGGCCTGACCCGGCCCTGGCCGGCGCTCGGCCCGCTCGGCCGGTGCGGCAGATGCCGGGCCCGGGTCGGGCCGCCGCCGGGCTCGGTCGAGGTGGCCGTGATCGCCGCCATGGCCGTGTTGGCGCTGGTCGGCCCGTCGGGCGGGGTGTTGCCGGCGTTGGCCTGGTGGCTCGCCTGGACCGTGCCGGCGGTCCTCGTCGACCTGGCCGTGCACCGGCTACCCGACCGGCTCACACTGCCCGCGGCGGCCGGAACCTGGCTGCTGCTGGGCGCGGCGGCGCTCGCCGCAGCCGAGGTGGGCCCGTGGCTGCGGGCCGTCGCCGCCGGTGCTGGGCTGGCGCTGTTCTTCGCCTCCAGCACCCTGCTGCTCGGCCGCCGGGGCTTCGGGTTGGGCGATGCCAAGCTGGCGCTCAGTGTGGGGGCGCTGCTCGGCTGGTACGGCTGGTCCGTCCTGCTCCTCGGGCTGTTCCTCGCGTTCGGGCTGTCCGCGCTTGTGAGTCTGGGACTGCTGGCCGCCCGACGGGCACGGTGGAGCACCCACCTGCCGTTCGGCCCCTTCCTGCTGCTCGGCACGGTGGGCGCCCTCCTCCTGATCTCCTGACCGCAGCGCCACAGCGCCACAGCGCCACAGCGGCCAGCGCCCCCAGCGCCGCAGCGGCCGGCGAGGTCAGGAGCGGGGTCGGCTGGCCAGGTCGGGTACCGGGTGCCGGGCATCCGCCCGGCGGCGTAGCGCCTCGGCGGTCGGGCGGGCCAAAAGTGGGGTCGCCACCGCGGCGACTAGGGCGCCGAGCAGCAGGCCTGCGGCCACGTCGTGCGGGTAGTGCACGCCCACGAAGACCCGGGAGAAGGCGGCCAGCACGGCCAGCGGCAGCGCGACCAATCCGAGTCGGCGGGAGAGCAGCAGAGTGGTGAGCGCCAGCGCGCCGGCAAGCGTGGCGTGGTTGCTGGGGAACGACCAGTCGCCCGGTGGCGGGCAGGTGCCGGCGATGATCGCCCGGCCCGCCGCCCGGCACGGCCGGTCCTCGTCCACCACGGTCTTGAGCCACTCGCTGCTCGCGTACGCCAGAAGGGTCGGCAGCGGCGCGACCAGGGCGAGTGCCCGGTCGTGCGGGCCGCCGGCCAGGCGGCGCAGCGCGGCCACCACCAGCAGCGCACCGAGCAGCAGGATCACCCCCTCGGTGGCGTGCCCGACGAACCACCGCACCGGGTCGGGGCTGCCGGCGGCGGCATCGACGATGTCGCGGTACCACTCGGCGCTGATCTCTGGAACGTCAGTACTGCCGTTGTCGGCCATGAATCACCTCACTACACGTTCATACCTCGTTCATCTTGGAGACACCCTAGGAACGCGGCAGGGGGCAGTACAGGAGCCGAAGGTCGAGCCGGCCGCACGACCTTCGTCCAGGGATCGCACAGGCGCCTCTGCTTGGCTGGTGAGGGCTGTCGGCACCACAGGAGGCTTCGTGCACACCGGTTCGGCCACCGACCAACCGCCGCCCGCCGCCGCGACGGCCGAGGACGAGAGCTGGCGGATCCGGCGTACGGCGGCCGACCTGGAACGGCTGGGCGAGACCGAGTCGATCTTCGCGTTGAGCAACGGGTGGGTCGGCTGGCGTGGCGTCCTCGACGAGGGTGCGCCGTGCGGGATGCCGGGCAGTTACGTCAACGGCTTCCATGAACGGCGGGAGCTGAGCTACCCCGAGGAGGGGTACGCGTTTCCGCAGGCCAGCGACACCGTGATCAGCGCGCCGAACGCCGCGCTGATCCGGCTCTGGGTCGACGACGAGCCGTTGGACATCCGAACCGGGACGCTGCGCGGTCACGAGCGGGTGCTCGACCTGCGCAGGGGCGTGCTGCGCCGGCAGACGGAGTGGATCTCGCCGGGCGGGCGGAGGGTGCTCCTGCGCAGCACCCGGCTGGTGTCCCTGCCGCGCCGCCCGGTCGCCGCCGTCCACTACGAGGTCGAGACGCTGGACGGCCCCGCCGAGCTGCGGGTCTGCTCGGACCTGCTGGCCAACGAGCGGGTGCCGGAACTCTCCGACGACCCGCGCGCGGCGTCGGTGCTCACCGACCCGCTGACCGCCGAGGCGCACCGCACGAGCCGCCTCGACGGGGTGCTGGTGCACCGCACCGAACGCAGCGGGCAGCGCGTGGCGGTGGCGGTCAGTCACCTGGTGGACGCACCGGACACGGTGACCACCACCAGCGACGGCGGGCCGGACCGGGTGCGGCTGACCGTGGCCGGCCGGTTGCACCCGGGTGAGCGGCTGCGGCTGACGAAGTTCGCCGCGTACGAGTGCGCGCCTGTCGACGCGGTGCCCGCCGACGAGTTGGCCGACCTGGTCGTCGCGGAGGCGGACGCCGCCCGCGCCGACGGCTTCGACGCGCTGCTGGCCGACCAGCGGGCCAGCCTGGACGCGGCCTGGCAGGTCGCCGACGTACGACTCGACGGCGACCGGGAGCTCCAGCAGGCGGTCCGGTTCGCGATGTTCCACCTCATCCAGGCGGGTCGCCCGGACGGCGACCGGACCATCTCGGCCAAGGGGCTGACCGGCAACGGCTACGACGGGCACGTGCTCTGGGACACCGAGACGTACGTGCTGCCGGTGCTCACCTACCTGGCGCCGGCGGTGGCCCGCTCCGCGCTGACCTGGCGACACGCCCACCTGCCCGAGGCCCGGGAGCGGGCCGCCGAGCTGCGGTTGACCGGTGCCACGTTCCCGTGGCGGACCATCGGCGGGCGGGAGTGCTCCGGCTACTGGCCGGCCGGCACCGCCGCGCTGCACGTCAACGCCGACATCGCCGACGCGGTGCTGCGCTACGTGGCGGCCACCGACGACACGCGGTTCCTCGCGGAGGTGGGCCTGGAGCTGCTGGTGGAGACCGCCCGGCTCTGGCACGGCTTCGGCCACTGGTCGGCCACGGGCGCGTTCCACCTGCACGGGGTGACCGGCCCGGACGAGTACGCCGCGCTTGTCGACGACAACGTCTTCACGAACCTGATGGCCCGCCGCAACCTGCGGGGCGCCGCGGACGCCGCCGAGCGCCATCTGGACCGGGCCGACCGGCTCGGCGTAAGCCCGGCCGAGATCACCGGCTGGCGGGCGGCCGCCGACGCGATCGTCGTCTCGTACGACAGCGAGCGTGGGGTGCACCAGCAGTCCGCGGGGTTCACCACCCAACCGGAGTGGGACTTCGCCACCACCGACGAGGCCGACTACCCGCTGCTGCTGCACTTCCCCTACCTGGAGCTGTACCGCAGGCAGGTGGTCAAGCAGGCCGACCTGGTGCTCGCCATGCAACTGCACCCGGGGGAGTTCACCGCCGACGAGAAGGCCCGCAACCTGGCCTACTACGAGGCCCGCACGGTCCGCGACTCGTCGCTGTCGGCCGCGCCGCAGGCGGTGCTGGCCGCCGAGGTCGGGCACCTCGACCTGGCGTACGACCTGTTCGCCGAAACCGTCTCGCAGGACCTGGCGGACCTGGGGGACAAGACCGCCGACGGGCTGCACCTGGCGTCGCTGGCCGGGGCGTGGCTGGCGCTGGTGCAGGGCTTCGGCGGCCTGCGCGACGACCGCGGAGTGCTCTCCTTCGATCCCCGGCTGCCCCGGCGGATCGACCGGCTGGCCTTCAGCCTGCGGTGGCGGGGGCACCGGCTGCGGGTCACGTTGACGTCCACCGAGGCCCGCTACGAACTGCCCGACGCCTCCCACGACGCCGAGGTCGAGCTGTGGCATCACGGTGAGCGCCTGCGGGTCACCGCCGCCGAGCCGGTCATCCGGGCGATGCCGCAGGTGCCCGACCCCGGGCCCGAGCCGGCGTCCCCGCCGGGCCGCCGCCCCACCCGCCGCTCGGCCGACTGACCGGCCGATCCCAGCTCAGACCGGCGCGGCGCCGCCGCCGGCCATGCGTTCGCGGACGGCCTCCAGCGCCTCGAAGGCGTACGCCCAGTTGTGGCACTTGAAGCTGCGCAGGCCCTCGATGGCGGTGTGACAGTCGGCGCAGCGCACCCCGGGGATGGCCTCCGGCACCTCGGTGTTGACGTACCTCTGTTCGCCGAGGATGACCGTGGCGATCATGTTCTTGTCGTGCAGGCCGGTGAGTGCCGACGAGACGATGTCGTACCAGGTGATCCGCCGGCCGCACTTCGGGCAGTCCGGCTCGTCGCCGCTTACCCACAGCGGGGCGCCGATGCTGCGCGCCGGCATGCCGAGCAGCTTTTCCAGACGCCTGACGTCCGCCTCCGGTGTGGTCCACCGGTGCCGGCCGGGCAGCGACGCGGGTGAGTCGTACACGGCGCGGAACAGGTCGTGGTCGACCCGCACGGTTTCCCGCTGACCGGTCATCGGCGTCCCCCTCGGTGATTCGGTGCCCCCCACCGTGGTCGGCGTTGACCAGGGGCGCAGCCGGATCAACGACACGAGGGGTCAGCGGGTCGTCGCTCCGGGTGCTAGACATCGAGATCCGACCGCGCGTCGAAGGGACCCCTCGTGACCGAGCAGCCGGCAACCGACACCACAGACGTCACCGCCCGACCCAACGTCGCCCGGATGTACGACTACTTCCTGGGCGGCAGCAACAATTTCGCCGCCGACCGGGCCGCCGCCGAGCGGGTGTTGGAGATCTTCCCGGGCACCGGGTTCGCCGCGCAGACCAACAGGCACTTCCTGCGCCGGGCCGTCCGGTACGCCGCCGCGCAGGGCATTCACCAGTTCCTGGACATCGGCGCGGGTCTGCCCACCCAGGGGACCGTGCACGAGGTGGTGCGGGCCGTGGCGCCCGACGCCCGGGTGGTCTACGTCGACTACGACGAGGTGGCCGTCGCGTACGCCCGTCGGTTGTTGACGGACGTGCCCGGCACGGCCGTCGTGCGGGGCGACCTGCGGCGGCCGGACGAGCTGCTGGCCCACCCGGAGGTACGCGGCACGCTCGACCTGGACCGCCCGGTGGCCGTGCTGCTGCTCGCGGTGCTGCACTTCGTGCCGGACGACGACGACCCGTGGGCCGCCGTCGCCCGGCTGCGCGACGCCACAGTCCCCGGCAGCCACCTGGTGCTGTCGCACCTGACGCTGGACGGCGTCCCGCCGGAGGTGGCCGAGCGCGGACAGGCCGTCTACCGCACCAGCAGCGCCCCGCTGGTACCCCGCACCCACGCCGAGGCGCTGCGCTTCTTCGACGGCTACGACCTGGTGGAGCCCGGTCTGGTCGAGACCACCCGGTGGCGACCGGACGACGAGCAGGAGGCCGGGGACGCGCACGGCTACGCCGGGGTCGGCGTCCGCCGCTGACGCGCTTTCGCCTCCGGTGGCGGGCCTCGGGTGGTACGACGGACCCAGCGCCGGCCACCGGGAGGAGCGCCGATGGCGAGCAGACCCGAGCGCCTGCTGCGGGGAGACGACGCGCCGCTGAGCGCCTCGTTCCTGGAACTGTTCTTCGACCTGGCGTTCGTGCTCGCCCTCAGCCAGTTGGCCGAACACCTGCTCAACGACCTCACGTGGGGTGGGACGCTGCGCACCGCGCTGCTGCTGGCGGGCGTCTGGTGGATCTGGGTGACCACCACCTGGACCGCAGACTGGTACGACCCGGAGACCCCGGCCATCCGCGGAGTACTGGTCGCCGCCACGATGGGCAGCCTGCTGGCCGGGGTGGCGATCCCGCAGGGGCTACACGGACGGGCGGGCCTCTTCGCCGGCGCGTACGTCGGGGTCCATCTCGTCCGGGGCGTCGTCACCGTTGCGGCGCTGCGCGGTCATCCACGGCAGCGCCGGGCGCTGCGGATCCTCTGCTGGTACACGGTCACCGCCGTGCCGTGGCTGGCCGGCGTGTTCCTGCCGCAGTGGCGGGTGCCGCTCTGGGTGCTCGCCCTCGCGGTCGACCTGTCCGGACCACGGCTCGGCTGGCCGACGCCGATGCTGGGTCGCGCCCGTCAGCAGGAGCTGCGCCTCGCCGGCGCGCACTTCGCCGAGCGCTACCAACAGATCATGATCATCACGCTCGGTGAACTCGTGCTGGTCGCCGGCCTGTCGTACGCCGGCACCGACCTGGATCCCGCCGAGACCGCCGCCTTCCTGCTGGTCTTCGCCACCGCCGTGCTGATCGGCCTGCTCTACGTGACGCCCGCCGGCCGGCACCTGGGCTCGGCCATCGAGCACGCCGACCCGTCCCGGCTCGGTGTCGTCACCGGTTACCTGCACCTGGTGATGGTCGCCGGCATCGTGGTCACGGCCGTCGGGGCCGAACTGAGCATCGCCCACCCAACCGAGGCCGGCGACATGAGGGCCATCATGGCCATCCTGGGCGGGCCGACGCTGTTCCTCGTCGGGCGGATCCTGTTCTCACTGGCGATCCACCGGCGGTTGTCCTGGCCCCGGGTGGCTGCCCTGTTCGTGCTGGCCGGCGCGGCCGCCGCTCTGCGGTTGCCGCTGGTGGCGGTGAGTGCGGTCGCCACCTTCGTAGTGCTCGTGGTGGCCGTCCTGGACCACGCCGCCCTCTTCACCTATCGCCGCCCCGGAACTGCCGACTGACTCGACGTACCCGGTCAGCCCTTCACCGCGCCGGCAGTGAGCCCTTCGGTGAGGAAGCGCTGTCCGAGCGCGTACATGATGACCACGGGGATGCTGACGAGCAGCGACGCCGCGGCGAGTTGTCCCTGCGGAACGACGTCCCCGGCGATCATCGACTGCATCCCCACCGGCAGCGTCTTGTACTCGTCCTTCGTGATGAACACGAACGCGAAGAGGAACTCGTTCCAGGCGTTGGTCAGGGTGAAGAGCGCCACCGCCAGCAGCCCGGGCTTGGCCAGTGGCAGCACCACCCGGCCGAACGCCTGGATGCGGCTGCAACCGTCGACGAGCGCTGCCTCCTCCAGCTCGACGGGGATCGACGAGAAGTACCCCACCAGCAGCCAGGTGGCGAACGGCAGCGTGAAGGTCGGGTACGTCACCACCAGGGACCACAACGAGTCGGTGAGGCGCGCGCCGATGAGCATCTGGTACAGCGGGATGAACAGCAGCGCGCCCGGCATCACGTAGGTGAGCAGCACCGTGACGGTGAAGCCCTGCGCGCCCCGGAACCGCAGCCGGGCCAGCGCGTAGCCCGCCAGGGCGGCGCAGACAAGTGCCACCGCCGTGGACGCCGCGGACACCAGCAGCGTGTTGAGGTACCAGCGTCCGAACGGCTGGTTGTCGAACAGGGCGCCGAACTGTTCCAGGGTCCACGGCGTCGGCCACAGGTCGTCGGTGCGCATGACGACCTGACCCTCGGACTTGAAGGCCGTGACGGCGATCCAGTACAGCGGGCCCAGCACGAAGAAGAGCAACCCGGCCAGCGCGACACCGGATCCCAGGCCCGACACCACCGACGACGAGCGGCGGCCGCCCCGCGACGAGAGGGTCGAGACCACCCGGCCGACCCCCGCCGCGATCAGCAGGATCACCCCGAGGACAACCGCCGCTTTCCAGAAGATCTGCGGAGAGGCCCAGGCCAGCAGACCGGTCACCACGGCGGTGACGATCCACGGCAGTGCCCTGCGCGCCGGTGCCGCCCAGCTCCGCGTCCCGATCCACCGCGCTGCCCGACGTCGTCCGGGCAGCTTGATGCCGCTGTCCTGACGCAGCAACCGCACCAGGACGAACACCAGGCCGCCGATGACCGGCAGCATGACCAGCGTGACGGCCGCACCGGCGCCGTACTGCAACTGCAGGATCGCCTTCGAGTACGCGACGAGCACGTACGGCGCTGTCACGTCGCCCGGGCCGCCCTGGGTCAGCAACCAGACGAGGTCGAAGTTGTTGAACGTCCAGATCGACGACAGGGTCACCGTCACGGTGATCACGTGGCGCAGTCCGGGCAGCGTCACGTGGGCGAACCGCTGCCAGGACGAGGCGCCGTCGATTGTCGCCGCCTCGTAGAGGTCCGCCGGGATGGCCTTCAAGCCCGCGAGGAAACACACGGTGAAGAAGGGCACGCCCTTCCAGACGTTCACGAGGATCACCGACGGCATGGCCAGCGACGGATCGGACAGCCAGCCCGCGGGCCAACTGTCGACCAGGTGCGCGTCGGCCAGCAGCGGCCCGATCCCGGTGGCGGTGAGCAGCGTGTTGACGCTGCCGAAGATGGGGTCGAGCAGCGCGCGCCAGCTGAACGCCGTCACCACCGTCGGCACCACCCACGGCACCAGGAGCAGCCCGGCCAGCACCGCCCGCCCGCGGCGTCGCTGGTGCAGCAGCAGGGCCGCGGCCAACCCCAACACGACCTTGAAGACCTCGGCGTACGCGGTGAAGACGAACGAGTTCACCACGCCGGTGTGGAACTGGTCGTCGCCGACGAGCGCGAGGTAGTTGTCCAGGCCGACGAACACGGTGTCCTGCCCGTGCCGTTCGGTGGTGCTGGTGATGATCGACCGGGCGATCGGCACGAGGACGAGCCCGCCGACCAGCACGGCCATCGGCGCCAGGAACAGCGCGGCCAGCCGCCAGTCCCGCCCCAGCCGCCGCTGGACCGCCGTGAGAGAGCCGGGTCCCGACGGCGGGGACTTCCGCGCCGCCGGGACCCGTGCCTGACGGACCGAGCTCACTGCCGCAGCCCCTGCTGGTTGAAGATCTGCACCATCTTCGCGTGGGCGTCCGTCACGGCCTGCGCCGGCGCGGTGCCCTGGACGACCTGCTGCATCATGTCGGTGAGCACGTAGGCCGACCCCACCGCCTGCTGGCCCGCGCTGGCCTTCTGCGGGAAGGCCAGGCCGTTCTTCGTGTTCAGCGGCAGCTTCAGTTCGGTGATCCTGCGCAGCATGGGGAACGCCGGGTCGCCGCTTGTGAAGAACGGGTCGGCGTCCCAGACCTTCTCCCAGGCGGGCATCACCAGACCGGGTGCCTCCTTCGCCACCCCGAGCAGCGCGGGCGCGCTGACCAGGTACTGCGCCAGGAGCTTGGCGAGCGCCGGGTTCTTGGCACCCTTGAAGACGACGAAGCCCTGCGACTGGCCGAGCAGCAGCGGGTTGTTCGTCGCCGGCCCGATGCAGTCGGAGAACACGTGGGTGTTCGCGTGCACCGGGTTCTTCTTGGTCCGGGAGTCCGCGTAGACGCTGAACTGGTTGCGGGTGTAACCGAGGATCCCTGCGAGCCAGTTCTCGTTGTTGCTGGTGTCGGTCCAGCTCGCGATCCCCGGCGGCAACATCGGCTTGTACTTGGAGTTGGTGTAGATGTCGCCCAGGAAGGTCACCGCCTGCACGGTCTCGGGGGAGTTGAACGTGACCTTCCGGCCGTCGTTGGAGGCGATGGAGCCGCCATAGGCGTTGATCAGCGCCTCGATCATGCCGTTGCCGTCACCGGACCGGTTCACAGTCATGCCCCAGCCGAACCGGCGCTTGGTCGGATCGGAGATCTCCAGGCACAGATCCCGCAGCTCCTCCCAGCTGTAGATGTCCTTGGGGGAGATGCCCTTGTCCTGCATCCAGTCCTTGCGCAGGAACGACCCGATCCCGATGAAGTGGTACGGGATGGCGAACCACTTGCCGTCGAAGACGCAGTAGTTCGTCGCCTCGGCGGAGGGTTGGCCGTACTTGGCGGTCAGGGCCTGGACGACGTCCGTCACGTCCTCCAGGTCGCCGAGCGCCTGGAACTGCGCGACGAACCGCGAGTCGGTCATGAACGCCAGGTCGCGCGCCACGCCGCCCTTGACCTCGGCGTCGATCTTGGCCACCACGTCACCGGCGTCGGCCTGGACCAGACTGTTCTCGATCTTCGTTCCGGTGGTGTCCGCGAACTTCTTGATCGAGCTGTCGAGGGCCTCGTTCGCCGCCGTCGAGTACAGCTTCTGCGACAGCATCCCCATCGAGGAGCCCTTCATCGACGCCGCGGCGTCGATGAGCTCCTGTGGAACTTCGGGCTGCACCTTGCTGGGCGAGTCGGAGCTGCCCCCACACGCGGCCAGGCCGGCCGCGCCGAGCACCCCCGCTCCCATCCCCAGAAAGCCGCGTCGAGACCAGGCTGGATTGTTCTCCATGGACATTCGCCTCCTCAGAGTCCCGCACCACTGCACGCGGTACGCGTGCCTGACGAACACCGCGATCCTTGTGTTCCAGGTGTGTCTCGTGCGGCGACCACGAACGGGCCGCCCGCACAGATCAGTGCGTTCGCGAACCCGCCGGGGGAGTTGGCGGGGTTGCGACGGCGCGCGAGAGAATCCGCGTGCCGCTTACCGGGTAGCGCGACGAGGTTGAGGCGATCGGCGACCGGGCCGAGAGGGTGCCTCTGGCGTTCCAGTTCGGTCGGGTCACGGGACCACCGCCGTTCGAGATTTCGAACTGAGTTCGAGATACCGGATCGAGTGGTCGCGACGCTAGAGCAGCATCGTGAGAAATGTCAATGTTTCGATGGTGTTTCGAGCCGAAAACAGGAGGCCGGCTATCGAGGCTGGGCCCGGTAGCCCATGCGGGCGGACAGCGCGACCGCGCCCTCGCGAACCAGCCCGGTCCACTCCATCTGCACCTGAGACGTCCAGCGGATGATCGGCGCGGACAGGCTCATCGCGGCGATGACGGCACCAGAATGGTCCCGGATCGCCGCCGCGACGCAGCGCATCGCGCTGTCCGACTCGCCGACGTCGACAGCGACGCCCTCCGCCCGGACATGTTCGAGATGAACACGGAGAAGGTCCGGGTCGGTGATGCTCTCCGGCGTCATCCCCGGCAGAGCGTCCTTCGACAGGACGGCGTCCAGGTCCTCCTGATCGAGGGCCGACAGCAGCACCTTGCCCACCGCAGTGCAGTGCGCCGGCAGCCGCAGCCCGACACCGGAAACCATCCGGACGGGGTGCGTACTGTCGAACTTGACGAGGTAGATGACATCGGCGCCGTCGAGCACCGCCACGTGCACCGCCTCGTCACACTTCGAAGCCACGTCCCGCGCGACCCCCTGCGCCTCGCGTACCAGATCGAGCCGACCGGCGAACGCCGCGCCCAGCTGGAAGAGCGGCATGCCGAGCCGATACTGCACCGGCTGGCCCGGTACGGAGATCAGGTACGAGCGAGCCTCGAGCGTGACGAGCAGCTCGTGGACTGTGGTGCGGGGCAGGTCGAGTCGCTCCATCACCTGACGGGCCGACAGTTGGGGGCAGTCCAGGAACAGTTCGAGGACGTCGAGTGCGCGGATGACTGCCGGTACGACACGGGGCATGTCGAAAGTCCCTTCGCAGTGCCGGACACGTGCTAACGATCTCCACACGGACCAGCACCTGAAGAGGATAGCCACGTCAGCCTCGGCTCAGGTCGTTGCTGGCCTCTCGGAGCCGCGGCCCGCAGCCGGCTGAAGGCGACGTCGAAGTCGACATGCCTGAGCCGCACCTGACAAGCTACAGGGATTGATCTTGTAGTCCGGACGTCTCCGCGCAGGCCGCGGGCACCATCCGGGTGACTCGAGCAGGGAGATGGTCGTGCGCAAGCTCGTGTATTACATCGCCTCCACCCTGGACGGCTTCATCGCCGGTCCCGACGGCGCCGACCCCACCGGCCCGGGTGGGTTCTGGCCGATTCCGGACGACTACCTGCGCCACCTCGTCGCCGAATATCCGGAAACCCTGCCCGGACCGGCGAGGCAGGCGTTCGGCATCACCGACGAGGGCAGCCGGTTCGACACCGTTCTGGAAGGGCGCCACTCCTACGAGGTGGGGTTGCAGGCCGGTGTGTCCGACGCCTACCCGCACCTGCGCCACCTGGTCTTCTCGCGCACGATGGACGGAAGTCCCGACCCGGCCGTCGAGGTCGTGTCCGAGGACCCGATCGCCACCGTACGGGAACTGAAGCGGCACGACGGCAAGGACATCTGGGTGATCGGCGGCGGCACCCTCGCCGGCGCCCTCTATCCCGAGATCGACCAGCTGATCGTGAAGCTCGCTCCGTTGACCGTCGGCACCGGCATTCCGCTGTTCGGCCGCGACGCCATCTTCGCTCCACGTACCTGGCACCTGACCGAGCACACGGTCCTCGACAGCGGCGCGCTGTTCCTGACCTACGCCCGCACGTCGACCGGAACCGAGTCCGCATGACCGGTCGCACATCCCGTCGACGCCGTATGCCGAGCAGGTAGAGCCCCTGCTCGAGCATCCGTGCGGTCAGGTCGCAGAGCACCAGCGGCTCTCCCGGACCGGACCCTCGGCCCGCAGCCATTGCCGCCCGACCGGCCGACAATGGTGACGGCCGTCACACCGGCTCGGGACCCGATCGCGAGGGGGTCGTCGTCTTACCCCATGTGAGACGAAGTCTGGACGCGGCCGACGAGCAGGAACTCGTACGCCGCGTGGCCCGCGGTGACCGGCGGGCCTTCGACGAGCTCTACCGGCGTACCGCGCCCTGGCTGGAGGTGCGGCTGCGGCGTCGGTGCGCCGACCCGGACGTGGTCGCCGACGTCCTCCAGGAGACCTACCTGACCCTCTGGCGGGCGGCCGGCAGCTTCGCCGGCGACCAGGTCAGTGGCAGCGCCGTCGGCTGGTTGTGGACCATCGCCGCGCACCGCCTGGTCGACGCGTTCCGCCGTCGCGCCCGGCAGGCCCGGATGCCGCAGGTGCATCCGGTCGAGACGGTCGCGCCCGCCGCCGAGGACGAGGTGCTTGCCGGCCGGGTCGGGCAGGAACTCGAACAGGCCCTCGCCGTGCTGCCGCCCGAGGTCCGCGCGGTGCTGCGGGCAACGGTCCTCGACGGGTTCACCGTCCGCGAGACGTCCGTGCTGCTGGGCGTACCCGAGAACACCGTCAAGTCCCGGATCCGCCGCGCCCGGATCGTCCTGCGGGAGGCCCTGTCATGACAGTCCATCCCACCCTGAACGAGATCGACCGCTACGCCGACGGCGACCCCGGCCTCGACGAGGCGACCGTCTGGTCCATCGAGGTGCACCTGGAGAGCTGCGCCGACTGCCGCGCCCGCCTGGCCGGCAGTACCACTGCCGAGTCGCGCGCCCTGATCGTCGAGGTCGCGGCAGCCGTCGACAGCGCGATCGCCGCCGGCCCCACCCCACGACCCAGGACCCTCTTCCGTACGCCGGTGCGGCAGCGCTGGTTCGTGGCCGCGCTGCTGCCGTGGGTCGCCATGACCGCCGGCGTGCTCGGCACCGCGACCCTGCTCTCGTACTCCCTGTCCGAGTTGCCGTCGATCGTGTTGCTGCTCGCGCCCCTGGCGCCGCTGCCCGGAGTCGCGGCCGCCTGGAGCAGACGCGGCGACCCGGCCTGGGAGCTTGTCATCGGCACCCCCTCGGCCGGTCTGACGATGCTGCTGCGACGTACCGCAGCGGTGCTCGTCCTCGTGATCCCGGTGCTCGCCGCGTTCGCCGCCCTCGGGCCCGGCCGGGCGAACCCCGCGCTGCTGCTGCTGCCGTGCCTGGCCTTCACCGCCGCGACGCTGCTGCTCGGCTCCCTCGTCGGCGTCCGCCGCGCCGCGATCGGTCTGATGGCGGCCTGGGCCGCCGCCGTGGTCGCGCCCAGCCTCGCCACCGCCGAACTGCCGGTGCTCCTGCGGCCGACGGCCACCGGCGGGTGGGCCATCGTCACTGTGGTGCTGGCCGCCCTGACCGTCCTGCGCGCCAACAGCTTCCGGCGCCTCACCTCGTTCTGAAGGGAACCACCATGCGAGCGGTGAGCACTGCCGAAACGGCCCCCACCATCCACCCCTGGGCCATCCACGCCGAAGCCCTGAAGGTGCGGGCCGGCCGCCACCTGGCCGTCGACGGGCTCGACCTGAGCCTGGGCGCCGGCGTCCACGGCCTGCTGGGGCGCAACGGGGCGGGCAAGACGACGCTGATGCGTGCCCTCGCCACGGTCCTCAAGCCGGCCGGAGGTCGACTCACAGTGCTCGGCAATTCAGTCGACGGTCGCGCCGATCTGCGCCAGGCCCGCCGATCCCTGGGCTACCTGCCGCAGCACTTCGGCTACTACCCGCGGTTCACCGTGCGTGAGTTCGTGTCGTACCTGGCCTGGTTGAAGGAGATGCCGAAGCCCGACATCCCGGCGGCCACGCAGCGCGCGATCGACCGCGTCGGGCTCAGCGCCAAGGCCGACGCCCGCCTCAGGACACTCTCCGGCGGGATGCTGCGTCGGGCTGGCGTCGCCCAGGCCATCGTCAACGACCCGCAGGTGCTGCTGCTGGACGAGCCGACCGTCGGCCTCGACCCCGAACAGCGCCTCGACCTGCGCGAGCTGTTGCGTGACCTGGGCACGGACGCCTGCGTGCTGGTCTCCACCCACCTCGTCGAGGACGTGGTCGCCGCCTGCACCGAGGTCGTGCTGATCAACGAGGGTCGGCTGGTGTGGCAGGGCACACCCACCGCCCTGGCCGCCCAGGGCGACGAACGCCACCCGGGTGACAGCCCCGCCGAACGCGGCTACTCGGCGCTGCTCCGCGGCCACGACGCGGAGGTCGTCCGATGACCGTCCTGGGGATCGAACTGCGGCGCTCCGCCGCGGCCGGCGCGGCCCTGATCGCGTTGGCGGTCGGCGTCGCCGCCCTCTACATCGCACCGGGACGCTGGTCGGCGGGCTGGATGGACCTCGCGCTGGCCACGAAGGAGTACATGGTCCTGCTCTGGCCGATCGCGCTGGCCGCCGGAGCGTGGCAGGGCCGCCGCGAGCACCGGGCCAAGGTCGGCGAACTGTTTGCCACCACACCCCGGTCCCGCGCCCGTCGGATGTTGCCGGTCCTCGTCGCGATGGGGGCCTCGGTCGGGCTCGCCTTCCTGCTCGTGGTCGGCGCGGGCGGCATGCGGATCGCCTCGACGGCCGCGTACTTTCCGCCGGACGTGGTCGCCATCATGCTTGTCGGCGCGCTCTCCCTGGCCGCGGCGGCCTGGCTCGGCCTGGGCCTCGGGCGACTGCTGCCCGCCCTGGTGACCGCCCCCGTGCTCGCCGTGGCAGGTGTGCTGCTGGTCTTCTTCACCGCGATCATGCGGCCGGACTGGATGGGCGCGATCATGTCCCCCGCCTACGGCAGCACCCCGTTCTACCCGTTCCAGACCATCGACCCACGGGTCACCGCCGTACTCGCCATCTTCATGGGCGGGCTCGCGCTGACCGGCGTACTGCTGCTGGTCGCCCGCGGCCCCCGGGCCTTCGCGGCCGCCGCGCTGCCGGTGCTGCTCGGCTTCGGTGCCGCGGCGGCGATCGTCCCCCGCGACGAGGCAGCCCTCGTCGCACCGATCGACCCGGTCGCCCGCGAACTCGTCTGCACCGACGACGCGCCGAAGGTCTGCGTCACCCGGGTCCACGCAAACGTGCTGGACGCGCTGACCCCACTCGCCCGCCAGGGCCTGTCCACCCTTGCCAAGATGCCGCATGCCCCCACGCAGGCGCACGAGGACAGGCGTGCCTACCTCATTGGGGACGTGCCCGGCCTCGACGCCGACATCGTCACGATCGACGTCCGGATCGACGACCACGGCGGCCTGGCCCATCCCGACGCTGTGGTCCCCGAGATGGTGTTCGGCCTGGGCGCCGGGTACGGCGGCCCGGACTGCGAGCGCGACGCGGCTGTCGAACGTGCCGCCGCCTACCACCTGCTCGGCCGCGAGCCGGTCTCCGACGTCGGTGTAATCCCCGGGATGATCGAGGAGGATCCGCAGCTCAACGCCGAGGCGGTCACGCTGTGGCAGGGCCTGCAGAAGCTGCCCGCACCGGAGGCGCTGTCCCGCGTGACGGCGGTACGCGACGCGATCCTGGCCTGCCGGGACACCACCGGACTGCTGTCCCGATGACCCTGCACCTCCGCGCACGACGCGTACCCCTGGCACTCGCCGCGTCCGTCGGCGGCGCAGCCCTGATCTGGGCGCTGTGGCTGACCCTCTCCCCGGAGCGCGACGCCATCCTCCTGCTCGTCGTACTGACGGTCATGCTGATGGTGGCGGTCCTGTCGACCACGCTGGCCGGCCCGGACGAAGACCTGGAACGCACCGCCGCACTGCGCTGGCCATGGCGCCGAGCCGTGCATCTGCTGGCTGCGCTGGCGCTCGTACTCGTCGTGCTGCTCGCCACCCAGCCGACCGGCGCCCGTTTCGGCCCGGCCGCCCTGGTGGTCCGCGACTCCGCCGGCCTGCTGGGACTCACCGCACTGTGCGCGACGGTCGCCGGCGTGACCCGCGCCTGGTTCCTCCCCCTCGGCTGGGCGGTCGTCGCCGCCATGTTCCCGCAGTCGAGCACGTGGGGCGCCCTCGCCACCTGGCCGGGCCAGCCCCACACCAGCCGTCCCGCGGCGGTGGCCGCGGCCGTCCTCGCGGTCACGGGCCTTGTGACGTACGCCTTCCGCGGCCCCGCCCGCCGCGAATGACGCGATCTCCGGATCACGCCGGCGCGGCTTGCCCGGCACGAATCGGCAGGAGGAACGTCGCCGTGGTCAGTGCCGGGGCGCCGAAGCGGAAGTACGCGAAGAAGATCGCGTGCAGCCACGCGGCCGGCCCGCTCAGGCGCAGCGGCTCGCTGTCGGCGAACAGGAGCACCACGCCGTGCGCGTCGAGGTGGTATTCGATGACGCCGGTGTGGTCGAACGACAGCCACCGTCCGAATGAGTAGCACCAGGTCCTGGAGGGGGTCAGCACGACCCGGGTGAGTTCGTGGTCGCGCCACTGTGGACGGGCCAGGCGTTCCGCCCGGGAGCGGGCGCTGCTGTTGCCGATGGCGTTGGCGAGCAGGGCGCCGGTGACAAAGGCCGTTGACCCGAACGCCAACGCGGAGGTCTGCTGGTAGGTGACCGCTGCGCCGTAGTGCCGCGCGTAGTGCAGCCGGGCATCCAGGTAGACCGGCTCCTCGGTGAAAAATCCAGGAGTGGGCACAGCGCCCGGCTGTCCGCCCTGCGCGAGGAATTCGAGGGTACGACGCGCGGCGTCACGACCGTCCGCCCACGAGGTGTCGACGGCCGGGGGCCGGAGCAGCCGGCCGATGCCGTAGCCGACGGCGTAGGTGGCCAGCGCCCACGGAGCGGCGACACCGACGACGGTGACGGTGAGCCAGCGCCGATGGCCGAAGCCGCGCCGACGGCGCCCCTCCGCTATCCCCACACACAACCCGGTGATCGCCGTCGCCGCCACATAGGCGCCGGCGATCAGCACCAGCAGGGTCAGGAGCGCGCTGGTCCCCGAGCACGCGTCCGGAATATTGCCCTCCGGATCGCCCATCGACGATCCGTGCGCCCGCAGGCACCGGTCTGTGGACCGGTACAACCGGTCGACGCCCCACACCAGAGCCGGCGTGCCGAGCGCGGTGGCGATGGCGGTGAAGGTCCAGTGGCGGCTCGTCGGCGGTGGGGGCACGAAGGACATGACGGTTCGTTGCTCCCTCTGTCACCGCACCACTGCGCTCCGACGCGCGATGCTACCGCTCGATCGATACGCCGTGGGGCCCGCAAGCGAGTCGTCGATCCCTGGTCTCCAACAGTGCACCCGATGCGCCGTGACTCCGAGTCAGTGGGCGAGCGGCTGCCGCCCAGAACGGCTCGGGAGTTGCGGCGGGCGTAGATCAGCATCGCTCGTCTGGGCGGGGGCGGACATCAACCCGGGCACAGGAGGTCGGGTAGCCTGAAGCGCAGCGGGCCGTTAGCTCAATGGCAGAGCTGAGGACTTTTAATCCTTAGGTTCTGGGTTCGAGTCCCAGGCGGCCCACCAACGGCATGTGAGCTGGGAGAACGCGGACTTCTCCGGTCGCACCGTGCTCGGACAATGGCGGTCGAGTGTGCCCCGGCTGGTCACAGGAACTCGCTGCGGTAGGTCGAGGCCAGCTCGGCACCGCGGCGGCGGCGTTCGGCGAGTTCGTCCGGTGAGAGCTGCGGCGGCGGGGCGTCCTTGCCCGCGACGACGTCGCCGATCCGGGTGAAGTACTCGTCCTGCCCGGCCGGGGTGCACATGCAGAGCATGTGGGCCGGCGCACCGGAGGTGTTGCGGAAGTTGTGCGGTGCGTTGGCGGGGATGTTGATCGTGGAGCCGGCCCGCACCACGTGCTTCTCGCCGCGGAAGGTGAACTCGATCTCGCCCTCAAGGATCGTGAACATCTCCTCGAAGTCGTGCCGGTGCGGCGGCGGCCCGCCACCGTCGGGGACGCGCATGTCGATCAGGCAGTACGCGCCGTTGGTCTGCTCTCCCGTGATCAACATCCCGTAGGTGTTGCCCACCAGGGAGATGTAGGTCGTGTCGGGGTCGTCGGGGTTCGCCACGGTCAGCGAGCGAGTGGGATCGTCGTCGGGAATCATCGTCATCGTCTCCTGGGGTGTGTGGTCGGTTGGTTCGATCGGCCCGGCGGCGGCGCCGCTCGTCTGATCCTCGTGGAGAGCCCCGCCGCCTCGCGCGCTTTCCCGTGGCTGGCCGGGACTGCTACGGCCGCGGTGATCTCGGGATCAGATACCGGGACATGACTGAACCACCGGTGAACGGGTCAGGCAGTCGGCGGGAGGACGACGGTCTTGCCCGGCAGCTCACCCGCGCCGGCCCGGGCGTGGAGTGCGGGCAGGTCGGCCAGCGCCACCCGCTGGGCAACCTCGACGCGCAACTCGCCGGTGCCGATCCGAGCGGCCAGGTCGGCGAGCTGGTCGGCGTCGCTGCGGACGAACAGGTCGATGCCACGCACATCGCGCGCCTCGTCGGAGGGAGCCGGCATCCAGACCGTGGTGTTGACCAGGGTGCCGCCGTCCCGGACCAGGGTGACCAGCGCGGCCAGCTGTTCCGGGGCGACGGGCGCGAGGTTGAGTACGAGGTCGACCGGCTCGGTCACCGCCGCGGTCACGTCGGTGGTGGTGTGGTCGATCACCTCGTCGGCGCCGGCAGCCTTGGCCCGCTCGGCGCTGCGTGGGCTGGCCGTGGCGATCACGTGGGCGCGGACCTCCTTGGCCAGCTGCACCGCGTATCCGCCGACCGCTCCGCCAGCGCCGTTGATCAGCACCCGCTGGCCGGCGGTCAGCTTGCCGTGGTCGAACAGCGCCTGCCATGCGGTCAGGCCCACCAGCGGGAACGCCGCCGCGTCGGCCAACGGGATGTTCCTGGGTGCCCCCGTCAGGATCTCCGCCGGCGCGATCACATACTCCGCGGCCGCCCCGGTCCCCGTCATCGGCAGGAAGCCGACGACCGGGTCGCCGACCGCGATGTCGTCCACGCCGTCACCGAGCGCGTCGACCGTGCCGGCGACATCGAGACCGGGAGTGTGCGGCAGCTCCACCGGGATGGGGCCCTGCATGTAGCCCGCCCGGATGTTGCCGTCGACGCCGTTGAACGACGTCGCGGCGACGCGGATCCGAACCTGCCCGGCGCCGGGTGTGGGCTGCTCGACGTCCTCGTAGCGGAGAACCTCGGGACCGCCGAACTCGTGGAAACGCACTGCCTTCATTGCTGAACCTGCCTCTGTGAGCGACGTCGATGTACTTCGAACTCGAAGCAGGTGCGACGCAGAGATGCTCCCTGCGGTCCGCTTCGACGTCACTCACCTTCACAGGATCCGGCGCGGTTAGCCTGGGCCGGGCTGGCCCACCTTGATGATGGTCGGTGCCCCGGCGACGCCGACGATCTCCGTGAGACGTGCCGCATCGGCCGAGCCGGGCGCCGCGGTGAGCATGAGAGCCGCCAAGTCGTCGCCCGGAATGGCGAGCAGGCTGCCGACGAGCGTGACGGCGCCGACGTCCGGATGAATGAACGCGGCACTGCTCTCGTAGGCCGCCACCGGCCGCGGCGCACGCCACAGGGTGTCGAAAAGGCGGCTTCGGCTGCGCATCTCGTCCACCAGTGCGGCGAGCGACGCGTCGGCGGGGTAGCGCAACAGCGCGCTCCGCAGGCGGGCGGCGAGGATCGCTTCATGATCGGTTGCGTCATCAGTGGATTGCTTGAAGCCGTCGAACGGGTCGCAGAACGTACGCCACGCGATGTTCCACTCCCAGGGTTGCCCGGTGAGTTGCCAGTGCCCCAACGCCAGGAACGCGCTGTTCACGGCGACGAGATTCATCGCCGCGTCGGAGACGAACATCGGAGTGTCAGTGAACCGCTCCAGCAGCCGCATCGCACCCGGACCGACCTCGTTCGGCACCCGCCCGTCCGCGGCGGCGTACCCGGCCAGCGCGCAGAGCCGCTCGTACTCCGCCCGCCCGACCCGTAACGCGCGGGCGATGGCGTTCACCACCCCGGCCGACGGATGGCTGCGCCCCTGCTCCAACCGGCGCACGTAGTCCGCGGACATCCCCGCCAGCTCGCCGAGCTCCTCCCGCCGCAACCCCTGCACCCGCCGACGACCGATCGGCAGCCCGACAGCCGCGGGCGCCGTGCTCTCCCGCAACTGGCGCACCGCGGCACCGAAATCGTGACGTTCCACAGCCCAATTGTGCCCGGACGGCCCGGACAGCCCGAGGTGGCGGGCTTCTCGGCGTTCAGTGCCCACTCGACCTCGGCCCTCGGCCTTGATCGACTCGGGTACCAGGAAGTCGGGCCGTCCCGCCCCCAGAAATACCCCGACTTCCAGTAAGCCGAGTGGATCAAGAGCGTCCCGCGGCGCGGGGCGGTTGACCGGCTGCTGGGCGGGTACGGGGTCGGGCATGCGGATCGTGGTGGTGGGGGCGAGTGGCAACGTCGGTACGGCGGTGCTGCGGCGGCTGCGCCGGGAGCGGGGCGTCGAGCTGGCCGGGGTGGTCCGGCGGTTGCCCGGTCCGGATGCCGGTACACCGTACGACCAGGTGGAGTGGCACTCCTGCGACATCGGGGCGCCAGGAGCTTCGGTGCAGCTCGCCGAGGTGTTCGCGGGAGCGGACGCGGTGGTGCACCTGGCCTGGCAGATCCAGCCAAGTCACGACCAGCGGGTGCTGCGCCGGACGAACGTCGACGGCAGCCGGGCGGTGTTCGAGGCGGTGGTGCGGGCCGGGGTGCCGGCACTTGTGTACGCCTCGTCGGTCGGCACCTACGCGCCCGGTCCGAAGGACCATCCGATCAGCGAGCGGTGGCCGGCCACCGGGGTCTCCGGCTCGTCGTACAGCGAGCACAAGGCGGAGGTCGAGGCGCTGCTGGACGGGCTGGAGCGGGACCATCCCACGCTGCGGGTGGTGCGACTGCGGCCCGGTCTGATCTTCCAGCGGGACGCGGGCGTGGAGATCACTCGCTATTTCCTCGGCCCGTTGGCGCCGGTGCGGCTGCTGCGCTTCGGCCGGATACCGCTGGTGCCGACGAACCGGCGGCTGCGGATGCAGGCGGTGCACGCCGACGATGTGGCTGACGCGTACGCCCGGGCGGTTCTGGGTGATGCGCGCGGCGCGTTCAATCTCGCCGCGGACCCGGTGCTGAGTCCGGAGCTGGTGGCTCGGCACTTCCACGGCTGGACGGTGCCGGTCGCGGCGCCGGTGCTGCGGGTGGCGGCGGCGCTGACCTGGCGGGCGCGGCTGCAACCGGTGGACGCGGGCTGGGTCGAGTTGGGCCTGAACGCGCCGCTGATGTCCAGCGAGCGGGCGGAGACCGAGCTGGGTTGGGTACCCAAGATCGACGCGTTGACCGCGCTCAAGGAGTTGTTCGCCGGCATGGCCGGTGGCGATCACACGCCCAGCCCGCCGCTCTCCGCGGCGCGCACCCTGCCCGGCCGCCCCGCCGGCCTCCTGCACGCCCACCCGCCGGGCGAGAAGAACCCCTACTGACGCGGTGATCAAGAGGTTCGAATCCGAAAGCACGGCCTCGGTGACCCGAACCTCTTGATCGCCGGCGGCAGGAGGCCTCGGCGGCAGGCGGTTCAGGCCGGCTTGGGGCCGATCACCTCGGGGTTGCGGGCGCCCAGGAAGAAGATGCCGCGGTAGCCGGGGGTCTCGAACTTGCCGCTCGGGTTGCGGCGTAGCGTCGAGTTCTCGATCTTCATCGTCCCGGTGCGGTTGTTGCTGACGAAGAAGATCGCGCCGCCGCCCTCGTTGGCTTTGTTGTTCTCGATGACGGTGCCGGAGATCCGTACGGTGAACTCGTTGCCGTCGCAGTAGATCGCGCCGCCGCTGCCGCCACCGGGCGTGCCGGACTTGGCCGGGTTGGCGCCGCTGCCGATCGCCTCGTTGTTCTTCAGCAGGCTGTTGAGCACCACCCACGACACGCCGATGCTGCTCAGCGCTCCTCCGTTCGAGCAGGAACCGCCGTCGAAGGTGCTGCTCACGACGTACACCGGCTTGTTCTCGTACTGGCTCAGCACCCGCACGGCCGCGCCCCCCAGGTCCGGGCCGGTACGGTCGCAGCGGTTGCGGACGAAGCGCGAGTTGACCACCTTGAGCCGGCCGCCACGGACGAAGATCGCGCCTCCGCCGCCGCCCTCGGCCTTGTCGCCCGTGGAGTTGCCGTCGGCGAAGGTCAGGTTCTGCACGGTGAGCTGCGGGTGGTCCTGGTTCTGGCAGTGCGAGGTGGTCCAGCCCTGGGCCTCGTCGCAGGTGTTCATGTAGAGGATGCGGCGCTGCCCCTGGCCGCTCAGCGTCACCCTGCCGCCGCCGTCGAGCACCACCTTCGGACCGTTGGCGTTGCGCACCTTCGCGGTGGCGGTCATTTTGATCGTCACCGGGGCCGGTCCGCAGTTGAACGTGATGACGCCGCCGGCGGCGACGGCCTTCACCACCGCCGCGGAGGTGCAGCTCGCCGGGGTGCCGCTGCCGATGGTCCGGGTCGGCTTCGACGTGTCCAGCGCGCGCGCCTCGGCCGGCACGCTGGCATGGCCGTTCGGGTTGCCGGCCGCGAGCGCCTTGGCGGCCGGGGCGGTCGGCTTCGGGCTCGCGCTGACCCCGGGGCCACCGAGACCGTCCCGACCCGCCGCGACGACACCCGGGTCACCGCTCGGGAGGGCATCCGGCGTGGCCGACGGGCTGGCCTGTGAGCCGGCCGGCGCCGGATCGGTGGACCCGCAGGCGGGCAGGGTCGCGGTGGCGACACCGAGGACGAGTAGAGCGGCAAGCGACGTCATGCGCACCCCGTGATGCTAGGAGCCGCGACGGGGCGGGGGCGAATCCGCCGTGCCGGCTTAATGCGCCGCTAAGCAACGCCGTGCAGGAAGGACTCGCGGCTGCGGCTGGCGCGTTCAGGCGTGGGACAGCGCGAAGGCCGTCAGGAAGCCGGCGACAGTGATGAGGCCGACCAGCAGGTGGGCGTTCTCGAACGCCTCCGGCACCATCGTGTCGGTGATCATGGCGAGGATCGCGCCGGCGGCCAGCGCCGTGATGGTGGCCAGCACCTCCGGCGGCGCGCCGCCCAGCAGGGTGTTGCCGACCAGCGCGGCCACACCGCTGATCAGCGCGATGCCGGTCCACAGCAGGAAGACGTACCGCCGGCTGCGGCCGGCCTGGCGCATTCCGGCCGCGCTGGACAGCCCCTCCGGAACGTTGCTGAGGAACACCGCCGCCACGGTGACCAGGCTGACCGCGCCGCCGCTGAGCAGGCTGGCGCCGATCACCACCGATTCCGGTACGCCGTCGAGCAGCGCGCCGACGGCGAGCGCCGACCCGGAGCCGGGCTGCTCGTCCTCGGAGGGCTGCTGGTCACCGGACCGCTTGCGGTGCCGTGCACCGTGGCGGGCGAGAGCCACGTTGGCCAGGGTGTAGACGACCGCACCCCCGGTTGCGCCCAGCACGGTGGGCAGCATCCCGCCCTGCTCGTGCGCCTCGGCGATCAGCTCGAACGACACGGCGGAGAGCAGCACCCCCGCCCCGAACGCCATGATCGACGCGATGATCCGCTGGGGCACCCGGGCGTAGAAGCCGACCGCCGCCCCGACCAGCAGGGCCGACCCGGCCAGCAGTCCCCATCCACCCGCCTGCAACCACTCCGGCATTCCGCGGACCGTACCCACGCCAGCCGGGCCGACAAACCCCCGTGTGAGACAGGCTCAGAAGTCGGCGAAGAGGTACGGCACCTGGCGCGGGAAGAGACCGCGCAGCTCGGCGGCGGCGTCCGCCGGCACGTCGCCGAGCCCGCGCAGCGGCAGCTCGACCGGGTCCAGCACTCCGTACGCCACGGCGGACAATCCGGCCGCGCTCAACGTGGCCGTCGGCGCCGGGCCGCTGTCGCCGGCGACCAGTTCCAACGCCCCTGTCGTACCGTCGAGCAGGTGCGTGCCGGCCAGCCACCGGTCCCCGGTCAGCTCGACCCGGACCCGACCCGGCCCGGAGGGCAGGCCGCGCAGCGCGTCCAGCGACAGCAGCCGGGCCATCGGGGCGGACGAGCCCGGTCGACCCGCCCGCGCCTCGACGTGCACGTCCAGGTCGGTCAGCCACAGCTCCGGCAACTCGTCCGGGGGGACCTGGACGGTGACGCGCTCGACCTGGTCGACGTGCCGGGCGAGGAACTGGAGCAGCAGCGTACGGGCGAGGGGGTCGGCGACCAGCAGTTCGTTGCCGATCAGGGTGCCGCCGTGGTCGTCGATCCGGTAGGTGAGAGCGCCGGTGACCTCGCCGGCCACCCGAGCGGTGACCAGCCAGTGCTCGTCCCGGTCACGCAGGCCGGCTGCCCGGTAGTCCGGGAACACCGAGAAGCCGTGCCGGGTCTGGAGGCACCGTTCGGTGAACGCCCGCCACGTGGGATAACCGGCGGCGATCCGCTCCCAGCCCACCTCGCCGGGCAGCTCGGCGCGCACCAGCGACCCGAGGTCGGCCGGGGAGAACGCGACCGTACGCGGCTTGGGTAGCCCGACGTAGCCGAACCGGGCGTAGAAGCTGGGCCGGAACGGGTAGAGCGCGCTGAGCAGGTGCCCCTCGTCGCGCATCTCGTCGAGGAGCTGGTGCAGCAGCGTGCGGACGTGCCCCTGCCGGCGGGCCAGCGGATGGGTGGCCACCCCGGCGACACCGGCCATCGGCAGCACCGCGCCGCGCAGGTTCTGCCGCATGCCGATGGCCGAGGCGGACGCCAGGGTGGTGCCGGCCTCCTCCACGATCAGCGTCCGGTTGCCCTGGTTGTAGGGCAGGTAGTCGCGGAACTCCTCGACCCGGGCGGCACCGAGCGGCGATGCCTCGAAGGCGTACGCGGCCAGCGGGAAGCTCGTGGTGAGACGTTCGTCGGCGGTCACCCGTCGGATGCTCATCCGCCCATCTCAACCTGCCGGGCAGGTCCCAGCAACCGGATTGCTCCGATCCGTGGTGTCACGCGCCGACGTCAGCCGCCCGTCAGCTGTCCTCAGCCGACCGGCAGGTGCCGCAGGTGTCGACGGCGGCGCAGACGGACACTTGCCACGGCGGCCACGCCGAGGGCGAGCAGGGCGGTGACGACGATGCCGTGCAGCACCCCCCGGGCGAGGTAACCGCCGTCGGTGTGGTCCACCGACCAGGTGGCGATCTCCCTGGTCGACCAGAACGGCGTCAGCCTCGCGCCCGACCCGGCCGGGTCGATAAGCATCTGCACAGTCACCACGGTGAGCAGCAGCAGCGTCCCCTCCAGCTCGCGGGGCAGCAGCGCGCCGATCAGCATCCCGAACGGCGCGGCCACCCCGACGGCGCAGAGCAGCGCCGCCGCCAGGCCCTCGTACCGCAGGTCCGCGCCGTCGACCCAGGGGAGCAGGAAGAACGGGACGGAGATGACCAGCCCGACCGTCCACAGGCCGAGCATCCGGCCCAGGTAGAGGTGGTGCGGCCGGTAGCCGGCCAGCCGCAGCCTCGGCTCCAGCTCGCGCGCCGCCGTGGTGGCGAACAGTGCCGCGGTGCTCACGGCCCAGCCCACGCCGAGCAGCAGCGAGCGGACCGACTGCCCGAGGTAGGAGTCCCGCCGGATCAGGTAGAAGGTCAACGGCATCAACAACAACAGCAGGAGTACGCCCCGACGCCGCAGCAGCTCCCGCAGGGTCATCTCGGCGACGGTGACGAGCCGGTTCACGGGCGGCCTCCCTGAACGCCGGGCGCGTGCCACCCGGTCTGCTGTGCCGGGGTCAGGTCGAGCACGGTGTCCACCCGGTCGAGTTGGTTGAGCAGGTGGGTCACGACGACGATCGCGGTGCCCGCGTCGCGCAGTCGGCCGAGCTGGTCCCAGAAGTTGAGGTAAGTGCCCTGGTCGAAGCCCTGATACGGCTCGTCGAGCAGCAGCACGTCCGGGTTGCTGAGCGCGGACATCGTCAGATTGAGTTTCTGGCGGGTACCGCCGGAGAGGTGTCGGGCCTGTGTGGCCCCGCCCGCCTCCCAACCGAGCTGTCGGGCCGCCGCCCGGCCGGCGCGGCGGGCCGGCCCTCGGGCGACCCCCTGGCCGGCGCCGACCAGGACGAAGTGCTCGTCGGGGAGCAGGAAGTCGGCGGTGCCGCCGGACTGCGGGCAGTAGCCGAGCCGCCCGGAGACGGCCACCTCGCCGGCGTCCGGTGAGATCAACCCGGCGCAGATCCGCAGGAAGGTGCTCTTGCCGCAGCCGTTCGCGCCCACGACGGCGGCGATCTGTCCGGCCCGGACGGTGAGCGTGGCGTCGCGCAGGACGGTCTGTCGGCCGTACCGCTTGGTGATGCCTTGCGCGTGCAGCCGGACCGGTCCGGGGCGTGGCCCGGGTGCGGTGCCGATGCTCTCGACGATCGCGCCCGCGTACTGCTGGGGTGGGCCGAAGACGACCCAGGGGTCGCCGCCTCCCTCGCGCAGGTGTGTGGCGGCCTCGGCAACCACGTGCCGGGCGGCGTCCGCCGCGACCCGGCGCTGGTGCAGTTCGGCGGTGAGCGCGCGTAGCCAGTCGTCGGAGTTCACCGGGCGACCCCCTTCGTGACGATGTCGTTCACCGGCCGGACGAAGGTGAGCCAGGCGCTGCCGCCCTGGCGCAGCGCGGCGTGCCCGTCGTCGGTGAGCCGGTAGTACTTGCGGGCCGGGCCGGCGGTGCCCTCCCGCCACTGCGCGGTCACCAGCCCAATCTTCTGCAGGCGCAGCAGCACGGGATAGAGCGTGCCGCCCTGGATCGGCCCGACACCCGCCGCGTCGAGCGCCTGGGCGAGCTGGTAGCCGTAGGACTCGCGTTCGGCCAGCAGGGCCAGTACGCAGATGTCGAGCACCCCCCGCAGCCACTGCCCGCGCCGGTCGGATTCCACTCGCGGGACACTAGCGGCGCAAGCTAGGTAGCACAACTACCTAGTAGTGCCGACGATGACCGCACAGCCGGTCCCACGGACCGCCGAGCAGGCCGCAGGGGTCAGCGGGTCGTGACGTCGGAGACGACTACCGTCACGTTGTCCGGTGCGCCGGCGTGGTGGGCGAGCTTCACCAACTGCTCGCCACACTGCTGACGGTCGGCGTACATGCCAAGGGTCGTCGCGATGGCCTCGTCCTCGACGTAGTCGGAGAGCCCGTCGCTGCACAGCAGCAGCCGGTCGCCGGGGGCCACGGTGAGGACGCCGACGGCCGGCGGGGTGTCGGCGCCCTGCACGGCCCGGGTCACCAGGGACCGCTGCGGGTGGTACCGGGCCTGCTCCGGGGAGAGCGTGCCCTGGTCGACAAGCGCCTGGACGAACGTGTCGTCCCGGGTGAGCTGGGTCAGCTCCCGGTCGCGCAGCAGGTAGCAGCGAGAGTCGCCGACCTGCGCGAGCACCAGCGTCTCCCCGGCCAGCAGCGCGGCGGTGAGCGTGGTGCCCATCCCCTCGCGGGCCGGGTCGACGGTGATCGCGGCGTGGATGCGCTGGTTGGCGGTGCTGACCACGGCACGGAGCGCGTCGGCGGCGCCGTCCGGGTCGGTGGGCGGAGCCAGCTCGTCCAGGATCCGGATCACGATCTCGCTCGCCACCTCGCCCGCGGGCAGCCCGCCCATGCCGTCGGCGACGGCGATCAGGCGGTCACCGGCGAGGGCGGAGTCCTCGTTGTTGGTGCGGACCAGGCCGATGTCGTTGAGGATGACCGAGCGGAGGATCAGCGTCATGGTGCCAGCTTGCCAAGAACACCCTGCCTCCGTCTCTACGCACTACTGCGTAGGGTTGAGAAATGATGCCGGTGTCCATGGTCGGACGCGCCGGCGAGCTCGCCGAGCTCGACCGGGCGTGGTCCGCCGTGGCGGCCGCCCGCCGCTCGGCACCCGCCGTCGCGGTGGTCACCGGGGCGGCGGGAGTGGGCAAGAGTCTGCTGGTCGCGGCCGCTGTGGACGCCTTCACGCCGCGTCCCGCGCTGGTCCTCTCCGGCGCGGCCCGAGTGCACGGCCCGGCCCCGTACGACTGGCTGGCGGCGGTGCTCACCGGCCGGGACACCAGCCGGCTCGGCCTGCCGTCGGACGCGCTGGCCTGGTTGGCCCAGCAGCCCACCGCGCCCCGCGAGCGGTACGCCCCGGGCACCCTGCTCCGCCTCGCCGTACGGACCGTCCAGTTGTTGGTCGGCGCCGGTCCGGCGGTGCTGGTCGTGGACGACCTGCACGCGCTCGACCCGGCCAGCGTCAACCTGATCGGCGAACTGGCCACCGTCGCCGACCTGCCAGCCCTGCTCGTGGTGGCCAGTCGACCGCCGACCGACGCGGTGGCGCCGGACCTCACCCGCCGCGCGCTGGCCCGCCTCAGTGGCGTCCGCGGCGCCGTCCGCCAACACCTTGGTCCGCTGCGTCCGGCCGAGGTCGCGGAGGTGCTGACCCAGGTGTACGCGGACACCACCCCGTCCGACCGGCTGGTCACCTCCCTCTGGCGGTGCACCGGCGGCAACCCGTACGCGTTGACCGAAATGCTTGCCGCACACGCCAACGAGGGGCCGGAGGCGTTGCTGCGACGACTGCCCGGCCCGCGTCAACCGCGTCAACCAACCGCACCGACCGCACCGACCGTTCCGGCGGCGGCGGCCGATCCGGTCGTCGACGTGCCGCTCGACCCCGAGCTGACCGCCCGCGAGGTCGAGGTGCTGGGCTGCCTGGTCGCCGGGATGTCCAACAAGCAGGTGGCGAAGGCGCTCGGCATCTCGGTGCGTACGGTCACCGTGCACGTGTCGAACCTGCTGCGCAAGACCGGCTCGGTGTCGCGTACCGAGGTGGCGCTCTGGGCGGTCCGGCACCGGCTGCCGGTGCCCGCCCCGGTGGACTGAGGGCGGCTCAGCGGCGCGGATAGCGCATCAGCAGGGTCGCGGCGACCTCGTCGTCGCCCACCGCAGCGTAGCTGTGCGGCACGTCGGAGACCCAGCGGAGGTGACCGCCGGCCGGGGCGGTCAGCGGCGCGTCGGCCGGGCCGGCCCGCAGCACGCCGGCGAAGACGGTGACGTGTTCGGTGACGCCCGGCTGATGGGCGGGGGAGACCTGCACGATGCCGGGCGCGACGCGCATCCGGTACAGCTCGTAGGTCGCGTCGGTGTCGTCGAACACCTCCAGCAGGGTGGCGGTGACCGCGGTGCCGTGCACGGTGGGCTCGGCCGCCGGTTCGGCAAGCAGGGCGGTGAACGGCACGCCGAGCTGCGCGGTGACTGCCCAGAGCGTCTCCAGGGTGGGGTTGCGGGTGCCGTTCTCCAGGCCGGAGAGGGTGGCCTTTCCGACGCCGGCGAGCCGCGCCAACGTGGACAGCGAGATGCCCCGCTCCTCCCGCAGGGCACGGACCCGCCGGCCGACGACGGCGGGATCCACGTCGAGGCCCGGACGACGGGCTGGTGGTGGGTGCGGCACCCGGCTATCGTGCTACACGCTGTCGTTCCGTAAACGGAACACTTGGGAGGTCGGGATGGCGGGACGCGCGCAACCGGTGCTGGCCGGCGTCGTGACCGCGCTTGTCGGCTTCGCCAGCTCGTTCACGGTCGTGCTGGCCGGGCTCCGCGCGGCGGGCGCGTCGGACGCGCAGGCGGCCTCCGGCCTGCTGGCCCTCTGTGTGGCGTGCGGGCTCGCCGCCGCCTGGCTGGGCTGGCGGCACCGGATCCCGATGAGCGTGGCCTGGTCGACGCCCGGCGCGGCGCTGCTGGTCGCGACCGGGCCGCCGACGGGCGGTTGGCCTGTCGCGGTGGGTGCCTTCCTCGTCTCCGGGGCGCTGATCGTCGCGGCCGGGCTCTTCCCACCGCTGGGCCGGGCGGTGGCCGCGATCCCCAAACCGGTGGCCGGCGCGATGCTCGCCGGTGTGCTGCTGCCCCTGTGCACCGCCCCGGTCCGCGCGCTCGTCGAGCTGCCCAGGGTGGCCGGCCCGGTGGTGGTCGGCTGGCTGCTGCTGCACCGGTTCGCCCGCCGCTGGGCGGTGCCCGGCGCGCTGCTGGTGGCGGTGGTGGCGATCGCGCTGACCGCCCCGCCGGCCGGGCTGGACGGTGCCACGCTGATCCCGTCGGTCACCCTGACGACGCCCGCCTGGAACGCGTCCGCGCTGGTCGGGCTCGCCCTCCCGCTGTTCCTGGTCACGATGGCGGCGCAGAACGTACCAGGCATGGCGGTGCTGGTCGGCTACGGCTACCGGCCGCCGTTCGGGGCGGCGCTGCGGGCCACCGGCCTGGCCAGCCTGCTGGCTGCCCCGGCCGGCGGGCACGCCGTGAACCTCGCGGCGATCACCGCCGCGCTGGCCGCCGGCCCCGACGCACACCCGGACCCGGAGCGCCGATGGGTCGCCTCGGTCACCGCCGGCGTTGGACTGGCCCTGCTCGGGCTGGGTGCCGGCGTGGCCACCGCGCTGGTAGCGGTCGCGCCGCCGATCCTCATCGAGGCGGTCGCCGGTCTGGCCCTGCTGGGTGCGCTCGCCACCGCGCTCGCCGCGGCGGTGACTGACCCGGCGACCAGGGAGGCCGCCGTGGTCACCTTCGTGGTGACCGCCTCCGGGGTGACGCTGGTCGGCGTCGGCGGCGCGTTCTGGGGACTGGTGGCCGGCTGCGCGATGCTGCTGCTCTTTCACCAGCGCCGACCCGCGCCGCCCGCCGCGCCGGAGAGATCCACACCAGATCAAGGAAATCGCGGTGTCCCCGCCGACCAGACACCGCAACATCACTGATCCCGTGTCGATCTCCGCTGTTCGCTTCCCGCGACTCGGGCCAGCACCATGGCGTCCGCCCGACGAGTCGGGAAGGCCAGGAAGCTCCTCAACACGCCCTCCTCGACGAAGTCGGCCGCCGCGAGTACCCGCCGGGACGCCAGGTTGTCCGGCTCGACCCACGCCTCCACCCGGGCCAGGCCGGCGGTCTCCAGCGCCCACTCCGTGAGCAGCCGCGCCGCCCTGCTGGCCAAGCCCCGTCCCCGTCCGATTGGGGTCAGCCAGTAGCCAAGACCGGCCACACCCGACTGGGGCCGCAGCAGCAAGGTGACCGAACCGACCGCGACGTCCGTGTCCGCGTCGGCGATCGCCAGCGAGAGCCCAGCAGCGTCGGTGGTCCGACTCCACTGCCGGCGTACGAACGCACGGCCGGCCTCCTCGGTGAACCGAACCGGCACGGTGGTGGCTTCGGTGATCCGCCGATCCGCCGCGGCCTGCCGCACGCAGTCGAGGTCGGCCATCCCCCACGCCCGGAGCCGGACAACGCCGTCGGTCAGTTCCGGCTGCGGTGGCACCAGGGACATCCCGCGACGGTACGCGTCTCTCGTCTGGGCGCGTCTTCCCGCCTTGATCCACTCGCGTTCAAGGAAGGCGGGGGGTCCGGTCCGCTGGGATACCGCGGCTTCCTTGAACCCGAGTTGATCAGGGCGACGGGACCGACCGGGCTACTCCTCGGGCGGCAGATCGGCCACGCCCACGGCCAGGAGGACCCGGCCGTCGGCAACGGACCCGATCCGGTCGGCCGGTACGTAGACCGCGCCGGTGGAGGTCAGATCGGTGGACACCTTCAGGTAGCCGGTGTGCAGCAGCCGCGCCGCCAGGTCGGCCGGCACGTCCGGCTCCTCGACCGCCGTCGCCTCGATCAACTCGTCCAGGCTGCTGCCCGGGTCGGCGCTCGGCGTCTGCACGGTCACCGCGTTGGGGTCGCCCCGCTGGACGAGATCCACGGTCCCGACGGTGGTGCCGGCTGAGTCGATCACCGGCATCCCCGTGGTGATCCGCGAGATGGTCGCCTGCTGCTCGTCCTGCTGGTCCATCTCTCAGCGGTTCCCGGGGCGGCACGCCACTAAACGCCGTCACCGCCCCGCCGGGCTGAGCCAGCACCGCCGGCCCATTCGCCGCCCGCCGGCCCGTCTGCCCTGCCGGCCCGCTCAGTTGTTCGGGAGGGTCCAGCTGCCCGGTGGGCGCGGGGACAGTTCCCGCCAGGTGTCCGTGCCGTCGAGAAGCGCCCGGACCGTCTCTTCAGCCTCGTCCGCACTGCCGTACTCGTAGAACCGGGAAATGCCCTCGGCGCCGCCGGCCCGCTGCTCGACGTGCCACCGATCGGCATCGACCCGCAGGAAGACGTCCCGCCGGGCCAGCCGCCCCCACTTTCCGTTCCACCAGTGCTTGCGCTGCTCCATGGCGGGACTCTATCGAACACACGTACGAGAAGGTGCGGCCCCTGCGGGATTCCCGCAGGGGCCGATGTGCATCCGTTCGGGTCAGCGCTGCATCGGCGGGTCGGTGCGGCGACCCAGCACGTCGTCAAGCGCTCCACGCTGCTGGCCGGGGGTGGTGTGGCCGGCGGAGACGAGCGCGTCTCGGATCTCGGTGAGCAGCTTGACCTCCTCGCTCGGCGCCGCAGGCGGCGGCTCCTCGCCCCGCTGCCGGCGCTCGGCCAGCTTGTTCATCGGGAACACCACGAAGAAGTAGAGCACCGCCGCGGTGAGCAGGAAGGTGATCAGGGCGTTGATGAAAGCCGCCCAGTCCACGTAGTTACCCTCGGTGAGCTTCCACCTCCCGGCCGACAGGCCGGTGCCCCCGCCGACCGCCTTGATCAGTGGTTCGAGGAACGACTTGGTGAGCTGGGTGACCACGCCCGTGAACGCGGCGCCGATCACGATGCCGACCGCCAGGTCGACCACGTTGCCGCGCATGATGAAATCTTTGAAGCCCTTGAGCATCCGTACTCCCGAGGTGTCCGTTTTTCCGTCGCGGACAACCTATGCCCCTCAGGCGGCCTCCAGAAAAGCGCCGGCTTCGATCGCCGCCCGACTCGGATCACCGGCCCGGATCGCCTCGACCAGTCGGGTGTGGTCGACGTAGCGCTCGGGCGTGAGCGCGCTGCCCATCGCCTGGGCGACGGTGCTGCGCAGGGCGGTGCCGACCGAGGCGTACAGCTCGGCGAGCATGGTGTTGTGCGCGGCGGCGACCACCGCGACGTGCAGCGCCGCGTCGGCCTCGACGAACGCGTCGACCCGGCCGCCGCGCCAGGCCGCCTCACGGTCGGCGAGCGCACCGTCGAGCGCCGCCAGGTCGGCAGGTGTACGCCGCAGCGCGGCGAGCCGGGCGGCCTCCACCTCGAAGGCGCGCCGCACCTCGATGACCTCGGTCATCCGGTCGTCGCCCAGTCGGCGGGCCACCACCGGCGCCAGCTCGTCGGTGGACACCACGTACGTGCCGGAGCCCTGCCGGCACTCCAGCACCCCGGCGTGCACGAGAGCGCGGACGGCCTCGCGGACCGTGTTGCGCCCGACGCCGAGCGCGGCGACCAGTTGCGGCTCGGTGGGGATTCGCCCGCCGACCGGCCACTCGCCGCCCAGGATCCGGGCCCGGAGCTGCTCGATCGTCTGCCGGACGCGATGGCCGCGGGGCGGCACGGCGGGGGAATCGACCGACGGTGGCACTGGTTACATCACCGGCCCGAAATTCATCCCATGATTGTAGGTTAGAGACCATGACCCCGCCACCCGTCGCCGCTCCGGCCCCGCCCGCTCCCGCCGCCGTCGACACCCGCCCGACGCGCGGCCCCGCGGCCCGGCGGACGCACCCGGCGACCGGTGGCGCACTGGTGCTTGTCGGAATGCTGCTGGTCGCGCTCAACCTGCGGACCGCCGTCACCAGCCTCGGCGCCCTGCTCGACGAGATCCGTGACGGACTGGGCCTCTCCGGCACCATGGCCGGTCTGGTCACCACCCTGCCGACAATCGCGTTCGCGGGTCTCGGCGCGCTCACCCCGTGGCTGGTCCGCCGGGTCGCGCCGGCCCGGGTGCTGGTGGTCGCCATGATCGTCCTGGCTGCCGGCCAGGTGCTCCGGGCGGCCACCGACTCGGCCTGGATCTTCGTGCTCACCAGCGCGCTGGCCCTGGCCGGCATCGCCGTCGCCAACATCCTGCTGCCGATGCTTGTCAAGCAGCACTTCGGCCACCGGACCGGGCTGGTCACCGGGGCGTACACCATGGCGTTGACCCTGGGCACGACGGTGGCCGCGGCCAGCGCGGTGCCGATCGCGCACGCCTTCGGCTCCTGGCGGGCCGGGCTGGGCGTCTGGGCGGGGCTGGCGGCGGTGGCCGTACTCCCGTGGATTCCGCTGGCGCTGCGGACGCGGACGCGGGCGGGCGCGCGGCGCGCGACCCCGACGGCGGCCGTCGCCGCGCCGACGCGGGTCCGGCCGGCGCGGACCCGGCTGGGCTGGGCCATGGCGGTCTACTTCGGGGCGCAGTCGCTCAGCGGGTACGCGATCATGGGCTGGTTGGCCCAGCTCTTCCGTGACGCCGGCTACCGGCCGGAGGCGGCCGGGCTGCTGCTCGCCGGAGTGACAGCGCTAGGCGTGCCGATCGCACTGCTGATGCCCACCCTCGCCGCCCGGCTCGCCACCCTGCGTCCGCTGGTGCTCGGCCTGACCACCGCATCGGCGCTGGCCTACCTGGGGCTGGCGTTCGCTCCGCACGGCGCCGCGCTGCTCTGGGTGGCCCTGCTGGCGCTCGGACAGGGCGCGTTCCCGCTGATCCTCACCACCATCGGTCTGCGGGCGCGCACCGCCGAGGGAACCGTCGCGCTCTCCGCGTTCGCGCAGAGCACCGGGTACGTGATCGCCGCGCTCGGCCCGCTGATGGTCGGCATCCTCTACGAGGTCACCGGAGGCTGGACGGCGCCGATCGGGTTCCTGCTGGCCGCACTGGTCGTGCAGACGGCCGCGGGCATGGCGATCGCCCGTCCCCGCTACGTCGAGGACGAGTAGGGCCCGACAGCGGTCAGGAGGACGCCGGGGTCGATTCGCCCGCGACTGCCTCATCCACCGTCGGATAGGTGTGCAGCACCTCGACGAGCCCGCTCACCTCGAGGATGCGCAGCACCCCGCGCTGCGGAGCGGCCAGCCGCACCACACCGCCGGCCTCGTCACAGCTGTTCTTGGCGCGAACGAACACCGACAGCCCGGTCGAGTCGCAGAACGAGACGTCCGCCAGGTCGAACACCAGCCGGTTACGGCCCTTGTCGAGCAGGTCGGTGATCTGGTCCTGCAACTGCGGTGCGGTTGCCATGTCCAGCTCGCCCGCGACCGACACGACGACCACGTCGCCGCGTTGTTCCGTGTGCACCGTCAGGGACATTCGCCAGACCTCCTGTTATCGGGGGAACGGTATCCCACGACCGTCCTCCCACGCAGAACGGGAGCCGGCATCCGGTGGCCATCGTCATTCCGTTGCTACGGAGCAAGTAGTTGCGCAGTTCCCGGTGATAGAGTCCGGCCGGTCCAGGTCGAGGGGGGTTTCACGATGGCGTTGAACGCCGAGGAAAGTGGTCGGCTCGCCGCGCTGCTGAATGGTCGCGCCGAGCAGGTCACGCAGCGGTGGACCGACATCGTTGCCGGTTCGCTGCGAGGCCGACTGAGCCACGCCGAGCTGCGCCGGCAGGTCGAGGACCTGCACCGTGCCATCGTCGGCACCGGCGAGCAGGGCGCGATCGACCTGTCCACGGAGAGCGCCGGCGAACTGCGGGCGGCGCTCGCCGACCTGTCCCGGGGCAGGGCCCGGCAGGGCTTCTCCGCCACCGAGACGACTGTCAGCATCTTCGCGCTCAAGGACGTGCTGGCCGAGCTGGTGCAGGAGTCCGGCGGCGCGAACGCGCTGCACGACTACGTCGCCTTCTCCAAGCTGGTCGACGAGCTGGGTCTGTTCACCTTCGAGAGCTTCGTCCGCACCCGCGAGAGCCTGATCGCCGACCAGGCCGAGCAGTTGCTCGAACTCTCCACCCCGGTGGTCAAGCTCTGGGAGGGCGTGGTCGCCGTCCCGCTGGTCGGCACCCTGGACTCGGCGCGCGCCCAGGTGGTCATGGAGCGGCTGCTGCAGACTCTGGTCGACACCGGCTCCCCGTACGCGATCATCGACATCACCGGCGTCCCCGCGGTGGACACGCAGGTCGCCCAGCACATCCTGAAGACCGTGGTGGCCGCCCGGCTGATGGGCGCCGACTGCATCATCTCCGGCATCCGTCCGCAGATCGCGCAGACCATCGTGGCGCTCGGCATCGAGTTCGGCGACATCGCCACCAAGGCGAGCCTGGCCGACGCGCTGCGCCACGTGCTGCGGCTCAACGGGGTGGAGACCGCGCGTCGCCAGCCACGTCGGGACGTCTGATGGAGCGCGTGCCGATCCTCAAGATCGGCGACATCCTGCTCGTCTCCATCCAGCTCGACATGTCCGACCAGACGGCGGTCCAGCTCCAGGACGACCTCGCCGAGCGGATCGTGGCCACCGGCTGCCACGGCGTCATCATCGACATCACCGCGCTGGACATCGTCGACTCCTTCGTCGGGCGGATGCTCTCCGCCATCGCGTCGATCTCCAAGGTCCTCGACGCGGAGACGGTGGTGGTCGGCATGCGACCCGCCGTCGCCATCACCCTTGTCGAACTGGGGCTGTCGCTGAACGGGATCCGTACCGCGCTGAACGTCGAGCGCGGCATGGAGCTGATCGCGGCGGCCCGCGCCGATGAGCTCGACTACCAGCTCGACGACGATCCGGACGCCGAGACGGCCACGCCGTGACCGCGGGCGTCGACCTGGGCCAGCCGCAGGCGCAGTCGGTCCGCAGCGACGAGGACGTGGTCCGCGTCCGGCAACTGGTCCGCACGGTGGCGGTCGCCGTCAAGCTGTCGCTCGTCGACCAGACCAAGGTGGTCACCGCAGCGAGCGAACTGGCCCGCAACACCCTGGTGTACGGCGGCGGCGGCACCGTGGAGGTGACGACCGTGGACAACGGTCGTCGCAAGGGTGTCCGGATCGTCTTCGCCGACTCGGGCCCCGGCATCGCCGACCTCGACATGGCCCTGACCGACGGTTACACCACAGGCGGCGGGCTCGGCCTCGGGCTCAGCGGGTCCCGCCGGCTGGTCGACGAGTTCGAGATCGAGACGTCGGCGGGAACCGGCACGCGGATCACGGTCACCAAGTGGTCCAGGTGAACGGGGACCCGGTCACCGACAGCGGCATCTGGTTCCGCGTGGAGGCCAGCAGCTCGGCCAGCGCCGTACGACGGGCCGCGGAACGCCTCGGCGAGCAGATCGAGATGGGTGCGTCGCGCATCGCCGACCTGGCCATCGTCGCCGCCGAGCTGACCAGCAACCTCGTCAAGCACGCCGAGGACGGCGTCCTGCTGCTCCGGCCGGTCCGCCGCGCCGGGCAGGCCGGCGTGGAGCTGGTGGCCATCGACTCCGGGCCCGGCATGGCCGACCTCACCGTGTCGTCCCGGGACGGGCACTCCACCACCGGCACCCTCGGGATCGGCCTCGGCGCCATCGTCCGCCAGGCGAACTGGTTCGACGGATACTCCCTGCCCGGTCGGGGCACGGTCCTCGCCGTACAGGTCTGGCCGGCCGAACCGGCCCAGCCGTCCTGGGCCGGCGCGCTCACCCGGCCGATCACCGGCGAGACGGTAAGCGGCGACGGGTACGCCGTCCGGCTCGCCGACGGCCGGCACCAGGTGCTTGTCAGTGACGGGCTGGGGCACGGCCCGCTTGCCGCCGCCGCCACCGAGGCCGCGCTCGCGGCCTTCCGTGACGCTCCGGCCAGCCCACCGGCTGCGGTGGTCAGTCACCTGCACCGGAGCATGTCGCACACCCGCGGTGCCGCGCTCGCGGTCGCCGAGCTGGCGGGCGGCGTGCTGCACTACGCCGGTCTGGGCAACATCGCCGGGGTGATCGTCGAGGGTGACGGTCAGCGTCGCGGGCTGGTGTCGCTGCCCGGCATCGCCGGGCACCAGCGGCCGACGGTCCGCGGCTACGACTACCCGTTCGGGCCGGGCGCCCGGCTGGTGATGCACAGCGACGGCGTGGTCGACCGCTGGCGGTTGACCGACTACCCGGGCCTCGCCGAACGGTCCCCGTTGGTGATGGCGGCGACCCTGTTGCGTGACGCCGGAGTGCGGCGCGACGACGCCTGCGTTCTGGTCGCGAGGTCCTGGGCATGAGCGCGGAGCCGGCCGCGCCGCCGCTGCTGCAGATGGCGCTGCGGGTCGAGCAGGACATCTTCGTCATCCGCCAGCGCGGCCGCGAGGTGGCTGGCGTGGTGGGCCTCGAACACCAGGACCAGGTCCGGATCGCCACCGCGCTCAGCGAGGTGGCCCGGGACCTGCTGCGCCTGACCGGCGGCGCGGACGTCACGTTCCACATCGACGCCGGCGCCGACGGGCGGTTCTACCTCCGCGCCGACCTGGCCCCGGTGGCCCCACTGCCCGACGGCCGGTTCGAGCCGCAGTCGGGTGCGGTGTCCCGACTGGTCGACACACTGAGCGTGTCGACCGTCGAGGGGGTTACGGTCGTACGGATGTCCCGAAGAGTCCCGGCCAACGCGCCGACGCCGACCCCGGAGCGGCTGGTCGAGTTCCGCGCGGAACTCGGCCGTACCGCGCCGGGCAGCGCGCTGGACGAGCTGACCGTGCAGAACGGCCAGCTCATCGCGGCACTCGACGAGGTACGCAGCCAGCGCGACGAGTTGGCCGTGCTGAACGACGAACTGGCCGAGACCAACCGCGGTGTGCTGGCGCTCTACAACCAGCTGACCGAGGAGCTGGAGGAGACCAACAGGGGGGTCGTCGCCCTCTACGCGGAGCTGGACGAGAAGTCGGCTCAACTGCGGGCCGCGAGCGAGTCGAAGAGCCGCTTCCTGGCCAACGTGAGCCACGAGCTGCGCGCCCCGGTCACCGCGATCATCGGGTTGGGGCGTCTGCTCGCCGACTCCTCCTCCGACCCACTCACCGCCGAACAGGCCCGCCAGGTGGGCCTCATCCGCTCGTCGGCGGAGGACCTGCTCGGGCTGGTCAACGAACTGCTGGATCTCGCCAAGGCCGAGTCGGGCCGCATCGAGCCGGACTGGGCCGACGTGGATCTGCGATCGGTCTTCGGTCAACTGCGCGGCACCATGCGGGCACTTGCCACCCGGCCCCAGGTGGAACTCGTGGTGGAGGAACCGCCCGCCCCGGCCGCGCTCCGCACCGACGAGGTGCTGCTCGGTCAGGTACTGCGCAATCTGCTGCACAACGGGTTGAAGTTCACCGAGCGCGGCGAGGTGCGGCTGCGCGTCCGGCGTCGCGACGACAGGTGGAACTTCGAGGTCAGCGACACCGGTCCGGGCATCGCGACCGAGCTGCACGATCGGATCTTCGAGGAGTTCTACCAGGTGCCGGGCGCGACCCGGGTCGGCGGCACCGGCCTCGGCCTGCCGTACGCCCGGCGGCTGGTGACCCTGCTCGGCGGCACGTTGGAGCTGGCCAGCGAGCCGGGCCGGGGCAGCACGTTCACAGTCTCCCTGCCCACAGGCGGAGCGTGACGGTGGACGGCGGCGGCCCGGCGACCCTCCTGGTGGTCGACGACAGTCGTACGAAGCGCTATCTGCTGGTCAGCTGGCTGACCCGGGCCGGGTACACGGTGCTCGAAGCGGAGAACGGCGCCGAGGCGTTGGCCCGGGTCGAGACGGACCGGATCGACCTGGTGGTGCTCGACGTCCGGCTGCCCGACCTGAGCGGCTACGAGGTGTGCGAACGGATCAAGGCGTCCCACCCGGCGATGCCGGTGATCCACGTCTCCGCGCACGCCGTGGACGTCGCGGACCGGGCCCAGGGGCTGACCCGGGGTGCGGACGCCTACCTGGCCGAGCCGATCGAGCCGGAGGAGCTGATCGCCACCACCCGGGCGGTCCTGCGGTACTACCAGGCCCGGCAGCGTGCCGAACTGCTCGCCGAGCGGCTCCTCGGCCTCGCCGACACCACAGTGGCGGTGCACGCCGCGGCGACCTTCGCGCGGCTGCTCGAAGTCGCCGCGGAGGGTGCCGCGCAGATCTTCAAGAGCCCGGCGGCGGTGATCGCCGAGACGTTCGACGGTGACTGCCTCGCCGGGATCTGCGCCGGCCCGGGCGCCGAGGCGGCAATCGTGCCGTGGGTCGTCGACGACACCGGGGTGCCCACGGGCGCCACGGTCAAGGTGGAGGCCCCGGCGAACTGGGGGCTGCTCGCCTGGCCGGCGGACGACACGGTGACGGTGGCCGCCGCCCGGCTACGGGAGGACCGGGCCCCGCTGTACGTGGTGGTCCCCACCGCCACCCAGACCGCCCGCACGCCGGTGCTCGTGCAGCTCGCCCAGGCCGTCGCGGCGGCGGTCGAGGCGCAGCGCTCCTTCGACGAGGAGCACCGGATCGCCGTCACCCTCCAGCGCAGCCTGCTCCCGCGCAGCCTGCCCACGGTGGCCGGCCTGGACCTCGCGGTGCGCTACGAGCCGGCCAGCGCGCAGACCGAGGTGGGCGGTGACTTCTACGAGCTGGTGATGCTTGACGGGCACCTGCTGCTGGCGATCGGCGACGTTGCGGGCCACTCGCTGCACGCGGCCACCGTGATGGCCGAGCTGCGGCACGCGGTCCGGGCGTACGCGGTCGAGGGGCACCAACCCGGCGAGATCCTGCACCGGGTCAACGAGCTGATGCGGACCCTGCTGCCGAACGAGTTGGCCACGCTCTGCGTCCTGCTGCTGCACCCGCCGACCGGGCGGGTTCGGCTGGCCAGCGCCGGCCACCTGCCCCCGCTGCTTCAGCAGAACGGAAAGATCGAGTTCGTGCAGCACTCGGCGCCACTGCTCGGCGTCCGCGCGCCCCGACCGGCCGACCTGGAGTTCGTCCTGCCGGCCGGCGCCACCCTGGTGTTCTACACCGACGGGTTGATCGAGCGCCGGGACGCCACCATCGACGAGGGGCTGGCAGCGCTCGCCGCGGTGGCCGCCACCGTCGACGACGACCTGGACGAGTTCTGCGCCCGCCTGCTTGTGGAGCTGGCCCCGTCCAAGATCCAGGACGATGTCGCCGTGGTGGTCCTGCGCCGTCGCTGAGGGCCCGCTGCGGTGGCGGCTCAGTGCACCGAGCGCGCGTACGCGGCGGGTGACACCCCGGCGACGGCGGTGAAGTCGCGGACCAGGTGAGCCTGGTCGCTGTAGCCGAGGTTGGCGGCGAGCCCCGCCCAGTCGAGCGGAGCCCCGGCGGCCCGCTCGACGGCCTCCTGGAGGCGGTAGCGGCGGATCACCCACTTCGGGCCGACCCCCACGTACTCGGTGAAGAGCCGTTGCAGCCGGCGGACCGGAACGTCGTGCCGCGCGGCGAACTCGTCGACGCGCAGCACCGTCCGGTCGGCGCGGATGGACTCGGCCAGCCGGACGGCCTCCGCGGCGCCCGGGTCCGGGTCGGGCGCCCACGCGGTGAGCGCAGCGTCGAGCGCACGACAGCGGTCGTCGTCGCTGCCCGCGCAGACGGGATGGACCGGAGGGAGCAGCCGGCCGGCGGGCAGCGGCAGTCGACGTCCGGTCAACCCGGCCACGGACTGCCGCCAGAACGGGTGGAAACCACCGGGGCGGAACTGGACCCCGCAGACCCGGCCGGTGCCGGTGAGCGTGATCCGGAACAGGTCGCGGCCCACCCCGGCCACCTCGCCGGCCTCCGTCGCGTCGCCGTCGCGGTGGCTCCGGCCGTCGCTCCCGCCGTTGCCCTCGGTGCGCTCGTTGTCGCGGTCGGTCTCGCCGTCGCTCCGGAACACCACGTTCACCGCCGGGTGCGGCACGATCCGCTGCTCGAAGGGCGCGCTCAACGTCCAGTCGATCAACCAGTAGTGCTCGACCCACGCGCGCAACGGTTCGGCCGGCAGGTGCCGGCGGAACCGGACCTCGCGCAGCAACCGCCCCGGGTCGAGAATGCCCCGACTGTCGCCGCGCGGTCGCTGTCGCATTTCTTCAAGACCACCCTCATACGCTGGCCATATGGCCACTCAGACTAGCGATCTGCTGGCGGCTGCGGCGCCGCGAACCGTGGACGTGGTACGCGGTGTCGCCGACGACCAGCTCGACCTGCCCACTCCGTGCCGCGACTACGTGGTCCGTGATCTGCTCAACCACCTGTTCGAGGTGGTGGTGAACTTCCAGGACCTGGCCGAGAAGAGGCCTGTGGAGTGGGCCGAGAAACCCGACCACCTGGACGACGGCTGGCGGGACCGGTTCGTGGTCGAGACCGACCGCCTGGTCACCGCCTGGTCGGACCCGTCCACCCTGGATGGTGTCTCGCCGGGCATGGGGCTGCCGCAGACCGTCGTCGGCGGTATGGCGCTGCTGGACCTGATCGTGCACGGCTGGGACCTCGCCGTGGCGACCGGCCAGCCCTACCGACCTGCCCCGGAGGCGGTGGCCGAGCTGCACGCCCTGGTCGAGCAGCTGGGCCCGACCGCCCGCAAGATGGGCGTCTTCGCCGACCCACCCCAACCCCCGACCCCAACCCCAACCCAAACCCCCGACCTGGACCGCCTCCTGACCCAGACCGGCCGAACCCCCACCTGGCCCCAAACCCCCTAACCCCACCCCACCCCACCCCACCCCACCCCACCCGGCCGGGTCCCGATCGGCTGACCTCGTTGATCATGAAGTTATTGCCACGACACGCCGGTGCGGGTGGCAATAACTTCATGATCAACGCAGAGTCGCCGGGGGCCGGGGAGGAGTGGGGGTTGGGGATGGTGTTGACTTGGGGTATTCGCTCGGTGAATAGTGGGCCGGGTGTCCACGCCTCATGTGCTGCTCGGGTTGCTCGCTGGGGGCAGCCGGCACGGGTATGAGCTCAAGCGTGCACATGACCAGCGGTTACCGCGGGCTCGGCCGTTGGCGTTCGGGCAGGTCTATGCCACCCTCGGCCGCCTGGAACGGGACGGCCTGGTGGCCACCGCCGGCCAGGACCGGGCCTCCGGGCCGGACCGCACGACGTACGCGCTGACCGGTGACGGTCGCGCCACGCTGGACCAATGGCTGTCCACCGTGGAGCCACCGATGCCGTACGTGGCCAGCACGCTCTTCGCCAAGGTCGTGGTGGCGCTGCTGGTGGCCGACGTCGAGCGCGCCCGGTCGTATCTGGTCGCCCAGCGCGCCGCGCACACCGCGCGGCTGCGGGAGTTGACGGCGGTCAAGGCCGACCCTGCCGCAACCCTCAGCGACGTGGTCGCGGCCGACTTCGCGATCGCCCACCTCGACGCCGACCTGCGGTGGCTGCACACCACCCTGGGCCGGGTCGCCGACTGGCACCGGGAGGTGCATCCGTGACGCAACTCCAGGCTCGCGGCGTGGTTCGGGCGTACGGCCCGACGCCCGCCCTGCGCGGTGTGACGCTCGACGTGGCCGAGGGCGAGATCGTCGCGGTCACCGGTCCGAGTGGCTGCGGCAAGTCGACCCTGCTGCACTGCCTGGCCGGGATCCTCCGGCCCGACGCAGGCGAGGTCACCTGGCGCGGCCACCGGATCGACACCTGGTCGGAGGCTGCCCGGTCCCGGCTGCGGCGCACCGAGTTCGGCGTGCTGTTCCAGTTCGGTCAGCTGGTCGCCGAGCTGACCGCGGCCGAGAACGTGGCCCTGCCCCTGCTCCTCGCCGGCACGGGGCGGCGAGAGGCACGGACGGCGGCGCTCACCTGGCTGGAACGGTTCGGGGTGGCCGACCTGGCCGACCTCCGGCCGGGGGAGATGTCCGGCGGTCAGCAGCAGCGGTGCGCCACCGCGCGGGCGCTGGTCACCGAGCCGTGGGTGCTCTTCGCCGACGAGCCGACCGGCGCGCTGGACACGCTCACCGGCGAGCAGGTGCTCACCCAGCTGGTACGCCTCGCCCGCGAGCAACGTACCGCTGTCGTGCTGGTCACCCACGAGCCGCGGATCGCCGCGTACGCCGATCGGGAGATCGTGCTGCGCGACGGCCTGGTGGACCACACCGGCCTGGGGCTCGACGTGCCGTTGGCGGGCGGCTCCCGGTGAGGCCGGCGACGCTGGTGCGGCTCGCGCTGGCCGGCAACCGGACCGACACGGCACGGGTGGTGCTGACCGCGCTCAGCGCCCTGCTGGCGTCGTTGGCCGGGATGGCGGCGCTCACCGTGCTGGCCATCCAGACACCGGCCGGCGAAGCGTGGGCGGAGTCCGAGCAGTACCGCAACGAGTTGCTGCGGGAGCCGGGGTTGCGCGGGGGGACGGCGTTCGCGCTGCTGATGCTGGCCGTTCCGGTGCTGGCGCTGGCCGGCCAGTGCGCCCGGCTCGGCGCGCCGGCCCGGGACCGACGACTCGCCGCCCTCCGGCTGGCCGGCGCCACCCCCGGTCAGGTCACCCGCCTGGCGGTGCTGGAGACCGGCCTGGCCAGTCTGCTCGGCACCCTCGCCGGGCTGGGCGTCTACCTGGTCGGCCGCCAGCTGCTGCACCGGCCGGACGAGCGGGGTCGCCTGGCCCTGCCCACCGACGTGCTGCCGTCGACGGGCGCGCTGGTCGCGGTGGTGCTGGGGCTGCCGGTGCTCGCGGCGGCAGCCACCGCCCTGATGCTGCGTACGGTCACGACCAGCCCGCTCGGGGTCAGTCGCAGGACCGTCCGCGAGCGGGGTCCGCGCCCCTGGGCCGGGCTGTTGATCGGCCTGGGCCTGGCCTCCTTCGTCGCCGTACGCCCGGTCGCCTACCGGTTCGACGGGAACGACGCGGTGCTGGGCTGGCTGGTACCGCTGCTGTTCCTGGCGGGTGGGCTCGCCGCGATGATCGGGGTGGTCATCGGCACCGGTTGGATCTCGCACACCTGTGGCCGGTTGCTGCACCGGCACGCCCGCGGCGCGTCGGCGCTGCTCGCGGCGGGCCGGCTGCTGGCCGACCCGTGGGCGGGCAGCCGGACGTTCGCCGCGCTGCTGGCCGCCGTGATCTTCGGTGCCGGTGCGGCGGTGCAGCGGGCGTACTTCGCCACGCAGGACCAGGTGGAACGGGAACAGAGCCGCCTCGCCGGGGTGGCGGCGGACATCAACCCCTTCTACCTGTCGACAATGGATCTGGTCGACGCCGCGGTGGCCGTGGCGATGCTGATCGCGGCGGGCGGGCTGATCGTCGCGCTGGTCGAGGGGATCGTCGCCCGCCGACGTGCCTACGCCGCGCTTGTCGCCACCGGCGTGCCCCGTGCCACGCTGAGCGGATCGGTCGCCTGGCAGGCGCTGACCCCGGCGGTGCCGGCGATACTGCTGGCGCTCACCGTGGGAACGATGCTCGGCCGAGGACTCTTCCCGAGCGTCAGCACGGGCGGGTCGTCGACGGTGGTGTGCGACGCCACGGCCGCGCTCTGTGACGATCCGGCGACCCGCGACCAGTACACCCGGATCGTGCAGATCGCCGAGGCGGAGCGGGCGATCCCCGTACCCCTGGAGCAGCTGGCCTGGCTCGGCGCCGGCGCCCTGGCGGCGGTGCTGGTGACGGTCGGTGTCGGCCTGCTCTTCCTGCGGGTGAGTACGGCGGCGGACGAGCTGCGGACGGCCTGAGCCGGGGCAGCAGACCCTGTCAGGCGCTGAGCAGGCCGGCGGAGAGCGCGATCAGCGCGCCGACGACGGCCGAGCAGCAACACACCAGGAGACCGGCGACCACGGCGAGGATCAGCCAGACACGGCGGTCCCGGGCGAGCACCGCGATGCTCGGCCGGCGGACCTCGTCGGCCGACCCGCCGTCATCCTCAGTCGCCGCGGTCACGTCGGAAGTCTAGGTCGTGACCTCTCCAGCTCGGCCCGAGCCGCGCCTGAACGGCTCATGATCGCGCCCGATCCTGGAAGCGTCCAGGGTCGGGCGCGATCATGCCGGGGTCGGTCAGGCGCGACCGAGGCGGTCCAGGATCCAGGCGTTGATGAACGCCTCCTCGCGCCACGCGTCGTAGCGCCCGCTCGGGCCACCGTGCCCGGCACCCATCTCGGTCTTGAGCAGGTAGTCGCCCTGTGGAGCGGTGGCCCGGAGCCGCGCGATCCACTTCGCCGGCTCGGAGTAGAGCACCCGCGTGTCGTTGAGGCTGGTCACCGCGAGGATCGCCGGGTAGTCCACAGCCGTGATGTTCTCGTACGGCGTGTAAGACTTCATGTACGCGTAGACCTCGGGGTCGTCGAGGGGGTTGCCCCACTCCTCCCACTCGGTGACGGTGAGCGGCAGCGACGGGTCGAGGATCGAGGTGAGCGCGTCCACGAACGGCACCTGCGCCACGATCCCCGTGAACGCGTCCGGGGCGAGGTTGGCGACCGCGCCCATCAGCAGCCCACCGGCCGAGGCGCCCCTGGCCACCAGGCGGTCGCTGGCCGTCCAGCCGGCCTTGACGAGGTGCCGGGCGCAGGCGACGAAGTCGGTGAACGTGTTCTTCTTGGCCAGCATCTTGCCCTGGTCGTACCAGCGCCGGCCCAGCTCACCACCGCCGCGCGTGTGCGCCACCGCGAAGACCACACCCCGGTCCAGCAGGGACAGGCGGGCCACCGAGAACCAGGGGTCCATGCTGGCCTCGTACGAGCCGTAGCCGTACAGCTCGCAGGGCGCTGAGCCGTCCCGGGGTGTGCCGACGCGGCAGACCAGCGAGATCGGCACCCGCGTGCCGTCGTCGGCGAGCGCCCAGTCGCGGTGCTGCTCGTACTCCGCCGGGTCGTACGGCCGCCCGTCCGGCCCGGGCAGCACCGGCTTCTGCTTGCGCAGCACCATCTGCCGGGTGACCAGGTCGTAGTCGTACACCGAGTCGGGGGTGACAAGCGACGAGTACCGCAGCCGAATCTGCCCGGTGCGGTACTCCGGGTTGGCGTCCAACCCGACGCTGTACAGCGGCTCGGGGAAGTCGATGTCGTACGAGTCGTCGCTGCCGACCGGCAGCACCCGCAGGCCGGTGAGCCCCTCGGTGCGCAGCGACACCACCAGGTGGTTCGCGAACGCGTCGACCGCCTCCAGGCGGGTGCCCGGGGTGTGCTCGATAAGCGGCACCCAGTCGCCCGGTGCGTCGGCCGAGGTGAACGCCAGCGCGAAGTCCTCCGCGCCGTCGTTGTGCAGGATCAGGAAGCGGTGGCCGTGGTGCTCCACGGCGTACTCGACGCCCTGCCGGCGGGGCGCGATCACGGCCGGTGCCCCGGTGGGGTTGCCGGCCGGGATCACCAGCACCTCGCTGGTGACCTTGCTGTGGATGTCGACCAGGATGAACTTCTCCGACCGGGTCAGCTCGACGCCCACCCAGAACCGCTCGTCGTCCTCCTCGTGGACCACCACGTCGTCGCCGGCGGCGGCGCCGATGGTGTGCCGCCAGACCCGGTTCGGCCGCCAGGCGTCGTCGACGGTCACGTAGAACAGCACCGACGCGTCGGCAGACCAGGCGGTGCCGTAGAACGTGTCGGGCACCTCGTCCGGCAGCAGCTCGCCGGTGCTCAGGTCCTTCACGCGCAGGGTGAACCGCTCGTCGCCGGAGAAGTCGGTCGAGTATGCCAGCCAGCGCCCGTCCGGGCTGACGTCGAACGCGCCCAGTGAGAAGAAGTCGTGCCCCTCGGCCAGCAGGTTGCCGTCGAGCAGCACCTCTTCGCCGTCGAGCGGCGCGCCGTCCGCGCTGACCGGCGGGTCGGTCTCGCCGTCGCGGACCGCTCGCCGGCAGTGCACCCCGTACTGCTGGCCCTCGATCGTCCGGGTGTAGTACCAGTGCCCGCCCTTGCGGGTGGGCACGGACAGGTCCGTCTCCCGGGTGCGCTGGCGGGTCTCCTCGAACAGGTCCGCGCGCAGGGCGGCCAGGTGCGCGGTGCGCTCCTCGGTGTACGCGTTCTCGGCGGTCAGGTAGGCGATCGTCTCCGGGTCGTCCTTGGCGGCGAGCCAGGCGTACTCGTCGACGACCGTGTCGCCGTGGTGGGTGCGCTCGGTGGGCACCCGCTTCGCCGCGGGCGGGGCAGTCTCGGTGGTCACGCGGCCACGTTACCGGCCGGCTCACCCCGTGCGCCGGACCCGCGGCATCCCGAAGGCCGTCACCACGACTTTCGAACACATGTACGATAGCCGGCATGGCGGCAGCAGCGAGTTCCCTCGGCCGGTCCGGAGCCCTCGATATCACCCGGCGACTGACCGCGATCTGTGGTCCGCCGTTCGCCCGACTCGCCGGCCCGGCCGACGAGGTGGCCGGGCGTCCGGCCCGCTGGGTGGCGGTGCCCGGTGGCCCGCACGCCGCGGCCGAGGTGCTGCGGCTGGCCGCCGCGCACGATTTGGCGGTGGTGCCCCGGGGCGCCGGCACGAAGATCGACTGGGGTGCCACCCCGACGCAGGTCGACATCATGCTCGACACCGGCCGGCTGGCGGGCATCGGCCACGAGCCGGTCGGTGCGCCGGTGGCCGAGGTCGGCGCGGGCACCCCGCTGCGGGCGGTGCAGGCCACACTGGAGCGCACCGGCCAGCGGCTCGCGATGGACGCCCCGTCACCGGGCGCGACGCTTGGCGGGGTGCTCGCCGCCGGGGAGGCCGGGCCGCTCCGGCACCGCCACGGCAGCCCCTGTGACCAGCTCCTCGGCGTCCGCTACCTCGCCGCCGACGGTGAGCTGGTAAGCGCCGGCGGTGGGGCACCCGGGCTCGACCTGGCCCGGCTGCTGTGCGGCTCGCAGGGCGCCCTCGGCGTGCTGGTCTCGGCGAGCCTGCGGGTGCAGCCGGTGCCGGCCAGCCGGCTCTGGGTGTCTCGTCCGGTGTGGACGCCGCTGGAGGTCCACGACCTGGTCCGGGCGATCCTCGCCGCCCGACTGGAGCCGGCGGCCATCGAGCTGGACCTGCCCGGTGGGCCGCCCCGGCCGCGCACTGCCTACCCGCCCGGCCACCCGGCCGCCACCGCCCGCGAGCGCCACCCGTCGATGTCCGGCCGACCCGGCGCCCCGTCCCGGGCGGGCAGCCTGGTCGTGCTGCTGGAGGGCGGCCCGGCCGAGGTCACCGAGCGCGCCGAGCGGCTGGTCGGCCTGCTGCACGGCGAGGCGACCGTCGCCCACTCCGCCCCGCCGTGGTGGCGGCGCTACCCGTTCGCCCCCGGCGACACGGCACTACGCCTGGAGGTGCCGATCAGCGACCTGCACGCCGCCGTCTACGCCCTGCGGGACGCGGCAGGCGCTCCCGTGCCGGTGCGGGGTTCGGCCGGGCTGGGCGTGGTGCACGCGGCCCTGCCCGGCGCGGTGGCACCCGACCGGGTGGCGTCCATCCTGGCCGCCGTCCGTGGCGTGCTGCTGGCCCGGCAGGGTCGCTGCGTCGTCGTCTCCGCGCCCGCTGCGGTGCGCCAGGCCGTCGACCTCTGGGGCGAGCTGGCCGGCCTGGCCCGCCTGCGGGCGGCCAAGGAACATCTCGACCCGGAGCACCGCCTCGCCCCGGGCCGCCTCCCCGGCGGCCTGTGACCCGGCTCTGCCGCCTCGGTCAGACCGCGTCGTTGCGGAGCACCAGCACGGCGATGTCGTCCCGGGGCGGCTCGACCGAGAAGTTGATCGCGGCAGCCCGCAGGCGGGCGGCGACCACGTCCGCCGAGTAGCCGGCCAACGGCGCTGCCGCGTCCCGCAACCGGTCGGTGCCGAACAGCTCCCGGCCGCGCCGCCGCTCGGTGACCCCATCGGTGTAGAAGATCAGCGAGTCACCCGGCGCGAGCGTGATCTCCGCCGTCGGCGAGGTGATCGTGTCGAGCAGGCCCAGCGCGGTGCCCCCGGTGCCGACGAACCGGGCGCCGCCCCCACCGGCCAGCAGCACCGGTCTGTCGTGCCCCGCCAGGTGCAGCGAGACGTCGAGGCGGTCACCGTCACCCGGCCCGACCGCCGCCAGGGCCAGCGTGCAGTACCGGCCGCCACCGCGCTCGACAAGCGTTTCGTTGAGCCGGGCCAGCGCCTCCGGCAGCGGCTTGCCGTCGCCGACCAGCACCCGGATCACGTCACGGACCAGCCCGGTGACCGCGGCGGCCTGGACGCCCTTGCCCGAGACGTCGCCGATCACCACGAGCCAGCGCCCGTCGGGCAGCGGCACCACGTCGTAGAAGTCGCCGCCCACCTCGGCGTCGTCGCCCGTCGGCACGTACTCGGCAGCGAAACCGATGCCGTCGACCACCGGCAGCACGGGCGGCAGCAGGGACTGCTGGAGCGTCTGCGCGACCCGTCGGCGCTCGGCGTGGATGCGGGCGTTCTCGATCGCCAGCGCGGCCCGCCGGGCCACGTCCTCCAGCACCGCCACCTCGTCCGGGTCGTGCCGGTGCCGCTGGTGCCGGCCCACCGCGAGGGTGCCGAGCCGCTGGCCGCGGGCGATCAGCGGGACCGCGAAACCCTCCATCGGGCCGCCGAGCGGGATCTGCGCAGCGCTGCGGGACGCCTCCCGCAGCCGGGCCTGGACCGAGTCCGGGCCGGTCTCCGCCAGCACCTTGTGCAGTTGCGGCAGCATCGACTCGTCGGCGTGGCTGGCGGCCGCCAGGCGCAGCCGGCCCCACTCGTCGGCGGTGTGCACCGCGCACCACTGGCCGAGGCGGGGCACCACCAGCTGCGGGATCAGCGCCATGGTCAGCTCGACGTCCAGCGACTGGGCGAGCAGCTCGCTCGCCTCGGCCAGGAACGTCAGCCACGCCTGCCGGCGTACGTCCGCCCGGCGCAGCCGGTCGTTCTCCAGGTGCAGTGACAGGCGCTCGGCGGTGAGCACCGCCAGCGGCCGGGCGTACGCCGACGGCGCCGCGTCCAGCTCCAGTTCCCCGGCGTACGGGCGGTGCACGGTCAGCGGCACTCGCAGCAACTCGCTGTCCGGGCGGGGCTGCCGGCCGAAACGCGCCAACAACTGTCGGCCCTGACCGTCGCCCCGGTCCAGGCGGATCGCGCCACCGGCCGCGCCGACCATCTCGGCGACCCGGCTGAGCAGGCTGGCGGCGAAGTCGGGCAGCGGGTCGTCCGCGTACACGTCGGGGGCGGTCTGCATGAGTTCGCTCATCGCGCCGGCGCTCGGAGCGGAACCGTCGACGGCCCCGGGGTTGCCCGCCATCGACGTGCCGCCGGAGCCGGTCCCGGCCGCAGGCTCCGCCCCGGGTCGGTCCAGCCGGAACCAGACGCCCTTGCCGGTCGGCAGGTACGTGGTGCCCCAGCGGCTGGCGAAGTGGTCGACGAGCAACAGGCCGCGACCTCGCTCGGAGACCTCGTTGATCTCGGTGGCGTCGTTGCGGGTGCCGACGGTCAGCTCGTCGTTGCCCGGACTGGCCGCGAAGTCGGAAACGGTCACGGAGAGGCCGAAGTCGTCCGCGACGACCTCGATGTCCAGTTCGGTGCCGGCGTGCTCGACGGCGTTGGTAGTCAGCTCGGTGGTGAGCAGCAGCGCCTCGTTGACCAGGTCGTCCAGGTGCGCCTCGGCGAGGACGGAGCGGACGACCGCGCGGGCGGCTGCGGGCGTACGGCGGTCGGCGGGCAGCCGGACACGCCGGACGGCTCCGCTCCCAGCCCCGGCCGTCGCGGCCCCCGCCTCGGCTGACATTCCCGTATCCTCCACCGTTCCCCCGCCAGGTGCCAAGCCGATGCAGGATCATCCCCGCAGCCCGCAGCCCGCAGCCCGCAGCCCGCAGCCCGCAGCCCGCAGCCCGCAGTGGGTCGGCCGGCCCGAGGGCAGCGGCGGTCGCGAGTCACCCGTGATCAGCGCCACTCGGCGAGGTCTGTGCCGGGTTGGGTGTCGCCGGGGGGGATCGCGGAGGCCACCAGGGCCGACCGGCGGGTCGCGCACCCTGGCACTACGGCGCGCGCGGGCACAATATGGGGTGCCGGTGTGTCCGTACGGGCACGGCGCCCCCGAGTTGAGCGAGGAATGATGACCACGGCGAAGCAGTCGGTCGCGGACCCGTCCGCGCCCGACCACGAGGCGCTCCTCGGTGAGTTGACCGAGGCGCTGCGACGAATCGGTCGCGGCGACCTGAAGGTCCGGCTTCCCCGCCGCGCCGGCGCTGCCGGTGAGGTGGCGGACGCCTTCAACGAGGTGGTCTCGCTCCAGGAGCGGCAGTACCTGGACCTGCGGCGGATCTCCCGGATCGTCGGTCGGGACGGCCGGCTCACCGAGCGGCTCGACGACGAGGGGCTGGACGGCTCCTGGGCGGAGGGGCAGCGGGCGATCAACTCGCTGATCGACGACCTGGGCCGGCCCACCACCGAGATCGCCCGGGTCATCGTGGCGGTCGCGGACGGCGACCTGTCCCAGCACATGGCGTTGGAGATCGACGGTCGGCCGCTGCGCGGTGAGTACCTGCGCATCGGGCGCACCGTGAACACCATGGTCGACCAGCTCTCGTCGTTCTCCAACGAGGTGACCCGGGTGGCCCGCGAGGTGGGCACCGAGGGCAAGCTGGGCGGCCAGGCCGACGTCCGGGGCGTCGCCGGCACCTGGAAGGACCTCACCGACTCGGTGAACACCATGGCGTCGAACCTGACCGGCCAGGTGCGGTCGATCTCGCAGGTGGCGACGGCGGTGGCCAAGGGCGACCTGTCGCAGAAGATCACGGTCGGCGCGCGCGGTGAGGTCGCCGAGTTGGCCGCCACGATGAACTACCTCACCGACACGCTGCGGCTCTTCGCCGAGCAGGTGACCCGGGTGGCCCGCGAGGTGGGCACCGAGGGCAAGCTCGGCGGCCAGGCCGAGGTGCCGAACGTGGCGGGCACCTGGAAGGACCTGACCGACAGCGTCAACTCGATGGCGTCGAACCTGACGGCCCAGGTCCGCAACATCGCCCAGGTGTCGACTGCGGTGGCGCGCGGTGACCTCTCGCAGAAGATCACCGTGGCGGCGCAGGGCGAGATCCTGGAGCTGAAGGACACCGTCAACACGATGGTGGACCAGTTGTCGTCGTTCGCCGACGAGGTGACGCGGGTGGCCCGTGAGGTGGGCATCGAGGGCAAACTGGGCGGTCAGGCGCAGGTGCGCGGCGTTTCCGGCACCTGGCGGGACCTCACCGAGAACGTCAACCAGTTGGCCGGCAACCTGACCAGCCAGGTCCGCAACATCTCCCAGGTCTCCACGGCGGTGGCGAAGGGCGACCTGAGCCAGAAGATCACCGTGGACGCGCAGGGCGAGATCCTGGAGCTGAAGAACACCGTCAACACGATGGTCGACCAGTTGTCGTCGTTCGCCGACGAGGTGACGCGGGTGGCCCGCGAGGTGGGCACCGAGGGCAACCTGGGCGGTCAGGCCCAGGTCAAGGGCGTCAGCGGTACGTGGCGGGATCTGACCGACAACGTGAACTCGATGGCATCGAACCTGACCAGTCAGGTCCGCAACATCGCCTCGGTGACCACGGCGGTGGCGAAGGGTGACCTGTCGCAGAAGATCACGGTGGACGCGCGGGGCGAGATCCTGGAGCTGAAGTCGACTGTCAACACGATGGTCGACCAGTTGTCGTCGTTCGCCGACGAGGTGACCCGGGTGGCCCGCGAGGTGGGCACCGAGGGCAAGCTCGGCGGCCAGGCGCAGGTACGCGGGGTCGCCGGCACCTGGCGGGACCTGACCGACAACGTCAACTCGATGGCCTCCAACCTGACCGCCCAGGTCCGCAACATCGCGCAGGTCTCCACGGCGGTGGCGAAGGGTGACCTGTCGCAGAAGATCACGGTGGACGCGCGGGGCGAGATCCTGGAGCTGAAGTCGACTGTCAACACGATGGTCGACCAGTTGTCGTCGTTCGCCGACGAGGTGACGCGGGTGGCCCGCGAGGTGGGCACCGAGGGCAAGCTGGGTGGCCAGGCGCAGGTGAAGGGCGTCTCCGGCACCTGGCGGGACCTGACCGACAACGTCAACTCGATGGCGTCGAACCTGACCAGCCAGGTCCGCAACATCGCCTCGGTGACCACAGCCGTGGCGAAGGGCGACCTGAGCCAGAAGATCACCGTGGACGCGCAGGGCGAGATCCTGGAGCTGAAGTCGACCGTCAACACGATGGTCGACCAGCTGTCGTCGTTCGCCGACGAGGTGACGCGGGTGGCCCGCGAGGTCGGCATCGAGGGCAAGCTGGGCGGTCAGGCGCAGGTCAAGGGCGTCTCCGGCACCTGGCGCGACCTCACCGAGAACGTCAACCAGCTCGCCTCGACGTTGACCACGCAGTTGCGGGCCATCGCCCAGGTGTCCACGTCGGTGACCCGCGGTGACCTGACCCAGCGGATCGCGGTCAAGGCGCAGGGCGAGGTCGCCGAGCTGAAGGACAACATCAACCAGATGATCGTCACCCTCCGGGAGACGACGAAGAAGAACGCCGAGCAGGGCTGGCTCGACTCCAACCTGGCCCGCATCGGTGGCCTGTTGCAGGGCCAGCGGGACCTGGGCGAGGTCTGCCGCATGATCATGACGGAGGTGACTCCGCTTGTCGACGCCCAGCTCGGCGCCTTCTTCCTGGCCGACGACACGGACGGCAGCATGCGGCTGCGGTTGACCTCGTCGTACGGGTACGTGGCGCGCGGGCACGACGTCACCTTCGGGCCGGGTGAGGGGTTGGTCGGCCAGACCGCCCTGTCGCGCCGGACGATCCGGGTCAGCGCCTCCCCGAACAGCCGGCTCACGCTGCGCTCCGGCCTGGCCGAGACGCCACCGTCCGACCTGGTGGTGCTCCCCGTGCTGTTCGAGGGCGAGCTGCTCGGGGTGATCGAGTTCGCAAGCGTGGCCGCCTTCTCCGAGCTGCACCTGTCGTTCCTGGAGCGGCTGGTGCTCACCATCGGCATCGCTGTCAACACCATTCAGGCGAACCGTCGTACGGAGGAGCTGCTGGCCCAGTCGCAGCGGCTCGCGCACGAGATGCAGGAGCAGTCGGCGGAGTTGCAGCGCACCAACGCCGAGCTGGAGGAGAAGGCGACGCTGCTCTCCGAGCAGAAGGGCAACATCGAGACCAAGAACCGGGAGATCGAACTGGCTCGGCTCGGCCTGGAGGAGAAGGCGCAGCAGCTCACGCGGGCCTCGGCGTACAAGTCGGAGTTCCTGGCCAACATGAGCCACGAGCTGCGTACGCCGCTGAACTCGCTGCTGTTGCTGGCCCGGCTGCTGGCGGAGAACTCGGAGCAGAACCTCAACCCGAAGCAGATCGAGTTCGCCCGGACCATCCACAGCGCCGGCTCGGACCTGCTCTCGCTCATCGACGACATCCTGGACCTGTCCAAGATCGAGGCCGGCCGGATGGACGTCGAGCCCACCGAGATCCGTTTCACGGAGATCCGCGGCTACGTCGAGCAGGCGTTCGCCCCGCAGGCCGAGGAGAAGAACCTCGACTTCCAGGTACGCGTGAGCAAGGACCTGCCGCCGGCGTTGGTCACCGACGCGCAGCGGTTGCAGCAGATTCTGCGCAACCTGCTGTCCAACGCGGTGAAGTTCACCGACAACGGCGCGGTGACGTTGCGGATCGCCCCGGCGGCGGAGAACGCGGTGTTCGACGTGCCGGCGCTCACCAACGCCCAGCAGGTGATCGCGTTCACCGTGATCGACACCGGCATCGGCATCTCCGACGACAAGCTGTCGATCATCTTCGAGGCGTTCCAGCAGGCGGACGGCACGACCAGCCGCCGCTACGGCGGCACCGGCCTGGGACTGTCGATCAGCCGTGACCTGGCCCGCCTGATCGGCGGCACCATCACCGTGTCGTCGGCGCCCGGGCAGGGTTCGACGTTCACGTTGTTCGTGCCGCAGGTGCTGGCGCCGGACGCGGTGGTCGCGCCCCAGTCGCCGTCGCCGCAGCGTGCCGGCCTGCCGTCGTCGCTGCTGATGCCGCCGCTGGAGCTGCTTCCGGCCCGGCCGGAGGCGCCGGCCACCCGCCAGTTGGACGGCGCCACAGTGCTGATCGTGGACGACGACGTCCGTAACGTCTTCGCTCTGACCAGCGCGTTGGAGCTGCACGGCATGACCGTGCTGTACTCGGACAACGGGGCGGACGGCGTCCGCCTGCTGGCCGAGCACCCGGAGGTGGACATCGTGCTGATGGACGCCATGATGCCGGACCAGGACGGCTACGAGACGACCCGCCAGATCCGCCGTAACCACCGGTTCGCCGACCTTCCGGTCGTGTTCCTGACCGCGAAGGCGATGCCTGGTGACCGCGAGTCCGCGCTCGCGGCCGGGGGAAGCGACTACATCACCAAGCCGGTCGACCTGGACGACCTGATCGAGCTGATGTCGTCCTGGATCAGTGGCAGCCGGACCGAGGAGACTTCGTGACCCAGATGGCCAAGGCGCTGCTCGTGGACGACCGCCGGGAGAACCTGATGGCCCTGGAGGCGATCCTCCAGGGCCTGCCGGTTCAGTCGGTGGCGGTGGAGAGCGGCGAGGCGGCGCTCAAGCAGCTGCTGGTGGACGACTTCGCGGTGATCCTGCTGGACGCGCAGATGCCGGACATGGACGGCTTCGAGACGGCCGGCCACATCAAGCGCCGGGAGCGGACCCGGCACGTGCCGATCATCTTCCTCACCGCCGCCGACCGGGACGCCCAGCTCGCGCTCCGGGGCTATCAGGTGGGCGCGGTGGACTACCTGACCAAGCCGTTCGATCCGTGGGTGCTGCGGGCCAAGGTGTCGGTCTTCGTCGAGCTCTGGGTGAAGACCCGGCAGTTGGCCGCCCAGTCGGACCTGGTCCGGGAGCGCGACACGCAGTGGCGGCGGCTCACCGACGCGGTCGACGAGGCGACCACCCTGCTCCGCTCCGATGACCAGGAGTCGCGGGGCCGTGCGGTGGAGCTGCTTGAACAGGCGCGCTGGGGCAGCTCCGCCTGACCGGGCCGATCAGGCCTCGCCGGGGCGTAGGTGGCCGGTCTGGGCCCGGCGGATCCGCCAGCGCTCACCCAGCGAGTCGATCTCCTCCTGCACGAAGATGAAGAAGTCGCGCATCTCGGCCACCCGCTCGCCGGCCGGCGTCTCCGGGCCCTTCAGGGCGACCACACCGCCCTCGGCCGCATCGATGAACGTCTTGTAGATCGCGGTCTTGGTGATGGTCCCCTCGTACCAGGGATTGTCGGGCATCCGGTAGCGATCGCGGCGGGACCTGGGGACCGGCTCGCGGATCAGCATGCCGAACTGGGTGAGATAGCGGACCGCGCCGCTGACCGCCGCCGCGCTGACCCCGAGCCGCTCGCCGATCTCCGCGGCCGTGAGTGGGTCGTCCGCGCTCATCACGGTGAACAGCACCCGGGCTGCCATTCGCGGGAAACCGACCTCGGCAAAGGTCAGGGCCATCCGCTCGACGAAGAGGTGCACCGGGTCGTGGCCGTCGCCGGTTGCCATGGTGGTCCCCTCCTGCGTGGTGGTGTGAGCCTCGATGCTGCCCAGATCTCACTGTCTTCACAACTTTGTGAAACGAGTGTAGCTTCCGATATATGGAAACTCCGATTTCGGTGTCCGGCCTGGTCAAGACCTTCGGCCGGACCCGGGCGCTGGACGGCCTGGACCTGACCGTCCGCGCCGGCGAGGTGCACGGCTTCCTCGGCCCGAACGGCGCCGGCAAGTCGACGACGATCCGGGCACTGCTCGGCCTGCTGCGGGCGGATGCGGGCGACGTCCGCCTGCTCGGCGGCGACCCGTGGCGCGACGCGGTGGCCCTGCACCGCCGGCTGGCGTACGTGCCGGGCGACGTGACGCTCTGGCCCAACCTCTCCGGCGGCGAGGTCATCGACCTGCTCGGCCGGATGCGCGGCGGCCTCGACCCGGCCCGCCGAGCCGAACTGCTCGACTCCTTCGAGCTGGACCCTCGCAAGAAGGGCCGGGCGTACTCCAAGGGCAACCGGCAGAAGGTCGGCCTGGTGGCCGCCCTCGCGTCGGACGTCGAACTGCTCATCCTGGACGAGCCGACCTCCGGTCTGGACCCGCTCATGGAGGAGGTCTTCCAGCACTGGGTACGCCGGGCCAAGGCGGACGGCCGCACCGTGCTGCTCTCCAGCCACATCCTGGCCGAGGTGGAGGCGCTCTGCGACCGGGTGACGATCATCCGCAACGGGCGGGACGTGGAGACCGGCACCCTGAGCGAACTGCGGCACCTGCGCCGCACCTCGATCGAGGCCGAGCTGACCGGCCCGGTGGACGGGCTGGGTCAGCTCTCCGGCGTACACGACCTGCGGGTGGACGGGCAGCGGGTGCGCTTCGACGTGGAGGACGTCGCGCTGGACGTCGCTTTGCGTCGGCTCACCGAGATCGGCGTACGGAGCCTGGTCAGCCAGCCGCCGACGCTTGAGGAGTTGTTCCTGCGGCACTACCAGGCCGAGCAGGTGCGGTCATGACCGCGTTCACAGGCACCCGGCACCTGGTGCGGCTGATCCTGCGGCGGGACCGGGTCGTGCTGCCGATCTGGGTCCTCCTGCTTGCGGTGCTGCCGGCCAGCTACGCCGCCACGTACGCCGAGCTGTACCCGACCGCCGCCGAGCGCGCCGCGTACCTGGCCGGCACGGCGAGCAACCCGTCGATCGTCGCCCTGCTCGGGCCGGTGTTCGGCGACAGCGTCGGCGCGCTCACCGTCCAGCGGGCCGGTCTGCTGGTGTTGATCGCCGCGCTGGTAAGCGTGCTGATGGTGGTGCGGCACACCCGCACCGAGGAGGAGGCCGGCCGGCGGGAGCTGCTCGGCGCGACGGTCCTCGGCCGGTACGCCGGTCTGACCTCGGCGCTGCTGGTGACGTACGCCGCGAATGTGCTGCTCGGCCTGCTCATCGCCGGCGGTCTGGTCGCGGCGGGTATGCCCGGCGCGGGTTCGCTGCTCTTCGGCGGCGGGTTGGCGCTCACCGGCGTCGCCTTCGCCACGGTCGGCGGCCTGGCCGCTCAGCTCACCGAGAGCGCCGGTGGCGCGCGCGGCATCGGCCTGGGTGTGCTCGGGCTGGCCTTCGTTCTGCGGCTGGCGGGCGACGCCGGAGGGTCCGGCGGCGCCGCTGGAAAGGCCGAGTGGCTGAGCTGGCTCTCACCGCTGGGCTGGGCGCCCCGGGGGCGGGCCTTCGCCGGTGAGCGCTGGTGGGTGCTGCTGCTGCCGGTGCTGTTCGCCGCGGTGGTCGCGCTCGTCGCGTACCCCGTCTCGGTGCGCCGGGACCTCGGCGCGGGGGTGCTGCCGCAGAGGCTCGGCCCGGCCGCCGCCGGTCCGGGGCTCGCCGGTCCGTTCGGCCTGGCCTGGCGGCTGCACCGGGGCCAACTGCTCGGCTGGACCGTCGGCTTCGGGCTGCTCGGTCTGGTGCTGGGCGGCGCGGCGGACGCGGCCGGCGAAGCGGTGCAGGGCAATGAACAGATCGCCGAGATCATGGCCCGGCTGGGTGGCACGTCGGCGCTCGCCGAGGCGTACCTCGGTGGCACGTTGAGCCTGACCGCGCTGGCCGCAGCCGGATATGGCATCCAGGCCGCGCTGCGAGCGCGGGCGGAGGAGACCGCCGGCCGGGCCGAACCGCTGCTCGCCACGGCGGTGAGCCGGACCCGCTGGCTGGCGGCGCACCTGCTCTTCGCGCTGCTCGGCCCGGTGGTGGTGCTGGCCGTGGCCGGCCTGACGACCGGGCTGGCGTACGGCCTCAGCGTGGGCGACGTCGGCGGGGAGCTGCCCCGACTGGTCGGTGCCGGGCTGGCCCAGGTGCCGGCGGCGTGGGTGCTCGCCGGGCTCGCGGCGCTGCTGGTGGGCTGGCTGCCCCGGTTCTCCTCGGCGGCCTGGGCGGTGCTCGCCGGCTGCCTGCTGCTCGGTCAGCTCGGCGCGGTGCTGAAACTGAGCCAGTGGGCGCTGGACCTGTCCCCGTTCACGCACACCCCACAGGTCCTCGGCAACAACTGGACAGCCACCCCACTGGCCGTGCTGACCGCCCTGACGGCGGCCCTGCTGGCCCTGGCCCTGCGCACGTTCCACACCCGGAACATCCCCACCCCCTGACCCGGCCTCCGGGCCTGTGGAGCAGGTTGATCATGAAGTTATTGCCGACAAATGGGACGGAAGTTGGCGATAACTTCATGATCAACCCCAGGGCCGGCGGGGTCAGGCCGGGGTGGGGAGGGGTGGGGTGGGGTGGGGTGGGGTGGGGTGGGGTGGGGTGGGTTAGCCCGTTGGTTGGTCGTTGCGGATCATCAGGGCGCTGCGTAGGCCGGTGATGTCCAGGACGCGGATCAGGAAGTCGCCCACGTGGGTGAGCATCAGCAGGCTCTGCGCGTGACTGGCCTTGCGGCTGAGCACCACGAGCGTCCCCAGGCCCTGCGAGTCGCAGAAGGTGACGCCGCCGAGGTCGAGCACGATCCGCGGAGGCGGGTCGGCCAGCACCTCGTTGACCACGGTGCTGAGCTGGGCGGCCGTGAGCATGTCGATCTCACCGGCCAGGCGCAGCACTGCTTCGTCGCCCGTCCGGTGTAGCGTGATGGACAGTTCGGCACGATCCACCCGGTCAGCCTAGCGCGATCCAGCCGACCCGGCCTGTTGAGGCCGCGAGCCGCCGCCCAACCGGTGTTCGGGCTGGTGACGGGCACCGGCAGTGGGTGAGCCTGGTAACCCCGGCCCGGGGTGGCTGCCGGTTGACCGTCCGGCGCTGACACAATGGCGGCATCGTGACCGACATCGTTTCCGCCGGAAGTGGCCGTTACCCGGCCGACGCGCCGGCTTCCGAGGCCCTGTTCGACCGCGCCCGCGCCATCGTGCCGGGCGGGGTGAACTCCCCCGTGCGCGCCTTCCAGGCGGTCGGCGGCACCCCGCGATTCATGGTCCGTGGCGAGGGCCCGTGGCTGTACGACGCCGACGGTCGCCGCTACGTCGACCTGGTCTGCTCATGGGGGCCGCTGATCCTCGGGCACGCCCACCCCGAGGTGGTGGAGGCCGTCCAGGCCGCCGCGGCCCGGGGCACCAGCTTCGGCACGCCCACCCCGGGCGAGGTGGAGCTGGCCGCCGAGCTGGTCGACCGGACCCCGATGGAGCAGGTGCGCCTGGTCAACTCCGGCACCGAGGCCACCATGTCGGCGATCCGGCTGGCGCGCGGCTTCACCGGCCGCTCCAAGATCGTCAAGTTCGCCGGCTGCTACCACGGGCACGTCGACGCGCTGCTCGCCTCCGCCGGGTCCGGCGTGGCCACCCTGGGCCTGCCCGACTCGCCCGGCGTGACCGGCGCGGCGGCCAGCGAGACGATAGTCCTCCCGTACAACGACATCCGGGCCGTCGAGGAGGCGTTCGCCGCCGAGGGCCCGCACATCGCCGCGGTGATCACCGAGGCCGCCGCCGGCAACATGGGCGTGGTGGCGCCCCGCGACGGGTTCAACCAGCAGCTCGCCCGGATCGCGCACGCCCACGGCGCCCTGCTCGTGGTGGACGAGGTGATGACCGGGTTCCGGGTCTCCCGCGCCGGGTGGCACGGCCTCGACGCCTCCGATGCCGACCTGTGGACGTACGGCAAGGTCATGGGTGGTGGCCTGCCGGCCGCGGCCTTCGGCGGGCGCGCGGACATCATGGCGCGTCTCGCGCCGGCCGGCCCGGTCTACCAGGCCGGCACGCTCTCCGGTAACCCCCTCGCGTGCGCCGCCGGTCTGGCGACCCTGCGGCTCGCCGACGACGCGCTGTACCGCAAGCTCGACGACACGGCCGCCGTCGTGGGCAAGCTGGCGTCCGACGCGCTGGCCGCCGCCGGGGTCCCGCACCGACTGTCGTACGCGGGCAGCATGTTCTCGATCTTCTTCACCGACGCCGACGTCGTGGACTACGACAGCGCCCGCACGCAGCAGGTGCCCGCGTTCAAGGCGTTCTTCCACGCGATGCTCGCCGCCGGCGTCTACCTGCCGCCGAGCGCGTTCGAGTCGTGGTTCGTGTCGGCGGCGCTCGACGACGCCGCTCTGGAGCACATCGCCGCGGCGCTGCCCACGGCGGCGAACGCGGCGGCAGCGGCGGGTCACGGGGGTTGGCGTGCGCGCGAGGAGTGAGCCGGTTTTGCGAGCCCCGCAGTCGCGAACAAAGGGGACACAGCCTTGAGCAAGACGGTGGTCCACGTGCTCCGGCACGGCGAGGTGCACAACCCCGACCAAATCCTGTACGGCCGGCTGCCCGGTTTCCGCCTGTCCGAGCTGGGTGTGCAGATGGCCAAGGCCGCCGCGGAGGGCCTCGCCGAGCGGGAGATCGTGCATGTGGTGGCCAGCCCGCTGGAGCGCGCCCAGCAGACGGCCGAGCCGATCGCGGCCCAGTTCGGGCTGCCGGTCGGGGTGGACGAGCGGCTGATCGAGAGCGCCAACTGGTTCGAGGGCAAGAAGGTGTCCCCGGGTGACGGGTCGTTCCGCGACCCACGCAACTGGTGGGTGCTGCGCGACCCCGTGACCCCGTCCTGGGGTGAGGCGTATCGGGTGATCGCCGAGCGGATGTTCGCCGCCGTGCACGCCGCCCGGGTCGCCGCCGAGGGGCGCGAGGCGGTGTTGGTGTCGCATCAGCTCCCGATCTGGACGCTGCGTCGCTACGTGGAGCGCAAGCGGCTCTGGCACGACCCGCGCAAGCGGCAGTGCGGGCTGGCGAGCCTGACGTCGTTCCACTTCGACGGCGCCAAGGTGGCGGGCATCGGCTACAGCGAGCCGGCCGCGCACCTGATCGCCCTCTCCGCGACAGCCCGGACGGCCAAGGGGGCCTGATGACCGCCCGGAGGTGGACCGCGGGTCTGCTCGCCACCGTCGCCGCGGTGGCGCTGGCCGGCTGTTCCTCCGGGGGCGGCGAGGAGAAGCGCTGCACCAGCGACGGCCTCACGATCACCTGCGCTCCGGACCAGCGGTCGAAGACCCCGAAGATGAGCGGCGACCTGCTCACCGGCGGCCAGTACGACGTCTCCCAGGCGCGCGGCCAGGTCGTCGTCGTCAACTTCTGGGGTTCCTGGTGCGCGCCCTGCCGTGCGGAGGCCGACGATCTGGAGGCCACCTACCAGGCCACCAAGGCGTCCGGGGTGACCTTCCTGGGGGTCAACGTGCAGGACAGCAAGGACAAGGCGATCGCCTTCGAGCAGGGGCGAGCCACCTATCCGAGCATCTTCGACCCGTCCAGCCGCCAGGCCCTGAACTTCGACATCCCGCCCAACACCACACCGGCGACAGTGGTCCTCGACCGTGACGGCCGGATCGCCGTGGTGATCCGTCGTGCCGTGACGCAGGACGAGCTCAGGCCGATCGTCGAACGGATCGCGGCCGAGAAGCCGGCGTCGAACTGATGGGCGAGACCTTCCAGGAGCTGGCCCTGAGTGGGCCGCTGGTGCTCGCCATCGGCGCGGCGGCGCTCGCCGGGCTGGTCAGCTTCCTCTCCCCGTGCGTGCTTCCCCTCGTTCCCGGCTACCTCTCGTATGTCACAGGTCTGGCCGGCGCCGACCTGGAGGGCCGCCGGCCGGCTGTCGATCCTGCACCGGCCACCGGCGGCGTCGCGGTCAGGGAGCGGACGGCGTCGGTCGCGGTCAAGGGTCGGGTGCTCGCCGGGACCCTGCTCTTCATCGCCGGCTTCACAGTGGTCTTCGTCGCCACCGCGATCCTCTTCGCCGGGATCGGTCGGATCTTCTTCGACTACAAACGCGAACTGCAGATCGGCATCGGCGCGCTGATCATCCTGCTCGGCCTGGGCTACCTCGGCATGATTCCGGCGCTGCAACGCGAGTTCCGCATCTCCCGGCTCCCGTCGGCCGGCCTGCTCGGCGCACCCGTGTTCGGCGCGGTCTTCGCGCTCAGTTGGGTGCCGTGCACCGGTCCGACGCTCGGCGCGGTGATGGGCATGGCCGCCACCAGCGGTCAGAGCGACCGCGCCGTGGTGCTCGCCGTGGCGTACTGCCTCGGACTGGGGATACCGTTCGTCGTCTTCGGGCTGGGCTTCGAGCGCCTGCTCGGAGTCTTCCGCGCCATCAGGCGCAACAGCCGCTGGGTCACCCGGGTCGGCGGCGCCCTGCTCATCCTGATCGGCCTGGCGCTCGTCACAGGCGGATGGCAGAGCTTCGTGATCTGGTTGCAGACCACCGTCGGGGTGGGCGAGGTGAGCATCTGATGACTGTCGTCGACGACCGACCGGAGACCGTGGCCCCGGCGCCCCGGCGCCGGCCCAACCGGCTGCTGGCCCTGCTGCGCAACTCGTGGCGGCAGCTCACCAGCATGCGTACGGCGCTGATCCTGCTCTTCCTGCTGGCGATCGCCGCGATCCCCGGTTCGGTGCTGCCGCAGCGCGGGATCAGCCCGGAGAAGGTCAACCAGTACTTCACCGACCACCCGGACTGGGCGCCCCGACTGGACCGGATCGGCGCGTTCGAGGTCTTCGGCTCGGTCTGGTTCTCCGCGATCTACCTGCTGCTGTTCGCGTCGCTGATCGGCTGCATCACGCCCCGGCTGCGCGACCACTTCCGGGCGCTGCGTTCCCGGCCACCTGTCGCGCCGAAGCAGTTGGCGCGACTGCCGCAGCACGCCGTACTGCCCGCCCCGGCCGGTGGCGCTGCCGCCGTCGCCGAGGTGCTGCGCAAGCGCCGCTGGCGGGTCGAGGTCCGCGGCGACGAGGTCTCCGCCGAGAAGGGCTACCTCAAGGAGACCGGCAACCTGCTGTTCCACACCTCGCTGATCGCGGTGCTGATCGGTGTGGCGCTCGGCTCGTGGTACGGCTGGAGCGGCAACCGGCTGCTCGTGGCCGGCGCGGACAACGCGTTCTGCAACACCCGCCAGCAGTACGCCGAGGCCAAGCTCGGCCCCCGCGTCGACAGCGCCGACCTGCCCCGCTTCTGCCTGCGGCTGGACGACTTCCAGGCCCGGTTCCTGCCGTCCGGCCAGCCGGAGTCCTTCAACGCCCGGGTGACAGTCGACGGCCCGGACGAGCCGACCCGCAGCGCGGACTTCTCGGTGAACTCGCCGCTGCGCCTCGCCAACGCGAGTGTCCACCTGCTCGGCCACGGGTACGCCCCGGTGATCCGCTACACCGACCGGTTCGGCAACAGCCAGGTCAGTGACGAGCCGTTCCTGGCGACCGGTGACAGGGGCCTGACCGGCGAGGGAGTGGCCCAGTTCCCGGACGCCAACGTCGACCCGGCCACCGGCAGGCGGGCACCGGACCAGCAGGTGGCGTTCAGCGGCATCTACCTGCCCACGGCCCCGCAGCAGGGCCCGTTCGTCCGCTCGGAGTACCCGACCGAGCGCAACCCGGTGCTGAACCTGGTCGCCTACCGGGGCAATCTCGGCCTGGACGCCGGCATCCCCGGCTCGGTCTACCAGCTCGACCAGCGGCAGGTACGCAACGGCAAGGTCAAGGAGATCGGCAGCAAGCTGCTCCGCAAGGGCGAAACCTGGACGCTTGACGACGGCAGCAGTGTCCAGTTCCTGGGCACCGAGCGGTACGTCACGCTCTCCATCCGGCACGACCCCGGCTCGCTGCCGCTGCTGCTGAGCTGCGCCACCCTGCTGGTCGGGCTGATGGGCTCGCTGTTCGGTAGGCGTCGCCGGGTGTTCTTCCGGGTGGCGTCGACCGACCCCGGGAACGGATCTCCGACGGGCGGTAGTAGCTTGATGGAGGCCGGTGGGTTGCCGCGCACCGACTATCCAGGGTTCGCCGACGAGTTCGCCCAGCTCGTCACCGCCGTGAGCGGTGCCGACCGGGCTGCCGAGCGGGCCGGCACCGACGCTGACTCCAGCGACCGGGCCGGCGTGCGAGAAGGGACCGAGTGATGTCCGCGCTCTCCGACAATCTGGTGACCTTCGCGATCCTGACGTACCTGATCGCGATGATCAGCCATGCCGTCGAGTACGCGCTGGGCAACGCGCGTACCCGGGTCGCCGTGGCGTCGCCCGCCCGCGAGCTGGTGGGTGCGGGGGTCGGCGGTGGCGGCGGCGTCACCCCGGAGCCACCCGCGCCGGTCCCGCCGACCGCCGATGCCTCGACACGTCGGGCACGAATCGCCGGCCTGATCGCGGTGGGGGCCACCGCGCTCGCCGCCGTGCTGCACCTCGCGGCGCTTGTCACCCGCGGTCTCGCGGCGCACCGGATGCCCTGGGGCAACATGTACGAGTTCGTGCTCACGGTGACGTTCATCGGGGTCGCGGCCTGGCTCGTGGTGCTCTGGAAGCGCCCGGCGCTGCGCAAGCTCGGGCTGTTCCTGACCCTGGTGATGGTGCTGCTGGTGGCCACCGCCGAGCTGGTCCTGTACGTGCCGATCGTGCCGCTGGTGCCGGCCCTGAACTCGTACTGGTTCGTCATCCACGTCTCGACGATCGTCTTCGCGTCCGGCATCTTCCTGCTCGGCGCGGTGCCGGCGGTCGGCTTCCTGATGCGCAACGGGTACGAGCAGGGCAAGCGGAGCTTCCCGTACTCCCTGGCGAAGCGGCTGCCCGGCGCTGTCGGCCTGGAGCGGTTGACCTTCGCGCTGCACGCGTTCGCGTTCCCGGTCTTCACGTTCGCGGTCATCGCCGGCGCGATCTGGGCCGAGGCGGCCTGGGGCCGGCCGTGGGGCTGGGACCCGAAGGAGACCTGGGCGTTCATCTCCTGGGTGGTCTACGCCGGCTACCTGCACGCCCGCGCCACGCCCAGCGTCAAGCGCAACGTGGCCACCTGGCTCGCGGTGCTCGGCTTCCTCACCATGCTGATGAACCTGTTCGGCGTGAACATCTTCTTCACCGGCCTGCACTCGTACGGCGGGCTGAGCTGACCCGACCAACGAAAATCGGGCCGGCCACGGAGTTCTCCGTGGCCGGCCCGATCTCGTTGTGGTGACTTGGTCAGCTCAGCGTGACCGGGGCGATGTCGTTGCCCGGGTTGTCGTCCACCCGGGGGTAGCGGCCGTACGGCTGAACCTCTCCGGCTGATCCGGTGTTGCTGTCGATCCGCAGATCGAAGGTGACAGTGATGCTGGTCCCGGCGGGGAACACTGCTCTCGGGCCGTAGCAGAACCAGGTGCGCGTGGGTGCTTCCCCGTCCTCCTCGCCGCCGGTCGGCGCGCAGCCGGGGTGAGCCAGCACGGTTACCCCGGTGGGCGGGGTGAAGTAGAACGACCCGACCGTGTCGCCGGAGTTCGTGCCATCCGGCACGCCCGGCCCCTCGTTACGGATGCCCACGGTGACCCGGACGGTGTCGCCGACGGCACCGGTGACAGCGGCCCCCTGGGCGACGATGTCGAAGGCGCCCCGGATTTCGCGCAGGTAGCTCTGCCCGCCGGCGCCGGCCACCTCGACCGGAATCACGCCGAGCGGCTTTCCGACCGGCCGCAGCCGCAGCGCCTGGTCGGCCTCGCGGTGCTTGAGCCGCACACCGCTCGGGAGCGGCCCGGCGGTCGCCAACGGCTCCACGAGCTGGGTGATCCGCTTGTCGCCGAGCGTGGCTGGGCCGACAGTGGTGGCGAACCCGTCACGCAGCTCGTGCCGCTGACCCGCCGCGAACGTGCCCCGCACGGTGCAGACGACCACTGTGGCGAGCACCTGGTCGGTGCCGTACCGGCAGTTGCGGTAGCTCGCGGGAACCAGGCCCACCGCGAAGCGCATGGTGAGCCGCAGGTCGACGGCCGGCTGGTCACCGGCGTTGACGACGGCCACCGGAACGGGGCGCGTGTCGCCCACCTCGACGCCGCTGACGTACTCGTCGACCATGTCGAGCAGGTCGGGACCGGACCGGACGGTGATCGTCGCCTGCTGGGCGTACGCCTCGGTCTGCTCGCCGAGCGCCGTGTAGTCGAGGGTGCCGCTGGCGCCGTCGGCGGCACCGGGAGCGGCCCGGAACACCACAGGCACGACGCCGGTGAGCGTGCCGTCCTCGTCGACGGCGCTAGGTGGCATCGGGCAGGTGACCGAGGTGCCCGCGGTGACACACCACTCGGGGAAGCTTGCCGTCGCGACTCCCGCCAGGCCGGTCAGGTCGATCGTCACCCGGGGCTGGGTGGCCCCGGTGCTGCGGAGGTCGAGCGGCACCGTGCGGCCGGGAGCGCCGGGGCCGCCCACAGTGACGTCTCCGAGCCAACCGCTGACCCAACCGGGGTCGTCGCCCGCCGCGGCGGGCGATGCCGCCACGCCGACCCCCGCAGAGGCCACGACGAGCGCGGCCAGGCCGCGCAGGAACCGGCCACGCGTAACGCGCACAGATCTCATCGATCTCCTTGGTGAGGGATGAACCGGTCGGAAGAAGCCGGGGCTGCTCGCCCACGGCCCGACCGGCACCCCTGATCCTAGAGATCACCTGTGACAGTTTTCGATCAGTCGACAGGACCGCGATGGCCGTCGGAAAGCCGCTCTATTGGGGACGGACGCCCGGGTCGCCACGCGCGCAGCGCCCGCTCGACCTGGATCGTGACCTGGTACGACACCTCCGGCAGGTCGGCCAGCTCGATCCGTTCCCCGCGCAACGCCACCTGCGCGTGCAGCTCCCGGGCGATGGCGTCGCGCAGCGCGACCAGCAGGGGCGACAACCCGTCCGGGTCGCCGACGACGTACGCGTCCGACATGGATCCACCTTGCCCCGAGCCGGTGTGGCACGCCAGGGCTGGTGAGATGTGCCCGCCGCGCTTGACCCGGACACGGTCGGCCCGCACGTCGGCTTCGGCTTCGGCGTCCGCGGCAATGGCGCGGTGCCTCGCGCCCGGCGCCCGTTGATCCACTCGACTTTCAGGAAGTCGTGGTGTCCGCGCCCGGTCGGCGTTTGATCCACTCGGTTTCCGTGAACTCGCGGTGTCCTGCTGACCGGAGGCACCGACTTCAAGGAACCCGAGTGGATCTTGTCGTGGCGGCCTCCGAATTGAGGAGTCGGGCCGGGTGACGCCGACGCGGCGGTCGTGCTGGGTGGTCGGGTGCGGCGGTCGGGCTGGGTGGTCGGGTGCGGCGGTCGGGCTGGGTGGTCGCGGTGCGGCGGTCGGGCTGGGTGGTCGGGTGCGGCGGTCGTGCTGGGTGGTCGGGTGCGGCGGTCGGGCTGGGTGGTCGCGATGTGGCGGTCGGGCGTCGGGCAGGCGCTGGCGCGGCGGTCGGTCCGGGTAGACGCCGGCGCGGCGGTCGGTGCGGCAATCGCGGTCAGCCGCCGAACCAGCCGGGCACGTCGAGGCGGAACCAGTTCGCCGCTGCCATGGTGCGCAGGTCGTCCTCCAACGCGTCGACCCGGTCCGCGCCAAGGGTGTCGGCCCACCGCTCGCGCAGCCGGTCGAAGACCTCGGCCGAGCGGCGTAGCCCGTCGGCGCCGCGCGGGGTCACCCGGACCAGCCGGCGACGGGCGTCGGAGGGGTCGTCGACCCGTTCCAGGTAGCCGACGGCGACCAGCCGGTCCACCGTCTTGCCGGCGGCCTGCTTGGAGATGCCCAGCCGCTGACCCAGCTCAGTCGCGGTGGTGCCGTCGGCGCCGACGGCCTGGAGCACGAAGCCGTGCAATGGCCGCAGCTCAGGATGCCCCTGGCGGGCCAACTCGGCGTGCAGGTCGTCGATCAGGGTGCGGAAGCCGGCCAGCAGCAGCAGGGGCAGCACGAAGCCGGGCCGGGCGGGCTCAGGGGTTGCCATATTCGACAACCACGTTTACTATTTCGTCAACCACGTTGACTATCGTACGGGATGCGGCACCGGCCCTCCCGACCGACGCTGCCGAAAGCAGGTACCCATGTCCGTCTTCACCGAGCACACCGCCGAAACCGCCCCCGCCGCCGCACGTCGGGCCGTCGAGGGGGTGCAGGGCCGGTTCGGCTGGCTGCCGACCCCGGTGGCGCTGATGGCCGAGTCGCCGCAGCTGCTCACCGGCTTCCTCACCGCAAGCGCGGGCTTCGAGCAGACCGACCTCGCACCCCTGGAGCGGGAGGTGGTCATCCTGGCCGTCGCCACCACCCACGAGTGCCACTTCTGCGTGGCCCTGCACACCGGCAAGCTCACACGGATCGGGGCGTCCGACGAGCTGATCGCCGCGCTGCGTTCCGCCACCGAGCTGCCCGAACCGCGGCTGGAGGCGCTGCGCCGGTTCACGCTGGCCGTCCTGGAGTACCGGGGCGCGGTGCCTGACGACCAGTTGGACGACTTCCTGGCCGCCGGCTACCAGCCCCGGCACGCGCTGGACGTGGTGCTTGGCGTCGGGGCGTACACGATGTCGACCTTCGCCAACCGGCTCACCCGCGCCCCACTCGACCCGCCACTGGCCGCCCACGCCTGGACTCCCGCAGCCTGACCGGGATGGCCGAGGGTCGGGTAGCGCCGGCCACGCCCGGACGCCTCCCGCCCGACCGGGGATGGCCGAGGGTCAGGCGGCACTGCCCGCCTGGACGCCGCCGCCTGATCCGAGTGGTCCAGGATCAGGCGGCCTGCAGGAAGTCGCGCAGCAGGGCGAGCATCTCGTCCGGGCGCTCCTCGTACAGCCAGTGCCCGCAGTCCTCGATCACCTCGCCGCGGACGGTGTCGGCGTACCTGCGGACCTGTTCGGCGATCTGTCCACCGAGGCTGGCCGCCGCGCCGACGGCCAGCACGGGCATCTCGAGCTTCATCTCCCGGTACGCCGCGTTGTCGGCGACGTCCTGCTCGAACGCCCGGAAGTGGGCGAAGCTGGCCCGCAGATGCGCCGGATCACGCAGGTGGCTGGCGAACTCCTCGATGTCGGGCGCGGCGATGCTGCCCTTGCGCACCATCAGCGCGTCGGTGAACCGGTCCACCCAGAGCGACTCCCGCCCACTGACCATGTCCTCCGGGAGCCCGTTGCCGAGGGAGAAGAAGCCGAAGTTCCACACCCCCGGCCCGGCCTGGGTGAGCGCGGGGAAGGTGTAGATGCTCTCGTCGGGGATCGGCGCCTCGCTGAGCACCAGTCGACTCACCCCCTGCGGATGGGCGGCGGCGTAGGCGTACGCCACCATGGTCCCCAGGTCGTGCCCGACCAGCCGGAGGTCGCCGACCAGGCCGAGTTGGTCGAGCAGGCCGTGCAGGTCGGCGGCGACGGTCTTCTTGTCGTACCCGCCGGCCGGTGCGTCGCTGCCCCCGAAGCCGCGCAGGTCGGGCGCTACCACCTCGAAGGAGCGGCCCAGCTCGGGCAGGAGGTGTCGCCACATGTACCAGCACTGCGGGTAGCCGTGCAGCAGCACCAGTGGCGGGCCACTGCCGCCCCGGACGTAGTTCATGGTGATCTGGCCGACCCGCGCCCGTTGCTCGGTGAACCCCGCCGGAACCCGCTCGCCGCTCATTGCCGCCTCCGTCCGCCGGCTGCCCGGCTACCCGCTCAACCGCCCGCCAATCCCGAGAGGTGTGGGTTGATCCACTCGCCTTCCTTGAAGTCGCGGTGTCCTGCGGCCGGGGACACCACGGTTTCCTGGAAGCCGAGTCGATCAAGGATGCTGGCCCGGTCATCGCGGGTGTCACACCACCCGGCCTGGGCCGTGCGGGAGCCGGTGCGGGAGACTGGGCGACATGGCGGCTCGTGGCTTCCCGTACACCGATCTCAAGGACTTCCTCGCGGCGCTGGAGCGCGCGGGGGAGCTGCGGCGGGTCGACGTCCCCGTCGACCCCACCCTGGAGATCAGCGAGGTGGTCACCCGCACGGTGCGCGCCGGCGGGCCGGCGCTGCTCTTCGAGCACCCCACCCGGGGTGAGATGCCGGTGGCGATCAACCTGTTCGGCACCGAGAAGCGGATGGCGATGGCCCTCGGCGTCGACTCGTTGGACGAGATCGGCGCCCGCATCGGCGCGCTGGTCAAGCCGGAGCTGCCGGTCGGCTGGTCCGGCATCCGCGAGGGCCTCGGCAAGGTCATGCAGCTCAAGTCGGTGCCGCCGCGCAAGGTGAAGACCGCGCCCTGCCAGGAGATCGTCTACCGCGGTGACGACGTCGACCTGAACCGGCTGCCCGGGTTGCAGGTCTGGCCCGACGACGGCGGGATCTTCCACAACTACGGGCTGACCCACACCAAGCACCCGGAGACCGGCAAGCGCAACCTGGGCCTCTACCGGCTCCAGCAGCACGGCCGCAACACGCTGGGCATGCACTGGCAGATCCACAAGGACTCGACAGCGCACCACGCGGTCGCCGAGCGGCTCGGGCAGCGCCTGCCGGTCGCGATCGCGATCGGTTGCGACCCGGTCGTCTCGTACGCGGCCAGCGCGCCGCTGCCCGGTGACATCGACGAGTACCTGTTCGCCGGGTTCCTGCGCGGCGAACGGGTGGAGATGGTCGACTGCCTCACCGTCCCACTGCAGGTGCCGGCGCACGCGCAGATCGTGCTGGAGGGCTACCTGGAGCCCGGCGAGCGGCTGCCCGAGGGGCCGTTCGGCGACCACACCGGCTACTACACCCCTGTCGAGCCGTTCCCGGTGCTGCACATCGAGGCGATGACCATGCAGCGCAAGCCGGTCTACCACTCGATCGTCACCTCGAAGCCGCCGCAGGAGGACCACGGCCTCGGCAAGGCAACCGAGCGGATCTTCCAGCCGCTGCTCAAGCTGATGATCCCGGACATCGTCGACTACGACCTGCCGGCCGCCGGGGTGTTCCACAACTGCGCGATCGTGTCGATCCGCAAGCGCTACCCGAAGCACGCGCAGAAGGTCATGAACGCGATCTGGGGCGCGCACCTCATGTCGCTCACCAAGTTGATCGTGATCGTCGACGAGGACTGCGACGTGCACGACTACAACGAGGTCGCCTTCCGTGCCTTCGGCAACGTCGACTACGCCCGCGACCTGCTGCTCACCGAAGGCCCGGTGGACCACCTGGACCACTCGTCGTACCAGCAGTTCTGGGGCGGCAAGGCCGGCGTCGACGCGACCCGCAAGCTGCCCACCGAGGGCTACACCCGCGGTTGGCCGGAGGAGATGAGCATGGCCCCGGAGGTCACGGCCCTGGTCGACAAGCGCTGGAAGGAGTACGGGATCTGATGGCCGTCATCGACGCACCCGTGGAGAAGCCGGGCCGGGTCAAGTCCTTCCTCAAGCTCGTCACGATCGAGCATTCCGTGTTCGCGTTGCCGTTCGCGTACCTGTCGGCCCTGACCGCCATGCAGGTCAACGGCGGGCACGTACGGTGGCTCGACCTGCTGCTGATCACCGTGGCGATGGTCGGGGCGCGGACGTTCGCGATGGCCGCCAACCGGATCCTCGACCGGCGCATCGACGCCCGGAACCCGCGTACCGCCGGACGGGAGCTGGTCACCGGGGCGGTGAGCGTGCGGACGGCCTGGACCGGCGCGGCCGTCGCCCTGGTCGTCTTCCTCGCCGCCGCCGCCCTGCTCAACCCGCTCTGCCTGGTGCTGGCGCCGCTCGCCGTGGTGCCGCTCGTCGTCTACCCGTACGGCAAGCGGTTCACCAACTGGCCGCACGCCATCCTCGGGATCGCCCAGGCGGTCGGCCCGGTCGGCGCCTGGCTGGCCGTCACCGGCACCCTGGACGGCTCCTGGCCGGCCTGGCTGCTCGGCTTGGGGGTCGGGCTGTGGATCGGCGGCTTCGACCTGATCTACGCCTGCCAGGACTCCGAGATCGACCAGGAGATCGGCGTGCACAGCGTGCCCGCCCGGTACGGCAGGCGCTTCGCCCTGCACGCCTCCACCGTCGCGCACGTGGTGACGTTCGGGCTGTTCATCTGGTTCGGCGCGCTTATCGGGTTCGGCTGGCTCTGGTGGATCGGGCTGGCGTTGACGGCTGTCGCGTTCGCCTACCAGCACCTGGTGGTCAGCCCGACCGACCTCAGCAAGGTCAACCGGGCGTTCTTCACCGCCAACGGCTTCGTCGGCATCGCGCTGTTCGTGTTCGCACTGCTCGACCTGGTGATCCGCCTCGACCTGCGCCCCTAGGGCCAGGTCTAGGCGTTTGTCGGGTAGCGGGCGCTCTCCAGCGTCCAGTCGATGGTGCCGCGCACCGCGTACGCGACCCCGTCGAGATGGTCGGTGACCGCCTCGTCCAACGCCGGCCCGAACGACGGCACGGCGGCGCGGAGCGCCTCGAACTGTCGCATCGACTCCCGCCAGCGCTCGGCCACCCGGTCGACCGCCTCCGCCGCCGACACGCCCCACTCGGCCTGCGTGGCCAGGACCAGGTTGTGCCCGCCCGAGGTGGCCCGATCCCGGTCCAGCGAGGCCAGGTCGTTGTACCAGGAGAGCAGGTCGTTGCCGGTGCGCGCGATCTGCCGCAGCAGCGGGTGGTGGTAGACCGGGTCGGGCAGCGGCCGGCCGGTGACGAACTCCACAAGCGGGTACGACACCTCGGCCGCCGACGTTTCCCGCCGCAACTCGACGTACTCGTCGACGCTGGGTGGGCGGACGGCCTCCTTGTTGACCGCCTCCCGCCAGGTGCCGTCGAGGTGCCGGGCCACCGCGTCGGCGAAGCGCAGCCGCCACCGGGCCGGCATCCGGCGACGCGGCTCCCGCCAGGCCAGCACCAGCAGCCGCCGCAGCGGACCGGTCAGGCCGCCGTGCCGTAGCCGGGGGCCGTCGTGCAGCAGTGCCAGCGTCCCGTCGCGCAGCGCCCGGATCTGCGCCGGTGCGAGCCGATGCGGGCCGTCGCAGGCGTCGTCGACGAGGAAGAACCAGGTGAAGAGGGCGGTCAGCACGCGCAGGTCGGCTTCGCTGGCATCGGGGTAGAGCCGCCCCGCGTACCGCGCGAAGCCCCCGCGGGCCAACCGGTGCAGTGCGGCGTCGTCAAGTGGCAGACCCAGCTCGGGCAGCAGGCCGAGCAGCCACTGCTGGACCCCGTCCGCGTGCGGCGAGAGCCGGGCAGGAATCGGGCACTCGGCGCGCAGCGCCCAGAGGACCTCGCCGGTCGTCACCGCTGCCTCCCGTGCGATCTGCTCCCGGTGCGAATCGCCACCGGCAGCATGTCAGGTCGCCGGGACAGGGAGGGACCCGCCCGGACATCTCGGACGACACGCGTCGACCGGATCGCGGGGGTGCCCACCGGCCCGCGACGCGGACCAGGCAGGCTGGAGGGATGCGGGAACCATGGGTGATCGGGGTCTCCGGAGCCTCCGGCACGCCGTACGCGGCGGCCGTGGTCGGCGGGCTGCTCGACGCGGGCGAGCCGGTGGACCTCATCGTGTCCCGGGCGGCACGGCTCACCGTGCTCGACGAGACCGGCCTGTCGTTCCGCGACGCGCACTGGGCCGAGGACCTCGCGGCCTGGCTCGACCGGGACCTGACCGACGCGGACGTACGGCACTGGCCGGCGGGCGACCTGGCGGCCGGGCCCAGCAGCGGCTCCTACCGGGTACGCGGAATGGCAGTGGTGCCCGCGAGCACGGCGGCCTGCGCGGGCATCGCGATCGGGCTCTCCAAGGACCTGCTGCAGCGCGCCGCCGAGGTCAACCTCAAGGAGCGCCGACCGGTGGTGGTGGTGCCCCGGGAGACCCCGGTGACCCGCAGCCACCTGGAGCATCTCATCGCGTTGCACGACGCCGGGGCGGTGGTGCTGCCGGCCAGCCCCGGCTTCTACGGCGCGGGCGCGGCGGCCAGCGCGCAGCAACTCGTCGACTTCGTGGCCGGCAAGGTGCTGGACGCGCTCGGCGTGCCACACACCCTGTTCCGCCGGTGGTCGGGCCAGCTGGGCGCGGCCCGGAGCTGAGCCCTCGGCTCAGCCCGTGCTGCCGTGCCGCCCGGTGGATCGTCGCAGCGGGACGCGGACCGGACTGGTGTCCGGTCCGCCTGACGTTGTCCGCACCAGTTCAGTACATGCCGGCGTTGGCCGGACCCGGCCCGGTGGAGGCGGCCGGTCCCACATTGCGTGGCTTTCCGACCTCGTCCACCTCGTCCAGCATGCCCTCCCCCTCAAGCAGGGCCCGCACCTCGGATTCCCGAAACCGGCGATGCCCGCCTGGAGTCCGGATGCTTCCTATCCGGCCGGCCGCCGCCCATCTCGTCACAGTTTTCGGGTCCACCCGAAACAGCGCGGCGACCTCACCCGGTGTCAGCAGGCGATCTCCAGTGTCCACAGCCCCCTCCTCGCGTCGACGAAGCCCCTGGCTGAACACACTGCCCCCGGCTGGTGCGAGCCCAGAGCCGTCATGAGGGACGTATGGCAATTACAGCACCAGGGACCTGGCCTGTCCGCCAAACGCGAAAAATGCACTGACTGGGAAGTTAGTAAATGGTACTGGTGCAACCCCTACCTAGACCGTCAGTTTATGAACAGTTACTCACTGTTCTGACCAACGGATGCCGAAGGCATCGCGTTACGCCCAACCCGTTAAGGTCACTCTCCGTGGACGCCATCGACCTGAGCCTCGTCGACCTGCTGCGGGGCAACGCCCGCCTCTCGTACGCCGAGCTGGCCCGACAGGTGGGCCTCTCCGCCCCGGCCGTGCACGAACGCGTCGGCAAGCTGGAGAGCAGCGGCGTGGTCCGGGGCTACCGCGCGGACGTGGAACCCGAGGCGATCGGGCTGGGCGTCACCGCGCTCATCGGCATCGTCGAGGACTCCGGCGCGGACTCGGACGACATGCTGGAGTCGCTGCGGGTGCTGCCCGAGATCGAGTCCTGCTACTTCATGGCCGGCGTCGAGTCGTTCCTCCTCAAGGCCAGGGTCGGCACGATCGCCGAGCTGGAGCAGCTCATCGTGCGGCTGAACCGGACCCCCGGGGTCGCCTCCACGCGTACCGCCATCGCCCTCTCCACCAAGTGGGAGAACCGCCCCCAGCCGGTCGGCCCGCAGCCCGCCTGACCCTGGCCCTGGTGTCCTCTGCCGGGCGGCGGTAGCGTGCGCCGATGACCTCGCCGGGACGCGGCGCGGCAGTGGTGACCGGAGCCGCCGGCGGCCTGGGCCGCGCCGTCGCCGCCGCGCTGCACGCCGACGGCTGGTCGGTGCTGCTCACCGACCTCGACCCGGACGCGGCAGCGGCAGCCGCCGTGCCGTTCGGCGGCTGGTCGGCCGCCCTGGACGTCCGCGACGAGATCGCGTGCGCCGAGATCGCGGCGACCGCCGCGGGCCGAGGCGGCCTCGGCCTCTGGGTCAACAACGCCGGCATCCTGGTCACCGGCCCCTCCTGGGAACACGACGGGCCGACCCGCCGCCGCGTGCTCGACGTCAACGCGCTCGGCGCCATGAACGGCACGCTGGCGGCGCTGGCGGTCATGCGCGGCCAGGGCCACGGCCACGTCCTGAACATCGTCTCGCTGGCCGGGCTCGTCGCCGCACCCGGCGAGACGGTGTACGCCGCCAGCAAGCACGCTCTGCTCGCGTTCAGCCTCGGCACCCTGTCCGACCTGCGCATGGCCGGGTACCGGCGGGTGCACGTCTCCTGCCTCTGCCCGGACGGCATCTGGACCCCGATGCTGCACGACCGGCTCGACGACCCGGGCGCGCTGGCCTCGTTCACCGGGTCGATGCTGACGCCGCAGCGGGTGGCCGCCCGCGCGGCCCGGTTGGCCCGCCGACCCCGTCCGGTGGTCAGCCTGCCCCGCTGGCGGGGCGCCCAGGTCCGGCTGCTGGACGCCCTGCCCCGACTCGCCGTCGCACTGACCCCTCTCGTCCAGGCCGCCGGCCGGGCCGGGCAACGCCGACAACGCCGTCGGGCACCCCACCGGACCGGCGCTGACCACCGCTGACCTGCTTGCTAGGTTTCCGAGCGTGACTCATCTCGACCGGTGCGACGAGACCAGCCGCAGCTGGGTGACCGAGGCGATCGCCGCCGTCGAGGCGGACGCGAACCGCTCGGCCGACACCCACCTGCTGCCGTTCCCGCTGCCCCGGGCCTGGGGGATCGACCTCTACCTCAAGGACGAGTCGTCACATCCGACCGGCTCGCTGAAGCACCGGCTGGCCCGTTCGCTGTTCCTCTACGGCCTCTGCAACGGCTGGATCGGGCCGCAGACCACGATCGTCGAGGCGTCCTCGGGCTCCACGGCGGTCTCCGAGGCGTACTTCGCCCGGATGCTCGGGCTGCCGTTCATCGCCGTGATGCCCGCCTCCACCTCGCCCGAGAAGATCACGCAGATCGAGTTCCAGGGCGGGCGCTGCCACCTGGTGGACGACCCGGCAAGCGTCGTGGTCGAGGCCCGCTGGCTGGCCGAGGACTCGGGCGGCCACTTCATGGACCAGTTCACGTACGCCGAACGGGCCACCGACTGGCGGGGCAACAACAACATCGCCGAGTCGATCTACGCGCAGTTGGAGTTGGAACGGCACCCCATCCCGGCGTGGGTAGTCGTGGGCGCCGGCACCGGGGGCACCAGCGCCACCATCGGCCGGTACGCCCGCTACCGCCGCCTGGCCACCAAGCTCTGCGTCGTCGACCCGGACAACTCCGCGTTCTATCCGGCCTGGCTGGCCGCCGACTGGTCGGTACGCACCGGCAAGGGCTCCCGCATCGAGGGGATCGGTCGGCCCGCCGTGGAGGCGTCCTTCCTGCCCTCGGTCGTGGACCGGATGGTCCAGGTGCCGGACGCCGCCTCGCTGGCCGCGATGCGCGCCGGCTCGGCGGTGCTCGGCCGCCGCGTGGGCGGCTCCACCGGCACCAACCTGTGGGGCGCGTTCGGCCTGATCGCCGGAATGCTCGCCCAGGGCCGGACCGGCTCGGTGGTCAGTCTGATCTGTGACGCCGGTGTCCGGTACGCCGACACGTACTACTCCGACGAATGGGTGGCCGCCCAGGGCCTCGACCTGGCACCCCATGCCGCCACCATCGAGCGCTTCCTCGCCACCGGCGCCTGGCCCGCCTGAGCAGCGCGTCCCCGCCGGGCTGTCTCTGGGCGGGGGCTCTGGCCTGCGATGCGGGTCTGGCTTCGGCCGCCGGCCCGGAGGCGTGTCGGATCGGCTCGGTCAGCGTGGGTCGATGCGCTCCGCCAGGCCGGGGTAGCGCACCACATAGCCGTCGGCGTCCAGGTCGATGTCGGCGGTGAAGGTGCCGCTGGCGAAGCGCACCCGACCCGGCCCGAGCCCGCTGTAGATCTGCTCGGCCGGCACCACCTCCAGGCCGGGCAGCAGCACCCACGCGACGGTGATCCGGTGCGGCATGTCGGCCGGCCCGCTGGTCAGCCCGAGCCGGCGCACCGGGCCGGAGTTGAACAGCGGCGAACCACTCAGGTCGACGTCGAGCGCCTCGGCCAGCCGATCCGGGTCGTCGGTGCCCGGCAGGCCGGCCCGGGGATGCCCGGCCCCGGTCAGCGCGGCGTCCAGGTTGCCCTGCTCGGCGGTTGTCACCCGCCACCGGGACGCGGCCCGCTCCAGGGTCACCCGGCGCATCCAGCCGGACCCCTCGGCCTCGACCTCGACCCGGGCGGCGCTCCAGTCGGGCGCGGTGGTCAACCGGTAGCGGGCGGTGAACGGGATCGGGTCCACGGCGAGCAGGGTGCCCCGCGCCGCGAGCCCGTCGCCGTCCGTGAGCAGGGCCTGCTCACTGCCGGCGGTGTCCGTCCGGGACCAGAAGATCGACTTCGGCATGGTCGCCATGAGCCGGACGTTACGCGACCGGACCGACATCGGCAGGGCATGCGCGAACGCCGCCGCGAAGCATGCGCTCCGCGACGGCGTTCGGGTGGATCAGTGCGTCAGTGGGTACGCGCCGTCGGCCGGCCGCCGAAACCGCGCCTGTCGTCACGCGGCCTGTCGTCACGCGGCCTGTCGTCCCGACCGCGGCCCTCGGAGCGGTAACCACCCCGGGTGTCCCGGTCGGCGAAACGCCGCTCACCGCCCGGCCGGTCACCCCGGTCAGCCTGCGGGCGGTCGCTGTAGCGCCGCTCGCCGGTGGGTCGGTCGCCGTACTGGCGGTCGCCCTGCGGACGGTCGCCGAAGCGGCGCTCACCCTGCGGACGGTCGCCGTACTGCCGGTCGCCGGTGGGCCGGTCGCCGAAGCGGCGCTCGCCGGTGGGACGGTCGCCGTACTGGCGGTCGCCCTGCGGCCGGTCGCCGAAGCGGCGCTCACCCTGCGGTCGGTCGCCGTAGCGCCGCTCGCCGGTGGGCCGGTCGCCTCGGCCATCCCGGTCACCGAACTGCGGCCGGTCGCCGAAGCGGCGGTCGCCACCGGGTCGGTCGCCGTAACCCCGGCTGTCCCGATCGGCATAGCGGCGCTCGCCGGTCGGCCGGTCGCCATACTGCCGATCGCCGGTCGGCCGGTCGCCGAAGCGCCGCTCACCCTGCGGCCGGTCGCCGTAGCGGCGTTCGCCGGTCGGCCGGTCGCCGAAGCGACGCGGACCGCCGGAACGGTCGTCGAAGCGACGCGAGCCGCCGGAGCGGTCGCCGTAGCCACGCGGCTCCGCCTCGACACGGACCGGGACGCCGCTGGGCTCACGGGCGCCGATCAGCTCGCCCAGCACCGGGTCGCCGACCCGAACCCGGGTCTCGGCCGGTGCCACGCCCGCCTTCTCCAGCATCGCGAGGGTCGTACGGCGCTGCTTGGGCAGCACCAGCGTGGCGACCGCGCCGGACTCGCCGGCCCGGGCGGTGCGGCCGGCGCGGTGCAGGTAGTCCTTCGGGTCCTTCGGGGGGTCGACGTGCAGCACCAGGGTGACACCGTCGACGTGGATGCCCCGGGCCGCCACGTCCGTGGCGACCAGGACGTTCATCCGGCCCTCGCGGAACTCGGCCAGGGTCTTGGTCCGCATCCGCTGGGTCTTGCCGCCGTGCAGGCCACCGGCCCGGACGCCGACCGCCGCGAGCTGCTCGACCAGCCGGTCGACGCCCAGTTGGGTACGCGCGAAGACCATCGTCCGCCCGTCACGAGCCGCGATCGAGGCGGCCACCGGGAACTTCTCGTGCGGCGGGATCAGGAGCATGTGGTGATCCATGGTGGACACCGACGCGGTGGACGGCGCGGTGGAATGGGTCACCGGGTCGTTCATGAAACGCCTGACCAGCGCGTCGACGTCACCGTCGAGGGTGGCCGAGAAGAGCAGCCGCTGACCGTTGGCCGGCGTCTTCGCCAGCAGTTCGGTCACCTCGGGCAGGAAGCCCATGTCGGCCATCTGGTCGGCCTCGTCGAGCACCGTCACCTCGACGTCGTCGAGCTGGCAGATGCCCCGCTCGATCAGGTCGCCGAGCCGGCCCGGGGTCGCCACGATGATCTCCACGCCACGCCGGAGCGCGTCGATCTGGCGGTCGTACGGAACGCCGCCGACGGCGGTCTTCAGGAAGATACCGACGGACTTGCCCAGCGGCACCAGGGCGTCGTTGACCTGCATGGCCAACTCCCGGGTGGGGACCAGGACCAGGGCGCGCGGACGCATCGGCCGGGCCCGGTTGCGGTTGGCCAGCCGGGCGATCATCGGCAGACCGAAGGCGAGCGTCTTGCCCGAACCGGTCTGCCCGCGGCCCAGCACGTCCCGGCCGGCGAGCGCGTCCGGAACGGTGGCCCGCTGGATCTCGAACGGGCTGGTGATGCCCTGTTGCGCCAGTGCCCGAACCAGCGGCTCGGGCAGGCCGAGGCTCGCGAAGTCGATTGGCTCGGCTGTCTCGGCCGGCGTGTGCTCGGTCGAGGCTGGCTCGGCCGCGACGCCGTCGGACGTCTGCGGGGCTGCGTCGATCGCCACCGGGGCGGAATCGAAAACGGTCGGAACGGTGCTGGGGTCAGCAGAGGTGGTCAACAAATGCCTTTCGAGCGGGGCGCATCTTCGCGATGGCCTGCCGCGGCTGTGCCGCCGGATCGCCCGCAAGATCGCCCATGGGCGCGCACCACGCGCACCGGGTCAGTGATCTCGACCAGTGTACGGCGGTTCGGCGAAGCCGCCAGCCGGTTGACCGACCGTAGTGGGCGGACTCACGGACCCGCGATGGCACCCGGCCGTCGGATCAGCCGTTGAGCACGCCGCCCACCAGGCCGTCCATGGCATCGTTCGCGAGCAGGACGACCAGCACGCTGATCGCCACCAGCAGCCCCAACGCGGCGATCAGAACGATTACCACCCGGGTGTTTCGCGACCGCTCGGCCGGCGTGTCCGACCAGCCCTGAGCGAGGATGTGCCCGGTCAGCGAGCCGGAATTCTCCACCGCCGCGTTGGCCGGCAGGGCGATCGTGGCGAACCCCGGCCCCTCACCGCTGCCGTAGACGGTGCCCGCGAGTTCGGTGCCGCCGTCGCGCCTCCCGGCGTGGGGGCCGGCCGGCGCGTCCCGCCGAGCAGGGCCGCCCGGCGGCGTGGTCGTCCGGTAGCCCGTACCACCGGTCGCCGGGGTGCCTGCGCTCGTCGGCGTGCCGGCGGTGGACGGTGGCCAGCTCGGCAGCGCGGGCGCGGGCACCACCGGTGGGGCCGAGTCGGGTGCCTCGGTGCGGGTGCTGCTCGGGGCCGACGCGCCAGCCGATGCCCATGCGCTGCCCGGGGCCGACGATGCGCCATCCGACGTCGGCTGTGCCGTGGTCGGGGCAGCCTGCGGGGCGCTGACGGTTCGCGGTGCCGCTTCGTTGGCGGAGGACCAGGCCGACACCGCTGCCGGTGGTGCCGATACCGACGCGGTGGCCCGTGCTCCCGAGCCGGGTGACGCGCCGGAGACCTGCCGGTCGGAGTCGGCGCGCTCGACCGGCGACGAGGCGGACCATCCGGCCGGGCCGGCCGGCGGTGCGGAGACCGACGCGGTGGCCCGTACGCCCTGCGTGCCGATCGTCGCCGGGGGCGGCGGAAACGGTGGTGCCGGCATCGGACCGGGCGGCGGCGGTGGCGCGGGCACCGGCGGGCCGGGCGGCGGCATCGGAGGCCCGGGGACGGGCGGTGTCGGCGGGCCCGGCAAGGGTGGCAGCGGCGAGGGCGGCGGTACGGGTGGACCGGGCACGGGCGGTACCGGGTCGGGCGGCGGCGTGGGGAAGGGGCCCGGCGTCGGCGACGGACCGGGCGGGTACGGACCCGGACTCGGCGCGGGCTCCGGCTCACCCGGCCCGGGAGGCGTCGGTTCCGGGGTCGGCGGCACGGGAGGCTGCGCCGGTCCCGGGGGCTGCGCCGGCTCCGACGGCTCGGAACTCACCGGCCCCGACCGGTAGACGGCGGACGTGCTCGCCCGGGAGTCCGGCGTACCCTCGCTGCCGGCCGTGACCCGGCTGCTGCCCGGCACGGTGGCGCTGGCCCGAGCCGGGGCGGTCGAGCTGGCCCGCTGTCCGGGCAACGGGACGCCGGCCGGACTGGCCGAACCGCCCGCCCGATAAGTCGTCGCGCTGGCCGGAGCGCTCGCCGGGAGATCACCTGGCAGTGCTCCGGCGGTCGCGACGCTCGCGCGGGCCCGCACGGGAGCCGCGGCAGCCGACCCGAGGGCAGCCGAGCCGGGGCCGGGGTCATCCGACGGCTGTTCGACGTCCGCGCCCGAGGCGAGCGCGACGACGTTGTCGCCGGCATCGGCGCGAACGCCATCCGCATCGGCGCGAACGCCATCCGCAGGGGCAGCGGCTGAATCGGCGGCCTCATCCGCGTCGGCGGCCTTCGCGTCGAGCGCGGTGGCCTCCGTTGCGATCTGCCCGTCGCGCGCACCGGCGGCTTCGCCGTCGACCTTGCCGGCCTCCGTCAGCGCCGAGTTGTCGTCGGCCCCGGGAGGCGCGGCGTCGGTGGCTCCGGCGTCGGTGGCGGTGCTGTGCCGCCGCACGGCGCCGGCAGCGCCGGTGTCGGCGTCGGTCGCCGGATCGGCGGTGGTCAGCCTCGGCGGGTCGGCCCGGTCGACGACGGGGTCGACACTCTCCACCGGATCTCTCTGCTCGGCCATCTCCGCCCTCCGCGCCACGCTCGCACCCGGCCCGTGACATCGGACCGGGTGTGCCTGGTTGTCACCGTGCCACAGATCGCCCCGGGCGGACAGCCGGAGCCCGTGTGGTGGCTCAGCGGTCGGTGCTCGAGCTGCTCGTCGGGCTGTCGCTCGTCGTTCCGCTCCTGCTGGTGGACGGCGCGGCGGGCACGGAGGCCGACGAACTGGCCGGTGCCGTGGTGGGCGGCGTCGGCAGGGTCGTCGGCGTGTTGGTCGGGCTGCCCGTCGGGGTCGGCGTGCTGCCGCCGGTCGGCTTCGGGGTCGGGGTCGGGGTGCCGGTGGGCTTCGGGGTGGCCGATCCGGTCGGCTTGGGCGTCGGCTTGGTGGTCGGCGTCGGCTTCGGCGGGGGAGTCGGCTTGGTGGTGGGGGGCGCGGGCACGTTCGGAGTCGGCACCGCGCCGATCACCCGGGTCGCGGCGTAGAGCCGGGACCAGTTGACCACCGAGACCTTGACCACGTCGCCGGTAGTGGGCGCCTGCACCATCTTGCCGTTGCCGATGTACATGGCGACGTGGTGGATCGTGGTCCAGCTGCTGCCGGAGGCGAAGAACATCAGGTCGCCGGGGAGCAGTGCGTTCTGCGGCACGGTGCGGGCCCGGGTGGCGGCGTACTGGTCGCGGGAGACCCGGGGCAGGTCGAAGTAGTCGGCCCCCGGGGATCGGTACGCCGCCCACATCAGACCCGAGCAGTCGAACGCGTCCGGCCCCTCCTCGGACCACTTGTAGGGGTCGCCGCGCTGGGCGAGCGCGTACCGGACGGCGGCCAGCGCCCGCGGGTGCGCGGACATCCCGTTGCTGCTCTGGCCGGCGACGTAACCCGCGCCCAGCTGCTGCTCGCTGGCCTCCTGCTGACGCTCGATCTCGATCAGCTGCGCGGCGTTGTCCTTGCGCAGTTTGAGCAGGCTGGCCTCGGCGGTGCGCAGTGCCTTCTCGCCGGTGGCGAACTCGGCCTCGACGGCGTCGACGGCGGCCTTGGCCGTGGTGTGCGCCTGATAGGCGGCCTGCTCGCTGGCGCGGGCCCGGGACAACTCGCCGGCCACGGCGGTGGTAGCGCCCTCGACCTTCTGGCCGCGGTTGATCCGCTGGAGCCGGCTCAGGCCCTGGATGTCGTCGGCGAAGTCGCCGGGTGGCAGGGCAGCAGCCGCCTTGACCGCGTCCGAGGCGGCCGCGTCGGCTGCCTGCTGGGCGCGGAGCAGGGCGTCCTGCGTGGTCGCCAGCACCTTGCCGGCGGCGGCGAGCTGCGCCTGCGCGTCGGTGCGTTTCTGTCGAATGAGCAGCAGTTGGTCGCCGAGCAGGCCGACCTGGCTTTCACCGGCGGCGATCTGGGCCGCCAGCGGGCCGGTGCCGATGTTGGCCACCGGCGGGGCGGGGACGCCGACGACGGGCGGGCTGCCGGGCACCTGCGGCGCGCCGATCGCCGGCGGGCGGGCGCCGGTGTCCGGCACCGTCGTGGGCACGCCGGGCTCGGCGTACGCGGGGGTGGCCAACACGGCGGCGGCGATCGCGCCGAGCAGGGCGGCCCAGAGCTTCGGTCGCAGCACCGGCGAGATCACCGGGCTCCGTCGTCGCTGCCGTCGCCCGCGCCCGCTGTCGACCATTCCACTCCCCGTCCGGTGCTCGGCGCCGCGCTCGGTGGGCACGGCCGTCGGGACGGTACCAGTGTGTGAGTTCCGCCCCACCTTGTCTTACCGCACGATGGCAGTGATGTCGATGCATCGGCGGGTTACGGGAGGCTGAGAGTCCGGTGAACTGGATCGCTGCCGCCGACCGTGCCGCCGGGGCCACCCGAGTGCCGACGTACCCTCGGGAGGGACCGCAGGTGGAAGGGACGTGCCATGGACGCCGGACTCAAGCGTGAGCTCGAAGCGAAGGTGTACGCCGGTGAGCGGCTGAGCCGCGAGGACGGGATCGCCCTCTACGACAGCGACGACCTGACCTGGTTGGGGCGGCTGGCGCATCACAAGCGCACCGAGCTCAACGGCGAACGCGTGATGTTCAACGTCAACCGGCACCTCAACCTCACCAACGTGTGCTCGGCGTCGTGTGCGTACTGCTCGTTCCAGCGCAAGCCGGGCGAGAAGGACGCGTACACGATGCGGATCGACGAGGCGGTTCGCAAGGCCAAGGAGATGGAGGACGAGCAGCTCACCGAGCTGCACATCGTCAACGGCCTGCACCCGACGCTGCCGTGGCGCTACTACCCGAAGGTGCTGCGCGAGCTGAAGGCGGCGCTGCCGAACGTCAAGCTCAAGTGCTTCACGGCGACCGAGGTCCAGTGGTTCGAGAAGATCAGTGGCCTGAGCGCCGACGAGATCCTCGACGAGCTGATGGACGCCGGCCTGGAGTCGCTGACCGGCGGTGGCGCGGAGATCTTCGACTGGGAGGTCCGGCAGCACATCGTCGACCACGCCTGCCACTGGGAGGACTGGTCGCGGATCCATGCCCTCGCGCACCGCAAGGGCATGAAGACCCCGGCGACCATGCTGTACGGCCACATCGAGGAGCCCCGGCACCGCGTCGACCACGTGCTACGGCTGCGTGAGTTGCAGGACGAGACCGGCGGCTTCGCGGTCTTCATCCCGCTGCGCTACCAGCACGACTTCGTCGACTCGGCGGACGGCAAGATCCGTAACCGGATCCAGGCGCGCACCACGATGGCCTCGCCGGCCGAGTCGCTGAAGACGTTCGCCGTGTCCCGGCTGCTCTTCGACAACGTGCCGCACCTGAAGAACTTCTGGGTGATGCACGGTCTCTCGGTGGCCCAGCTCTCGCTGAACTTCGGCGTGGACGACCTGGACGGCTCGGTGGTCGAATACAAGATCACCCACGACGCCGACTCGTACGGCACCCCGAACACCATGCACCGCGACGACCTGCTGCACCTGATCTGGGATGCCGGGTTCCAGCCGGTCGAGCGGGACACCCGCTACAACGTGGTCCGGGAGTACGACAAGGCGCCGTCGCTGGCCGAGCGCCGCGCCGAGCCGCAGCAGGTCTGGGCCTGAGGCACCACGTACCCTCGCAGTCGATGACCGAGCAGCGCGGATCCGAGCAGCAGGGCGGGTTTCCCCGGCGGGACGCCGAGGGACGCGTGCGTACCCTGGGTGACCTGCTCGGGGTGTGCCTGGCCGGCCTGGTGATCGGCGTGCTGGCGCTCGTGTTGTTCGAGTGGGCGTTCGCCTCGTTCGGCGCCGGCGACTTCGGCCACACCAACGGTTGGCTGGCGGTGATCCTGCCGGCCTGGCTGTTCTGGGACGACTTCCGGGCCTGGGATTTCGGTGCGGCCCGGGTGGTGGCGGCACTCGTCGCGCTTGCCGTCGCGCTGCTCGTGGGGCTGGTGGTCGCCGGGTTGGGTGCCGGGTTCCCGGCGCTGCTGTCCGGCGCGTTGGGGGCGGCGGCGTTCACAGTGGCGTACGCGATGGTCTGGTTCCCCGGCGTCCGTTGGCTGGCCCGCCGGACCGGCTGACCCCGACCGCCCGCCGGGCGGGTCGACCTCCGCCGACATCGGCGGGCGAGCAGAGAACGGAGTGGTGCGGGTGAGCGCGGCGGTCAAGTACACGCTGGGCCGGGTCGGGCTGTTCGTCGCCGTGTTGGCCGGCCTCTGGCTGGTCGACATGAACGTGTTTCTGAAGTTGATGCTGGCGCTGGTCTTCTCCGCCGCGCTCTCCTTCTTCCTGTTGCGCGGCTGGCGCGACGAGATGGCCGCCGAGATGGCCGACGCGGCCGACCGCCGCCGCACGGAGAAGGAACGTCTCCGCGCAGCCCTGGCCGGCGAGGACCAACCCCCCACCCCTCCCACCGACTCCTAGCGGTGATCATGAAGTTATTGCCGCGACACGCCGAGTAGTCGGGCAATAACTTCATGATCACCGCGCCGGGGTGGGCCCCGGGGGGGCGGGCCGGTGGGACGGGGTGGGTGGGGTGCGGGGGCTACCAGTTGGTGGAGTTGGGGGCCTTGGGCCAGGGCTTGGACGTCGGCTTGATCAGGTACGCGACGCCGCCCGAGCCGCCGGAGACTCCGCCGCTGGCGTTTGTGCGCTTGGTCCGCAGCCAGATCTGCTCGAACTGCGCACGCTTGTAGACGTTGCGCACGACGTCGTTGCTTGACGACGCGGGGTCGTTGACGATGACGTCGCCGTCGGCGGTGAAGCCGACCACCACGAACAGGTGCCCGGAGGTGCCGTAGTTCGCCCCGTCCAGCTCGCTGGCGAGGAAGGACTGGCTGGTGACCACGGGGATGCCGGCGGCGATGAAGCGCTCCAGCTCGTCCAGCGAGTGCAGTCGGGTCACCCGCCCCTCCAGCCCCGGGAAGCTGGCCGCGTACGCGGTGTTGAACGGCCAGTTCCCGGCGCCGTCGTACGCGTAGTCGTAGGTCATCCGGGCGGCGTGGTTCACCGTCGGATCGGGGTAGGTCGGGTCCACCCAGGAGGTGTCGGCCGCCGACGGCTTGCGCCCCCAGTACTCGACGACCATCTCGGTGGAGGTGGGCGAGCACCACGCCTCACCGCCGCCGTCGTACTCGGGGTAGTGCCCGGCGTGCACGTTCTGCGAGTAGCGCGGCACCGGCAGCTCGACGCCCCAGGCGATGTGCCCGGCGCTCGGCGGGACGGTGAACCGGTCCGGCACTGTGGAGCTCATCGCGCCGAGCATCCGTACGACAGGCGCGGCGGTCTGCCCCGGCGCCCGGTAGAGGGTGAGCCGCAGCTGGTACGACCGCAGCAGCACTCCGGCGTCGGCGTCGTCGATGCTGAACGTGTCCGTCCAGATCGTCGACCAGGGGTCGCCCTGTTCGTCGACGCTGGTCCGCTTGATGTCGGTGTCGCCGGACGCCCAGCGGCCCAGCACGTACCAGGGGGTCTGGTCGCCGCTGGTGTAGCCGCCCTGCATCTCCACCTGGATCCAGGTGCCGGCGGGGGTCTCGGCGTTCCAGGAGGCGATCAGCTCGGTCGCGTCGAAGCCGATCCGGGTCACCGGCGAGGTCCAGGTGCCGTACTCCCAGGCGCGGGTGGTGCCGGTGTGCGGGTCGGCGTACTCGATGGTGCCGGCCGGGCGGGCCAGGGTGATGCCCGCTCGCGCGCCGGGCACGACGCGGGTGCCGGCCTGGCTGCCCCGGTGCCAGTCGGCGGGGCCGGACCAGTCCTGGAAGGTGATCTGCTCGTCGTGGGCGGGGGAGGGCGGCCGGGCCGCCGTCGCGGGGACTGCGGTGGCGAGCAGGGTGAGCGCGCTGACGCCGGCGAGGGCGGCCGCGTGCAGGCGGGGACTGGCCATGGGTGCTCCGCGGTGTCGAGAGGGGCATCGTCGCTGGTCAGTTTTCCGCTTGGAGGGAAGTTTCGCCAGATGTTCGGCAGCAGAAAATCTTTGCCGCCGCGATGGTCAACCTGGGATGGACAGGACGGCATGCAGGGCAGCGAGCAATGTTGATATGACCATGTGACTGATGGTGAAGTGTTTTTCACCGAGCGGGACATCCCGCCCTCCGAGGAGGTAGTCCATGACCCTGGACAGACCCCACCCTCTCCGTCGCCTCCTGGTGCTCGCCGTCGTCACCGGGCTGGGAATCGTCGCCGTCGCCGCCGGACCGGTCGCCGCCCAACCGGCACCCGACCGGACCGCCGAGCCGGCCGCCGCCGGCTACCGGGTGCTCGGGCCCCGGACCCTCGCCGACCGCAACGCGGTGGCCCGCACCGGGGCCGCCATCGACTACTCCGAACACGGCGTGCTGCACATCTCGGCCACCGCCGCCGAGGCCGCCGCCATCGGCAAGCTCGGCTTCCGGTTGGAACCGCTCGCCCCGCCGCCGAACGCCGAACGCGGCGCCGGCGAGGTGGGCACCCTCGCGTTCCCGCCCGCCGACTCCAACTACCACGACTACGCGGAACTGACCGCCGTCGTCAACCAGGTCGTCGCCGACCATCCGGCCATCGCCCGCAAGATCAGCATCGGTACGTCGTACGAGGGCCGCGACCTGATGGCCGTGAAGATCTCCGACAACGTCGGCACCGACGAGAGCGAGCCGGAGATCCTGTTCAACGCCCAGCAGCACGCCCGCGAGCACCTGACCGTCGAGATGGCGATCTACCTGCTCAACCTCTTCACCGACAGCTACGGCAGCGACTCCCGGATCACCAACCTCGTCAATGGCCGGGAGATCTGGATCGTGCCGACTGTCAACCCGGACGGCAGTGAGTACGACATCGCCACCGGCTCGTACCGGTCCTGGCGCAAGAACCGCCAGCCCAACAGCGGCTCGTCAAACGTCGGCACCGACCTCAACCGCAACTGGGGCTACAACTGGGGCTGCTGCGGCGGCTCCTCCGGGTCGACCTCGTCGGAGACCTACCGTGGCCCGTCCGCGTTCTCCGCGCCGGAGACTCAGGCGCTGCGCAACTTCGTCAACGGCCGGGTGGTCGAAGGCGTCCAGCAGATCAAGGCGAACATCGACTTCCACACGTACTCGGAGCTGGTGCTCTGGCCGTACGGCTACACCACCGCGAACACCGCCGCCGGAATGAGCGCCGACCAGTACAACACCTTCGCCACCATCGGCCAGCAGATGGCGGCCACCAACAACTACACCCCGGAGCAGTCCAGCGACCTCTACATCACCGACGGGGACAGCCTCGACTGGATGTGGGCGACCCACAACATCTGGGCGTACACCTTCGAGATGTACCCCGGCTCGTCCGGCGGCGGCGGCTTCTACCCGCCCGACGAGGTGATCACCGCGCAGACCACCCGCAACCGGGAGGCGGTGCTGCTGCTCAGCGAGTACGCCGACTGCCCGTACCGGGCCATCGGCAAGCAGTCGCAGTACTGCGGCGGTGGCGGCGGCACCACGGTCTGGTCGGACACCTTCGAAACGGCCACCGGCTGGACCACCAACCCGGCCGGCACCGACACCGCCACCCTCGGGGCGTGGGAACGGGGCGCCGCCCAGGGCACCACGTCCTCCGGCGCCAAGCAGCTCACCCCGTACGCCGGATCCAACGACCTGGTCACCGGTCGGCTCGCCGGTTCGGCGGCGGGTGACTACGACGTCGACGGCGGCGTGACAAGCGCCCGGTCCCCGGCGGTGGCCCTGCCGTCGTCCGGCACGCTGACCCTCTCGCTGGCCTGGTACCTGGCGCACGGCTCGAACGCCTCGTCGGCCGACTATCTGCGGGTGAGCGTGGTGCACAACGGCGGCACCACAGCCCTGCTCACCCAGACCGGCGCGGCCGCCAACCGCAACGGGAGCTGGGCGGTGGCGAACCTCAACCTCACCCCGTACGCCGGCCAGTCGGTGCGGATCCTCGTCGAGGCGGCGGACGCCTCCGGCGCCAGCCTGGTGGAGGCGGCTGTGGACAACGTCACCATCACGGCCTCCTGATCGGGTGGGGCCCCGTTCCGCCCCTGCGGGGCCCCACCACCCGCTCCCGAGACTCCGGATCCGGGACATATGCCGCCCCCGCGACCGCCGCATCGATCGACGGGTTCTGATCAGCACTTGATCGATCCGGCACGTCCCGGCGGTGCGCTACCGTCTTATCGACCACTCCGCAGCGAAGCCGGTGCGAAACCGGTGCTGTCCCGCAACTGTGATGCCCCGCCCGACGGTGGGGACGAGCCAGGTCGCCTGCGGACGGGTCGCGACACGCGCTCTCGAGGAAGGGCGCCTCGTGGGCGGGCGTACGGAAGTCCTGTCGGCGAAGCACCACACTCCTCGACCGACAGGAGGCCCCATGTCCAGACGTACCCCTCGGCTCCTCGCCGCGACCCTCGCGGTCGCCGCGCTCGCCCTCGGCGCCTGCGCCGAGAAGACCGACGACAAGCCGGCCGCGGGCACCGCGGCCGCCAGCTACCCGGTCACGGTCGGCGCGCTCACCCTCGACAAGCGTCCCGAGAAGATCGTGTCGCTCTCGCCCAGCGCCACCGAGATGCTCTTCGCTATCGGCGCGGGCCCGCAGGTGAGCGCGGTGGACGACCAGTCCAACTATCCGGCCGACGCGCCCAAGACCGACCTGTCGGGCTTCCAGCCCAACGCCGAGGCGATCGCCGGCAAGAACCCCGACCTGGTGGTGCTCTCCAACGACACCAACAAGATCGTCGACCAGCTCGGCAAGCTGAAGATCCCGGTGTACCTGACCCCGGCGGCCACCACGCTTGACGACTCGTACGCGCAGATCACCGACCTGGGCACCCTGACCGGGCACGCCGACCAGGCCGCCGACGTCGCCAGCCGGATGAAGGACGACATCGCCAAGCTGGTCAAGGACCTGCCGCAGCGCACCGAGAAGCTCACCTACTACCACGAGCTGGGCCCGGAGCTGTACAGCGCGACAAGCAAGACGTTCATCGGCTCGATCTACAGCCTGGTCGGGCTGACCAACATCGCCGACCCGGCCGACGCCGACGGCAAGAACGGCGGCTACCCGCAGCTGTCCCAGGAGGTCATCGTCAAGGCCGACCCGGACTTCGTCTTCCTGGCCGACTCCAAGTGCTGTCAGCAGAACGCCGACTCGGTCAAGGCCCGCAGCGGCTGGTCCGGCCTCACCGCCGTGAAGAACAACCAGGTGGTCACGCTTGACGACGACGTCGCCTCCCGCTGGGGCCCCCGTGTCGTGGACCTGCTCCGGGTGATCATCGACGCGGTCGCCAAGGTGCCCGCGTGACCGACGTCCGTCGGTGACCGGGACACCGCCGATGGCCGCCCCGCCACCCGCCAACCCGCCGGCCGGGACGCCATCCTCGTCCCGGCCCGGCGGGCTGCCGTCCGTCGCTGGATTGCCGTCTCCTGACCGGCCCGGCGGGCTGCCGTCCGACCCCCGGGACGCGGGTCTGCCCCCTGCCGGGTCGCGGCCCGCCGGGGTGCGCAAGCGCTGGTTGGTCGCCGGCGTCCTCGCGGTGCTGGTCGCGCTCCTCGCCGGGGTGTCGCTCGGGCCGGTCAGCCTGCCGCCGGGAAGCGTCGCCGCCGAGTTGCTCAACCTGATCCCCGGGGTGCACCTCGACAGCGGGCTGACCGAGCGCGAGATCGCCATCGTCACCGAACTGCGGCTGCCCCGGGTCGTGCTGGGCCTGCTCGTCGGCGGTCTGCTCGCCCTGGCCGGCGGCTGCTACCAGGGCGTGTTCCGCAATCCGCTGGCCGACCCGTACCTGCTCGGCGTGGCCGCCGGCGCGGGCCTCGCGGTCACCGCGGTGATCGCCCTCGGCGGCGTCGGTCGACAGGGCGCGATCTCCGGGCTGCCGTTGACCATTCCGCTTGCCGCGTTCGCCGGCTCGCTGCTCGCCGTGACGATGACCTACCTGCTCGGCGCGGCAGGCGGGCGGAGCAGGTCCCCGGCGATGCTGATCCTGGCCGGGGTCGCGGTCTCCGCGTTCCTCTCCGCCGGGCAGACGTACCTGCTCCAGCGGCACTCCGACAGCATCCAGCCGGTCTACTCCTGGCTGCTCGGCCGGCTGGCCACCGCCGGCTGGCACGACGTGCTGCTGGTGCTGCCCTACGCCGCCCTGACCACGGTGGTGGTGCTGCTGCACCGCCGCGAACTGGACGTCCTCACGGTCGGCGACGACGAGGCGAAGAGTCTCGGCCTGCACCCACAGCGCTCCCGCTACCTGCTGATCGCCGCCGCGTCGCTGGGCACCGCCGCGGCGGTCTCCGCGACGGGGCTGATCGGCTTCGTCGGCATCATCGTGCCGCACACCGTCCGGCTGCTCGCCGGATCGAGCTACCGGGTGATCCTGCCGCTCTCCCTGCTGTTCGGGGCCGCGTTCCTGGCCCTGACCGACGTGGTGGCCCGGACCGCCGCCGCCCCGACCGAGGTGCCCATCGGTGTGGTCACCGCCCTGCTCGGCGGCCCGTTCTTCGTCCTCGTGCTGCGCACCGCCCGACGGGCACTCCTGTGAACCCCGAGTCCGCCACCAGCCCGGCCGACAACGCCGCGCGTCCCGCGGGCGCTGGCCCGTTGGCCGTCGAGGTGCGGGGGTTGCACGTCAGCCTGGACGGCACGCCGGTCCTCGCCGGCGTCGACCTCACAGTCGTGGCCGGCGAGTGGGTCACCGTGATCGGCCCGAACGGCGCCGGCAAATCCACACTGTTACGCGCCGTCGGCGGCCTGCTGTCCGCGCCGCAGGCCATCACCCTGTTCGGTACGCCGAGCGCCGCGCTGCGCCGCCGCGACCGCGCCCGGGTGGTGGCGACTGTGACGCAGTCCCCGGTGGTGCCGCCCGGCATGTCGGTGCTGGACTACGTGCTGCTCGGCCGGACCCCCTACATCCCGCCGCTGGGTCGGGAGTCAGCCGCGGACGTGGCAGCCGTGCACGAGGTGCTGGACCGCCTGGACCTGACCGGCTTCCACCGCCGCGAGTTGGCGACCCTCTCCGGGGGCGAACGACAGCGGGTGTTCCTCGCCCGCGCGCTCGCCCAGGGCGCGACGCTGCTGCTGCTCGACGAGCCGACCAGCGCGTTGGACATCGGCCACCAGCAGGAGGTCCTGGAGGTGGTCGACCAGTTGCGCCGCGCGCACGGCCTGACGGTGCTCGCCACCATGCACGACCTCTCCCTGGCCGGCGAGTACGCGGACCGGATGGTGCTGCTGGCCGACGGTCGGGTGGTGGCGACGGGAACCCCGCACGAGGTGCTCACCGAACACCTCCTCGCCACCCACTACCGGGCCAGCGTCCGGGTGATCCCGGGCACCAACGGCCCCCTGGTGGTCCCCGTCCGGCCTAACTCCGGTCGTCACCCAGGTCGATGACCGAGAAGAGGGCGCCCTGGGGGTCGCGGAGGGCGGCGAACCGGCCGGTCGGGATGTCGCGGGGTGGCACCAGGATGGTCCCGCCCAGTTCGGCGGCGCGAGCGGCGGCGGCGTCGGCGTCGGTCACCGCGAAGTACACCGTCCAGTACGCCGGGAGATCGGCGGGGAAGTCGTCGGCGAGCGGCGGCATCATCCCGGCGACGACCCGCGCGCCGAGCCGCCACCCGGTGTACGTCATACCGCCGACCGGCTGTTCGTCCGGCTGCCACCCGAACACCAGCTCGTAGAAGACCTTCGCCCCTTCCGGGTCGGGGGTGACCAGTTCGTTCCAGCTCATGGCGCCGGGCACGTTGAACGCCTCGGCGCCGGGCATCGCCAGTGGCTGCCAGACGCTGAACGTGGCGCCCGCCGGGTCGGCGAAGACCGCCATCCGGCCCCGGTCGAAGACCTCGAACGGCGGCACCACCACCTGCCCGCCGGCCCGCTCGACCCGGCCGGCGACGAGTTCCGCGTCGTCGGTGGCGACGTACGTCGACCAGATCGGCACCTGGTCGGGAATCGCCGGCGGACCGACACCGGCCACCGGTCGGCCGTCGAGCAGGAAGACCGTGTAACCGCCCGCCTCGGGTTCCGGTGTCACCCGTCCGGTCCAGCCGAACAGCTCGGGGTAGAAGCGCCGCGCGGCGGTCAGGTCCGGGGTGGCCAGGTCGGCCCAGCACGGCGTACCCGGCGGGACGGTGCTCACGTCAGACCCCTCTCGGCCGGCGGCCACGGGCGGCCCCCCTGCCGGAATCCTGGCACCGTCCCGCTGTCGTACGGGGCGGAAACGGACGAATCGTCAGCTGAACCGGCGACCCTCGTCCCGTCGGTAAGCCCAGGCCGCGAGCGAGGCGAGCAGCACGACCCAGACGCCGAGCATGATCAGCGCCAGCGGCTCGACCCGGTAGTCGCCGACCGCCGACCACATCAGCTCGGCCGCGCCCCGGGTGGGCAGGAACGGTGCGATGGTCTCGATGAACCCGGGTGCGTCTCCCGGGGCGGAGAGCAGCCCGCCACCGAACGCGAGCGGCAGGAAGACGATCTGCGCCACGACGATCGCCGCCTTGCTGGGCAGCGAGTAGCCGATGGCGAGCCCCATCAGCGTGAACGGCACCGAGATGACGGCCACCGTGGCGACGGTCAGCAGAAACGCCAGCGGGGTGACCCGGGCCGGGGTCAGCGTCGCGCCGATCACCACGACCGGGATCAGCGAGAGGTACGTCAGCGCGAGGCCGGCCAGCACCCGGCCCGCGAAGCGAGGCGCGGGCCCGGCCGGCAGAGTCCGGGTGTACGGGCTCCACGGCTGGTCGCGGTCCTCGGCGACACCGGCGCCGTACTGGAAGATGTTGGCGCTCATCACCGAGAAGGTGATCATCGAAGCGGTGGCGAAGGTGGCGCCGACCGCGTCGTCGCCGATGAACGGCACCACGAAGAAGATCATGGCGGCGGCGGGGAAGAAGGCGCTGCCGACGACTGCCACCGGGATCCGGATGATCTCCAGTAGCTGGTAGCGGGCGTGGACCAGGGCGAGCTGCACGGTACGCCTCCTCAGAGGGTGGTGGGTCGGCCGCCGGCAGCGGCGGTGGGCTGGTCGGCGGCGGCGGTCGGGTCTCCGGCGCCGGTCTGGATGGGTGCGCTGGTCGGGGCCTCGCCGCCGCTTACCTGCTCTCCGGTGGTCGGCCCGTCGCCGCTGGTGATGGCGAGGAACGCCTCCTCCAGCGAGGTGGGCCGCACCTCCAGGTCGGTGAAGGCCGCTCGGGAGTTGACAAGCGCGCGGATCAGCTCGTCGGCGTCGGTGGTGAGCAGGTGCAGTCGCCCGTCGACGCGTTCGGCGCGGACGACACCGGGCAGATCGGGCAGCTCGTCGGCGACCAGGCTGACCCGTCGTACGCCGACGATGCCGCGGACGGCCTCGACTGTGTCGTCGGCGAGCACCCGGCCCTGCCCGATCACCACCACGCGGTGGGCCAGCGCCTCCACCTCCTCCAGGTAGTGGCTGCTCAGGAGGACCGTGCCGCCGTCGTCGTGAAACGCGCGGATCGCGTCCCACAGGGTGTGCCGGGCGGCGACGTCCAGGCCGGTGGTCGGCTCGTCGAGCAGCACGAGCCGGGGTCGGCCGGCGAAGGCCAGCGCCACGGCCAGCCGGCGACGCTGGCCACCGGACAGCCCACCGGTCTGCCGCCGGGCGAGGTCGCCGAGGCCGAAGCGGTCGAGCAGTTCGCCCCGGGGCGCCGGGTCGGTGTAGTGCGCGGAGACGAAGTCGACGACCTCGCCGACGCGGAGCGTGGGGGGCAGGCTGGTCTCCTGAGGGGTGACGCCGATCTGCCGGCGGGACGCCGGATCGCGGGGATCGCCACCGAACAGTTCGACCCGGCCCGAGCTGGGCCGACGCAGGCCGACCAGCAGGTTCATCAGGGTGCTCTTGCCGGCGCCGTTGGGGCCGAGCAGGCCGACCAGTTCGCCGGCCCGGACCTCCAGGTCGACGCGGTCGAGGGCGAGGACGTCGCCGTACCGGCGGCTGGCCTGGTCGGCGCGGGCGAGGATCATGACTGCTCCTTCGACGGGGTGGGGCCGAACTGGGCGGGATCGAGCAGTGCGCGGATGGCTTCGGTGTACTCCTCGAACGCCAGCCGACCCCGCCGACTGAGGCGGATCAGAGTGGTCGGGGTGCGTCCACGGTGGGTCTTGCTGATCTCGACGTACCCCGCGTCCTCGAGCTTGCGAAGGTGGACGGAGAGGTTGCCGGCGGTCATCGCGAGCAGTTCCTGGAGGCGCGGGAAGGTGATCCGGTCCCCGTCGGCGAGCGCGGAGAGCGCGGCGACCACCCGCAGTCGCGCCTGGGCGTGGATGACCGGGTCGAGGTCGGTCATGGCCGGTGTCGCTGTCGCAGCCGGGAGGTCGTTCCGGCGACCAGGATCCCGCCGCTGCCGGCCACCGCGACGACAAGCGCGTGCCAGCCCGGCCCGGCGATCGCGCCTACCACGTTGATCACGCTGATCCAGACGCCCAGCCGGAACAGGTTCCGGTCCAGCCAGATCGCGCCGCCGGCCATCTGCAGCGCGCCGGTCAACCCGACGGCGGTGGCCGACCAGAGCAAGGCCGCCAGATCGTGCGGCAGGTGATCCGACACCCGGCCGACCCCCACGTACACGCTCACCGAGCCCAGGGCCCAGGCGAACCCGTACCAGCGGCCGCGCCGGGCCGAGTCTCCGGTCACCTGGCCGTACGCCCGCGCGCCGGCGATCGCCTGGACCACCGAAGCCGCCGCCAGCAGGACGAAGAGGACGGTCAGGGGCAGCCAGTCGGGCAGTCGCACCAGCACCCGACCGTCCGGGGAGAAGCGCAGGAAGAACAGCCCGAAGCCGACCAGCCAGGCCATGCCCCACGGCCAGTAGAGCAGCCGGGCATCGGGCTCCAACCGGGATGCGGTGGCTGCCTGCTGGTCACGGATCAGCCGGAGCGCCGTCGCGGCGTCGGCGGGGGGTCGATCATCGTCCTGTTCCACGCAAACAACTTTACGGTGCAAAGTAGTTGTCGTGTGTCCCGCTCGGGTGGCGGGTACCCGACAGCGGCGCGCAATGCCTACGGTGAGAACCGTCAGCGGCTGACCCGTCGCACAGGACACAGAGGAGGGCCGGTGTCGAGCCCGAGCAGTGCGCTGGAGGCCCAGCCGTCGAGCGCCGCACCCTCCGGCGAGCGCACGGCCGGCGACTGAGCCGATGGCAAACATCAGTCACCTGGCGCGGCTGACCACCCTCGTCGAGCCGGACGAGCATGTGCTCGCCGTCGCGAAGGCGGAGATCGCCCAGGGCATCCCTCCGGCCGACCGGCCGGCTGCCGACCGCCTGGCCGACCCGCAGGCTGCCGGCCCGCAGGCTGCCGGCCCGCAGGCTGCCGATCGACCGGCCTCGTCCCGCGCTGCCGGGGTTGTCTGCGGGGTGCTGCTCAACCTGCTCGTGCCGCTGCTCTCCTTCCCCAGGGGCGACCGGATCGTCGATCGCGTGATCTTCGGAGTCGCCGGCCGGGGCGCCCCCGGCTCGGCCGCCTCCACCCTGCGGCACGCCCGGCGGCCGGTGCCTCCGGTGACCGCACTGGAGGACACCATCCTCGCGGTCACCGACCGGCGGCTGCTCGTGTGCGCGTCCGGGCCGGTGAAACTCTGGTCGAGCCGGGCCGACGACGAGCGGGCAGCGGCAGGAACCCGGGTCGTCTGGTCGGTGCCCCGGCCCACGGTGGCCGACGCCCGCGTGGGTTGGTACCGCCTCAACCCGAAGCGGCTACGAATCGAGTTCAGCGACGGCTCGTGGCTGGCGTTCACGGTGCCGATCGCCGAGCCCGGCACGCCGCTGCGCGAAATCGCCGCCGCACTCACCGCCCGCTGACCCGCCGGACACCCCGAGCACCGGCGAACAGGCCGCAGCCTGTGCCAGCGCAGCCTGTGCCAGCGCAGCCTGCGACCAGCGCAGCTTGTGGCAGCGCGGGCAGCGTGGTCTACAGCGGTGCCGACTCCAGTGGCGCGGCCTGCGACGGCGTCAGCAGTGGAGCGGGCAGCAGTGGCGCGGGCAGCGGTTCGCGGTGCAGCACCGAGAGGCGTGACACCGCGCGGGTGAGCACCACGTACAGCCGGTGCAGCCCGCGCGGTTCGGCCGCGACGATAGCGGCCGGCTCGACGACCACCACGTGGTCGTACTCCAGGCCCTTCACCAGCGTCGCGGGCACCACGGTGACCCGCTCCGCGGCGGCGACGTCGTCGGCGGTCGCGGTGGCGACGCCTGCGGCGGCCAGCGCCGCGCGCAGCCCGTCGACGGCGTCGTCCGCGGCGATCACGCCGACCGAACCGTCGTGCGCCAGCGCCGCGCGCACCTCGGCCACCGTCGCGACGGTCAGATCCGCCACGGTACGCACATCCAGGCCGCCGTCGTGACGCAGCGACTCGGCCGGCGGTACGTCCACCGCGAGCGCCGGCAGCAGCAGGTTGGCGAACGCGACCACCGCGGCGGGTACCCGGAAGCCGATCGTCAACGGAACCACCACGGCGTCCGGCTTGCCCAGATGGGCCAGGGATTCCCGCCAGTCTGTCGCCGCCCACGGCGCGGTGCCCTGTGCGAGGTCACCGAGCAGCGTGACCGAACCGTGCTCACTGCGGCGGGCGATGGCTCGACACTGCATGGGAGAAAGGTCCTGCGCCTCGTCCACCACCACGTGCCCGAAGCCGGAGGGGCGTTCCAGCAGGCCGGCAGCCTCGTCGACAAGCACCGCGTCGGCGGCGGTCCAGCGGGCGGCCTTCGGCGTACGTGGCGGTTTCGCCCAGACCAGCAGCGCCTGCTCGGCGTCACTGAGTAACCCGTCCGCAGCAGCGGCGAGTCGGGCCGGGTCGGAGAGCAGGCTGTGCACAAGCCCTTCCGGGGTGAGCGCCGGCCAGACCGCGTCGAGGAGGTCCACCACGGGCCGGCACCGGCTCATCCGGCGCAGCCACGCGTCGCCGGGCGACTCCGCTCGCCGTGCCTCGGCCTGCCGTTGCAGCAGACTCACCACGCGTGCCCGGACCCGCTCCCGTCCGGTGCCGTACGGCAGCCCTTCCCGGCGGGTCTCCTCGACGATCCGGTGCAGCGGCTCCAGCCCGATCCGCCACCGGAACGAACCGTCCGACACGGTGATCGATTCGGTAGGCGTACCGATCTGCGTCTGCACCGCGCGCCGCAGCACGCTCGCCATCCGTACGTCGTGCTTGAGCGCGGCGACGGCCGGCGCCTCCACCGCCCGCACCGGCACCCGAGAGATCAACTCCTCGACGGTGGCCTGCTCGACCTCGACCTCGCCGAGCGCCGGCAGCACCGCCGCGATGTACGACAGAAAAGCCCGGTTCGGGCCCACGATCAGCACACCCGCCCGCCGCAGCCGCTCCCGGTGCAGATAGAGCAGGTACGCGGCCCGGTGCAGGCCGACCGCCGTCTTTCCGGTGCCCGGCGCCCCCTGCACGCAGATCGAGTCGGCCAGATCGGCCCGTACCAGCTCATCCTGCTCCGGCTGGATCGTGGCGACGATGTCCCGCATCGGCCCGACGCGCGGTCGCTCGATCTCGGCGGTGAGAATCCGACTGGTCGTGCCCAACTCCTCGCCCCGGTCCAGCCGCTCATCCTCGAAACTGGTCAAGACGCCGTTGCTGAACCCGAAACGTCGCCGGACCGCCAGGCCCTGCGGATCGCGCGCACTGGCCCGGTAGAACGACCGGGAAACCGGCGCCCGCCAGTCCAGCACCAGCGGCTCGCCGTGCGCGTCGGTGACATGCCGCCGCCCGACGTGATACCGCCGACCGTCATGCTCACCGCTGCCGCTGCCGCTGCCGCTGCCGCTGCCGCTGCCGCTGCCGCCTTGGGTGCCCGTGCCGCTGTTGCTGGCGCTGCCTTGGGTGCCCGTGCCGCCGCTGCTGGTGGTGGCCGCGGCGTTGCTGGTCGTGGGCGCGCTGCTCGTGGGCGCGCTGGTCGCTTCCTCGTCGTGGGAGGTTCCCGCGAAGTCGAGGCGGCCGAAGAACAGTGGCGTGGTGGGATCGTCCGCCAGTTCGGCCACGCGGCGGGCCAGCGTACGGCCGAGCATCTCCGCCGCGTAGGGGTCGCCAGCAACCTGGTCACCGGTTGAGAAGAGGGCTTCGGCCCGCTCCCGCATCCGGCGGAGCGCCGCGCGCGAGGTGGCCAGGTGGGCGCGTTCGGCGACCAGATCCGTGTCGAGATGAGCGTCCAGGTCAGGTGCGGGCATGCTGACGGTCCCATCGTTCACATCTGCTGCGCGCTCGCGTATCCGGTGGCGGATGGCCGCCCGCCCGGCGCGGCGACGTCCGTTCCGGTGCAGCTCACCTCGGCCGTCAAGCGGGCTGCAACGCTACGCCCTCACGGCGGTCCTTTCCACCGAATTACCGACCAGATCACCCGTGAGTGCTGGCGTGGCGATTGACGACGTACCGCCGGGCGGGCCGCTGGGCATCGCGGGCAGGCCCGCAGCCAGCGCTGGGTGGGGCAGATCAGCGCAGGACAAGGCCGGGTCGTGCAGCAGGACCGGCCGAGCAGCCAGAGCAGGCGGGGTCGGGCAGGGCCGGGCCGGTGGAGCAGGCCGGGACCGAGCAGCCAGCGCAGGCAGGGCAGCCGGGGCAGTCAGCGCAGGCCGAGCAGCCAGCGCGGGCAGCGCAGCCGGGACAGGCAACGCAGGCAGGGCAGGCAGGGCAGCCAGGCAGGCCAGTCAGCGCAGCCGGGACAGCCAGGGCGGGCAGGCAGCGAGCCGGCGCAGCCAGAGTAGGGCAGCCAGAGTAGGACGGTGTACGAAGGCCAGGTGGGCCGGCCGGCGCGTCCGGGCTGGCGTGGTGATCCGGTCGTTGGGCTCGGCCGGTTCGCGATGGGTGAGCCTCGCGGAACTCAGCACCGCCTGTGGTAGAGGTTGCGACGCGGGGCGCGGAGCGGGTCGATCCAGTCCGGCGGAAGGAATTCGGGCTGGCCGTCCGCCGCGATGCGGACCGTCCAGTCGCCCCGGTGGAGGAGGCGGTGATGGTGGCCGCAGAGCAGGACCGCGTTGCCCAGCGTCGTGGCACCGCCGTCGGCCCAGTGGCGGACGTGGTGACCGTCGCACCAACGCGATGGCCGGTCGCAGCCGGGGAAGGCGCACCCACCGTCGCGCAGCACCAACGCGCGCCGTAGGGGGCCGGTGAAGAGTCGGCGCTGGCGCCCGACGTCCAGGATCTGGCTGTTGCCGCCCAACACGGCCGGCAGTACGGCGGAGTCGCAGGCCAGGCGCCGGACCGTGCCGGGTGTGAGAGGCGCACCGGTCTCCAGGGTGCCTACGCCCACGCCGTTGACCAGCGCGTCGAGCGCCATCGTGACCACGAGTTGCGGCCGGTCTCCGCCGTTGTCGGGTAGGTGACCGGTGCGCAGTGCCAGCCGACAGACCTCGCCGAGTGCGTCCGCCCTGCGTTGGCCGGGACTGCGCTCGTCGTGCTCGCCGGCCGGGGCACAGAGTGGATCGATGGCCTCGCGCAGCAGGCTCGCGGTCTCGGTGTCGAGGTTTCCGGTGAGGCGTACCTGCCCGTCCTTGGGCTCGGAGAGGGTGACGTGCCGGCGAGTCTCGGCCCGCTCGGTGGCCCGGTCGAGGGCGGCCAGCTCTGCCTGGTCGGCCACGTCGGGGGCGACGTGCGTGAGGACGCGCTCCCCGAGACGACTCAGGATGGTCGGGTCGAAGCGGTCGGCCCAGGAGATCAGCAGCTCGGTGGCCTTCTCTGCCACCTCGGGCCCAGCCTCGACCGGCAGGGCCGCGACCGCCTCCGCCACCACCCGACCCTGCTCCACGGTGAGGCTGCCGTCGAGCACGGCGTCGCGCACCGGTGGCGGGGCGGCGTCGATGGTGGCGGCGAGCTGGACCATCTGCCGGGCCGACCGGCCGGAGAGCCGCAGCCGCTCCCGCAACCAGACGGCGGTGGACGACGCTCCCTGGGCGACGGCGAGACCACGCGCGTCCAGCTCGCGCACCAGAGCGAGCTGGACGGCCGCCAGACGCTGCGCCGCCATGTGCGCCGCGTCGAGCGACGCGAGCAGCTCACCGTCGGGGAGGGCCCACAACGTGGCCTCGACGCAGTCGTCGACGGCACCCGCCGCCTGCGCCAACGCCCTCAACATGAATAGAGAATAGAACAGGTGTACGACACTTTCGGTCGAGGAGCACCGCCGCGCGGCCCTCGATCCGACAGCGCGGCGAGGTGGCGAGCAGCGGCGAGCGCACACCTGGAGGCCCGGATGCGCGGCCCTCGATCCGACAGCGCGGCGAGGTGGCGAGCAGCGGCGAGCGCACACCGAGGAGCACCGGCGCGCGGCCCGCGATCCGACAAGCCGGCGGGGCGGTGAGCACTGGCAGTGCGCACCTGAGGAAGTCGACCGCGCGGCCGGTCAGCCACCAGTACGGCGAGGTCGTACGCGGGGGCGATGGACGCCTTCCCTTCGTCGCACAGGCCACCCCGAATAGGTCGAGAGCGCCCCGCGATGCTGCGGCCGGCCCAACGCGAGGGCTGGTGGCGGGTCGAGTGGCTGGCCGGGATCATGGGGTTATGACCGAGGCCCGTCCCGAGCCGCGTCGGATGGTCAGTGACCCGCAGGTCATGCGGGCGTTGGCTCATCCGGCCCGGATCGCGATCATGGAATATCTGAATAGCCGCGAGGGTGGCGGCACCGCCACCGAGTGCGCGGAGATCGTCGGGCTGTCGCCGAGCGCGACCAGTTATCACCTGCGGGCGCTGGCGAAGTTCGGCCTGGTGGAGCAGGCGCCCAGCCGGGGCGACGCCCGGGAACGGGTGTGGCGCACGACGAGCTCAAGCCTGATGGTCGACGCGGGTCACGAGGCCGGGCGCGATGCGCGGGCCGCGGAGCAGGCGGTGGTGGAGGCGTATGCCGTGCTGGCCATGGAACGGACCCGGGACTGGTCGCGGCGCGCCGGGGATGAACCCGCCGAGTGGTACGACGCGGTGATGTTCAACGAGGCGATGCTCGTGCTCACGGCCGAGGAGCTCGTGGGGCTCAACGAGGCCGTCACGGCGCTGCTCAGGCCGTACCAAGCGCGAGGCCGAGCCGACCCGCCGACGGGCGCTCGTGCCGTGGCGGTGCAGTACCGGGCGGTGCCGCTGGCGTAGCGGGGGTTGTGTCGATCAGTTGTGAAGGATTATTTTCGAAGTATGTCCTTCACAACTGAGACATCGCGCTGGCCGGACGTGTGGCTCGCCAGCGCGGCTCGTGGCACCACGATCTGTGGCGACTTTCTCGCCGCCACCGCGCTCGCGCTGGCTCTGCAGGGTGCCGGTGCCGGAGGATTGGCCGTCTCGGGGCTGCTGCTCGCGGCCACTCTGCCCCTGGTGGTGCTGGCCCCGCTCGCTGGACGGCTCGCCGATCGGGTGGACAGTCGTACCCTGCTGGTGACCATCGGGTTGGGGCAGACCGTGATCTGCCTGCTGCTCGCCGTCGCCCGCGACCCGGTCCTGGTCATGGTCCTCGTCGCGCTGCTCGCCTGCGGCCTCGCGGTCACCCAGCCCTGCCTGGCGGCGCTGCTCCCGGAGATGGTCCGCCCGGCCGACCTGCCCCGCGCCAGCGCGATCAGCCAGACCGCTGTCTCCCTCGGCGCGCTCGGTGGCCCGGTGCTGGCCGGGCTGCTGGTGGGGCAGTTCGGCACCCGCGTACCGCTGCTGGTCGACGCCGCGACCTACCTGGCGCTCGTGGTCGCGGGCCTGCTGCTGCGGACCCGGCGCGGCGGCCGACGGTCCGCCGCCGACCAGACCGGCCGTGCCGACCATGCGGGCGGTAGGGATGAGGCGGGCGGTAGGGATGAGGCGGGCGGTGCGGATCAGGCGGGCGGTGCGGGCCAGACGGGCGGTGTGGACCGGCCGGGCCATGCGGATCAGGCCAGTCAGGGGGAGCAGGCCCCGGCGGGAGGCCAGGGCCGCGCGGGGGGTTCGGGCAGCGGGGTCAACCCGGGTGGTACGGGCCAGAGCTGGCGGCTTCGCCGGGATCCGCTGATGCTTGTCATGATGGTCAGCACCGCCGTGGTGATCGCGGCGATCGGCGGCATCAACGTGATCGAGGTCTTCTTCATTCGGGAGACGCTGAACGGGTCCGCAACCACCTATGGCCTCGTCGGTGCCGCCTGGATGGCGGGAATGTTGCCTGGTGGCTGGCTGGCGGCGCGGCTGGCGCGCCGGCTCGACGACGACGGCGCGCTGGTCCGTGGGGTGCTGATCACACTCGCCGGATGCAGCCTGATGGTGCTGCTGGCCGCGCTCGTGCCGGCAGCGGGCCTGCTGGTGCCGCTCTGGCTGGTCGGCGGCGCGGCCAACGGCGCGGACAACGTCTTCGCCAACCTTCTCACCGCGCGCCGGGTGCCGGAGGCGATGCGCGCCCGCGCGTACGCCAGTTACGGCGCGGTCGTGCAGGGCGGCTCGATGGGCGGTTACCTCATCGGCGGCGCACTGCTCACCGGTGTCGCGCCCCGGCCGCTGATCGCGGCCGCCGGGGCCGCCGGGCTCCTGGTGGTGCTGGTCTTCGTGCCGGTCGTCGTCCGGGCGACGGCAGGCGTGCGGTCGGCCACCGACGCGGGCCGGTGTGACCGCGTGCTGTCGGCCACCGACGAGGGCCAGGGCGACCGCGTTCTGTCGGCCACCGACGCGGGCCGGGGCGACCGTGCGCCGGCGGCCACCGACGAGGGCCAGGGCGACCGTGCGCCGGCGGCCGGACCGGTACTCCTGAAGACGACCGGCCTCGAGCGTGAGGGAACGACGGGACCGGAGGCCTAGCGACCGGGTGCGGCGGATGCGGGGTTGGCCACTCCGGGCCGGCCTGCCGAGCCGGGGCTCGAGGCCGGGGATACGGTCGGGTCATGGCTGAGCGCATCGCACGCCCGCGGGTCGGGCACATCCAGTTCCTGAACTGTCTGCCCATCTACTGGGGTCTGATGCGCTCGGGCACCCTGCTCGACGTGGACCTGCACAAGGACTCGCCGGATCGGTTGAGTGCGGCGCTGGTCGCCGGCGACCTCGACATCGGCCCGATCACGCTGATGGAGTACCTGAAGCACACCGACGAGCTGCTTCTCCTGCCGGATCTGGCGGTGGGCAGCGACGGGCCGGTGCTGTCGGTCAACATGGTCTCCACCCGGCCCCTCGCCGAGCTGGACGGCGCGCGGGTGGCGCTCGGCTCGACCTCGCGGACCGGGGTGATGCTGGCGCAGTTGCTGCTCGCCGAGCGGTACGACGTGCGGCCCGACTACTTCCGCTGCCCTCCGGATCTGACCCAGATGCTGCTGGAAGCCGACGCGGGGGTGTTGATCGGGGACGTGGCGCTCCGGGCGTACCACGAGGCGCCGCTGCGGGGGCTCACCGTGACCGACCTCGGTCAGGCGTGGCGGGAATGGAGCGGCCTGCCGATGGTCTTCGCCGTCTGGGCGGTCCGCCGCGACTTCGCCGCCGCACACCCTGGCCTGGTCAAGGAGGTGCACGAGGCGTTCCTGCGCTCGCGCGACCTCTGCCTCTCCGAGTTGGACCAGGTCGCCGAGGCGGCCGCGCGCTGGGAGGCGTTCGACGCCGCGACGCTGGCCACGTACTTCCGGACCCTGGACTTCTCGCTCGGCGAGCGGCAGGTCGCCGGGCTGCGCGAGTTCGCCCGGCGGGTCGCCGCGCTCGGTGAGGTCCCGGCGCTGCCGGACGGTGGCCCGGAGTTCTTCGCCGGCTGACCCGCCGAGCCGGGCCGGGCCGGCCGCCGGGTCGGGTTGACCCGACCCGCCCCTACCGGGCCGACCCGCCCCTACCGGGCCGAGCCGCCCACCGGGCCGAGCCGCCCACCGGGCCGAGCCGCCCACCGGGCCGAGCCGCCCGGGACGAGCCGACCCGCCGGGTCGACCCGGCCGAGTCGAGTTGCCGGGCTGACCCGCTCGGCGCCAGCGGCCGAGGGCGGTCAGGCGCCGGGGCGCAGCAGGGCCTCGGTGATCTTTTCGCAGTTCTTCATGCCGTAGTCGTAGCCCATGCCGATCGGGTACTTGACCATCACGCCCATCGTCCAGGTGTCGCCGATGGCCAGGCAGTTGATGTGCATCTCCTGCTCCCTGGTCCGGTCGATCCACCCGTTCTTGATGGCGATCTTCTTCTGCTCCGCAGCCGGGAACGCCTTGCGGATGCCGAAGTCGCCGGCGCCGCGAACCAGCTTCATCTCGTTGAGCAGCCACTTGGTCCACTTCGGGCCGGCGGCGGTGCCGGTGGCGATGCAGTTGCCCAGCCGCGCGGTGTCGCGGGGGGAGAGCGCCGTGCGGCTCCACCCGCCGTCGGGGGCGACGCTGCTGTCGGTCAACTTGCACATGGAGATCAGTCGCTTGATCGAGGCGTCCCGGCCGACCTCGTTGTAGAACTGTTCGGCCCGGGTGTTGTCGCTGTCCCGGATGATCCGGGTGGCGTCGGCGAGCTTCGCGTCGCTCGGGGTCCGCCCGGCGTCGGCGGAGCGGCGCAGGTAGTCGGCGACGATCCAGGACTTGATCATCGAGGCGGTGGTGCTGGTCTCGCCCATGTTCTTCGAACCGATGATCTTTCCGGTCCGCCGGTCGAGCACGCTCCAGGAGTACCAACCCTGGATGTCGAGTTTGAGGTCCTTGGCCTGGAAGGGCAGCGGCGCCAGCGAGGGGCTGGGGCTCGGCGACGGCGGGGACGGCTGCCGGGCGCTGCGGTCGGTGGCCGCGCCGGTCTGCCGGTCGCTTGTCGTCGCCTCGGAGTCACCCCACTGGGCGGCCGCGGACGACTCGAACGGTGACCCGGGCAGGAGGCGCAGCGACACCAGCACCAGCCCGATGAGGATGACCGCGACAGCGATCAGGCGCAGCGGTGAGGTCTCGCCCGCACCGCGCCGGGCGGCCCGCCGGTTGCCGGCCATCAGAGCTTCCCGACCGGCTGCTGCGGCACCTTGAGCGCGGCGCCCGGCTGCGGGGTGACCAGTTGGGTGGCCACGCTGGCACAGACCTGCGCGCCGTAGTCGAGACCGCTCTTGATCGGGTAGCGAAGCATCACCGCGAGGCTCCACTTGCCGGTGACGGCGAGGCAGTTGACGTGCCAGTTTCCGTCGCCGGCGATCGGCGTCCAGCCGTTCTTGATGCTGACCGGTCCCTGCGCGGTGATCGACTTCGGCAGGCCGTCGATGATCCCCCAGTGCCCACCGCCGGAGGAGGGCTTCTGGTCCTTCTTGGCGGTGGTGCCGCGAACCTTACTCATCTGGTCCAGTACCCACTTGGTCCATTTCGGCCCGGCGGCCTTGCCGTCGGCGATGCAGTCGCCGAGCCGGACGGCGTCCCGGGGGGACATCCGGGTGAAGCTCCAGAAGCCCGTGTAGGGCTCAGTGTTGCCGCGCGTGGTGTCAGTGAGGCCGCAGATCTTGATCGCCCGCTGGATCACCGGGTCGGGAATGCTGCTCCGCACCGGCTTGTAAGACCCACCCGCGGCGGCGTAGACCCTGTTCGCCGCCGTGTCGTCGCTGTTGATGATGGCCAGCCGGGCCGCCTCCTTCAGTGCGGAGGGCGGCTCCCTGTCCTTGAGCTGACGCAGGTAGTCGGAGACGATCCACGCCTTGATCATCGACTCGGTGGAGCTGGTCGCGGCCATGTTCGCCGACCCGGAGATCTTGCCCGTCTGCCGGTCCATCAGGGCCCACGAGAAGAACTGGCCCTTGAAGGCCACCGACACCCGCCCGGCGGCCAGCGTGGGTGGTGGCGGCGGGGTGGGTGCGGGCGCGGCGACGCTGCTGCTGGCGGCACCGCCACCACCGCCACCGCTGCTGTCGTCGGCGGAGAGCTTGGCGTACGCGGTGGGGACCAGCAGGACGCCACCGAGGAGGACCGCCACGACGGCGAGCACCATGGTCACGCGAGGTCGCATGAGTTGGGTGAGCTCCAGATGTCAGGGCCGGGGGGCCGGCTTCGTTGTCCGGGGCGACCGGTGCGTGCGCCGAGGCCGGGGGGATGGCCTCTGTGGAGACGGCGGGTGGGCAGCCGATCGTGTGACCGGCAGAAGTCTACGTCCGAGCGGGCCGGGTGCCAGGGTTCGACACCACCCAACGTGCGATATGGGGACAAAATTCGGTCGGTATGCGGCTTCTAGGAGGTTTCATCTTTTGCCGGTGACCCAAGTCATAGGCGATTGAGTTGCGCTGCGTGGTCGGGAAATGCTCAGGAGTGACGGAACGTGACTCGGGTTTCCTGTTACACCCCCTAGTGCATCGGGGCGCAAGCTGTAACACTTGTCCTCATGTATGGCAACGACTTCTCCGCCCCTGGCGACGCGCCGGACCACGCGCCGGACGACGCGCCCGGCGCCGGCCTGCTCGGCGAGGTCGAGGCGGCCGAGGCGGAGCTGCGTGCCGCCGCCGCCCGCCAGCGCCGCGGCGGCCCCGCACCTGACGAAGACCTGGCGGCGTACTTCACCGAGGTGGTGGACGCCGAGCAGAAGATCGAGCCGCGCGACTGGATGCCCGAGGCGTACCGCCGGACGTTGATCCGGCAGATCGCCCAGCACGCCCACTCCGAGATCATCGGCATGCAGCCGGAGGGCAACTGGATCAGCCGGGCGCCCTCGCTCAAGCGCAAGGCGATCCTGCTCGCCAAGGTCCAGGACGAGGCGGGCCACGGCCTCTACCTCTACGCCGCCGCCGAGACCCTCGGCATCAGCCGCGACGAACTGGTCCAGCTGCTGCTCGACGGCAGGCAGAAGTACAGCTCGATCTTCAACTACCCCACCCTGAGCTGGGCCGACGTGGGCGCGATCGGCTGGCTGGTGGACGGCGCCGCGATCGTCAACCAGGTGCCGCTGTGCCGCTGCTCCTACGGCCCGTACGCGCGGGCGATGATCCGCGTCTGCAAGGAGGAGTCGTTCCACCAGCGCCAGGGTTACGAGATCCTGCACACCCTGGCGCACGGCACCCCGGAGCAGCTGGCCATGGCGCAGGACGCGGTGGACCGCTGGTGGTACCCGTCGTTGGCCATGTTCGGCCCGCCGGACGGCGACTCCACCCACTCCGCCCAGTCGATGGCCTGGAAGATCAAGCGCTTCTCCAACGACGACCTGCGTCAACGCTTCGTCGACATGTGCGTCCAGCAGGCGGAGGTCCTCGGGCTGCGCATCCCCGATGACGACCTGCGCTGGAACGAGGAGCGACAGGCGTACGACTACACCCAGCCGGACTACGACGAGCTGATGCAGGTCATCAAGGGCAACGGACCGTGCAACCGGGAGCGGATGGCCCACCGCCGGGCCGCCCACGCCGACGGTGCGTGGGTACGCGAGGCCGCCGCGGCGTACGCCGCCAAGCGGGCGGACAAGAGGGAGAAGGTGGCCGCGTGAGCAACGAGCACTCGCCTCTGTGGGAGGTCTTCGTGCGGGCGCGACGCGGGCTGTCGCACACGCACGTCGGCAGCCTGCACGCCCCGGACGCCGAGCTGGCCCTGCGCAACGCGCGCGACCTCTACACCCGCCGGCAGGAGGGCGTGTCGATCTGGGTGGTGCCGGCGGGCGCGATCACCGCGTCCAGCCCGGACGAGAAGGACTCCTTCTTCGACCCGGCCGCCGACAAGGTCTACCGCCACCCCACCTTCTACGAGGTGCCGGACGGGGTGGCGCACCTGTGAGCGAGCGAACCAGCCAGCCCAGCAGCGGGGCGCTCCGCGCCGCCGCCGAGCGAAGCGAGGTGGTGGCGTGAACGGGCCGTTCGGCTTCGCCCTCGCCCTCGGTGACGACGCGCTGGTCGCCGCGCAGCGGCTCGCCGAGTGGACGACCCGCGCGCCGGAGATGGAAGAGGACATCGCGCTCGCCAACATCGCCCTCGACCAGCTCGGTGCGGCCCGCCTGCTGCTGTCGTACGCGGGTGAACTGGAGGCGGCAGGTCGGGACGAGGACGCGCTGGCGTACCTGCGCGACGACCGCGAGTTTCACAACGTGCTGCTGGTCGAGCTGCCCAACGGCGACTTCGCGGTGACCATGGCGAAGCTGTTCTTCCTGGCGGCGTACCAATTGCCGCTCTACACCGCGCTCGCGTCGTGCGCCGACGAGCGGCTGGCCGCCATCGGCGCGAAGGCGCGCAAGGAGTCGGCGTACCACCTGGACCACGGCGCGCTGTGGGTCAAACGGCTCGGCGACGGCACCGAGGAGTCGCACCGCCGGATGCAGGAGGCCGTGGACCACGTCTGGCCGTACACCCACGAGTTCTTCGCCGCGGACCCGGCGGCGCCTGTCGACCCGGCGGGCCTGCGGCAGGCTTTCGACGAGACCGTCGGCCCGGTGCTGGCCGAGGCCACGCTCAGCCGGCCGGAGCGCGGCTGGGCGCCGACGGGCGGGCGGGCCGGCGTGCACACCGAGCACCTGTCCTACCTGCTGGCCGAGATGCAGGTGCTGCACCGCGCCCATCCCGGGGCGAAGTGGTGACCGACGCGCGAATGGCGGCGGCGAGCGTGGTGGACCCGGAGATCCGTGTGATCACCATCGACGAGTTGGGGATCCTGCGCGCCGTCGAGGAGGACGGGGCCAGTGGGCGGGTCACCGTGACCATCACGCCGACGTACACGGGTTGCCCCGCCATGGACGTGATCCGGGCCGACGTCCGGCGTGCGCTGGCCGTAGCGGGTTATCCGGACACCGAGGTGCGGACGGTCTACAGCCCACCGTGGAGCACCGACTGGATCTCCGACGCCGGGCGGGCCAAGTTGGCCGCCGCCGGGATCGCCCCGCCGGCCCCGGCGCCCGCACCGGGCGTGGTGGCATTGACCCTTGCGGTCCGTTGCCCGCTCTGCGGCTCGCCGGACACCGAGCAGGTCAGCCGGTTCGGCTCGACCGCCTGTAAGGCGCTGTGGCGCTGCCGTTCCTGCTCCGAACCCTTCGACCACCTGAAGGCGCTGTGACTGTCACCATCGCCCGGCCGGTCCGCCGCCGGCCGGCCTTCCACCCGCTGCCGGTAGACGCCGTCGACCGGCTCACCGACGACTCGGTCGCGGTCACCTTCGCCGTAGGAGAGGAGTTGCGGGAGGCGTTCGCGTTCCGCGCCGGTCAGCACCTCACCGTCCGGCGGGTGACCGACGACGGCGACGACGTACGCCGGTCGTACTCCATCTGCTCCACCCCGGACGACCTGGCCCGGCGCGGCCGGCTGCGGATCGGGGTGCGGGAGATCCCCGGCGGCGCGTTCTCGGCGTTCGCCTGCGGCGCGTTGCGCCGCGGCGACACCGTCGAGGTGATGACGCCGCTGGGCACCTTCACCACGGCGTTCGCGGCGGACCGGGCGCGGCACTACGGCGCGGTCGTCGCCGGCTCCGGCATCACCCCGGTGCTCGCGCTCGTCGGGACCGCCCTGGCCGTCGAGCCGGCGAGCACCTTCACCCTGGTGTACGGCAACCGCACGGCCAACCGGGTCATGTTCGCCGAGGAGTTGGCCGACCTGAAGGATCGCTACCCCACACGGCTGCACCTGGTGCACGTGCTGTCCCGGGAGCAGGGTGAGTCTCCGCTGCTCTCCGGTCGGATCGACGCCGACCGGCTGGAGCGACTGCTGGGCACCATCGTGCCGGGCGACGTCATCGAGGAGTGGTTCCTCTGCGGCCCGTACGGCATGGTGGTCGACGCCCGGGACGTGTTGACCGCGCGTGGGCTGCCGGAGTCGGCGGTGCACACCGAGCTGTTCCACGTCGACGGGCCGCCGGAGCCGGTGGCCCGCCCGGCCGATCAGCCGGGCACCGGGACGGACGTCACAATCGTGCTGGACGGCCGGTCGTCGAGCTTCTCGATGGGCCGCGAGGAGCGGGTGCTGGACGCCGCGTTGAAGGTCCGGGGCGAGCTGCCGTACGCCTGCAAGGGCGGTGTCTGCTCGACGTGCAAGGCGAAGATCGTCGACGGTGCCGTCACGATGGCCCGCAACTACGCCCTGGAGCCCGACGAGGTGGCGGCGGGCTATGTGCTGACCTGCCAGTCCAGCCCGACGACCGACAGGCTCACTGTCGACTACGACGCCTGAGCGGCTCCTTGCGCAGATCTTGGACACTTTCCGTTCCGAGGGCGGGCTCAACCGGTGGTTGCAACACCCTTCCGTTTTCTTCGTTGGGGTGGTTATGGCGTCGAGGTTGAGCCCGCTGGAGCGGGAACAGATCGGGTTGGGTCGGGCT